>NZ_JBFAQB010000030.1:0-86682 GCF_040676995.1 Nonomuraea sp. NPDC049419 | reverse complement strand
TTCGTTCTTCTTGGTCGTTGAACCAACTACCGGAGACCTCTTCGTTCAACGATCACCGACACGCCTCACACGTGATCTTTCGAAACACGGCCTAGCCGGCGCCCACGGGGCGGGACATGCACAGGTGGGTCCTGCGGCGTAGCGCTCGCAGTGTTCTCCTGTGTGTTGCTGACGGGTGTAGGGGTCGCGGTTGGGGCTCCGCGGCGAGCGCGAACCGCCACGACCGCGACGATGACCGCGGCCGCTGCAATGAGCCCGCGCGGCAGCACACGGGGAGATCGGGACATGCCTTCTATTGCACCAGTCTGCCAGGCAATTCGCGGAAAATTGCCGAACGACCTCCAACCGACCCCATCAGGGCCGAAGCGTTCTCATGTGGTGAGAGTGCAGTTTGCGAGCGTATGCCGGTGATGTCGCAGTGTGATCGTAGGGATTTGCAGTGTTACCGGTTGGCGGGTCCGGCCGTGCTGTGATGGGTGGGTGGCTGAGCGCAAGCAGTACCCGAGCGACCTATCCGACGTGCAGTGGGCGTTGATCGAACCGGTACTCACCGCATAGAAGGCCGCGCACCCGTCCGTCGCGGCTACCAGGGCAACTACGAACTGCGTGAGATCGTCAACGCCATCCGCTACCAGGGACGGACCGGCGTGCAATGGGACTACCCCCCGCATGACCTGCCGCCCAAGAGCGCGACGTACTACTACTTCCGCAAGTGGCGCGACGACGGCACCGACAAGACGATCCACGACCTGCTGCGCTGGCACCTGCGCGAGAAGAAGAAACGATTAGCCGACCCGAGCCTGGTCGTGCTGGACACCCAGAGCGTCCACGTCGCGGCCTGCGTCCCCGCCTCCACCACCGGAAAAGACGCCGCCAAACGCGTACCGGGCAAGCAACGCGGCCTGGCGGTGGACGTACTGGGCCTGGTCATCGCCGTGGTCATGCTGGCCGCAACCATCAGAATTCCATCCAGATCAGGTTGAGTTGTACGGGTTCGGAAGCGCGGGTGGGGATGCGCCGTGCGGCGCAGAGCGTGCGCACGGCGTTCGAACTCGACCATCGCCTGGGCCCGGCACCTGCCGATCTGGTCGGTGGAGAAGTACGTGAACGCCATCATGACCAAGCCGGAGCTGCAGAACAGCGGGAACGTGCACCGGAGGGTAGCCGCGGTCCTCGCCTTCCGGAACCCGATTGATCAGCGGGCGGGAATGGAGGATCGTGTCGGTTGACGCCCTCTCAGGAGGATGATGACGCATGTATCCGCCTCCGCCTCCTCCACCCGCCGCCGCGCCACGATCGTCGGGCTTGGCCGCCGCCGCCCTGGTGTTCGGGATCCTCGGCCTGCTGGGCGGCTGGTGCCTCGCCGGCCTGCCGTCCATCATCGCGATCATTCTGGGCCACGTGGCCGCCAGGCAGACCAAGAACGGCGCCAGGTCCGGCCACGGCGTGGGAGTGGCGGGGCTCGTCCTCGGCTACGTGGCCGTGGTCCCGGCGATCGTCGTCTTCATCGCCTTGTTCGCCATCTATCCCGACCAATTCGCCGAATTGATCAACACGACGCTCGGGTGGCTCCTCTCGACGATCAACTAGGCGGGCCTCAGCGCTCCCCCGTCCTGTACGGCGTTGCCGAGCCGGCAGGCGGTGGCCGGCCTCGCCGGCTTTCACCGTGAAGACCAGGGCGGCGGCCGTGACTCCCCATGGCCGGCCAGGTGAGCGACCGCTGTGCCGCCTCTGCCCTGCCCGAACTCGAACGGCTGGCGCTTCCGCAATCCCGAGAACCAACGGCTACGCAACCGCTGCGCCCCATCCGACGTGCCCGCGGACACCTCAACCCCGCTTACATTCGCGTAACCAGCGGCCGATCTGCCAATTGCAACACGAAATCAATGTGTCACGAAAATGACACAGGAGCGTGTTACAAAGCCTCAGAAGGAGAATCGCCACTTCGAGACGCGCAATCCTTCTTCGGTTTTACAACCTGAACACAGCCCGAACTTCGACCAGCGCGTCTTGCCTTACAGTACTAGTGACATCGATGATCTTACCATCCAAATTGATTGTCACGCCGTCGATGCAACCGCCGCACACTGACTGATCCGCTTTGTTCACCTGAGCCTAGCCCCGGCTCAGAAATTCGGTGTATATCTCGCCCCTGGCCACCCGTTGCGATGCTGTGAAGCGGGTTACCATGGCGACTACAACAACAGCGAAGAGTCTGATAGGGCGGACCACTAGTTAGTTTCCCTCTGCACCGATCTAGACCAATACGGATAGGTGTACGCCCTCCGATGCATCAAGCTCTACAGCTTGGCGCGCTTCGGGACGTTGCCTATTTTCTGATCGCAGTCTCTCCTCGCCTTGTCACGCAGCTTGCCCTTCTTCCAGAGGTCTTGCGCAACAGGAAATAGCTGATCGTGCCGTCGAGTGAAGTCGAACGACCACTCGGCATCCTCACGTGGGTAGCCGTCTGTCGCCTCCAGTCGCATCTCATGCAATTGCTTTTGGTGCGTGAACGCCCAGTCTTGCGCAACCGCGTTGTTATGCCGATCCGCTGGCTTGCTACGCCCCGCTCCGGGCGGCTCGATCGCTTGTCCGGGCTGTGTCCGAGACGCTCAAGGCATATGGCCTCGACGCGTTCCTGACCGACCTCATCGACACCGTGCATCCCCCAGCAGGCCGATGACTTCGCACCATCAGCCGGCCGAATGCGGGGAGCTTCACGCCTCCACGAACACGGTGAGGCAGTCCGCGACCCAGCGCCCAGCGTCGCCCCCGCGTGAATGCTCTATCAGCATGAATCGCCCGCGTGCCCCTGGCGCGTGAGCCGCGCGCTGAGGTCGTCCAGGATCGCCGCGGTGGCGGTGGCGCCGAAGCGGGTGGCGCCCGCCTCGTTGAACTTCAGCAGCACGTCCAGGGTGCGGATGCCGCCGGCGGCCTTGACCTTGACCCGGTCGGAGACATGGGCGCGCATGAGCCGGATGTCGGCCAGGGTCGCGCCGCCGGACGCGAACCCGGTGGAGGTCTTGACGTACGTGGCGCCGGCTTGCTCACTGAGCTGGCAGGCCCGGATCTTCTCGTCATCGGTGAGGTAGGCGTTCTCGAAGATGACCTTCACCACGATGCCGGGGACCGACTCCACGACGGCACGGATGTCGGCGAGCACGGCCTCGTCTTCGCCGGCGCGCAGGCGTCCGATGTTGAGCACCATGTCGAGCTCCCCGGCTCCGTCGTGGACGGCGGCGCGCGCCTCGGCCGCTTTGACGCGTGGGGAGGAGGAGCCGTGCGGGAAGCCGACCACCGTGCCGACCGCCACGCCGCTGCCCGTGAGCCGCTCGGCGGCCGACTGCACGTCACACGGTTTGACGCAGACGGACGCGACGTTGTAGCGGGCGGCCAGGTCGCATCCCGCTCGTACGTCGTCGCTGGTCAGCTCAGGCCGCAGCAGCGAGTGATCGATCATCTTGGCGACGTCGGCGACGGTGCGGATCACGGTTGTCTGGCTCCCTTGGTGGTCATCGGGGATGGGTGGGGGTGACGTTCAGGGGCGGAGGGGGTCGCTCGCCGGGGACTCGACGGTGAAGGCGACGTCGAGCCCGTAGCGGACGGCGACGTAGAGGGTGTCGGTGAGCTCCACCGGCTCGTCGTGCTGATCGAGGATGAGGCGGTGCTCGACGAGCAGCGGTGCGCCGGGGTCTACAGCGAGCAGGGCGGCCTCATCCTCGCTCGCGGCTCGGGCGCCGATGCGGGCGTGGCCGCGGGCCGGGGTGTGGCCGAGCTCGATCAGTGTGGCGTGCAGGGAGCCGTGCTCGAGGTCGGCCTCCAGCAGACCGCGCAGGCCGCCGGGGAACACCGCGCGTTCGAGGGCGATCGGTACCTCGTCCGCGAGCCGGACGCGTTCGACGGCGATGACCCGGGCTCGCTTGCCCAGCCGCAGCCGGTCGGTCTCCTGCGCGGTGGCGGGGCGCGTGCCGGCCGTGAGCAGCCGGGAGGAAGGCCGCTGCCCGCGCCTGCGGATCTCCTCGCTGAACCGCACCAGGCTCTCGGCGCGGCGGCTGCCCGGCGGCGGAGCCACGAAGGTGCCCCGGCCCGGGCTCCGGACCACCAGACCGTCGGCGACCAGGCGCTGCACGGCCACACGAGCGGTCATCCTGCTGACGGCGAACTCTTCGCTCAACTCCGTCTCCGAGGGCAGCGCGTCGCCTGGCTGCGCGGCGGCGATGCGCTCGCGCAGTGCCTGTTCGATGACGAAGTAGCGAGGGGCGAAATCCTCGGGCCGCTTGGCTGTCGCGTTCACATGGACAATCGTACACTAACTGTATATACAGCTATACTGCTACTCGTTGAGATGAAGGAAGGGTGAGACCATGGAGCCGGACGTCAAGCACGCCATCCGCCAGATCTCCACGAAGGTGGTCTACGAGTCGCCGTACATGCGGCTGCGCGAAGACCGGATCGCCCGCCTGGACGGGGGTGAAGGCGTCTACAGCTACGTGGACAAGCCCGATTTCGCGCTGGTCATCGCGGTCGAGAACGACGGTTTCCATCTGGTGGAGCAGTATCGGTATCCGGTGCGTGCCCGATCGTGGGAGTTCGTCCAAGGAGCGCTGCCCGGTCTGGCCACGGGCGATCCCGAAGCGGTGGCTCGGCAGGAGCTGCACGAGGAAACCGGCATCACGGCCGGGGCGATGCGGCATCTGGGACGGCTCAACTGCGCGACCGGCATGTCGTCACAGGGCTTCAATGTGTTCGTGGCCTCGCAGCTGACCCACGGGGAAGCGAGACCGGAGGCCGAAGAGCAGGATCTGCGGCGTCAGTGGTTCTCGCGGGCGGAGTTCGAACGCATGGTCCGCGACGGGGTGGTCACCGATGACTCCACGCTGGCCGCGTACGCCCTGTTCCTCCTGCATGCGCCCCTCGTCGTCTGAGCCGGCCGACGATCGAGCTCATGCGCGGCATCCGACCGTATAATTTGGAGTCGAACGATTTTCGTGTGCCGGTTTAGGGAGGCCGCGTGCCCGGGCAACGGTCCATCACCGAGGCGGAGAAGCTGGTCGAGGCGAAACTCGGCGGCACGCCGGTCAACCACCGGAGCATGGCGGTCGTGGCCAACATCTACCGCGCCGCGGCGGCGGTCCGCCAGCATCTGGAGAACGCGGTCCTGCGCAGCAGCGATCTGACCTGGACCGCGTTCGTGGTGCTGTGGGTGATCTGGATCTGGGGCGAGTCGGAGAGCCGCCACGTGGCGGAGGAGTCCGGGATCTCCAAAGGCACACTGACCGGCGTCATCCGTACGCTGGAGTCGCGTGGGCTGGTCAGGCGCTCGGAGCATCCGTCGGACGGCAGGCTGCTGCTGCTCAGCCTCACGGCGGAGGGTGAGGAGCTGATGCGGCGGGTCTTTCCGGAGTTCAACGCCGAGGAGACGTTCGTGACCTCGCGGCTCGACGAGGACGCCTGCCGCGCCCTGGCGAACGGGTTGCGCCAGGTCGTCCTGCAGGTGGAGGAGCATGGCGAGGAGCGGCGGCTGGCGCTGCTGGGCGGTGCCGAGCCGGCCCCGCGCCGCAGCGGCCGCCGCCGCCGTCAGAGCGGCTGATCAGCGGCGGCGGGCCGCGCCGACGAAGGCGGCGAAGAGGGCTCGTTGCGCGTCGTCCTCGCCGTCGGTGTCCTCCGGGTGCCACTGCACGGCGAGGAACCAGGAGGGTGCGCCGGGGGCTTCGACGGCCTCGATGGTCCCGTCGGCCGCCTCGGCCGTGACGGCCAGGTTCGTGCCGAGCCGGGCCACCCTCTGGTGGTGGTAGCAGGACGCGCGCACCTTCTGCGCGCCGGTCACCCGTTCGAGCGACGACCCCGGCAGTACGGCGACCGGGTGCACGACATGCCGGTGACCCGTATCGCCCATGTCCTGCTCCAGCGTGCCACCGAACACGGTGTTGACGACGTGCAGGCCGCGGCAGACGGCCAGCAGGGGCAGGCCGAGCGCCAGGGCCTGGCGGGCCGCCTCCAGGTCGAAGCCGTCCTGCTCGTCGTCCACATCGTAGACGCTGTCGTGTACGCGTCCCGCGCCGTAGCGGTGTGGGGCGAGATCGCCTCCGCCCGGCAGCAGGACGGCGTCGAAGCGGGACAGCCGGCCGGCCACCTCGACCGGGTCGGCGCGACCGCCGGGGGCGTGCGGGTGCAGCGTGACGGGTTCACCGCCCGCCCGCCAGACGGCTCCGACGAGGGCGCGCGCGTTGACCTCGGCGGCGTGGCGCAGCGCGGAGGCCGAGGCGGAGAAGCGGGCGGGGATGGCGATCAGGGGTCTCACAACCGGATCCACGTGGTCTTGAGGTCGGTGTACTTCTCCAGGGCGTGGACCGACTTGTCGCGGCCGTTGCCGGACTGCTTCATCCCGCCGAACGGCACGGTCAGGTCGCCTTCCTCGTAGCAGTTCACCCATACCGTGCCGGCGCGCAGGGCGCGGGCGACCTGGTGGGCGGTGGTCAGGTTCGCGGTCCACAGGCCGGCGGCCAGGCCGTACTCGGTGGCGTTGGCCAGCGCGACCGCCTCGTCCAGGTCGTCGAAGGTGAGCACGGACAGCACCGGGCCGAAGACCTCCTCGCGGGCCAGCCGCATGCCGGGGGTGACCCGGTCGAACACGGTCGGCTCCAGGTGGCGGGGGCTCGGCCCGCGCGATCCGCCGGTGCGCAACCGGGCGCCCTCCTCGACACCGGCGCCGACGTGGCCGAGCACCCGTGCGAGGTGGTCCTCGCCGGCCAGCGGTCCCAGCTCGGTCGCCGGGTCCAGGGGGTCGCCCGCCCGCAGGGCGCGGGCGCGGGCCACGACGGCGTCGGTCACGCGTTCGGCGATCGAGGTGTGGACGAGCAGGCGCGAGGGGGCGGTGCACATCTGGCCCTGGTTGAAGAAGATGCCCCACGCGGCCGTGGCGGCGCTCCGGTCGAGGTCGGGCGCGTCGGGCAGGATGATGTTGGGCGACTTGCCACCGAGTTCCAGCCAGACGCGTTTGAGGTTGGAGTCGGCGGAGTAGCGCAGGAAGTGGCGGCCGACGGCGGTGGAGCCGGTGAAGGCGAGCACGTCCACGTCCGGGTGCAGGCCCAGCGCGCGCCCGGCGGCGGGGCCGTTCCCGGTGACGACGTTGAACGCGCCGGGCGGCAGGCCGGCCTCGGTGGCCAGCCGCGCCAGCATGAGGGCCGACAGGGGCGTGCGTTCTGAGGGCTTGAGCACCACCGTGCAGCCGGTGGCCAGGGCGGGGGCGACCTTCCACGCGGCGATGGTGAGGGGGAAGTTCCACGGTACGACCGCGCCGACCACGCCGGAGGGCTCGCGGGTGACCAGCGCCAGGACGTCGGGGGCGGCGTGCGGGGAGGCGTCGGTGAGCTTGTCGGCGAGCTGGCCGTACCAGCGGAAGGTGGAGATGGCGGCGCGCAGTTCGATCGTGTAGGCGTCCTTGATGGGTTTGCCCATCTCCAGGCTGATGGTCAGCGCCAGGTCCTCGCGGTGGTCCTCCATCAGGTCGGCGAGGCGCAGCAGGACGCGGCCGCGTTCGGCGGGCGCCAGGCGGGGCCACGGGCCGTGGTCGAAGGCCCGGCGGGTGGCGGCCACGGCGTGCTCCACCTCCTCTCGCCCGGCGTCGGCGGCCTCGGCCAGGGCCCGGCCGTCCCGGGGCGAGACGACCGTGAACGTGGCGCCGCCTCCGGGCTCGTCCGTGCCCGCGATGTGGTGGGCGGAGGGGAGTCTCAGCCGCGCGGCGCGGCCGGTCCAGTCGTCGTGTCCGGCGTCGGGCATCGGAGTGTCCTCCAGGGGAGAAGGTCAAGGGGGCGGGACGGGTCAGGCGCGGCGGGGCGGGCGGATGCCGCGGAACTCCCAGTCGCCGCCGAGCGCGGTGGACAGCACCTCTTCCGATTCGGTCGGCTGGGCGCCGACGTCGGCGCGGATGGCCGCGGTGCCGGTGACGACGCGGTTGGCCAGCCGTCCCAGCCCTTCCACCTCGACCTCGACCAGATCCCCTGGCTGCACAGGCCGGGAGTGGGCGGGCGTGCCGGACAGCAGCACGTCACCGGGTGACAGGGTGATCGTGCGGGCGATGTCGGCGACCAGGTAGCGCATGTCCCACGTCATCTCGTCGGTGGAGCCGTCCTGGACGAGGCTGCCGTTGACGTAGGTGCGCAGGTACTTGCCGTGGAAGTCCCAGCCGGTGACCAGGCCGGGGCCGAGCGGGCACAGGGTGTCGGAGCCCTTGACCCGCAGCATGGAACCGGCGTCGGTGTCGCGGAAGTCGTGCAGCCCGAAGTCGTTGGCGACGGTGTAGCCGGCGATGTACTGCCCCGCCTCGGCCGGGGAGACGTTGCGGCAGGTACGGCCGATGACGATGGCCACCTCGCCCTCGTAGTTGAGCCACTTGCAGCCCTCGGGGCGGACGACGTCACCGCGGTGGGCGTTGAGCGAGGAGGTCGGCTTGTGGAAGTACGTCGGCGTGGCCGGCAGCTTGATCTGGAACTCCTCGACCCGGCTGCGGTGGTTGAGGTGCACCGCGATGATCTTCGAGGGGACGACCGGTGGCAGGTGCGCGGCGTCGTCGATCCTGACGCGGCGGCCGTCGCCGGCGATGAGTTCGTCCCCGTCGCGGACGGTTTCGACGACTGCGCCGCCCAGCAGGATGCGGCGGTACTCAGGCATGGGCGTTCTCCTCGCGGGGGGCGGTCCAGCCGGCGGCAGGACGGTCGAACCAGAGGTGGACCTGGCCGGTGCCGACGGAGTTCTCGTACTGGCCGTACTGGCGGGCGGGGGCGGTGCAGGCGCGCTCGCCGAGGGCGCCGGCCAGCATGAGGTAGTGGGAGAAGCGGGCTTCGGGCTTGTACTGCCAGAACTCGGGCATGGTGTCGAGGACTCGGTCGTGGCGGCCCTGCTTGAGCCAGGCGATGCGCTCGTAATCCGCCTCGCGGGCTTCGGGGGTGCGGATGTGGACGGGGTCGCTGGCCTCGTGGTCGCGCAGCTCGCGCAGCGGCCAGAAGGTGTGCGACAGCGCGCCGGAGGCGATGAGCAGCACCTGGCGGCCGGGGGTGGCGGCGATGCCGTCGGCCAGGGCGCGGCCCAGGCGCAGGTGATCCTCCATGTCGCCGGTCTGGCAGACGCCGATCGACACCCAGCGCTTGTCGGGCAGTCCCTCGCCGAGGAACTTCCACAGGTTGACGGTGGCGTAGTAGATCGGCAGGTACTCGTCGTCGATCGGGGTGATCCAGGTGCCGTGCTCGCCGGCGAAGGCGGCCACGTTGTGCGCGAGTTCGGGATCGCCGGGGAAGTCGTACGGCATGCGGCACATGCCGCGGGGCAGTTCCTCGGAGGTGAACAGTCCGGCGCGGCGCTGTTGCGCGGTGACCACGAACTCCACGGTCGTGGCCCAGTGCGAGTCGAGCACGACGACGGTGTCGTAGTCGAGGGTCTCGAAGACCTCCCTGCGCAGCTCGCGCAGGCCGGTGACGAGAGTGATCTCCTTGCCCTCGTTCAGCTCCAGCCGGTCCTGCTCGGGGAGCACGATGGTGGGGACGTGCGCGAGCAGGCCCGCCCCGGCGATCTCACCCATGGTCGTGCCATCCCTTCGCGGCGGTCACGGTGTTCTTGATGTCGCAGTAGAAGTCGAAGCTCCAGGTGCCGCCCTCGCGGCCGATGCCCGACTCGCGCGAGCCGCCGAAGGGTGCGCGCAGGTCGCGGACGAAGAAGCAGTTCACCCAGACGGTCCCGGCGACCAGCCGGGCGGAGACCCGGTCGGCGCGGTCGCGGTTGCCGGTGGCGAGCGTGGCGGCCAGGCCGAAGCGGGTGTCGTTGGCCAGCCGGATCGCCTCGTCCTCGGTGTCGAAGGTCTGCAGGGTCAGCACCGGGCCGAAGACCTCCTCCTGGACGATCTCGCTGTCCTGGGCGACGTCGGTGAGCAGGGTCGGCTGGTAATAGAGGCCGCCCGCGCGCTCGCCGCCGATGACGGCGCGCGCTCCGGCCGTCAGGGCCCGCCGGACGAAGCCGTCGATCTTGTCGAGCTGGCGGGCGTGGATGGTGGGGCCGACGTCGGTGGCCTCGTCGCGCGGGTCGCCCTGCACCAGAGCCGCGGCTTTCGCGGTGAAGCGGCGGGTGAACTCCTCGGCGATCGAGGACTCCACGAGCAGGCGGGTGGCGGCCAGGCAGACCTGGCCCGCGTTGTCGTACTGCTCGACGGCCAGGTCCACGGCCAGGTCGAGGTCGGCGTCGGCGAAGACGAGCAGCGGCGACTTGCCGCCCAGCTCGAAGCTCGCCGGTACGAGGTTGGCGGCGGCCGCCCGGGCGATGCGCCGGGCCGTGGGGACGGAGCCGGTGAAGCTGATGCGGCGCACCCCTGGATGGGACACCAGCGCGGCCCCGATCTCGGCGCCGTAGCCCTGGACGACGTTGAGCACCCCGGCGGGCAGCCCGGCCTCGGCCGCGATGTCGGCCAGCAGCGAGGCGGTCAGCGGTGACCACTCGGCCGGCTTGAGCACGACCGTGTTGCCGGCGGCGAGCGCGGGGGCGACCTTCCAGGTGGCCAGCATGAGCGGCGCGTTCCACGGCGTGATGAGCACACACGGCCCGGCCGGGTCCCAGGAGACGTGGTTGGTGTGGCCGCGGCCCGCGGCGGAGCCGCCGACATATGTCGTGAAGTCGTCGTGGCCGAGGCCCTCCAGCCAGTCGGCGAAGAAGCGGAAGTTGTGGGCGACCCGCGGCATCACGCCACTCCAGTGCGAACGCAGCAGCGCGCCGTTGTCGGTGGTCTCGACGATCGCCAGGTCCTCCCGGCGCTTGTCGACACCTTCGGCGATGGCGCGCAACAAGGTGGCGCGCTCTTGCCGTGAGGTGGCGGCCCAGGCGGGGAACGCCTCCTGCGCGGCGGCGACCGCGGCGTCCGCCTCCGCCTGTCCGCCACGGGCGATCTCCGCGATGACGCCGCCGTCGATGGGCGACTCGTCGGGAAAGGTCTCGGCTGAGGCGACGCGGGCGCCGCCGATCCAGTGCCGGGTGTCCACGGCGACGCCGGCGATGGTCATGGCTGCTCCTTCGTTTCCAGTACGGTGCCGCCGTCCCAGACGACGCCGACCTGGCGGTAGTAGGCGGCGATGGGTTCGCGGACCTCCAGCCGGGCCAGCTCTTCCGCGGGCGCCTCGAACAGCTCCAGGTCGGCTTCGCCTCTCCACGGCGTGCCTCCCTCGAAGGAGGCAGCGCCGGAGGCGATCAGTTCGTCGAGCACGAGCCCCGCGCCCTTCTCGACCGAGGGCAGGCGGCGGTGGTGGGCCATCGGGTGGTCGTTGACGAAGCCGTTGCTCTCCGCGGGCTCGCGCAGCGTCACGACCGTCCGGGCGAGATGGCGATCGGCGGCGGCCAGCGTCGCGCCGAAGCGGGCGCCGGCCTCGATGCGCGGCGCGGGCCCGTACGGGTGCGGGCGGGTCAGGTGGATGGAGCCGAGCTTCTTCGGGTAGCCCTGGTGGATGCCGCGGGCGATGGCGAAGTCCTTGTCCACCCAGATGTAGACGCAGCGGGAGTAGGTGCGCCCCCGGTAGGAGCAGCGCACGACCGCGAACGCCTCCTTGTACTGAGCGCGTACCGGGTCGAGCAGTTCCTCCCCCGAGGCGGCGCAGGACTGCCAGTCGGCCCAGATGAGCGCGACCGCGCCGGGATCTTCCTCCGCGGGTTCCAGCGGCGCGGGCAGCAACTCGCGCACCCGGGCCGGGTCGGTGCGGTACTCGACGGTGAGCAGATCGCCGGAGTAGTGCCACGGAGGTGCGGGGATCAGCGAGGACCGGCCGGTGGGCGTCTGCGGATACCAGAAGGACATAAGGTTCCTTACGCGGTGAGGGCGGGCTGCTTGAGCAGGGTGGAGCGGTGGCGGGCAGCCGCGGCGGCGGCGGAACCGCCGAGGGCCACGACGCCGACCAGGCGGCCGGAGCGGTGGTAGCCGACCACCAGATCCCCGCCTGGTTCGCCGTCGAGAACGCGGGTGTCGTCCCGGCCGAGTGCCGGGGCGCCGAAGGACTGCAGGCGGAAGTCGTGCTGGTCGCTCCAGAAGGTGGGCAGCGGCGCGAACGGCTCGGGATCGGGGGCGGCTCCCGCGAGGTGGGCCGCCAGGCTCTTGGCGGCGCGCTTGGCGGTGTCCGCGGACATCGACCAGTGCTCGATGCGGCGCGGCACCGCGTCGTAGCGGGCGTTGGGGAAACGAGCGACGTCGCCCACCGCCACGACGTGCGGCAGGCCGCCCGCGCGCAGCAGCTGGTCGGTGCGCACGCCGTCGGTGAGGTCCAGGCCGTTGCCGCGCAGCCACTCGGTGTTGGGGATCGAGCCCACGGCCTCCACCACCACGTCGGCGCCCAGGATCCGCCCGTCCGCGAGCCGCACGCCGGTCACCCGCTCCTCTCCGTCGAAGCTCGTCACGGCGGCGCCGAGGGCGAAGCGCACCCCGCGTCGCTCGTGGCGGCGCAGCAGCTCGCGGGCCAGCAGCTCGCCGAGGGGCCGGAGCATGGGCAGCGGTTCAGTGTCGGCCACGGTGACCTCGGCGGCGCCGAGCGCGACGGCGGTGGCGGCGACCTCGCAGCCGATGAATCCGGCACCGGCCACGACCACGCGCGCTCCCGGGCGGGCCAGCTCCGTTCGCAGCGCGCGGGCGTCCTCCATGGTGCGCACCGCGTGTCGTCCCCGGGCCGGCCCGGGGCAGCGCAGCCGCCGGGGGCGTACCCCGGTGGCGATGACCAGGCCGTCGAAGGGCAGCTCGGTCCCGTCGGCCAGGCCGACGACCCGCCCGGCCAGGTCGGAGGTGGTGACAGGCGTGCCGAGGACCCACGCGGCGTCGGCGAGGCTGGCGCGGGGCCGGAGCGCCAGCGACTCGAACGGCTCCTTGCCTGCCAGGACCGCCTTCGACAGGGGCGGCCGGTTGTAGGGCATGTGCGGCTCCTCGCCAACGACGGTGATGGGCCCGGACCAGCCCGCCGCGCGCAACCGCTCGGCCGCGCGCAGGCCGCTCATCGAGGCGCCGACGACGAGGACGCTCACGCCTCGACCCGGATGGCCTGGAGGGGGCAGACGTCCGCCGCGTCCTCGACCTCGGAGCGCAACGACTCGTCCGGGTCGGCGACGTACGCCAGGTGCCCGGAGTCGTCGAGCTGGAACACCTCGGGAGCGGCGAACACGCACTGCCCGTGGTCCTGGCATCTGGTCATGTCGACGACGACCTTCATGAGCCACACCTCCAAACTCGTTTGAGTCCAAACAAGATAAGGAGACGGCGGTGCCCGGGTCAAGAATCCGCAAGAGGAAGGGCCGAAGACCACTCTTGCCAGGCCCAGGGTCTCCACATATCGTTTGGCCTCAAACAAGAGTTCCGCCGATTCGCCCACCCTCGAGGAGACGCCGGTGAGCACGCATGACGACCCGGACATCCACCGGCATACGACCCGCCTGACCGAACTCGGCGTGGACGTCGTCCGCGTGGTCTACCCCGACCTCATCGGCGCCGACCGGGCCAGGGACGTCCTCGTGGACCACCTGGCCGGCGCATGCGAGCACGGGCTGGCCTTCTGCCGCGCCGTCTACCACACCAGCCCCCAAGGTGACGTGGTCCCCGTCGCCGGCGGCCTGGACGCCGGCCTTCCCGACATCTCGGTCCGCCCCGACCTCGCCACCATCAGGGCGCTGCCCTGGGAACCCGGCGTCGCCTGGTGCCTGGGCGAGGTCATCGACCCCGCGACCGGCGAGACGGTTCCCGAATCTCCGCGCGATCTGCTGCGCGGCGTGCTCGACCGGTGCGCCGAGCACGGGCTGCGCCCGGTCGCCGGCCCCGAACTGGAGTACTTCCTGTGCGAGCGGTCCCCCACCGGATGGCGGCGCTACGCCGAGGCGCCCGGCAACGTCTACACCGCCGGGCGGCGCGGCGACCCCGACGGCCACCTGCTGCGCACCCTGCGCCACCTGCGGGACCTGGGGCTGGACGTCAGCATGGGCAACCACGAGTTCAGCAGCGGCCAGTTCGAGATCAACCTCGCGCACGGCGAAGCCCTGGACGCCGCCGACCGCACCTTCCTGTTCAAGTCGGCCGTCAAGGAGCTGGCCCGCGCCGAAGGGCGGCTGGCCACGTTCATGGCCAAGCCGTTCAACGACGAGGGCGGCTCCGGCTTCCACCTGCACCTGTCCTGCGAGAGCGACGGGCGCAACCGCTTCGACGACCCATCGGCTCCGTACGGGCTGTCGGCCACCGCACGGCACGCCGTCGCCGGCGTCCTGGCCCACGCACCCGCCCTGACCGCACTGGCCAACCCGACCATCAACTCCTACAAGCGCTTCGGCCCCGACACCCTCGCCCCCTGGCTGATCGACTGGGGCCTGGACAACCGCAGCGCCATGCTCCGCATCCCGCCCGAGCGCGGCACGGGCGCCCGTTTCGAACTCCGGCTCGGCGACGCCGGCGCCAACCCGTACCTGCTGATCGCCGGAACCATCGCGGCCGCGCTGCTCGGCATCCACGCCGGCCAGGAACCACCGCCCCCGCTGGAGGGCTACGGCTACGACACCTCGCGCGCCGCCGTCCTGCCGATGACGCTCGCCGACGCGCTGGACGCCTTCGAGGCCGACGCCGAGCTGACCGACCTGCTCGGCAAGGGCTTCACCACCTCCTACCTCGCCTACAAACGCAACGAGATCGAACGCTTCCACCGGCACGTCACCGACTGGGAGTTCACCGAATACGCCCACCATCTGTAGGAGCTCCGCCGCATGATCCCCGAGCCCCTTCCCCTCGGCGAGATCGACCTCGCCGACCCCGGCAACTTCACCGACGGCGTCACCCCCTGGCGCATGTTCCACACCCTGCGCCACGAGGATCCCGTGCACTGGCAGCCCGAGCCCGCCCCGAACGCCGGCTTCTGGGCCGTCACCCGGCACCAGGACATCGCCCGCGTCGACCGCGACGCCGAGACCTTCACCTCCACCAAGTTCGTCAACCTGGAGGAGGTCGACGTCGACCAGATCAAGATTCGTGCGTCCCTCCTGGAGCTGGACGGCGTACGCCACCGCGCCTTGCGGGGTCTGCTGCAGCGCCAGTTCGGCGCCTCGGTGATCGGCGGCTATACCGATTACCTGCGCGGCCTGACCGCCGCCACCCTGGACGCCGCCCTGGCCAAGGGCTCCTTCGACTTCGTCACCGAGGTCTCCGCCGACTTCCCCATCAACGTGCTGGCCCGCCTGCTCGACGTCCCCGACGGCGACACCAAGCAGCTCATCGAGTGGGGCAACCGGATCATCGGCAACACCGACCCCGACTACGCCGACGTCCTGCTCGGCAGTGCCGAGAGCGAGCGGTACCGGCACCTGCCCTTCCGGTCCCCCGCCTCCCTGGAGGTCTTCGCCTACGGCCGCGAGCTGGCCCGCCGGCGCCGCGGCGGCGCCGGCACCGACCTCGTCTCCAGACTGGTCAACGAGACCCCGCGCGACGGCGTGCCCCTGTCGGAACAGGACTTCGACAACTACTTCCTGTTGCTGGTCGTCGCCGGCAACGAGACCACCCGGCATGCCATCTCGCATGCCATGCTCGCGCTCATCCAGCACCCCGACCAGCTCGACCTGCTACGCCGCGACCCGTCCCGCATCCCGGGCGCGGTCGAGGAGTTCCTGCGCTGGGCCTCACCGGTCTACCACTTCCGCCGTACCGCCACCCGCGACGTCGAACTCGGCGGCAAGCAGATCAAGGAGGGTGACAAGGTCGTCATGTGGTACGCCTCCGGCAACCGCGACGAGCGGGTCTTCCCCGACCCGTACCGCTTCGACGTCACCCGCACCGGCAACGACCACCTCACCTTCGGCAAGAGCAGCCCGCACCTGTGCCTGGGCAACCTCCTCGCCCGCACCGAGATCCGCATCATGTTCGAGGAGCTCATCCCGCGCATCGCCGACATCCGGCTGGCCGGCGAGGTGCCGCGCGTGCGCTCCAACTTCGTCAACGGCATCAAGAGGCTGCCCGTCGAAGTGACCCTGGCCTGACCTGCGGCGGAAGGCGTGCCCTCCGGCGAACGGCCGGGGGGTGTGCCGGCCTGCGCCGTGCCGCCGTGGCGGCGGCGGATCTCCGCCGATCGTTTAGGCCCAAACATCTTGACAGGTCGTTTAGGCCCGAACATTCTTTGTGGCACGCGCCGTGGAAGTCGTCTCCGACTCCGGCCGCATCGAGCCCCTTCGAAGGGACCCCCCACATGCGTACAGATGTGAACCGTCGTAGCTTTCTCCGCACCACGGCCGCGATGTCGGCCGGCATGGCGGTGGCCGGGACGCTGCCCGCCGCTCCCGCCCTCGCCCAGGGGCGGGGGCCGGCGGACCTGATCGTCTACAACGGCCGCGTCCTGGTCATGGATCGCCGCATGCGCCAGGCCCGGGCCGTGGCCATCCGCGACGGCGTCGTGATCGGCGTCGGCAGCGACCGGGACATGGTGCGGCTGTCCGGCCGCCGTACCCGGTCGATCAACGCGAACGGCGGCACCGTCCTCCCCGGCATCAACGACTCGCACGTCCACCTGGGCGGGCTCGGCTTCGACCATCCGCCCTTCACCGTCAACGTGGACACCGCCACCATGGAGGAGCTGGTCGGCCTGGTCGCCGCCGCCGTCGCCGAGGCCGGCGCACCCGACTCCTGGATCCGCGGCGGAGGCTGGAACGAGAACCGGCTGCGCCGCGCACCGCGCAGGACGGACCTCGACCCCGTCTCAGGAGCCCATCCGGTCATCCTGCGCGACTTCTCCGGCCACATGGTCGCGGTCAACTCCAAGGTGCTCCAGCTCGCGGGCATCACCCGGGACACCGTGCCGCCGCCCGGCGGCGTCATCGAGAAGGACGCCGCCGGCGAGCCCACCGGCGTGCTCCGCGAGAGCGCGCAGAGCCTGATCCAGTCCGTGGTCCCGCCGTTCACCCCGGAGGAGACGGAGAACGCGATCAAGCTCGGGATCGCGCTGCTGCACGCCCAGGGCGTCACCAGCATGACCGACCCCGGCATCGGCTACCCCCAGCTGGACCTCTACCGGCGCATGTCACTCGAAGGCACGCTCGCCATCCGGATGACCGCGCTGATCACCGGTGGCCGGTCCCCGCAGGAGGTGCGCGACACCCTGGCCGCGTACCGGCCGCTCAAGGGCGTCGATCGGCGCCTGCTGACGGTCGCCGGCTGCAAGCTCATCATCGACGGCGTGCCGACCGCCGCGCAGACCGCCTGGCTGCACACGCCGTACGTGGACGGACGCAACGGCGTTCCCGTCATCGCCGGCGCCACGATCGAGGAAGCGGTCGCGAACATCCACGAGATGATCGCGCTCGTCCACAACGCCGGCCTGCAGGTCGGCACACATGCCACCGGCGACGCGGGGATCGACGCCGTCGTCTCGGCCTATCTGGCCGCCATGCGCGGCAACCGCCGCTTCCGCGACCCGCGCCACTACGTCATCCACGGCGATCTGACGCCACGGGAGACGCTGCGCACGATGGCCCGCAACAACATCGGCGTCAACATGAACGCCACGATCAAATACCTCCTGGGCCGCACGCTCGACGCCAACCTCGGCCCCGAACGCACCGACTACCAGTGGCCCTACCGCAGCGCCCTCGACCTGGGGGTGAAGGTGACCAGCGCATCGGACGCACCGGTGACCGCCCCGAGCTGGCGCCAGGGCGTGCAGTCGGCGGTGCTCCGCGAGGGGCGGTTCGGCGGCGTCGCCGGTGAGGCGGAGCGCATCGGCACCGACGAGGCACTGATCACCTACACCAGGACCTCCGCCTGGCAGGACCGCGCCGAACGGTGGAAGGGCACGCTGGAGCCCGGCATGGCCGGCGACGTGTGCGTCGTGTCCGGCGACGTCCTGGACGGCGACCCGCACACCATCGTGGACATGCCGATCGCGGCCACCGTCCTCGGCGGCGCCGTGGTCTACGACGGGACCGGTTCCGACGCGACCGTGACCAAGGCCATGACGCCCGCGGACATCGAACGACGCAACGCCTACGGCGCCGCGTGCCTGACCGCCGGCCTGTGCTGCTGCCAGCGCCACTGACCGACGACCCGCCACACCCGGCGCACCGCCCGCAGGACGGTGCATCCCCTCCCCCATACCCGAGGATCCGCGCGAACCGTCGTGATCCGGCAGAGAGACAGAGACCTGCAATGAAGAACATGGAACACGGCGGCACGGCGCTCCCCCCGCCCGACGCGCATGGCGTGCACCTGGCGAGGAACCGGCTCGGGATCGCCGGGATCGTCTTCTTCGTCGTCGCCGCGGCCGCTCCCCTGGTCGGCATGACGGGCGCGGCCCCGATCGCGATCGTCCTGGGCAGCGGCGCGGGAGCTCCCGGCGCCTACCTCGTGGTCGGGCTGATCCTGCTGGTCTTCAGCGTCGGCTACTCGGCCATGAGCCACCGTGTCACGAACACCGGCGCCTTCTTCGCCTACGTCGGCCGCGGCCTGGGGATCGCCCCGGGCGTCGGATCCGCCTTCGTGTCGCTGCTCGCCTACCTCACGATCCAGCTCGCGGTCTTCGGGTTCTTCGGGGCGGTCATCGCCGGCCAGATGAAGGCCACGGCCGGCCTCGACCTGGCGTGGTGGCTGTGGGCGCTGATCGCCTGGGCCGTGGTGTCGGGCCTGTCCGCGCTGAGCGTGGACATCGGGGCCAAGGTCCTCGGCGTGCTCATGGTGCTCGAGGTGCTCTCGCTCATCACGGTGGCGGCGGCCGTGCTCCTCAACGGGGGCGGTCCGGACGGGCTGGCGCTCGGCTCGTCCTTCGCACCGGGGAACGTGCTCGCCGGTGGGTTCACCGGCACGGCCGGCATCGCGCTCACCTTCGCCTTCGCCTCGTACATCGGCTTCGAGGCGACCGCCATCTACGGCGAGGAGACCAAGGACCCCAAACGCGCCGTCCCGCTCGCGACCTACATCTCGGTCTCGCTCATCGCGCTGCTGTTCGCCTTCACCTCATGGGCGATGGTCAGCGGCCTCGGGTCCGGCGCGGTCGCCGACCGGGTCGCGGAGATCTCCTCGGTCGGCGGCACCCCGCTGGCCGACCCCGCCGCGGTCCTCTTCGCCGTCGCAGAACAGTACGTCGGCGGCTGGCTCGCGACGGTGATGAGCTGGCTGGTCCTGTCCAGCCTCTTCGCAGGACTGCTCGCGTTCCAGAACAGCGCGGCGCGCTACGTCTTCTCCATGGCGCGCGCCGGGGTGCTGCCCAGCGCCCTCAGCCAGGTGAACGGGCGCGGCGCTCCCGCGCTGGGCACGGCCGCCGTCTCCGCGGCCTCGCTGATCGTCATCGTGGTGTTCGTCCTCACCGGCCGGGACCCGGTGGTGCACCTGTTCACCTGGTTCAGCGCCCTGGCCGTGCTGGCCATCGTCCTGGTGGAGATCCTGGTCTCCGTCGCCGTGATCGTCTCCTTCCGCAGGGAAGGCGGCGGGAACGCGTGGAGCACGCTCCTCGCCCCCGCAGCCGCGATCGCCGGCCTCCTTCTCGCGATGTACCTGCTGGTGTCGCGCTTCGGCCTGCTGGCCGGCACCGCGGCCGAAGGCGTCGATCCCGCCGCCCAGTCGTGGGCCCTGTCCGGGCTCGGCTGGTTCCTCGTCGCCCTGCCCTTCGCCGTCTTCGGCGCCGGGACGGTCGTGGGGGCCAGACAACGTGACAAGGAGAACAGCCAGGCCGTGTCCGACCTGGTGACCTGACCGACGCACACCTGGAAACCCTGGAGTCCCGCCGATGGCCGTTCCCCGCATGCAACTCATCCTCTCCGAGAACTGGACCATGACCGGCGGAAAGGTCGACCTGCCCCTGCTCGTCCGCTGGGCCCGCGAGGCCGAGGACGCCGGATTCGACTCCGTCATGCTCAGCGAGCACATCGTGCTCGGCCCGGACGCCGCCGCCAACGGCGTCATGGGCAACCCCCGCGACTATGCGATGCCCGGCAACCAGGACCCGTACATGCCCTGGCCCAACTCCCTGCTCATCCTGGCCTCGATCGCCTCCGTCACCGAGCGGATCCGGCTGGCCGCGTCGGCGGTGATCGCCCCGCTCCGCCACCCGCTCCTCCTCGCCCGTGAACTGGGCACCCTGGACCTCCTGTCGGAAGGCCGGCTGACCGTGCTGCCCAACGTGAGCTGGAGCCGCGACGAGTACGCCGCCCTGGGTGTGCCGTTCTCCCAGCGTGGACGCCTGCTCGACGAGCACCTGGAGATCTGGGCTCGCCTGTGGGGGCCCTCGCCCGTGTCGTACGAGGGCGGCTTCTTCTCCTTCCACGACGTCTACTTCGAACCCAAGGCCTACCACCCCGACGGCCCCCGGCTGTGCTTCGGCGGGGCCGGCATGCACGAGGCGATGGTGCGCCGCATCGTGCGGCACGGCCACGCCTTCAACCCGCTCGGCCGTCCCACCCCCGCCGAGATGGCCCGCCTCGCCAACGCCATGGCGGCCGCCGGACGCGAGCTCGCCGACCTTGAGATGGTGGGCGGAATCCGCGCGAACTTCCCCGACGACGACTCCTGCGGCGACCTCTTCCGTGCCCTCGCATCCATCCCGGAGCAGATGTCCCAGGGCTTCACGACCTTCTGCATCAAGCCTTCCCAGTTCACCGACGACCCGTACGGAGTGACCTCCTTCTGCCGCAGGGTGATGCGCCACGTCGAGTGCCTCACCACCTGACCGGTCCGCCCGAGCCGATGGTCACGTACGTGTGAACAGCCGGTCCAGATGCACGTCGAGCGCGGCGAGTGCGTCCTGGGGCCCGATCACGTCGAGTTCGATCAGGGAGGTGAAGCCGGTGAGGGCGAGGAGCAGGTTGGTCTCGGTCGCCGGGTCGCGGCCGGGGTCGATGTGCCCGTCGGCGATCGCCTGGCGGACCACCTGCTCGACGAGGGCCCGCCCCTGGACGAGGCCGCGGCGTGCCTGCTCGTGCACGGCCTCGTCGTGCAGCGCCTCCAGGACGTAGGCGGCACTCATCCGGCTGGTCGCGCGGGCGTCGGCGTGCAGGGGGAGCATCTCCGCGAGCGCCAGTCGCAGCACCTCACGCGGGTGCGGACGGTCCCCGAGCTTCTCGAGCCCTTGGCGTACGCGCACCGAGGTCTGCTCGGACGCGAAGTCCATGGCGAAGGAGAGCATGGCGGTACGGGAGGCGAAGTAGTGCTGCAGCTGACCGAGTGACATGCCCGCCTCCTGCGCCACCACGCGCATCGTCAGCTGGGCGACGCCGCGCTGCTCCACCACCCGCCACAGCGCGCGGGCGATCGCTTCGCGGCGTTCGCGGTGATCCACCTGCTTCGGCATCGCCGGCCCCTCCCTCGCACCCCGGGACTGTTCCCATACAGTTGACATAATACACTTGACCCATAATCCTGAGCCCACCCAGGGAAGGAATCGTCATGTCCGAACAGCCCAAGGCACGGACCACGGAAGGCGTGGTGCAGGGGCGCCGGCGCAAGGGGCACGCGGTGTTCCGCGGCATCCCGTACGCCCGGCCCCCGGTCGGAGCGCTCCGCTTCGCCGCGCCCGCGCCGCCGGAGCGCTGGGAGGGGACGAGGCAGGCGGTCGAGTTCGGCCCCGTGGTGCCGCTGTCCCTGCCGATCGACGTGCCCCCGCAGGGCAGCGACTGGCTGACGCTCAACGTCGGCACGCCGGATCCCGGCGCGGCGGGACTGCCGGTGCTGGTGTGGATCCCCGTGGGCGGCTACCTCTCGGCGGCCTCGAGCGACCCGATGTACGACCCGGCGGCGCTGGCCGAGGCGGGAGTCGTCGTGGTGACCATCAACTGCCGCGTGGGCGCGGAGGGATTCGCCTTACTCGACGACGCGCCGCCCAACCGCGGATTCCTCGACCAGATCGCGGCGCTGGAGTGGGTGCAGCGCAACATCGCCGCCTTCGGAGGCGACCCCGGCCGGGTCACCGTGGGCGGGGTGTCCGCAGGGGCGGGCTCGGTCGCCGCCCTGCTGACGATGAAGTCCGCGCGCGGACTGTTCCGGCGGGCCATCGCCCACTCGGTGCCGGGGCTGCACAGCACCCCCGCGCTGGCACGCCAGGTCACCGCCGCGTTCGCGGACCGGCTCGGCGCGGCGGCCCCCACCGCCGAGGCCCTGCGCGACATCGACCCCTGGCACCTGGCCGCCGAGCTCACCTCCTTCAACGCCGGCCTCCACGCGCACCGGGAGAGCTGGGGACGCCTCACCGAGACCGGCACCGCCCTGTGCCCCGTCGTCGACGGCGAGGTCCTCCCGGAAACGCCCTGGCCCGCGCTGACCGGCGCCCGCGCGAGCGGGACCGAACTGCTCGTCGGCCACACCCGGGACGAATTCCGGTACTTCAGCGTCATGAGCGGACGGTACGGCACCTTCACCGAGGAGGACGCCCGCGCAGCCCTGCACCTGCTCGCCCCGCAGCCGGACGGCGCGCGGGCCTACCGTGCCGCGTTCCCGCAGGCAGGCCCGGACGAACTGGTGGAGACGGTGTACTCCGACGCCCTCTTCCGCATGCCGTCACAGAAGCTGGCCGAGGCGAACACCGCAGCCGGCGGCACCTCGTACCTGTTCGAACTGTGCTGGGCCGCCCCGGCCCTCGGCGGCATCCTGGGCGCCTGCCACAGCCTCGACGTGCCCCTGGCGTTCGGCACGCTGGACAGCCCCGTCGGCGCCCAGCTCATCGGCGAGGAGCCCCCGCCCGAGGCCCTCGCACTCTCCCGCGAACTCCAGGAGGCCTGGGTCCGCTTCGTGGCCACCGGCGACGCGGGCTGGCCCGCCCACCGGCCCGGCGAGCACCTCACCCGCGTCCTGGACACCGAGCCCAAGACCCTGCCCTACCCCGAAAAGGCATCCCGCCAGATCTGGGAAGGCCACTCCCCCACCCCCTTCGATCTCCCGTGATCGTCCGGGCCGGCTCCTACGACTGCGACGTGCCCAACCCGCGCTCGCACTGAACAGCGCAGCACGGGCTGATCATCAATCTGCGCGCCCATCTCCGCGCGAAAGCCTGGAGGTGGACGCTGTCATTCTCACCGACGTTGGGTCGCGAAGGGGCTGTCACGGCCTGGGATGTGACGGCCTGTCCTCGGCCAGGAACGGCAGTACGTGGTGCAGCACATCGGCGGATCTGTCCCAGCCGCCCTTGTGGTCAGCGTCCGGCAGGGCGAAGAACCCCGCGCCGGCGCGTTCGGCGAACGCCCGCATCGGGTCGTGCCAGGGATCGGCCGTGCCCGCGTACATCAAGATGGGCACCCCGCAGGCCGCCAGCTCGGTGGCCAGGCCGGGCTCGCGGGAGAACGCATCGTAATTGGCGCGGAAGGCGCCCAGGTCCCCGGCGCCGATCAGGACGGCCTGATACGGATCAGCCGAAGCCCCCTGCTTCACGATCTCGTAGGCATCGATGTCGGCGGGCAAGCCGAGCTCCCGAATCGCCTGGTCGACCGCGGAGCGAAAACCGTTGATGGGATCGAAGGCGCCGGCGACCAGCCGGGTCAGGCGTTCGGGCGCGTGCGCCGCGACCGCGTAGCCGGTCATGGCGCCCAGCGAGTAGCCCCAGAACGCGGCCCGGTCAGCGCCGGCATCGTCGAGCACGGCGGTGACGCAGTCGACCCGACGCTGCAAGGAATATGCCTCGATGTCGTGCGGGGCGTCGCTTGCGCCCAGTCCCAGCGGATCGATGGCGATCACCGTGTGGGCGGCGGTCAGGGCCGGAGTGTATCCGCTGTGGGCCCAATGCGCGCCGTCCTGGAACATGCCCGGATGCAGCACGACCGGCGGGCCGTCCCCGAACACCTCGTAGGAGATCTTGAAACCATGGCTGCGTGCGGTGGGCACGTGTCGCTCCTCGTCCTCAAGCAAGAGTCGCTGGGCAAACGACCGATGAAGGGCCTTTGTCCAGGAACGTTACGACTTGTAACAGGCTTCATCCTTCAGGATCATGGGACCGTCCGGAAGGAGGCACTTTCTTGTCGCAACGGAACACCGCGGTAACAGACCAGCTCACAGCCCCCACCGATGCGTCCTCGCCAGAGGACTGCCCGCTGCCCGAGGTCCTCGCCCTGATCGGGGACAAGTGGAGCGCTCAAGTACTGGTCCAACTGGGTGAGGGCCCGCACCGGTTCACCCAACTGGAACGGGCGATCGAAGGCATCAGCCGACGGATGCTGACCGTGAGCCTGCGCAACCTGGAACGCAACGGGCTGATCACCCGCACCGTCTACCCCGACTCCCCACCCCGGGTGGAATACGCCACCACAGATCTGGTCGAGGACATACGCGCTCCCCTGGAGGCTCTCGCGGCATGGGCCCGCCACGCCGGCCCCGTCATCGCCGCAGCCCGCCACGCCTACGACCATCGCCATTGACTCCTCGCTCGCCCGGCGGGCACGACCGCACCGGCTCCGCCTGACCGCGCAGCAGCACCGGGGCTCGCCGCCTTCCCCGTCGTCGATCCTCCATGACGCCGGGATCTTCGGACCGAATTCGGCCATGCCAGGTGGGGCCACAAGACTCTTTCGAAGCCACCTGGCCTTACGGCGACTTCTCGCGGCGGTGCGCGTGATCTTCCCGCTCCGATGGGTCAGGGCGATGCCAGGAATGCCTCGCGGTGGTCGGTGGCGAACTCGGCGAGTGAGCGTGGTGCGCGGCCGAGCAGGCGCTCGATGTCGTCGCTGACGGCGGCGGCAGGCGTCGTGCCCGAGTTCGGCGAGTGCGGGAGTCGGGCCGGTGTCGCCGCAACCTGCTGACCTCCACAGAGGCCGGCCACTGGGCCCGCCGCGCATGCGCACGCCGGTTGCTGCTCACCCACTTCTGGCCGGGCAACGACCGGGCCGCCTCCGTGGCCGCTGCTCGGAAGGAGTTCGGCGGTGAGGTGGTGGCGGCCGAGGAAGGACTCACGGTCCCGCTCGGGTGGAACTCATCAGTGAGTTGATGACGATAGTGCACCGAGACGAGTTAGACACCGATCCGGTGCGCGCGGTAGCCGACCGATCGGTCACTCTCGATGCACGCATGTTGTCGTCGAGGGCGAGGTGCGTGGATGGCAGAGCCGGTCAGAGCACGGCGGTTGAGCGAGGACGAGGGGCGCCGGCTGCAGCAGATCGTGCGCCGGGGCGGGCACGGGTCGATCCGGGTGCGCCGGGCGGTGATCATCATGGCGTCGGCGCCGAGGACCCCTGCTCCTACACCGAGGCCCCGCCACGGGTGGAATACAGCCTCACCGACCTCGCAAAGACCCTCGAGCCGCCCATCCGCATGTCACCGAGTGGGCCCGAGAGAACGGCGACGCCGTCCTCGACTACCAGGAAGCGCACAGGGGGCAATCCTCGCCCGGCAGCTAGCTGGGCTGCGTGGCGCCGACGGGGAGTGGTATGGCCAGGCGGCCGGGTGAGCGGGACGGTGTTCGCCGGGCGGCCGGTGGCCGGTGAGCTCGTTGTCCGCTTGAGGAAACCGACTGAGGCGGACTCGGCGGCTCCGCCCCGCGTCAACGCAGCGGCCGGCACTGCGCGCTTGGTCGCCTTCGGCCAGACCGGCATCCGGCTACGCTTGTGCCGTCCGATCGCCCGAGGCGGCGCGGTACTGCTTGGGCGAGGAACCGACCACTCGCCGAAAAGCCGTGCTGAAGGCGCTCTCGGACTCGTAGCCGGTGGCGACGGCGAGTTGGGAGATCGAGCAGGTGCTGCGGCGCAGTGCGTCGCGGGCCAGGCTCATACGCCACTGGATCAGGTACTCCCCCGGTGGGGTGCCGAGCTGTTTCTTGAAGGCGGCGGCGAACGCCGAACGGGACATGCGGGCGATGCCGGCCAGTTCCTGCAGGCTCCAGCGGTGTGAGACGTCGGCATGCAGGGCGCGCAAGGCCGCACCGACGCCGTCGTCGCACAGGGCCCCCAGCCAGCCGACGGGATGATCGGTCTGGTCGGCGTGCGCGCGCAACACGTGCACGAAGAGGATCTGCACGAGATGGTCCAGCACCAGGACGCTGCCGACGGTGCGGTTCTTCGCCTCGGCGCTGAGCAGCTGGGCTACCTGGGCGAGTTGCCCGTTGCGCCGGTGGCCGGCCCTGACGTGCACGAGCCGTGGAAGCACGTCGATCAGCATCGCGGCGTTGGCCTCGTCGAACCAGAACCGCCCACCGCACAGGCCGAAGTCCGCATCCCCCTCGGCACCGATGCGCACCTGACCCTGCACCGTGCTCTCCCACAGGACCTGCGCCGGTAGCGGTTCGACGCTGAGAGAGCTGGCCAGCCGGTACCCCGGAGGGTTGACCAGCAGAAACAGGTCACCTTCGCACAGGCGCACCGGTTCGCTGTCGTCCTCAAACACCAGCCAGCACTCACCCTGATCAACGCCGCCGATCGTCACGTGCTCAAACGCTTCGAAGCGAAGCGCCCACGGCCCGGCCGCCCTGAAGTCTGGGTGCACCTCCGTGCGGGGCCGCAGCAGGCCGATGGCACCGGCAATCGGGTCGCTGGACCACTGCGGCAACCGAGTGCTGGACGATACGTAAGGATTATTGGACTTCACGTTATGGATCGTACAGCCAGCTGGGTTCACCATCGTTCTCATGACCACGCACCAGACCGCGCTCGTCACGGGCGCCAACAAGGGCATCGGCTTCGAGACCGCTCGCCGGCTCGCCCAGCAGGGATTCACCGTCTGGCTCGGATGCCGTGACCAAAGCCGAGGCGAAGCAGCGGCGAAGGAACTGGCCGCCGACGGTGACGTCCGCTTCGTCCGCCTTGACGTGACCGACATCGCCAGCATCCAGGCCGCCCGGGAGCACATCGCCGACGAGACCGGCTTGGACGTACTCGTGAACAATGCTGGAATCGCGGCCGCCGAGGGCGACAGTCGTCCTAGCAGCGTGAAGTTGGATGCGCTGCAGCAAACCTTCGATGTGAACGTCTTCGGTGCCCTCCGCGTCATTCAGGCGTTCCTGCCACTGGTGAAGCGTTCGCCGGCGGGCCGGATCGTGAACGTCAGCACCACCATGGGATCGTTGACAGTCCTCACGTCTGAGCAGAACCCTTTCGGTGAGGTTCCCGTCTTTTCCTACCCCGCTTCGAAGACCGCTTTGAACGCGATCACTGGTTGGCTCGCCGTGGAACTCCGGGACACCGCCGTGAAGGTGAACTCGGTATGCCCAGGCTCTAACCAAACCGACATGAACAGCTCAGGCGCACAGCCTGCGTCCGAGGGCGCGAAGGTCGTCGTACGCGCCGCCACGCTGCCTGCAGACGGCCCCAGCGGCAGCTTCTTCGACGCCGCCGGCCCGGTGGGCTGGTGACCTCGAAGTCGTGCAGCGCCCGCACATCCGGCCGGCGGAGTCAGCGCTGCACCTCCAAGACCCCGGGAAGGCCACGCGCCAGAAACCCCGGGGAACTGCAGGCCTACCTGCGCCGGCACAACGCCGACGCCCGCCACCCCGGCGTACTCGCCGCCGAACGTCGTGAACGCGCCCGCATCCGCAGTGAACGCCAGCAGCGTGGGGCCGACCCCGCCACGAAGCCGCGTGATCGAACCCGGTCAGCTCACCACGTCACCCCACTGGTCGATCGTGGTGCGACGTGGTGAGCTGACCGACAAGGCGTGGGCACGGCCGTACCCGGCGTGATCACCGAGAGGTGATCGATGGCATCTTGTGGCGGCTGCGGACCGGCGCGCCGTGGCGGGACGTTCCCGAACGGTACGGCCCCTGGCAGACCTGCTACGAGCGGTTCAAGCGCTGGGAGGAGGACGGCACCTGGGCCCGGCTGCTGAAGGAGACGCAGGTCAAGGACGACTCCCTTGCTCGGGTCGAGTTCACCGTGAGGGCTCGGGGCGCCCTGTTCATGCCTCCACCAGTGGGTTTCCCCGAGCCGCCTCTCGAACCCGGCGTGCCCGTCTCCGAGCACCGGGCTCTCCACAGGTCCCGTTTGGGCCTGGTCAGATTCTCAGGCCGTAGTGGGCCACGGGTTCGGGATCACCGTCCCCCGGTATCGGTATCTTGTCGTGCTTACTTTGCCGGGTTGAACAGTTCTCCTTCCTCAGTGGTGGGCCACCAGCCGCCTTCGCAGTAGCGTCGGCGGAGCTGCTTCCACGTAATTCCGGGGTGCTTTCGCCGGATCCACCGCATGGCCCGCATCGACTTCGGTCCGGCCGTTTCAAGCACGGCCCGTACTTCCGTCCACCTCAGCCACTTCGCGTGCGCCGAAATGGCCAACAGCTGATCGAGCAGACCGCCCGCAAGCACAGCCTCGACGAGGGAGGCGGTCGCGGCGCGCTTGTGACTGGCGGGCGCCCTTCGCCGAGGAGAGGCCTCACCAGCGCATTTGACCTCAACTTAGGTTGAGCTGATGGGCTGTCCACCGTCGGCCTTCGGACCAGAGAAAGCGAGCGGCATGGGCACCTCCACAGAATCGTCCAAGCAACCCAACGCGGTGGATCGGCCCTCTCCGTTGACGCTTCCGGTGGTCTTGGTCGGCGTCGTGCTGGTCGCGATGTCCATCTCGGGAACTGCGGTGGCGCTGCCGAGCATCGGCCGTGATCTCAACGCGTCCGGGTCCCTTCTGCACTGGGTCGTCGCCGGATACAACCTGGCCTTCGCAGCCGTGACGCTCGTCGCGGGATCGGCCGCCGACCGGATCGGTCATCGGCGGGTGTTCATCGCCGCGGCACTGGTCTTTGTGACCGGATTTCTCGTGACCGCGCTGAGCCAGGCGATCATCCTCGCCGACATCGCCCGCATCGTCTCCGGCGTCGGCGGAGCCGGGATCATGGCGGCCGGCGGCGCCATCCTCGCCTCAAGCTACGCCGGAGAGGCCCGCAACCGTGCCTTCGCCCTGATGGGCACCATGGCCGGCGTCGGCATCGCTGTTGGCCCCACCCTGTCGGGCCTGCTGATCACCACCACCGGGTGGCGGGAGAGCTTCGCGGTCTTCGCGGTCATCGGCCTGCTGGTCGTCCTGGGCGCGACCCGTACCCGAGAGTCCCGGGCGACCGGGACCGGGCCTATCGACTGGACGGGCAGCGCGTTGTTCATCGCCGCGCTGACCCTGCTGATGTTCGCGCTGCTGGAGGCGCCCGCGTTCGGTTGGACCCATCCGGCCATCCTGGTCACCGCCGTCGCCGGCCTGGTCACACTGGTGTTGTTCGGCCTGTCCCAGCGGCGCAGCGCCGCCCCGGTCCTGGCACCCTTCCTGGTCGCCAACCGCGGCTTCCTGGGCTGGAGCCTCGCGACGCTGACCACCTCGATCGGGTTCCTCGGCGTTCTGGTCTTCCTGCCGACCTACCTGCAGGCGGCGGCAGGACTCTCGCCCGCCGCCGCGGGGGTGACCATGCTGCTGCTCACCGCTCCCGTGCTCATCATGCCCATGGCCGCTGTCGCCCTGGTCAACAAGGGGGTGTCGGCCCGGCTGGTGATGGTGATCGCTCTGGTTCTGGTGGTGGCCGGGAACCTGTGGCTGATGAGCCTGAACGCTGACGACGCGGTCGCGGCCGTCGCGGTGCCTCTGGTGATGATCGGGCTCGGCATGGGGGCGTCCTTCGGCATCACGGACGGCCAGGCCATGGCCCTGGTCCCGGCTGACGCGGTCGGCATGGCAGCCGGCTTCCTCAACACGCTGCGCGGAGCGGCGGAGGCCATGGTGATCGCCGCCTTCAGCGCCTCGCTGATCGGCCTCCTCGCGGCCAGGCTGGGCGATACGACCCGTGCCGCCGAGGTCGGCGCGGGGCGCCTCACCCCCGGCGCCGAGTCCGCAGAGCTGGACGCCTTCACCTGGTCCTGGCAGCTCACACAGCTCGGCGCCGGGCTGCTCTGCCTCATGCTGTCGATCGTCGTGGCCGCCCTCATCTACAGTCACGCCAGGTCTCGCCACGCCGCCTGACGCCATCTTCACAGCAGGGAACCGCCGTGCACGTCAGTCCAGAGGACCACCTCACAATCGGTGACATCGTCCGCCGGACCGGCGTGCCCGCCTCCGCCTTGCACTTCTACGAACGCAAGGGATTGATCTTCAGCGAACGCGACGGCGGCAACCAGCGCATCTTCTCCCGGCACATGCTCCGCCGGATCTCCCTCATCATCGTGGCCAAGCGTCTGCATATCCCGCTGTCGGACGTCGCTGAGATTTTCGCGACCCTCCCCACCGATCGCGCCCCCGCCCACAAGGACTGGCAGCGCGTTTCCCGTACGTGGAAGAAGCAACTCGAGGAACGCCGTCGAGCCATCGAGAAGCTCGAACACGAGCTCACCGGCTGTATCGGCTGCGGTTGCCTGTCGATGAAGGCCTGCCTGCTGCTCAACCCCGACGACGCACTGCGTGACCACGGCCCTGGACCGGTGCGGCTCCAGGAGCCGGCCGCGCCCCCACCCGGCGACCTGACGGGACGTTCCTCAGACGGACGGAGCACCCGACGATAGACAATGTCCGGCCGATCCCTTACGCCTTGAACAATTCCTGGTACGTGCCGGGAACGCGGCCGAACAGCCGGGATCTGCGCCCTGGGCGTCACGTCAGCCGGGGATGCCGGTCAGCCGGCGCAGCGTGAACGGCTCGGCCAGGATCTCCTCCAGCACCGCCGCGACGTGTGTGAAGTGCGGTAGCGAGAAATGATGGTCCAGCGCCGCGGCGTCGGCCCAATCCTCCACGCAGACCCTGCGGATGGCTCGACGGCGGTGCCACCCCATGGACTCAGTAAGATCGCAACCCGCATATTGCAGCATGAGGATGGGCCGTCGCCAGCGAAGCAGGCAGTCCGTGAGGGTGATCAGGATTCGGGAAGGCCCACGCCGCCTTGGCCGAGCTGATCATTGCGCCTGGGCGGCCTATCCGGCGGGCGACTTGGTGGGCACCGAGCTCCATCCCTGCCGCTGGATGGAACGACGTTGACAGCCGGGACAGGGGAGAACGAGAGAGACTATGGGCTGGTGGGATGTGAAAGACGATGCGGAACGGGAACAGTGGCAGTTTGTGCCGCTGGTGGGCGTCGGACCGCTGAGATTCGGGATGAGCCACACCGACGTGGCACGGGCGCTCGGCAGGTCCCCGGAGGATCTGCGGCGACGCAGCAGTGCGCTCGATGTGAAGCACGAGGGAGTGCAGCTGTATTTCGACGTTCAGGAGCTCTTGGCTGGTGTCGCGATCGACATGCGGACCGGTCCGCAGGTGACTCTCGACGGCACTGAGCTGGTGGCGCGGGTGCCATCAGTCATGGAGAAATGGCTGGAGAACTACCTCACCGCGAAGGCACTGCCCTTCTACTACGCGGGCAATTACGAGCCCGGATCAGTGGACCTCGGGTTCATCCTGCGCGTACAACGTGCCGACGACCGACTCCTGACCCGCCCGCTCTTCCTCAACGAGGCATGGGCCGACGACATCGAGCGGATACCGCGGAACGAGTGGGCGATCCACTGACAACGATGGACCTGTGATCTCGAGTGCGGCCGGGCGCGCCCCGAGCGGCTCAACGCCGCCCACCACATCCGGCCACGTCCGCATGTGGGAAACGATCATTCTCCCTTCGGGAAGCGATCTTCCCCACCCCTCTTTCATCCCAGGCCAGCCCTATTCGTGAACACCCCAGGACTGAAGTTGACGGGATCCCGTCCGATCTTGGTGATCGGATGGGATCGGGAGTGTCAACTTAACGGCTGATCTTGGTTGTTGAAGTGGTCAGAGGTTGGCAGGGGTGAGGCGGCCTTCGAAGGCGATCTGGAAGGCGTTCAAGGGCGCTTTCCAGCGCATGGTCCATCTCTTGCGGCCCTGCCCGGTGGGATCGAGGCTCATCAGGGCCATGAACACGTTGAGAGCACGGGCGATCTTGTCCCAGTCCTGCCGGGCGGCGTAGCGGAACGAGTTGCGCAGCAGATGGATCACGCAGGTCTGCACGATCGTGCGAGGCCAGACCGTCTCCACCGCTTGCGGCAGGCCCTTGAGCCCGTCGCAGACCAGCATGAGCACATCGTCCACGCCGCGGTTCTTCAGCTCGGTCAGCACCGCCAGCCAATGCTTGGCGCCCTCGCCGCCGTCGCCGGCCCAGATGCCCAGGATGTCACGGTGCCCCTCGACGGTGACCGCCATCACCAGATAGATGGGCCGGTTGGCGACGTGACCGTCCCTGATCTCCACGTTGATCGCGTCCACGAACAGGACCGGGTACACGCGATCGAGCGGCCGGTTCTGCCATTCGGCCATGCCGTCCATGACCTTGTCGGTGATGGTGGAGATGGTCTGCTTGGACACGTTCGCCCCGTACACCTCGGCCAGGTGGGCGGAGATCTCCCCATGGGTGAGCCCCTTGGCCGACAGGGACAGGACCATCTCATCCACGCCGGACAGCCGGCGCTGCCGCTTGCGCACCAGCTGCGGCTCGAAGGTGCCCGCCACATCACGCGGTACCCGCACCTCGACCGGGCCGACGTCGGTCACCACGGTCTTGGTGCGGCTGCCGTTGCGGCTGTTGCCGCTGTTCTTCCCGGCCGGATCGTGCCGGTCATAGCCGAGGTGATCGGTGATCTCGCCTTCCAGGGCCGACTCCAGCACCCGCTTGGTCAGCTGCTGCAGCAGCCCGCCCTCACCGGTCAGCTGCAGCCCCTCACTACGGGCCCGGGCCACGAGCATCGAGATCAGCTGCTCGTCCGTCATCGATCGGTCCGGCTCGGCAGGCAGTTCGTTCATGGACAGCGACTCCACGGCGGGCTCGGACATCAAGCGTCACTTCCTTGATCATCAGATCCGCCGTTAGTTTTACAGTCCCCGGTCCGGCTGTGGCCGGACACCATCTCGGCGCCCCGGCGACGGCGCCGAGCGCCGTGATGACCTCGATGGCATGGTCGAGCCTTCCCTCCGCCGCTCCCAGAACCCGGAGCATCTGGGCAGAAGCAGCCGTGGCTCGACAGCCTCCTATCGCGTTACGCTCCGAAGGCGCGAGCCTTCAAAGAGTTAGGACTGTTGGGCGCTCACGCAACCCGGTGCCGTCGAGCTGCAACTCGGCGGCACCACTGTTTGACCCAGTCGCCGGACCGGCAAGCCGTACTCAGCTCGTGGCGGCGCTCCCTTCGCCGGTGAACCCGTTCACCCCGGCCGCGATCGTGAACAGACCCTGCTCCCGCTCGGCCAGCCAGCCATCGTCCACCAGCCGCTTGAGCCGCGCGCGCATCCCCTCCACCTGACCGCGGACATCCTGCTGCCCCAGCGCCCGCACCACATCCCGCGCCCGCATCGGAACTGGCCAGCAAGACCACCGCGTCCTTGCCCAACCCCGCAGAACCGGACGCTCCTGGGGAACCTCCGCGTGCCCGGAAGCTCCCGGCGTGGTGTCGCCCGCACCATGAGGATGGCTGTCGGCGGCCGCCCCGGCCTCCCCCACAGCCGACTCGTCGGCCGCCTCCAGCGCGGTCAGCTCCTCACGCGCGATGGACAGCCGTTCCAGACGACGCTCCGCCACGGCCAGCCGCTCCTGCAGCTCCTCCATCTGCCCAGACAGCTCCGCCCATTGCTGCCGCGGGGACTCCTCGGCCCGCTCCAGCTTGGCCAGCAGTGACGTCACCATCGCCTCCCTCGCGGCAATCCCAGACCATCACCATCACTCAACGCATGGCTGCAACTCCAAACTGTAGGCGGCAATGGCATCGCTGACCCCCAAGACTGCAAGATCCCTTACTGAGCCCGCAGAGTCAGCAGAAAGCTCCAGGCACAGATCGCCTGGCCGGTTCCGTCGCGCCTCTGAGATGATCTCCACCATCCGTTCCCGCCGAGCAAAGGGGCCCCTGCTTGAACCCCGGACACCCGCCGACTGCCGACCTGCGCGAGCACTACCGGCAACTGATGAACAGCACGCAGTGGCTCGGCGTAGGCATGTGCTGGACGGTGGTAGCGCCCGACGACGGGCAGGCACTCACGTTGGACCAGGTCGCCACCCGGCTCGCCGGGAACACGCCCTACCGGCTGCACAAGCCGGCGACGCTCAACGCCGTCGGGCCGCCCGAACGCGACGCCTACCCCCTGTTCGTTGACGGGTTCGGCTCGGCCACCGTTCTCTTCGAATCGGACTACCTCGGGACAAGCCCCGCCGTGCTCCGGCGGCTCAGCGAGAGAGCGCGCGTCTACAGCGTCTGGTGGAACGTCAACGCCAACAACCAGCTGAGCTTCGCGGCCGGAGGCGAGCACGTCCTGGCGATCGACGCGCTCTTCCCCGGGCGGCAGGAACACCATGCCGGCCTGACTCAATGGCCCGAGCTGCAGGCGATGACGGACTTCTTCGCCGCACCCGCGTCCGAGGACCCCGACGAGGACGAGGAAGAGGATGAGGACGACCTCGACGACCGCGCCGACTACGACTGGAGGGCCGCCTGCCTCGCAGTCATCGACCGCACCACCGGAGCGCGGCTGACCAGCGAGTGGCTGGAACAGCCGCATCCCTATGTGACGGTCCGCATGCCCGACGCGACCCGCTGACCCCTGAACGGTCAGCACCCGAGCTGCGTACGCGGGAAACGATCATTCTCTTTGCGGGAAGCGATCTTCTCAACCCCTCTTGCGCCCCAGGCCAGCTCTACTCGTGAACACCCCTACCGGGACCGGTTGGAAGCTGCGGTCTCTCAGCTGAGATCGCAGCCCGTCGAGGAAGACCTCGACTCCCTGCCCGGCTTCGATGGAGCGTGCGGTTCTCCCGTCCACTCCGGCCGTGCGGGCCCCCTTGTTCCCCCGGACTCGATCCCACGCCACCAGTAGGAAGGCGGGGTGAGCCACGAGGTTGAACAGATCGTCGAAACTGCGCTGAGCGTCATCGCCGGCCCAACGGTGCAGCTTGGTCTGGATCTCCAGTACCCGGTGTTCGGCCTTCATCAAGACCCATGGAATGTCCTGAAGATCTTGATGGATGAGTCGGCCTGAGCTGGCTCGCCCGCTTGTCATGGGCTGATCCCCTCGTCGGCATGGGCATCTGCCGCTGCAGTTCCTGCCCGGCCAGGGCCCCGACGAGCTCGGCCTGACCGGCCACGAGACCATCACCATCACCGGCCTCACCGGACCGGACATCCCCCCGACCCTGACCGTGACCGCCGACGCCACCACCTTCGACGTCCGGCCCCGCCTCGACACGCCGCGCGAGGCCGCCTACTGCCGGCACGGCGGCATCATGCCCTACGTACTGCGTCACCTGCTTGCAGGCTGAGCCTGGATGCCGGGGGTGAGGGAGCATCCGTCCGTGCGTCAATCCTCGATGGACGGTATGACCGCGCCCAGGTTGGTCCGCGAGAGGACGGAATGGCCCGCATCCACGAAGAAGTGCTGGCCTGTGACATAGGCGGCCAGGTCCGAGTTCAGGAAGAGCGCCACTTTGGCAGTCGACTCCGGCTGCATCATGGGCATCGGCAGTGCGTTGAAGTAGTAGCCGGCCTGATGCATGTGCTCGACGGTCCCGCCCTCGTGGCCGGCGTAGCGGTCCAGCATGCCCTGCCATGAGGTCATCTCGCTGGCGATGAAGCCGGGTTTGATCGCGTTGCAACGGATGCCGAAGGGCGCGACCTCCACCGCCACGTTCTTCATCAGGCCGATGACACCGGCTTTCGCGGCCGTGTAGTGCGCGATGCCGGGATCGGGGTCGTCGGAGTTGGACGAGGCGGTGATGACGATGGAGCCGCTCTTCCGTTCGATCATGTGGGGCAGGACAGCCTTGACCGAGCGCCATACTCCCGTGAGGTTGACGTCGATCATGTCCTGCCAGATCTCGTCGTCCAGCTCCCAGACTTTCCCCTCGGTGAGGATGCCCGCGTTGGCGATGAGGCAGTCGATCTTCCCGAACTCGGCGATGCCTTGGGCGACGGCGTCGTCCAGCGCCTGCTGAGAACGCACGTCCGCGACGACCGGCAGAGCACGCCGGCCCAGGTCCTCGACGAGGCGAACCGTCTCAGCGAGGTCTTCCTTTCCCGCCAGGCCGTACGGCACCGTCCTGATGGGAGCGTCGATGTCCGTGAGGATGACGTCCGCGCCCTCCCGCGCCGACGCGAGAGCGTGGGCGCGGCCCTGTCCGCGGCCTCCGCCGGTGATGAACACCACTTTGCCGTCCAGCAGGCCCATGAGCGTCTCCTTATACGTGAAGTTGGGGCACACCTACTTTCCTGGGCCATCAGCGCGGCCCCATAGGAAATCCGCGCCATGCCATCGCCGCGCGATGCCACCTCACACACGATCAGCGGACTCGCTGACCGAAGCCTGCCGTTCGGAGCGAAGAGTGCCCCGTTGAACTCGGCGCCCCGAACGGCAGGTGATCGATCGGAGGCTGCGGACTCCGATCGACGTCATGGTGGGACCCACGGCTGACCGAGCGAGTCGGAAAGCCGGCCTCCCGTGCGGTGTTCCGTCAGACTCGCAAGGCCCGCTCGTCCCGGCCGTACGCGGCCGGGTCGAAGGGCGCGCACTCGTCCCGGAAGCGGTGGGCGAAGTCCGGCCAGGACAGCGTCGCCCGACCGTTGCGGGGGTCGAGGTACCAGCTGCTGCATCCGCCCCGGATGATCACTGTTTCTGCGGCCACCTCGTCCAGGCGCCTCGCGAAGGCGTTCTCGATCTCGGAAGAGACCTCCAGGACCAGCCCGTCGTGCGCGGAGCGCCAGTCCAGGGCCGCGAGAAGGTGGTCGATCTGGGACTCGATCATGTAGATGACCGAGTTGTGGCCCAGGCTCGTCCCCGGCCCGTTGAGCAGGAAGAGATTGGGAAAGCCGGCGGTGGCGATCGAGTTGTAGGCCTGCATCCCGTTCGACCAGTGGTCGGCGAGGGACCGCCCTGCACGTCCGAAGATCCGGTACGACGACCGAGGTCGTAGGTCTCGAAGCCGGTCGCGACGACCAGGACGTCGAGCTCGAACCCCTGTCCGGAGGCGCTGAACGCCGTCGAACCCGCCACCCGTTCCAGGGCTGCCGCTTCGAGGTGCACGTTGGGCCGCTGGATGGCCGGATAGTAGTCGTCGGACAGCAGGATCCGCTTGCAGCCGATCGTGTAGTCGGGGGTGAGCTTCGCGCGCAGCCCAGGGTCGGGGACCTGCTTCTCGAGGTGGCTCAACGCCTGCCACGTGGCCTCCGCGAGGAAGTCGCCGATGAGACGGCGGGCGGCGAAGCGGGAGTCGTTGTACCAGAACAGCATTTCCCGCATCTCCTCGACCGTGCGCTGATCACGGCGGAAGAGATTCTTCTCCGCTTCGGAGAAGTCGCGGTCCCGGCGCGGCTGGATGTAGGGCGCCGAACGCTGGAACACGACGAGCCGCTCGGCGATCTCCGCGAGCTGTGGAACGATCTGGATCGCCGAGGCTCCGGTCCCCACCACGCCGATGCGCTTTCCGTCCAGCGGGAAGTCGTGGTTCCAGCGGGCGGAGTGGAACAACTCGCCCGTGAAGGTGTCGAGGCCCGGGACCTCGGGCAGCTTGACGTCCGTCAGGTGTCCTGTCGCGGCGACCAGGACGTCACCGTGGAACTCGCCCTGCGGCGTCCGGACCGTCCAGCGGTGGTCGGTCTCGCTCCAGCGGGCCTCGAGCATGTCCGCGCCGAAGCGCAGGTGCGGCTCCAGGCCTTCTTCCCGGGCGGCCGTGCGCAGGTAGTCCCAGATCTCCTGGCCGGGCGCGAACATCCGCGACCAGTCGGGGTTGGTCCGGAAGGAGTAGGAGTAGAGCGGCGAGGGAACGTCACATGCGACACCCGGGTAGGTGTTGTCCCGCCACGATCCGCCGACGTCATCGGCGCGTTCCAGGATGACGAACGAGGTCTCGCCGCGCCGGCGGAGCTGGATGCCGAGGCCGAGGCCGGAGAAGCCGGCGCCGACGATGATCACTGAAACGTTGCGCAACGCGTCTGGGGTGGAGGTGGGCACGTCAGGCTCCTTCGAGGAGAAGTACGGAGGGATGCGGTCAGGGGCGACGGGCCGGCAGGGTCGCGCCCGCGGGATACTCGTTCGGGTCGGCGTTGAACGCGGCGATCAGGTGGACCAGTTCGGCGGGCCGCTCGACGACCATCGCGTGACCGGAGGTGATCTCGGTATATCGGGCGTCCGCGATGGCGCCGAAGAGCCGCTTGGACTGCCTGAACGGCGTCATCAAGTCGTCCGTGCCGGCCACGATGAGGGTGGGACAGGTGATCTTCGGCGCGATCTCCGTGAGATCCACGTGCCGATTGATCTCCATCTGGGCCGCCATGACGTCGTCCGTACGGAAGCTCGAGACGAGAGCTTCGATCTCGCCCTCGCTCAACATCGCCAGGAGAGGTGCGCTGAAGGCGCAGAAGGCCTGGTAGCGCCGGAGCGCTTCGGCGTCCGACTGCCGCAGGGCCCGCCAGACATCGTTGCGTAGTTTCTGCTGCGCGTCGGTCTTCAACCAGCCGGCCATCAGGACCAGTCCGCCCACCAGGTCCGGTCGGGTGCCGGCGGCTGTGGCGGCGACCACCGCACCGAGCGAGTAGCCGGCGAGGGTCACGGGGCGGTCGGGTAGGACCTTCTCGATCACCGCCTGGACCTGCTCCGCCATCCGGGCCGTTCCTTCCTCCGGCGGGCCCTGCGGGGTGGCCAGGTCCACCGCCACCACTCTCTGCCTGGCCGCCAGCATGGGGAACAGGAAGCCGAAGTGGCTGCGGGTGCTGCCGCCGGTTCCGTGGACGAGCACGATCGGAGGAAGATCGCCGCGCTCCTCGGCCGAATCGAAGAAGTTCACCTCAAGGTCGTGGAGGTGAAGTGAACCGTGGTTCTCGTTGACGCCTCCGGCGGTCGCCGCAAGCGTGTTGGCCGTTGACATGGCTCTCCTTACCGGGGTTCATGGTCACGTTCTGTTAGGGGAGGTCCTGACGAGCGCGGCCGCCGCGGCGGCTGCGACGAAGAAGACGGCTCCGAGCAGGAAGATCTCGTTGTAGACGCCCTCGACCGGCACCTCGATCGGCCCCGTACCGGTGACGACCGTCTTGATGTCGCTCACCATCAGAGCCCCCACGACCGCCGCCCCGACGGCTCCGCCGTTGGTGCGGGTGATCGAGTTGATCGAGTTCGCGACTCCGGTCTCTTCGGGCCGCACATGCGCGACGAGCAGCACCGGCATCGAGGCGTAGGCGGCGGCGATGGCGAGGTCGCCGATCACGATGGCGATCACGACGTCGGCGGTCGCGTCATGCCTGAAGGTGAGCATGAGCATGGCCCCGAGACCGGCGAGGCCGCCCGACACCAGAACGATTTTTGGGCCGAATCGCTGGACCAGCGAGCCGAGGACGGGACCGGCCAGGATGGCGGCGATGGCGCCCGGCAGCATGTAGACGAACGCCGTCCTGAGGCCGTCCGCGGCGAAGCCGTATCCCGAGCCGGCCGGCGCCTGTACGAAGTAGGTGGCGCCCATGTAGAGGACCAGCATGGCGAGGCCGACGCAGAAGCCGGCGGCGTTCGCCGCCAGCACGGGGCCGTTCTTGAGCATGCCGACGGCGACCAGGGGGTGCGGCGATCGGGCCTGACGCCATACGAAGGCGCTGAGTGCGAACGCCGCAATGCCGAAGAGCCCGAGCACGGGGGCGGCCGAGGCCCAGCCCCAGCGTTCTCCTTGGGAGATCGGCAGCAGCAGCGCCGAGAGGCCGAGCGCCAGCAACGCGGCGCCTGCGTAGTCCACCCGTCCGCCCGGGCCCCGCCGTCGTGGAAGCCGCGTGGCGAGCAGCAGGACGAGGCAGCACAGCAGCACGCTGAGCCAGAAGATGCGGCGGTAGTCCGCGCCGTTCAGTGTCAGCAGCCCGCCCGCGACGAGGGCGAGACATCCGCCGACGCTCATCGCGGACGCGGTGATGGCCATCGAGCCGGCCAGCCGGTGCGAGGGCATCTCCCGGTGGAGGACGCTCATGGCGAGCGGGAAGAGACCGAGGCTCACGCCTTGGAGCGCCCGCGCCAGGATCAGCAGTCCCACGCTGTGGGTGAGGGCTCCGAGCAGGCTGCCGGCCAGTGTCACGGTCAGCACGCCGACGAAGGCCACCTTGTGGCCGTAGACGTCCCCCAGCCTGCCCATCAAGGGGGTCATGGCGGACGCACTCAGCAGGACGACGGTGGTCGCCCACGCCACCGTGGCGGGCGAGGTGTTCAGCTGGGCGGCCATCAGCGGCAGGGCCGGTACCACGGTGCTCTGGATCATCGACAGGAGGAACCCGGCGCCGGCCATGGTCAGCAGGATCAGCCGAGGAGATCCGTCTTCTGAGCCTTTCCTGCCACGCCTGGGCACGACACCACCCGGGACGGGCTCCTCCGTATCCGTTCCTCTGGCGCCGCTGTCGTCAAGCACTCTCGGTCCCCCTCCGTTGTCGGGCGTGGGCGAACCTCGGCACCGCCCGACATACGTCGAAAAGTCTGGTTGTTGCGGCGATCTACGCATTGCGGCTGCGTGCCACGATGTCGGCGATGTGCGCCGTTCCCGAGTTCTCAGGCCAGCGCTGCCGCGATCACCTCTCCCACCAGCACGGCCGAGTTCGCCGGGCCGCGCAGGGGGGCGGTCGGCAGGATCGAGGTGTCCGCGACGGTCAGATCGGCCACTCCGTGCACCGCGCCGCAGCCGTCCACGGCCGCCGCCGGATCGCCGGAGCGGCCCATCGGGACCGTCCCGCAGGTGTGCTGCGACGTGCCGAGGCGGGCGGCGATCCACCCGTCGAGTGCGGTGTCGTCCAGGCCCGCGGGCTCGGCCGGCCCGGCGGTCAGCTCGGCGAACGCGTGCGATCCCACGATCGCCACGGCGGCCCTGACCGCTTCTCGCATCCGCCGCCGATCCTCCGCCTCGGCGAGATAGCGGTAGCGGATGCGAGGCGGGGTGTCCGGGTCGGGCGAGGTCGCGCACAACCGGCCGAGCGCCCGGGGAGTCTGCACCGAGACGAGGAACGCGTGGGGCGCTCCCGGCACCGTCGTCTCACCCCGGACGAGACCTGCCATAGGCACGAGCGACTGAAGGATCTCCAGGTCGCCGGGCTCGCCTCCGTCCGAACTCAGATGGAGCGCACCGCCCAGCCAGCTCCCCTCGGGCTCCGGCAGCGGACGGCTCGGCGTCCACTCCACGACGACCTGCGGATGGTCGCTGAAGGCGGCGCCGATGGCCGGGAGCTCATGGACGATCTCGATCCCGGCGGCGACCAGTACGCCGGCCGGGCCGATCCCCGACACCTGGAGCAGGTGCGCGGAGCCGAACGCCCCGGCGCACAGAACGACCCGGCCCGCCTCGATCACCTCGGCACGGCCGTCCCGGACCGCGAGAACGCCCGCCGCGCGCAGCTCGCCCGGTCCTCGCCGCAGCACGATGGAGCGCACGGTGCAGTCGCCGTGCACGGTGAGGTTCGGGCGGGCCAGGACGCCCAGGAGGTAGGCGGCCCCGGTGTTGATCCGGACGCCGCCGTCCGCGTTGACGGGGACCGGCCCGAACCCCGGCGAGCCCTGGGCGTTCTTGTCGGGTTCCGCGGCGTGGCCCAGTTCCCGTGCGGCCTGCGCGAAGGCGCGTGCCGCGGGGTGGGTGAGGGAAGTCCGCCGGACCTTGATCGGCCCGGCCCTGCCGTGCAGGTCCGGATCTCCCATGTCGAGATCGTTCTCCAGCCGGCGCAGCAAGGGCAGCGCCGCCGCGTAGGACCAGCGGGCATCTCCGGACGCCGCCGCCCAGCGGGTGAAGTCGGACTCCCGGGCCCGGATGAAGTAGCCGCCGTTGACGGTCGTCGAGCCGCCGAGCACCTTGCCGCGGACCGCGAGATAAGGCCGTCCTGGCGTGAGCTCTGCCGGATAGACGTTCGTGGCAGGCAGGTCAGGCCGTGCGCCGGGCACCAGCCGCGCGTCGAGCAGGCCGGCGGGAAATCCGCCGGCCGGGACCGGCCCTGCTTCGAGGACCAGCACCGACCGGCTGGGATCGGCGCTGAGCCTCGCCGCGAGCACCGCACCGGCTCCGCCGGCGCCGACGATCAGCACGTCCGGACGGCTGCCAGGCTCGCGGGATGACCCATGCATGCCATTCCCTTCCTTGGCCCCCGAGGCGTTCGACAGCGCAGAACCGGATCAGCCGAAGACGGAGGCGGCCCATCTGTAGTCGGGTTTGCCGACGGCCGTGCGTTTGACCTCGGTCACGAGCTTGAGCTCGCGAGGCAACTTGAAGCCGGCGATCCTGTCGGCCAGGAACGCGTGGAGATCCTCCAGGAGGATCTCCTTGCCGGGATGAGAGGAGATCACCGCCGCGACCTTCTGGCCGAACCGCTCGTCGGGCACGCCGACGACGATCGCGTCGCAGACATCGGGATGCTCCTTGAGGGACGCCTCGACCTCCTCCGGAAAGATCTTCTCGCCGCCGCTGTTGATCACCAAGGAGCCGCGGCCGAGCAGCACGATGGTCCCGTCAGGTTCGAGGGTGGCGAAGTCTCCGGGGATCGACCAGCGGGTGCCTGCGCTGTCGGTGAAGAAGGTGGCCGCGGTCTTGACGGGGTCGTTGTAGTAGCCCAGGGGGATGTGCCCGCTGCGCGCCAGCTTGCCGATCTCACCGGGTGCGACGACGCGCAGATCGTCGTCGAGTACGGTGCAGTCGGGGCCCATCGTGAACCTCGCGGTCCCGGTGCTCCTGCCCGCGGCGGAGGCGCCGCCGACCCCGGTCTCCGAAGCGCCGTAGCTGTCGACGAAACGGACGTGAGGCAGCTGGTCGCGGAGAGCGTCGCGGACGGCGGGGGTCAGCGGCGCTCCACCGGACGAGAGCGCGTACAGCGGACCGGTGTCATGCCGGCCCTTGGCCAGCTCGGAGGCGATCGGGCGGCCCATGGCGTCACCCACGATCATCACCACGTTCGCCCCCTCCGCGCACAGCAGGTCCAGTGCCTGCTCGGGATCGAACGCCCGCTCGGTGTAGAGCACGACCTTGGCTCCGATGAACAGGCCCATGAGCGTCATCCACTGACCGGCCCCGTGCATCACGGGCGCGCAGTTCAGGATGACGGTGCCGGGTTGGTCCGCGGCTTCCGCGATCTCAGCGGGGCGGGATATCGGGGTGTTCCCGGAGCTGCCGCCTCCGAGAGCGCCGAAGAAGATGTCCTCGCAGCGCCATTCCACGCCCTTCGGGTAACCCGTGGTGCCGCCCGTGTACATGATGTAGCGGTCATCGCTGGAGCGGGGCGGGAAATCGTCGGCGGGCGAGGCCGCCGCGAGTGCCTTCTCGTAGGGCATCCCGCCGGGGATCGTCTCCTCTCCGCCGTCCTCGAGGACGATGACGTGGCGCAGCTTCGGCAGGTCGCCGCGGACCTCCTCGACGCGGGCCAGCAGCGAGCGCTCCCCGATGATCGCTGCGGAGTCGGAATCAGCCAGGACGTGCCGGAGCTCCGCCGCGACGTAGCGGTAGTTGACGGGGATCGGCACAGCTCTGATCTTGTGTATCCCGAACATCGACTCCAGCCACTCGGCCCGGTTGTACGCCAGGATCGCCACGTGATCGCCCGGCTCGATACCCACCCGCTCCAGGTGGTGGCCGACCCTGCTCGCCCGCGCGTTCAGATCGCCGTAGGACAGCCGCACGTCGCCGGCCACCAGCGCCGGCCTGTCCGGGTCCGCTGCCGCGAGGATCTCCAGGAGGTCGGCCAGGTTGTAGGTGCGCTCGGTCAAGGGGGACTCCTCGTCTTCGTTCCGGGCCGCTTCGGTGGGGTTCGAGGTGGTGTGAGGACAGCGTCGCGGTCACCATCGGCGGTTGACTTGCCGGTCCGTGCCGACCGGTGGAACCTCAGCGTCATTCGCTTCCCGAGGTGCCGCGACCTGTCGCATGCGTGCGATCCGATGGCGCTGTAAGCCAATGGACGTCGCGTCGCCCGCGCGCAGAATCGCCTACGACACCCTCCCGTCCCCGGCAAGGGTGAAGAGAACTCTCCATCGGGGCGGCCGTCTCGAGGACGAGCGCGACTGCCGCGATGGTCCTACCTCAAAGGTGAGAGCATGCAGACTCGGGCAGCGATCGTGTGGGAACAGAACAAGCCCTGGCACGTCGAGGACATCGAGCTGGACGACCCGGAGGCCGGCGAGGTGAAGATCAAGCTCGCGGCCTCCGGGTTGTGTCACTCCGACGAGCACATCCTCACGGGTGACATGGTGCTCAGCCCGGAAGTCGCGGCGCTGACGGGCGTCAAGCAGTTCCCCGTCATCGGGGGTCACGAGGGCGCGGGCGAGGTCGTCGAGGTGGGGCCCGGGGTGTCCACCTTGAAGGAGGGCGACCACGTCGTGCTGTCCTTCATCCCGGCGTGCGGCCGATGCCCGTCCTGTGCGCGCGGCCAGCAGCATCTGTGCGACCTCGGCGCGTTCCTGCTGGCCGGGCGTCAGGTCACCGACATGACGGCCCGGCACCACACGGCGGACGGCGTCGATTTGGGCATCATGGCCTGCGCGGGCACGTTCGCCCCGTACACGGTCGTGGCCGAGAGTTCCTGCGTCAAGATCGATGACGGGGTTCCGCTGGACAAGGCCGCGCTCGTCGGGTGCGGCGTCACGACCGGCTGGGGTTCGGCGGTCAACGCGGCCGACGTACGCGCGGGAGAGACCGTGGTCGTCATCGGGCTGGGCGGGATCGGTATGGGCGCGGTGCAGGGTGCCGCGCTCGCCGGCGCGCGTCACGTGCTGGCCGTGGACCCGGTCGGCTGGAAGCGGGACAAGGCCGCCGAGTTCGGCGCCACCCACACGGCGGCCTCCGTGGAGGAGGCCACGGCCAAGGCCGGCGAGCTGACCTGGGGAGCGATGGCCGACAAGGCGATCCTGTGCACCGGCGTCGCGACCGGCGACCTCATCCAGCCGATGATGAACATGGTCACCAAGGGTGGCCGGGGCGTCGTCACCGCGGTCGCCCCGATCCACCAGGAGGACGTCAAGCTCAATCTGTTCGATCTGTCGATGCAGCGCAAGGAGCTCGTCGGCTGCATCTTCGGCAACGCCAATCCCCGCCGCGACATCCCTCGCCTGCTGCGCCTCTACCAGGAGGGCAGGCTCAAGCTCGACGAGATGATCACCGCGACGTACTCGCTGGACGAGATCAACCAGGGCTACCAGGACATGCGGGACGGCAAGAACATCCGCGGTCTCATCACCTTCTGACAGTTCGCCTTCGGCCATCGGCCTCCTTGTGCAACTGGGCGACGCTTTCGTCCTATGGCGGACCGGGCGCCGGCTGGCAGCCTCTTCCGGAGGCGGGGGCGTCTTCCAACGGCAAGGGGTGAAGTGCGTCCACGCCTACCTAGCGCATGAGAAGGCAACACGGTGAGCCCCGATACGAGGCCCAGGCCCGTCGGGATCGCACCGAAGGAGGCTGCATATGTCGAACCGGGCGCGTCGCCGGGCACTTGTCGTAGGACTGGGCATCGCCGGAATCGCCACCGCCCTGCGGTTGCATCAGATCGGCTGGACACCGCTTCTTGTCGAAAGGGCCCCCGCGCGTCGCTCCGGCGGCCATTTCATCGCGATGTTCGGCGCCGGCGCCGCTTCCGCGCGGCGCCTGGGCGTGCTGGACGCCATCGGGGATCGCACCCACCAGGACTTCACCGCGTACGAGGTGAACCGCGCGGGACGCCGTCGCCCAGGCGTGGGTTTCGCCGACCTGCCCGGCAGGCCACGGACCCTGTTGCGCGGCGATGTGGAGCGGGGGCTGTTCTCCGCACTGCCCGGCGATGTGGAGATCCGCTATTCCACCGTGCCGGCGCAGCTGGTTCAGGACGACCAGGGCGTCGAGGTCACGCTGCGCAACACCGCCACAGGCGCCACGACCACGGATCGGTTCGACCTGGTCATCGGCGCCGACGGGACCCGCTCCACCATCCGTCAACTGGTCTTCGGCCCGCACCCTGCATACCTGCGCCCGCTGAAGTACATGATCGGTACGACCACGTTGAACGAGCCAGTCGAAGGCTTCTCCCTGAACGAGGGGCTGGTGCTGGCGGAGCCGGGACGTTCGGTATGGACCTTCCCCTTCAGCGACCGTGGACCGGGCCTGATGTTCTCCTACCGCACCGCCGATGTCGATCGCGAGTTCACCCGGCCGCCGGTCGAGTCCATTCGGGCGGCCTTCGGCCCTGAGCCACCGGGGGCTCTGCTGGAGCACCTGCTGGTCGCGTTCGGAGAAGCCAAGGAATTCCTGTTCGACTCGGTGAATCAGGTCAAGATGCCACGCTGGCATCGAGGCCGGATCGTCCTGGTGGGCGACGCCGCGTGGTGCCTGTCCCTCTACTCGGGGATGGGCGCCTCCACAGCCATCGCCGGGGGCGAACTGCTCGGCACCATGCTGGACCGTCACCGGGGGGATAGGGCGGAAGCGCTCGTGAGGTGGGAGGAGCGCATGCGGCCATTCGTCCTGCACGAGCAGAAGGGCGCTCTGGAGCTGCGCACACTCTTCACTCCCCACGACCGCAAGGAACACCTCTACCGCAGCCTTTGGCTGCGCCTCATCCACACGCCGGTGCTCGGGTCCTTCATGGGCAAGGCCATTGACAACGGCAGTGAGATGGCGAACAAGAATTTCGACGTCGCCGCGGCCTGACCAGCGGGCTGGCACTCGCACACACCCTGACGGCGCTCAGGCTCAATGCCCGCCGAGCCGTTCGGAGGACCCTGGGACGAAGACAAACGTCTGCATCGTACGGCTGAGGAGTCACCACATGGCGAACGGCTACGCTCAGGCCCCCCTGGACGGGCGTCTTCTCAGGACGGCGTTCGGGAAGTTTCCCACGGGCGTGGTCGCGGTTTGCGCGATGCACGGGCAGGAGCGCGTGGGCATGGCCGTCTCGGCGTTCATGCCGGTGTCGCTCGATCCGCCGCTGCTCAGCGTGTGCATCCAGTTGTCGTCGACGACCTGGCCGCGGCTGCGGGAGGCAGGCGTGGTGGGGGTGAGCGTGCTGAGCCGGGCGCAGCAGGCCCACGCGCGGCGGCTCGCCTCGAAGGAGGCCGATCGGTTCGCGGGTCTGGAGGTCACGCGGCTGGCGTCCGGGGCCGTCGTGGTGGACGGCACCCAGGCCTGGTTCGAATGCGCGGTTCGTGAGTCGCACGAGGCAGGGGACCACGAAATCGTCGTCCTGGACATCGTCCAGCTCCATGTGGAGTCGCACGCGGACGATCCCATGGTCTTCTTCGCGAGCGGTTTCCGTGGTCTGCGGCACGTGCAGGGCGGGAGTGCCGACGGTCGTGCCGGTCTTGAAGTCGCGCATTGGTGAAAGGCCTTTTCCGTCGATCTATGGAGGGTAAGAGTGAGGTTCGCGGTCTTGTGCGTCCCGTACGCGTTGGATTATGCGGCCGGTACGGACAGCGTTTCCGACGTCATCGCCTGGGACCTGCAAGTCGCCTCATGGGCCGATCAGTACGGCCTCGACGAAGTCTTCTTCGCCGAGCACCACACCCTCGGCCACGAGCCGGGTCCCGCCCCTGAGCTGATGATCGCCGCGGCATCGCAGCAGACGACTCGCGTCCGGCTCGGAGCCCTCGGACATCTCGTTCCCTACCACAACCCGGTGGCACTGGCGCACAGGATGATCTGGCTTGATCACCTGACCGGTGGACGATACGTCGCGGGCGTCGCGCCGGGTGCCTTCCCGACGGACGCGCAGCTCTTCGGGACAGGCGTGGAGAACGCGCGCATGCTCGCCGAGGGCCTCGACATCATCCAGGCGATCTTCACCCAGCCCGGACCGTGGCGTATCGACGGGCGGTACTGGACCGCCGACATGCCCGAGTTCTCGTCCAGCGTGAACGGTCCGCATCTCAAACCTCTCCAGAGGCCGCATCCCGAGATCCTGATGACGGGCATGCAGCCGAAGTCGCCGACTCTCGCCGAGGCCGGCAGGCGAGGCCACAGCCCGGTCAGCCAGGAGGTGTCGAGCCAGACGCTCATCCGGCACTGGGAGACCTACGCCGAGGCGGCCGAGGCCGCCGGGCACACTCCACGCCGATCGAGCTGGCGCGTCACCAGGGACATCTGGCTCGCGGACACCGACGAGAAAGCCCGCGAGCAGGTGCTGAGCGGCCCCCTGGGCGAGGTCTGGTCCAAGGTCAACCTCCCCCTGTTCAAGGACCTCGGACTGGGCTCCCTCCTGGCGGGAGCCGACGTGCCCGAGCACGATCTCTGCCTGGAGTGGCTCGTGGACAACTTCTTCCTGATCGGCTCGCCGGAGACGGTCGCCAAGAAGATCGAGGCGCTTCATGCCGAGGTGGGCGGCTTCGGCACGCTGCTCATGGGCGCTCCCGGCCGCGGCCGGGAGCCGGACACCTATCGGCGCAGCCTCGAGCTTCTCGGCTCAGAAGTGGCCCCCCGACTGTCCCACCTGGTGGCGGGCTCCTAGAGGGGCCCCACCTCCATCAGCCGACAACATGGGAGTGCCGTCATGGTGAGTGCGAGATTCCAGCCGACCGGCGTGCGTATGGACCCGTACCCGGTCGCCCCCGAGCGCTTGACACCGGGAGCGGAGGTCACGGTCTCCATGCTCTGGGAGCGGGAGGACGGGAGCGAGGTCGGCGCGGTGTGGGAGATGACGCCCGGCGTCCTCGACGACGTCCAGGGCAACGAGTCGTTCGTCATCGTCAGCGGACGCTCGCGCGTGGACTTTCCCGACGGACGGGTCCTCGAGTTCGGGCCCGGAGACGCCGGCGTGCTCGCTCCTGGAGACACCTGCCGCTGGACGACGCTGGAGACGGTGCGCAAGGTCGTCGTCTTCCGCCTCGCATGAACCGCCACATCCGATCTGAATCGGACTGAAATAGGAGGTCAACGCCATGCTGCTTGAAGGCAAGGTCGCCATCGTCACGGGAGCCGCCCGCGGACAGGGCGCGTCTCACGCGAGCCACCTCGCGGAAGAGGGAGCGTACGTGCTCCTCACCGACATCCTGGACGACCAGGGCAAGGAATTGGCGCAGGAGCTCCGGGACAAGGGTCACGGCGCCGGCTACGCACGGTTGGACGTGCGGGACAGCGCAGCGTGGAACGAGGTCGTCACGGAGCTCGTCGACGACAAGGGCTCGCTCGACATCCTGGTCAACAACGCCGGCGTCTGCGAGGTCTCGGCGGTGGAGGAGTGCTCCGACGAGGAGTGGGCGTTGATCATGGAGACCAACGCGGCCGGCATCCTGCGGGGTTGCCGCACGGCGATTCCCGCGATGAAGGCCACAGGCGGTGGTGTGATCGTGAACACCTCCTCGGTCCAGGCCCTCAAGGGCAGCTGGGGGTACGCCGCGTACCAGGCGAGCAAGGCCGCCGTGCTGGGACTGACCCGATCGATGGCCATCACCTACGCCAAGGAGAACATCCGCGTCAACGCCATCGCCCCGTCAGCGGTGAACACGGCGATGCTGGAGCACGAGAAGGAGCACTTCGCCACGAACGAGTACTTCGACTTCGACACCTGGTTGTGGTCCCAGCCGATCAGCCGCGTCGCGGAGCCGGAGGAGGTGTCGAAGCTCGTGGTGTTCCTCGCCTCCGACCTCTCCTCCTACTGCACCGGCGGGGTGTTCCCCGTCGACGGCGGCCTCTCCGCCGGCTGACCGGCGAGGGCGGCCGGCCGGCACGCCTGTGCTGGCAGTTCGGTGCAAGCGGGTGGCACTCGGGCTCAATGCCTCGGGCGGCCGAAATGACAGGGTCGGTGTGACGGTGCCTCGTGGCCGTCACCACGAGGCACACCCCCGGCCGTCGTCCCCTTGCGCACGCCTCGACGTTGTCGCTGCTCGTGGCGCTCGCCGAACGCGTCGAACACCTCAACCCCACCACCTGAAGCACAACGGAGGAGGAGTCATGAACGACTCGACCATCGCGAACGGCCAGCCTGACCAGAGCGCTCAGGAGCCCGAAGTGCTCACCGAGGACATGCTGCTCGAAGACGTGTCGATCGATGGCATGTGCGGCGTCTACTAGTTAAGATCGGAACACGCGATGACAAGCTTGCTGAATGACGCATGGGAGCTTTCTCCCAATGTGGCATTGCGGCCGGAACCCTTCGGCGCGCTGGCCTACCACTTCGGCAACCGGCGTCTGTCCTTCATCAAACGCCCGGAGCTGGTCTCCGTCGTCCGCGCGCTCGCCGGCCAGCCCGACGCTCGTGCCGCACTGGTCCTGGCGGGGGTGTCCCCGGAGCAGTGGCCCGCCTACTCCTCCGCGCTGAGCGCCCTGGCCGACGCCGACATGATCAGACGGCGTACGCCGGGAGCGGCGCTCACGCCGCAGGCCGCACAACCGGCCGGAGGCCGTGCCGGTACGGCCGGCGGAGGCCTCGTCAAGCGGTTCGAACACGGCCTCGCCGCCCCGATCTGCCTGACCTGGGAGCTGACCTACGCCTGCAACCTGTCGTGCGTGCACTGCCTTTCCTCGTCCGGACGGCGCGATCCTCGCGAGCTGAGCACGCGGCAGTGTGAAGCGGTGATCGACGAGCTGCAGGCGATGCAGGTCTTCTACGTCAACATCGGCGGCGGGGAGCCGACGGTCCGGCCGGACTTCTGGCACTTGCTGGACTACGCGGTGAGCCGCCGGGTCGGGGTGAAGTTCTCGACCAACGGGGTGCGCCTGACGCCCGAGCGGGCCCGGCGCCTGGCGGCCACCGACTACGTCGACGTGCAGGTGTCCCTGGACGGCGCCACGGCCGAGGTGAACGATCGGGTGCGCGGCCCCGGTTCGTACGCGACGGCGATGCGCGCGCTGGACAACCTGGCCGCCGCCGGATTCGAGAACGCGAAGCTGTCGGTGGTCGTCACCCGTGAGAACGCGGGCCAGCTCGATGACGTCAAGGCGATCGCGGACGCTCACGGAGCGACGCTCCGGCTCACCCGGTTGCGTCCCTCCGGGCGCGGCGCGGACGTGTGGGACGATCTGCACCCGACGGCCGAACAGCAGCGCGACCTGTACGAATGGCTGCTGCGATCGGGTGAGGACGTGCTGACCGGCGACTCGTTCTTCCATCTGGCCGGCTACGGCGAGTCACTGCCGGGGCTGAACCTGTGCGGTGCGGGCCGGGTGGTGTGCCTGATCGATCCGATCGGCGACGTGTACGCCTGCCCGTTCGCGATCCACGACCGCTTCCGCGCGGGCAACCTGCTGTGTTCGGGAGGTTTCGCCCGGGTGTGGCGTGAGTCGGAGCTGTTCGCGGAGCTGCGTTCGCCGCAGACCGGCGGCGCCTGTACGGGGTGTGCCTTCTTCGACTCCTGCCGGGGCGGGTGCATGGCGGCCAAGTTCTTCACCGGCCTGCCGCTGGACGGCCCCGACCCCGAATGCGTGCAAGGCCACGCGGCCGACGCCCTGGCCGCGGCCGGGCGGACGGTGCCCCGGCCCAGCCAGGATCACTCCCGCCGCGTCCCGGTGCGGATCGGCCCGCGCCCCGCCGCTCCGCCGGTGCGCGCCTGCGCGGAGAGCCCGCTGGCCGGACTGGCCGTATCCCCGGAAAGAGGTCTGTGATGCCCGCTTGGTTCGAGACGGTGGCCGCGGCGCAACGCCGGGCCCGGCGCCGCCTGCCCAGGTCGGTGTACGCGGCCTTGCTGGCCGGCTCGGAGAAGGGCGTGACCTACCGCGACAACATGGGCGCGTTCGCCGAACTCGGCTTCGCGCCCCATGTCGCGGACCTGCCCGCCAAGCGTGACCTGTCCACCACCGTGATGGGCCAGCCGGTGTCCCTGCCGGTGCTCATCTCACCGACCGGCGTGCAGGCCGTGCATCCGGACGCCGAGGTGGCCGTCGCGCGGGCGGCCGCGGCCCGCGGCACGGTCATGGGGCTGAGCAACTTCGCCAGCAAGCCGGTCGAGGAGGTCGTCGCGGCCAACCCGCAGACGTTCTTCCAGATGTACTGGATGGGCACCAAGGAGTCCATGACGGCGGAGATGGAGCGCGCCCGCGCCGCCGGCGTCAAGGGCCTGATCGTGACGCTGGACTGGACGTTCTCCCACGGCCGCGACTGGGGCAGCCCGTGGATTCCCGACCGGCTGGACCTCAAGGCCATGGTCAAGCTGGCGCCGCAGGCCCTGGCCCGGCCACGCTGGCTGCTCGGCTTCGTCCGATCCGGTCGTCTGCCCGATCTGACGGTGCCCAACGTGGTGCCGGCAGGGCAGCCGGCTCCGACGTTCTTCGGCACGTACGGCAAGTGGATGCAGACGCCGCCTCCCACCTGGGAGGACGTCGAGTGGATGCGGGAGCGGTGGGGCGGCCCGTTCATGGTCAAGGGCATCAGCCGGCTGGACGACGCCCGCCGGGCCGTGGCCGCCGGAGCCACCGCGATCTCGGTGTCCAACCACGGGGGCAACAACCTGGACGGCATCCCGGCCAGCATCCGGCTGCTGCCGGCCATCGCCGAGTCGGTCGGCTCGCAGATCGAAGTGCTGCTGGACGGGGGCGTGCGGCGCGGCGGCGACGTGGTCAAGGCGCTGGCGCTCGGTGCGCGCGCCGTCATGATCGGGCGGGCCTACCTGTGGGGGCTGGCCGCCAATGGCCAGGCCGGGGTGGAGAACGTGCTCGACGTCCTGCGCAACGGGATCGACTCGGCGCTGCTGGGCCTCGGCCACGCCTCCGTCCACGACCTGGCCGCCTCCGACGTAGTGATCCCGCCCGGCTTCACCCGGGAGATCGGCACCTGAGGTGTCAGCAGACCTGCCCTGGCCCGCGCTGCCGTCATCACCCACCGTCCTGATCCCCCTCGGATCGACCGAGCAGCACGGCCCGCACCTGCCGCTGCACACCGACACCACGATCGCCGTCGCGGTCACGCGGGCCGCCTCGGCTCGCCTGGCCGCTCCGGTCGTGGTCGCGCCCGCCCTCGTCTATGGCGCCAGCGGCGAGCACCAGGGCTTCCCGGGCACCATGTCGCTCGGCACGGAGGCCCTGCGGTTCCTGCTGGTCGAACTGGTCCGGTCCGTGTCGTTGTGGGCTGAACGCACCGTAATCGTCAACGGGCACGGTGGCAACGTGCGCGGCTTGGCCGACGCCGTCACGCAGTTGAGAGCCGAAGGCCACCAGGTGGCGTGGGCGCCGTGCGCCGCCGACGGCGGCGACGCGCACGCGGGACGCAGCGAGACCTCGCTCATGCTGCACCTGGCCCCCCACCTCGTGGACCTGACCCGGGCGAGGCCCGGCAACCTCACGCCCCTCGCCCAGCTCATGCCGGACATCCTCGCCAGAGGCATAGCCGGCGTGTCGCCCTCAGGGGTGCTCGGGGACCCCACCGCCGCTTCGGCGCAGGAAGGGCAGCGCGTGTTCGGCCGCATGGCGGAGGACGTGGCGGCCAGGGTGACTGAAGGGCACGTGGGCCCGGACGGGTGCCTGATGCGCCCCCGGGCGCCGAGCGCCGCGAGAGGAAGAGGAACCGCCCCATGACCAGCACCCGCGACGCCGGTCCGTTGCCGATCGGCTTCGCCGTCCGGCTGAATCGGCACGTGCGAGTCCGCGACCAGGGCCGCACTCTGGTCGGCGGAGCCCCGACCCGCATGATCCGCCTGTCCAAGGCCGCCACCGCTCACCTCGACGGCCGTACCATCCGCGTCCGTGACCGCGCCTCCGCCCTGCTGGCCGACCGACTGCTCGAAGGCGGCCTGGCCGATCCCGTCGTGGCCGACCTGCCCGGCCTCGACCCGGCGCTCATCACCGTCGTGATCCCCGTACGCGACCGGCCTGAAGCTCTCGACCGACTGCTCACCTGCATCGGAGACCGGCACCACGTGATCGTGGTGGACGACGCGTCACAAGCCCCTGCCGCCATCGCCGGCATCGTCTCCCGCCATGGTGCCGAACTCGTCGCGCTGAAGCGGAACGCGGGCCCCGCCACCGCCCGTAACGAAGGGCTGAAACGGGTCACCACCCCCTACGTCGCCTTCGCCGACGACGACGTGGTCCTCGAACCCGACGCCCTGCCGCTGCTGCTGCGGCACTTCAACGACCCGCGCGTGGCCATGGTCGCCCCGCGCGTGCTGGGGCTACGCCTGCCCGGCCGGGACCGGTGGGTCGGACGCTACGAGGATGCCCGCTCCTCCCTCGACCTCGGCGTGCATCCGGGCATCGTCCGCCCTCGCGCGCCCGTCTCCTGGGTGCCCAGCGCCTGCCTGCTCGCGAAGGTGGACGCCCTCGGATCCGGCTTCAGCGCCGGCATGCGCGTCGGCGAGGACGTCGACCTCGCCTGGCGGCTGGCCGGCGAAGGCCACCGGGTCCGCTACGAGCCGGCCGCCACCGTCTATCACGAACACCGCACCGCCATCCCCGACTGGCTCAGGCGCAAGGCCTTCTACGGCACCGGAGCCGACCTGCTCGCCCAGCGGCACGGCCGTGATGTGGCCCCGGCCCTCGTCACCCCCTGGAGCGCCGCCTTCGCCGCGGCTCTGCTCCTGCAGCGCCGCTGGTCGCTGCCGGCCGCCGCGCTCATCTTCGCCGCCGCCACCCTGCGCCTGTCGCGCAAGGTCCGCAACACCGAGCACCCCGTCCGGCTCGGCGCCATCCTCACCTTCGACCGCGCCCTGGCGGCGACCTGGCAGCTCAAGGCCCTGCTGCTGCGCCACTGGTGGCCGCTGGCCGCGATCGGCTGCCTGTTCTCCCGCCGCGTGCGCCGTGCCGTGGCCGTCGCCGCCCTCTTCGACACGGTCGTCGATCTCCGCCGCACCAAGGCCCACCTCGACCCGTTCCGCTTCGCCGTCGCCCGCCGCCTCGACGACCTGGCCTACGGGTCCGGCGTCTGGTACGGCGCGTTCAAGGGCCGCTCACTGCGGGCCCTGCTGCCCGACATCCGGTGGACGGGAACGCGCGGCCACGACACGAGGACGGAGGCCGATGGATGACCGCCATCCGGGTGCTCATCGCCGACGACCAGGCCGACGTCAGGGGCGCGATCATGATGATCCTCAACGGGACCGACGACATCAAGGTCGTAGGTGAGGCCGGCGACGGTGAACAGGCGGTCACCATGGCCCGGGAGTTGCGACCCGACGTGGTGTTGATGGACGTGCGGATGCCGCGGCTCGACGGCATCTCCGCCGCCGGGCGACTGACCAGGCTCTGCGCCGTGCTGATCCTGACCACGTTCGCCACCGATGAGGACGCGTCCCGGGCACGGCGGGCGGGCGTGGCAGGCTTCCTGCTCAAGGACACCGAAGCCACGGCTCTGGTGGAGGCCGTCAGGGCAGCGGCTCGCGGTTCCGGCTGAATCCGCGAGCCGCTGCCCTTCCAAGCAGGTCAGCTGTCGCCGTTCTCCCTGACCCGAGGCGCCGGCAGCGAGTCGAAGACGTCCGCGAACGCTTCCGTCGTCGCGTCCACATCCGCCAGGGTGTGCTGGGTGGACAGGAACAACCGCCCTCCCGGCAGCAGATAGACGCCGTACTCGAGCATGGCCGGGACGACGTGCTTGCCCCAGTGCTCCCAGTCGGCTTCGGCGTAGTCATCCGGGCCGGTGAGCCGGAGCACTCCCGGAGCGACCATCGCCGTGGCCCCGAGATGGTGCGCGGCCACCACGTGCCCGGCCTCGATCGCCGCCATGCGCACCCCCTTGACCAGGGCCTGCCCCAGCGCGTCGATGTGGTCGTACACCCCTGGCCGGGACAGCACGTCGAGAGTGGCGGTCAGGACGGTCATCGCCAGCGGGTTACCGTTGAACGTGCCCGAATGCACCGCACCTTGTAGTACGAGGTCGATCACCTCGCCCCGGCCGGCCACCGCGGCCACCGCCATGCCGCTGCCGATGGCCTTCCCGTACGTCGCGAGATCCGGGGTGACACCGAAGCGGCCGGCGGCGCTGGACAGGCCGAGTCGCAGCCCGGAGACCACCTCGTCGAAGATCAGCAACGCGCCGTGTTCGTCGCACAGCCGCCGCAGGCCCTCCAGGTAGCCGGGCTCGGGGGCGACGCTGCCGGTGTTCGACGAGGTCGGATCGACCAGAACGGCGGCGATCCGCCCGGGCTCGGCCTCGAAGGCCGCCGCGCAGTTGTCCAGGTCGTTGTAGAGGCCGACACGCAGGTCGGCCAGTGAGGAGGCGGGCTGTCCCAGGGAGTGCGGAACAGGCTCTCCCCCCTTGCCGTAACCCATGTAGCTGGCCAGCACGGTGTCGTGCCATCCGTGGTATCCGCCGCCGAGCTTGACGACGATGTCCCGTCCCGTGTGCGCACGCGCCAGGCGCAGGGCGATCTGGACGGCCTCCGTGCCGGTGTTCGTCCACAGCAGGCGTTCAGCCCATCCGAGGGCGCTCAGGAAACGCTCCGCGGCGACGACCTCGTGCATGTTCCCGCCGCCGAACATGATGCCCCGGTCCAGCTGGGCGTGCGCGGCTTCCAGGATCGCCGGGTGGCCGTGCCCCAGCAGCAAGGGGCCCCAGCCCAGCACGTAGTCGATGTAGCGGTCACCGTCGATGTCGACCAGGTGGGCGCCCTTGCCGGACTCGAAATACAACTGGTGCGGATACACCCCGCCACGCACGCTGGAGGCCACGCCACCGCCGATGCTTCGGCACGCGCGCTCCCACAACGCCTTCGAACTGCTCCACCGTGGCTCCATCGACTGCCTCCTGTACGGCCGGTCCAGACCTCACCACGGTGCCGCACCGGCGCAGGACGCTCATTGGGCCAGCGCGCCAGCCGATCGACCGCCTGCGTCACGCCCCGCGGTCGCGGTCAGGGCGCCTTCCGCAGCCCTTTGCGGTAGGTGGCCGGTGTGCTGCCGTACACCCGTTTGAAGTCGTTGATGAAGTGGCTCGCATCGGCGTAACCCCAGCGCATGGCGATGGTCTGGACCATGTCGTCGGTGTGCAGCAGGTCGCGGCAGGCCCGCTCCAGCCGGCGCCGGCGCACCAGGGAGCCGAAGCTCTCGCCCGAGTCGGCGAACAGACGGTGCAGCGAGCGCACCGAGATTCCGTGCTGCTCGGCGGCCTGGGCCGGCAGAACCTGGCCGAGATGGAGATGGTCGTCGATCCACCGGCTCACGGACAGGCGCATGCCTTCGCTGACTGCCGCTCCCGATGGCCGGCGATGCTCCTGCACCACGCTGAGCAGGAGTTCGACGACGATGTTGCGCGCCACACCGATGGCCGTGGGGCTGAGCCGGTCCGCTTCGGCCGCGATGGTGAGGAGCACCCCGCGCAGGAGGCGCAGCGAGGCATGGTCCTCCTCGAGCACCGCCTCGTCCAGAATCAGGGAGTTGCTCTTCGCCATGTGCAGCGCCGGTTTCGGCACGAGCACCACGGTCTGCGACATCGGGTCGAGAATCTCGGACTCCACCAGCGTCGTGGCGTCCCAGACCTCGACCGGTGCCGACAGCACGTACTCACGGTGGTCGCCGAACACCACCCGCTCGGTGAACCTGCGTGTGTTCACCGACACGCCGATGTACTGCGTCACCGGCGAGTCACTCGCGTAGCGGGTGCCGAAGGGGTCGGCTTCGACGTCGACCAGAACGAGGTCCTGCAGCGTGCGCCGCCGGAACCGGCCGCGAAACGACGTGAGCTGCTCCGGGAACCACACCGAATCGGCCATGCGGCTGGACACGTAGGCGTTGTTCCACGCTCGCACGCACTCGGGGGTGATCGGCCCGTCCATGTGCAGGCGCCCCGCGGTCTCCGCCATCACGGCGAGACCTCCGGCGCGGCGGGCTGCGCGGCCGTTGGGTACGGCGTGAACCGAGCGGGACGGGCAGCGGATCGAATGCTCTTCACGCGGTGCTCCGGGTCGTCACGGGTCAGCGAGCCAGGGCTGACCGGTCGTTGTGGCCCCACCGTAGACGCGATTTGTTCACCTGACAATGTCACTTGAACAACTTCTGCCGTCGGGGGTCTGCGGTCCTCTACGATCAGACCGTGGCACACGTGAGCGCCGCCGAGCGCCGACCACAGCTCATCCGCGCCGCCATCGCAGTTATGCGCCGGGAGGGCGTGGCCGCCGCCAGCACGCGGGCGATCGCCGCCGAACTCGGCATCGCGCAGGCGACGGTGCACTACGTCTACGGCGCCAAGGACCAGCTGTACCGAGCGGTCATCGAGCAACTGACCGCCGACATCGCCGAGCAGGTCAGGGCCATCGACATACCGGCGGGCCCGGACTTCCACGCCATCCTCGGCGCGTTCGCCCAGCGGCTGTGGCGTACCGTCGTCGAACAGCCCCACGTCCACCAGTTGATCGCCGAGCTGTTCGTCATGGGGCTTCGCTCCCCGTCGTTGCGCCCCACCATCGCCGCGTATCAGCGGCGGCTCGACGCCGTCTTCGAGGACGCGTTCCGGGAGGCCGCGGCATACGCGGGCCTGACCTTGGCCCATCCGGTCGAGGAGGTGGCCCGCTTCTTCTTCGCCGGGCTCGACGGGCTGATCCTGCAGCGGCTCGCCCGCCCCGACGACCTGGCCGACGAGCGCTCGCTCGTCCAGATCGTGGCGGCCACGACGGCTCTGGCGGAAGGGCGCCTGCCCCTCACACGGTCCCGGTAGCGGCGATCCCACCTGCGACGATCGGCATCCGTGCACAGCCACACCCTCCTAACTGACCAATTGGTCTGTTGTACCGTTCAAGAGGTACAGTAGATGTCATGGCGACGATCATCACTCGAACACGCGCCGGACGGCGCGAATGGCTTTCCCTGGTCGTGCTCACGCTCGCCGTCGTGCTGCTGGCAGTGGACGGCACCGTGCTCGTCCTGGCGATCCCGGCGATGACGGCCGACCTCATGCTCACCTCGACGGAGGTGTTGTGGACAGGCGACATCTATTCGTTCATGATCGCCGGACTGCTGGTGACGATGGGCAACCTCGCCGACCGGATCGGACGCAAGAAGCTGCTGCTGATCGGTTCGGTCGGTTTTGGGCTCACGTCGGTGGTCGCCGCGTTCGCGCCGAACGCGGAGATGCTGATCCTCGCGCGGGCGCTGCTGGGCCTGTTCGGGGCGACGATCATGCCGTCGACGCTGTCGATCCTGCGCAACATTTTCGAGGATCCGAAACAGCGGGCGAGCGCGATCGCGGTATGGGCGGCCGGCGCGACCGGAGGCGCCGCCGTGGGCCCGCTGGTGGGCGGAGCGCTGCTGGCGAACTTCTGGTGGGGATCGGTGTTCCTCATCAACGTGCCGGTGATGCTGCTCGTCGTGGTGTGCGGGATCACGCTGCTAAGGGAGTCGAAGCACCCCGCCGGCAAGAGGATCGACGTGGCCTCCGCGGTGCTGTCGGTCCTGGCCATCGTCCCGATCGTGTACGCGATCAAGCACGTCGCCGGCCACGGCCTGGACTGGTTCGTGGCGGTGAGCGCCGTGCTCGGTCTGGGGGCGGGCGCGCTGTTCGTACGCCGCCAGCGCCGGCTCGAGCATCCGCTGGTGGACATCTCGCTGTTCCGTGTCCCCGCGTTCGCGGGCGCGGTCGCGGCGGAGACGATCGCGGTCTTCGCCTTCATCGGTCTGCTGTTCTTCTTCTCGCAGTACCTCCAGCTCGTACGCGGTCTCGGCCCGCTCCAGGCGGGCCTGGTGGAGCTGCCGGCGACCATCGCCTCGATGCTCGTCATCGCCATCGCCAGCACCGTCCTCACCTATCTGGGCCGCGGCCGCGCGATCGCGATCTCGATGATCGTCTCCGGGTCCGGGCTCGCGCTGCTGGCGGTCGCCGAGGCCGCTCCCGGTTACTGGCTGCTGTGCCTCGCACTGTCCATCTGCGGGCTCGGCGCGGGCCTGAGCATGACGCTGTCCACGGACGCCGTCGTCGGCGCCGTCCCCAAGGAGCGGGCGGGAGCCGCCTCGTCGGTGTCGGAGACCGCCTACGAACTGGGCGTGGCACTCGGCATCGCGGTGCTCGGATCGCTGCAGAACGCCCTCTACCGGGCCCACCTCGATCTGCCCGGCGGGCTGCCGGAGGACGTGCGCGGCGCCTTCCACGACTCGCTCGCCACCGGTGCCGCGATCGCCGAGCAGGCAGGTGGCAAGCTGGCTGCGATCATGGAGTCCGCGCGGCACGCCTTCACCGGCAGCATGCAGGTCACCTCCCTCATCGCCGCCGCGCTCCTGCTCGTCGCCTCCGGCGTCGCATGGCGCTTGATTCCCTCGATCAGAGAAAAGGAGCCCCAGCATGACGGCCACCACTAAGCGGCCCACGAGCCGCGACCGCGAACGCACCCGCCAGGCGATCATCGCCGCCACCGGACAACTCCTGCAGGAACGCGGGATGCGGTTCAGCCTCGCCGACGTCGCCACCGTCGCCGAAGTCTCCAAAAGCGGCCTGCTCTACCACTTCTCCAACCGCGAAGCGCTCCTTGTCGCGGTGGTCGACCACGCCATCGCCCGCTTCCGCGACGAGGTGATGGAACACACCGACATCTCCGAGAACCGCGCCGGCAAGCTCCTTCGCGGCTATGTCCGCGCCCTGTGCGGGGGCAGCGAAGACGCGATCCGGACCTTCGCCCCCTCCACGCACTGGGCCGGCATCGAGGAGGTCCCTGAGGTCGCCGAGCTGCTGCGCGCGGACGCCGAATGGTGGCGGGCCGCCTTCCTCAAGGACGGGCTGCCCGCCGCCCGGACCCACGCCGTCCGCTTCGCCGCCGAGGGCCTCGCCGCCGCGCTCGCGTTCGACGTCGCCTACGTCACCCAGGAGGAGCTCGTGATGACCCGCGCCGCGCTCCTCGAACTCGCCGAACCATGACCCACGCAACGGCCACACCCGGGATCAGAGAGGACGCCACGATGACCGGTGAACCGCTCACCACCGCAGGGAACTCCGAAGATCCGTTGTTCGACCCGTTCGCTGAAGGGTTCACCGACGATCCCTGTCCGCAGTACGCGCGGCTGCGCGAGACCGCGCCCGTGCACGCGAACCCGTTCGGTTTCTGGGTGGCCTCCGGCCATGACGACGTCTCGGCGTTGCTACGCTCCGGCGCCTCGGTCGGGTCCGGGCGCTGGAGCCCGCGGACGACCTGCTCACCGCGCTCATCCACGCGGAGGAGGGCGGTGACATGCTCAGCGAGGACGAGCTCGTCGCGCAGGTCCTGCTGCTCTACATCGCCGGCCACGAGACCACCGTGAACCTGCTCTCCGGCGGCACCGTCGCCCTGCTGCGGCATCCGGACCAGCTCGCCGGTGGAACGGCCGGATCAACCTGCGCGGACCCGCCTCGGTCCCGGTGACCGTGCGCCCCTGATGACACCCGGCTCAGGTGCCGGGGACGTCCTCGGGTCTCGCGGTCACCTGCGGGGTGAAGTCCTCGTCCTCCTCGATCGCCGGAGGGTGTTCGAGCGGGACGAGGGCGCCGTTCTCCTCCTGGTCCCCGATCCGCTCGTACACCTCGGGACGCCTGGCCTTGAGCCAGCGGGCGTACAGGGCGCCGCCCAGGGCCACCAGGATGAGGAAACCGATACCGAGCGCCCCGAGCTCCGCCGACCCGAACAGGGCTTCACGCTGCACCGTGGCCAGGTAGAGCACGACCGACATCCCGCACAGCGCGACGACCGGGGCGACGAGACGCTTCCAGACCGATACGTGCAGGTGCCTGTTGCGGGCGAAGAACACCACGGTGGCCAGTGCCGTTCCCGCGAACAGCGCCACCATGCACCAGCTCGCCAGGCCGTACTGCATGGTGTAGCCGACGACGGGGTCCAGCTGGAACGTCGCGGGAGCCAGGGCGACCACCAGGAGCGTGACGGACACCGCCACGGCAGCGGTGGACGGGGACTTGTACCGCGGGTGCACCCGGGCCAGCCATCGGGGGAACACCCCGTCCCGCGCGAGGGCGAAGACGTAGCGCGCCGCGATGTTGTGGATGGCGAGCAGGGCGGCGGCTGCACTGGACCACGTCAGCACGTAGCCGAGCTGCTGCATGAACGTGCCGGTGTAGGCGGCGATGCTCGCCATGAACGCGTTGGTGGGGTCCGCCGCGGTGGCCATCGCGGGGCCGGTCCCGTGGGCGATGAGGTAGACGTACGAGCCGATGCCGTAGAACCCGGCCAGAAAGACGACCGTCAGGTACGTCGCGCGCGGGATGGTCTTCACCGGGTTGCGGGTCTCGTCGCGGTACACCTGGATGGACTCGAACCCGCCCAGGCAGGACAGCCCCATCAGCAGGGCGAAGCCGAGGGAGCCGGTCGCCAGTTGCCCGTCCAGGTCGAGCGACCGGCCTTCCGGGCCGCCGTTGACCACGACGGCGAGGCTCCAGACGGCGACGATGAGGACTTCGACCGCCAGGGCGACGCCGAGGACGCGTACCGAGATGTCGATGTTACGCAGGCTCAACCAGCTGATCACGGCCCACTGGACGAGCACGATCACCCACCACGGGATGTTGGGACCGCCCAGGTTGTTGTGCAGGAGGCTCTGCTCGGAGAAACCGGCGACCACGTAGGTCGAGGCGCCGAGCCCCAGGTAGGTCAGGATGGCGAGGAAGCCGCCGCCGAGCCCGACGGTGCGGCCCAGTCCCGCGATGATGTAGGTGTAGAAGGCGCCCGGTTTCTCCATGTATCGGGCCATGGCCACCAGGCCCACGGCGAAGACGAGAACCAGCGCCATGATCGTTAAGTAGACTACGGGCGTGCCGGCTCCGATGCCGCCGTTGATGACGATGGGGACGGTCGCCGCCATGACGGTCAGCGGGGCGTTGAAGGCGAGGGCGGTGAAGATCAGGCCACCGGTGCCGAGATGGCCTTGCAGGTGCTCGCGGCCGTCCTGCTGTCTCTCGAGCGATGGCGCGCTGTGCGAAGTCGTGTCGTCCACGCCTCTCCAATCGGGGTAGTGCGAGGAAGGCGTCACCCGGGCTCACCGCACCGGACGTGCCGCTCTGGCCGATGCCGTGATACTCCCTGCGCGGCAGCGGCACGGATTGAACCGGCGCGCCATGCGATGCTCGTGCAGCGACAGCCGCGCTGCGGTTCCTGGACGGCGCTCCCCACTCGGCACCAAGGCGATGCGAAAGATCGCGGGCCGCAGGCGCCCTTGTGGGCCGGGACGACCGGCTTCGTCACGGGCCTGCTCCTCGCGGGGCTCCGGCGACCTCGATGGAGGTGCTGATTGCGGGCCGGGTGGTGCGGGGCTTCGGCGGCGCCCTGGTCGGCGTGGCCGTGTACGTCGTGGTGGCCAAGGTGTATCCGGAGGAGCACCGCCCGAGGATCTTCTCCTCGCTCGCCACCGCCTGAGTGCTGCCCTCGCTGGCCGGCCCGATCATCGCCGGCGTCATCGTGGACACGGTCGGCTGGCGATGGGTGTTCCTGTCCGTGCCGGCGCTGATCACCGTGGCGGCACTGGCTCTGCTGCGCGGCCTGGCCGGCCACCCTGTCTCCGGCGGGCAGGTCATCGCCGCCCCAGGCCTGCATCGCGAGGCCGGTTGGGCCGCGCTGACCGCCGTCGGTGCGGTCCTGACGCAGTACGGCAGCGGTGCCGGGCCGCTCGTTCCGAAGGACTGATCGTGCTCGCCGCGGCACTGCCCCGCCTGTTACCCAGGGCCACCTTGAGGGCGACGGCCGGCCTGCCCGCCGTCGTGGCGCTGCTCGGGCTGACCACCGGCGCCTTGCCTTCTACGCCGCCGAGGCCATGGTGCCCTTGATGCTGGCCAGCGAGCGGGGACTGCCGGCCGCCACCGCCGGCATCGCACTCACGGGCGGGGCGCTCACGCGGGCGTTGGGTCGTGGCCGTCGCCGGCATGGGTAAGGGCGGGCGCCGGGCGCCCGCCCTTCAACCTGCTCGATGACCCACAGTCACTGGAGCTGGGTGCAGACCGACTTGACCTCGGTGTAGGCCTCCAGCGCCTCGTGACCCATCTCCCGGCCCCAGCCGGACTGCTTGTAGCCGCCGAACGGCAGAGCGGCGTCGAAGACGTTGTAGCAGTTGATCCACACCGTACCCGCCCGGATCTTGCTCGCGAGCGCGTGCGCCTTGGAGATGTCGCGCGTCCAGATGCCGGCGCCCAGCCCGTACGGGGTGTCGTTGGCCTGGGCGGCGATCTCGTCCAGGTCGGAGAATGGCGAGGCCACCACGACCGGGCCGAAGATCTCCTCGCGGACGACCCTCATGTCGGGGCGGATGTCGGTGAGCACGGTGGGCTCGACGAAGTAGCCTCGCTCGCCATGCCGCGCACCGCCGGCCACCGCTCGCGCGCCCTCGTCCCGGCCGGAGTCGAGCAAGCCGGTCACCCGGCGCAGCTGCTCGTCGGAGACCAGCGGCCCCATCTGGGTGTCCGGCTCCAGGCCCCGGCCGAGCTTGATGCTGCGGGCGATGCCGGCCACGCCCTCGATCACCTCGTCGAACCTGCTCTGATGGACGAACAGGCGCGAGCCCGCCACGCAGCACTGGCCGTGGTTGAAGAAGATCGCGTTGGCCGCGCCCTCGATGGCGAGCGCCGGGTCGGCGTCGTCGAAGACGATGTTGGGACTCTTGCCACCGAGCTCCAGGGTCACCTTCTTCAGGTTGCCGGCCGCGGCCCGCACGATGAGCTTGCCGACCTCGGTGGAGCCGGTGAAGGCCACCTTGTCCACGCCGGGGTGCGCGGCGAGCGCGGCCCCGGCCGTCTCCTCGTAGCCGGGCAGCACGTTGACCACGCCATCCGGGATGCCCGCCTCGGCGATCAGCTCGGCCAGCCGCAACGCCGACAGCGGCGTCTGCTCGGCCGGCTTGAGGATCACCGTGTTGCCGGTCGCCAGCGCGGGACCGAGCTTCCAGGCCGCCATCAGCAGCGGGAAGTTCCACGGGATGATCTGGGCGACCACGCCGACCGGCTCCCGGAGCGTGTAGGCGTGGAACGCGGCGCCGGGCGCGGTCGGTGCGGAGATCGAGATCGTGTTGCCCTCGATCTTGGTGGCCCAGCCCGCCATGTAGTGGAACAGGTCGGCGGCCAGTGGCACGTCGGCGAACCTGGCCACGGCCAGCGGCTTGCCGTTGTCCAGCGACTCCAGCTGGGCGAGCTCCTCAAGGTGCTCCAGGATGAGGTCACCGATCCGCCAGATCATCCTGCCACGCTCGGACGGAGTCAGTCGCGACCACGGGCCTTCGAAGGCTCGCCGGGCGGCCTTCACCGCGCGTTCGACGTCCTCGGCGTCGGCCTCGGCGATGCGGGCCAGTGTCTCGCCGGTGGCCGGGTCGGGGGTGGTGAAGGTCTTGCCGGAGGCGGCGTCCACCCACCGGCCGTCGATGAAGAGCTGCCGGGGCTTCGCGACGAAGTCCTCGACCCTCTTGTCCAGGGTGACCGTCATCGGCGTCGTTCCTTTCGTTCAGGACTCCGGCGGTTCGGCGACCTCGTCGTTGAGGGCCGGCCGGACGTGTCCAGGGGTGCACAGCTGGGGGGTCGGAGCAGGCGGCACGAGACCACACGACGGTCCGCTGCCCGCATCGCTGCTGCGGTGAAACCGGCCTGGCGGCAGGTCCCTGCCCGAACGATCCAGCAGGGGCCGGCCGCGGCCTTCTCGTGAGCCGTCCCGAGCGACGGCTGCTGATGCCCGAAGGCTGTTCAGGTGGTGGGGTTGAGGTGCTTGACGCGTTCGGTGAGCCGGGGGGCGACTTCCGTGCCGAGGAGCTGCAGGTGGCGGCGGAAGGCGTCGGGCTGGCTGTGGAAGTCGTAGTTGTAGACCAGCAGGGTGCCCCACCCGCCGCAGCGTTCGTACTCGGTGGCCAGCCGTTCGACGACAGTGTCGACCGAGCCGACGATCCACATGTACTGGGCCAGGAGGTCGACGGTGACGTCTTCCGGCTTGATGCCGTCGGGGAGTCCCATGGCGCGGATGTTGTGCGGGATGACCCATTCCTCCTGCTGGCGGCGCAGCGGGGTGGAGGTGGCCAGGGCGAAGGCCTCTTCGTCGGTGTCGGCGACGATGACGTCCCGGACCACCCGCCAGTCGGTGCGGTCGGGGGTGCGGCCAGCGCTGCGGGCGCCCTCGGCGTACACCTCCCAGTGCCCGGCCAGGTATTCGTCGGTCATGGCGATGCTGAGCGGGATGTCGCCGCGGGCGCCGCCCTGGCGGATGGAGGAGGAGCGGGGGGAGAACCCGGCGCAGGCGATGCGAGGGCCGCCGTCCTGGTAGGGGCGCCAGTGGTTGCCCAGCAGCAGCGGGTTGTCCAGGGGCGGGATGTCGAGGTTGTAGTACTTGCCGGTGAGGGTGAGCGGCTCGCCGGTGTTAGCCCAGATGCGGCGGATGAGGTCCTGAGCCTCTTCCAGCATCGCGTGGTTCTGGGCGGGCAGTTCGGTGCCGAACAGCTGGGCGTCGGTGGGGTAGGCGCCGGCGCCGAAGCCGACCATCAGCCGGCCGCGGGTGATGTGGTCCAGGGCCATGAGCCGGTAGGCCAGCGCGATGGGGTTGTGGTAGGGCAGCAGGTTGGCGGCGGTGCCGAGCTTGAGCCGGGAGGTCTGCTGGGCGGCCGCGGCGATGTGCAGCTCGGGAGAGGACCAGCGCTCGTAGCCCTCGGTGAAGTGCTCGGAGAACCAGGCCTCATTCAGCCCGTACTCCTCGGCCCATCGAACCACCTGCATATCCCAGTCGAACCCGTCGGCCGGGGAGGTGTCCGGCAGCTGATGGGCATAGAACAGACCGACTTCCATGAAACCTCCGGCGACAACGTCGAGTTGCGTGCACGTGAAAGAGAGCGGCCGACAGCCGCGGATCAAGGCGCTGAAGCGCCCGCATTCCGAGCCTGTCAGGCGGGTGACGTGAGGCATCGAGCTTGAGTGCCATCCACTTGGGAAGGGGTGCCAGCCGCTCACGGCACATGGTCATGACCGACGAGCCCGCTCCTCGGCCGCGCCCCGCGGGCCTTGTCAGTCGGTCATGGGCTGCCGTCGGCGTGCGCCTGCGTGAGCGCCTTCCGCAGCAGCGCGGGCACCGGCTGCTTTCCCGCGCCGTCACTGCTGATCGAGACATACACGATTCGATCAAGAGCTTGAAGCCGTTCTGCCCTGGCTGATGCGGCTTCCCGCCGCCGTCCCTTCTGCGGGAGACGGCACCCCTCGGGGATAGGATGGACCGCTCAAGCCCCGCACGGTCGGCTATCTCTGCGGCCGCGGTGGGCAGCCCGCCCAGCATACGGATCCCCCACCAGCAGGACCGCCCTGGCAAGATCTTTTGCATCCCCGAGGTGTGCCAGATGTGTTTCAAGAACAGCTAGTAGCGGTGTGACTGCTCCGAGCAGGCAATGTGATCAACCGGGCCACATGGATGCTGTCTGGTGCGGTGTCGATGAGCGCTGCCGTTGATTCGGCGGCGGCTCGCGCCACTTCCGGGTAGACGCTGGTGTAAGTGAACGCCGAAGAGATCACCTGCCCGACGTCATCGGTGACGCTTCCGCCACCATGCGGGTCGGCCGCCGGAACCAGGGTCAGGAAGGTGACGGCTGCCGCGTACGTGGGCCATGATCGCAAAGAGAACATGGCCCACGACTACGGGCACAATCCCCCTAAGTGGCCAGAAGGCGTGCGCCCTTGTCGCTTACGGTGTCGGCCATGGAGCTCCCCATGCCGGGAGCTTCAGCTACGCGGTGCCGGAGAGGCGCTCCACGCCGCGCAGCAGCGCCGAGTGGTCGAGCCCGCCGTCGCCGCTCGCGTTCGCGGAGGCCACGAGCTGGGCTACGAGCGCCCCGAGCGGCAGCACCACGCCGGCCTCGCGGGCCGCAGAGGTGACGATGCCCATGTCCTTGTGGTGCAGCGCGATGCGGAAGCCGGGTTCGAAGGAGTGCCCGGTCATGTTGGCCCGCTTCTGCGTCAGTACGGCGGAGCCGGCCAGGCCGCCGCCGAGCACGTCCATCGCGGCCTCCAGGTCCACCCCGTACGCCCGCAGGAACACCACGGCCTCGGCCAGCGCCTCGATGTTGGCCGCCACGATGAGCTGGTTGGCGGCCTTGACCGTCTGGCCGGAGCCGCTCGGCCCGACGTGGACGACGGTCTTGCCGACCGCCTCGAAGATCGGCCGCGCGGCCTCGAAGTCGGCGGCCGCGCCGCCGACCATGATCGACAGGGCGGCGTTCCTGGCGCCGGCCTCGCCGCCGGAGACGGGGGCGTCGAGGTAGCGCAGGCCCCTGCGGTCCGCCTCCTCGGCCAGCTCGCGGGTGACGTCGGGGCGGATGGAGGAGAAGTCGATGATCAGCGTGCCGGGGGCGGCGTGCGCGAACACGCCGTCGTCGCCGGTCAGCACGTCCTGGACGTCGGGCGAGTCGGGCACCATGAGCGCGACGACCTCGGCGCCCGTCACGGCGTCGGCGACCGACCCGGCCACCCGCCCGCCGGCCTCCGCCAGCGGCTTCGCCTTGTCCGGCGACCGGTTGTACCCGGCCACGGCATGCCCGGCCTTGACCAGGTGGACGGCCATGGGCGAGCCCATGATGCCGAGGCCGATGAAGGCGATGGCGCTCACGTGAAAGATCCTTCCGTGTCAGGTACGGCGTCGCGGGTCGCGTTCAGGGTGGCGTCGCGGGCCGTGTGCGGGGTCGCGTTCATGGCCGCGTGCCGGGGGCCGGGTCGGCGGCGCGTTGCTCGCGGGGCAGCCAGGCGAAGGCGCCGGGCCCTTCCGCGCGGTATTCCAGGCCGATATATCCGTCATATCCGGCGGCGTACACGTCGTCGATCCACTGCCGCAGCGGCAGCTCACCCGAGCCGGGCGCACCGCGGCCAGGGGCGTCGGCGATCTGCACGTGGGCGATGCGCGCGGCGTGCCGGTCGATGACGGCGGCCACGTCGTCGCCGTTGACGGCCAGGTGGTAGAAGTCGGCGAGCAGCCCGAGGTTGGGCACGTCGGCCAGCCGGTCGAGCACGGCCACGGCGTCGGCGGCCGTCAGCAGCGGGTAGCGCGGCGCGCCGCTGACCGGCTCAAGCAGCACCGTGCCCGAGACGCCCCTGGCGCAGGCGGTCAGCAGCTCGGCGGCCAGCTCGTCCTGCTCGGCGGCGCCGGCGCCGTCGATCCGGTTGCCGTAGAGGGCGTTGAACGCGCGGCAGCCGAGCCGCTCGCCGATCGCGGCGACCACGGGGATGTTGTCGAGCAGCTCGCGCGAGCGGCCCGGCCACGACACGACGCCGCGGTCACCGCCCGGCATGTCGCCGGCGAAGAAGTTGAGCCCGGTGAGCCGCACGCCCGCGTTCTCGACCGCGGCGACGAACGCGTCCACCTCACGGTCGTCCGGCACCGCCACCGGCCACGGCCACCAGAACTCGACGGCGGTGAACCCGTCGGCCGCCGCCGCGGCGGGCCGCTCCAGCAGCGGCAGATCCGTGTAGAGGAGGGAACAGTTGACGCTCCACCTGGTCACGTGTGGGCCTCTTCCGATCGTTCGCGGCGCAGCTGGCCGAGCAGCCGCCCCTGGGCCTGGTCGAGATGGTGGGCCAGGCACTGCTGCGCCCGCTCGGGATCGCCGTCGCCGATGGCCTTGAGGATGTCGTCGTGCTCGTGCGCCACGTTCATCGGGTCCGTGGTGCGGTGGGCCTGGAACTGGCCCATGGTCAGGTGCACCTCGCCGAGGATGACCTCGTGCATCCGCGCCAGGCGGCGGCTGCCGACGGCGGCCACCAGCGCGGAGTGGAAGGCGATGTCGGCCTCGACCTGAGTGGCGAACGCCCCGGCATGGGATCCCTGGTCGGAGCCGTGCTGGGCCGCGTCGCCGGCCGCCGCCCTCATCGCCGCCTGGGCGCGCACCGCCTCGGGCGGCACCGTGCCGGCGCGGGCCAGCGCCACGACCGCCGCCCGTTCGACGGTCTCGCGGCTGAAGTAGAGGTCACGGATCTCCGCCTCGTCCAGCTTGGGGACGACGGCGGTCTTGTGCGTGGTACGGCGCAGCAGCCCGAGCGCGGTCAGCCGTTCGAGGCAGGCCTTTGCGGTGGGGCGTGCGACGCTGTACTCGTTGGCGATCCGGATCTCGGTGAGCTTCTCCCCCGGGGCGATGTCGCCGTTGACGATGCGCTTGCGGACCGACTCGTAGAGCGCTTCCGTCAGTGATGATGGTCCGAGAGGAAAGCTGGCCTTACCGTCCATGGAACTCCTCCCAGAAAAGGCAAAATCGTCAGACAAGTATACTCAGAACCTCAGTAGCCGGCGGCCTTGTCGACGACGTTGCGCAGCGGCTCGCCCCTGACGAAACGGCCCAGGTTGTCCAGCAGGATGTCCAGGCCGCGGCCCGCGGTCTCGCGGGTGGTGGCGCCGTTGTGCGGGGTGACGATGACGTTCGGCAGCGACCAGAACGGGCTGGCCGGCGGCAGCGGCTCCACGCCGTGGGCGTCCAGGCCCGCGCCGGCGATCTCACCCCGGCGCAGCGCGTCCAGCAGGGCGTCGTCGTCGGCGATGCCGCCGCGTGAGACGCAGACGAAGCAGGCCGTGGGCTTCATCGCGGCGAACTCCGCCCGGCCGAACCGTCCCGCGGTGACGGGGGTGAGCGGCGCGGTGACCACCACGTAGTCCGACTCGGCCAGCAAGCGCGGGAACTCGTCCTGGCCGAGCAGCTCGTCCACGCCGGGCGCGGGGGCGTCCTTCCTGCGCACGCCCAGCACCCGCATGTGGAACGCCTTCGCCTTGGCGGCCAGGTCGAGCCCCGCGTGGCCCAGCCCGTACAGGCCGATGGTCTTGCCGGCCAGCTCGCCGTGCGTGTAGCGCTCCCAGCGGCGCTCGGACTGGGCGCGCAGCCAGCGCGGCACGTCCCTGTCGAGCATGAGGAGCAGCAGCATCGCGTGCTCGGCCAGCGGGATCGCGCCGTTGCCGGTGGCGGAGGTGAGCGTGACGTCGCTCGCCAGCAGCCCCTCGGACAGGACGCCGTCCACGCCCGCCGCCGGGCTGTGCACCCAGCGCAGCCGGCCCGCCTTGGCCAGCAGCGGCTCGGGCACCTTCCCGACGACGGCGTCGGCCAGCTCGATGCCGTCGCCCGGGTCGGCGGCGAACTCGACGTGCGCGGCACCGGCCGCCCTGCGGATGCGGCGGCGGGCGAGCTCGTCGTGGTCGCCGGTGATGATGATTCTCATTTGAGCCCCGTGGTGGCGATGCCGCGGATGAGCTGTTTCTGGGCGATGGCGAAGAAGATGAGCACCGGCAGCAGCGACACCAGCGACATCGCGAACAACATGCCCACACCGCCCTGCGTCTCGGAGTCGACCATGGAGTTCAGCGCCACCGGCACCGTGAACATCTTCGGCGAGGTGAGATAGATCAGCGGGACGAAGAAGTCGTTCCAGGTCCAGATGAAGGTGAAGATCGTGGTGGTGACCAGGGCGGGCCGCATCAGCGGGAGGACCACGTACCAGAAGGTGCGGAACGGGCCCGAGCCGTCGATCCAGGCCGCGCGGTCCAGGTCACGCGGGATCGTCCTGATGAACTGGACCATCAGGTAGATGAAGAACGCGTCGGTGGCCAGGAACTTCGGGATGAGCAGCGGATAGTAGGTGTTCACCAGGTCGAGCTGCGAGAAGAAGATGTACTGCGGGATCACCAGCACGTGCATCGGCAGCATCACCGACAGCAGCGTGATGGCCAGATAGACCCCACGCATCCTGAACTCCAGCCGGGCCAGCGCGTACGCGGTCAGGGAGCAGGAGAACAGGTTGCCGATGATCGAGCCGACGGTGACCAGCAGCGAGTTGAGGAAGAAGACGGTGAACGGCCGGTTGAGCGCGTTCCAGCCCTCGACGAAGTTGTCGAAGGTGACCTCGCTGGGGATGAGCCCCGGCTCGGTCAGGATGAGGTGGTCGGGCTTGAGCGAGCTGACGATCATCCAGATCAGCGGATAGAGCATCAGCAGCACGAAGACGCCCAGGCCGAGGTGCTTGAGCAGGTCCCGGCGCCCGCGCCGGCGCAGGACCGCCGTGGTGCGGGCGCGCGAGGAGTCGAGCGAGGTCGTCGCGGTCGTCATCAGTCGTCTCCGTAGAAGACCCAGTACCTCGACAGGACGAAGTGCACGGCGGTCACCAGGCCGATGGCCGCCATCAGCACCCAGGCCAGCGCGGAGGCGTAGCCCATGTCGAAGTTCGTGAATCCCTGCTGGTAGATGTAGAGCGTGTAGAACAGCGTCGAGTTGGCGGGGCCTCCGGTGCCGCCGCTGACGACGTGGGCCTGGGTGAAGGTCTGGAACGCGCCGATCGTCTGCAGGATCAGGTTGAAGAAGATGATCGGGGTGAGCAAGGGGATCGTGACCGCGGTGAACTGGCGCACGATTCCGGCGCCGTCCACCTTGACGGCCTCGTACAGCTCCTCGGGAATCTGGCGCAGTCCGGCCAGGAAGATCACCATGGGTGAGCCGAAGGTCCAGACGTTCAGCACGATCAGGGTGGACAGCGACAGGCTGGGGTTCTGCAGCCAGCTCCCGAGTTCGAGGCCGAAGACTGACAGCGCCCGGTCGACCAGGCCGTTGTCGCCGAAGATCTGCCGCCACAGGATGGCCACGGCGACGCTGGTGCCGAGCAGCGAGGGCAGGTAGAAGGCGCTGCGGTAGAAGGCCAGGCCGCGCAGGCCGCGGTCGAGGATCAGGGCGAGCAGCAGCGCGAAGCCGAGTTGCAGCGGGATGGAGACGACGACGTAGACCGCGGTCACGCGGACGGCGGCCCAGAAGTAGTCGTCCTGGAACATGCGCTCGAAGTTCTCCAGGCCGTTGAACTTCGGCGAGCTGAGGATGTTGTAGTCGGTGAAGGCCAGGTAGAGGGAGGCGATCAGAGGTACGGCCGTGACCAGGACGAGGCCCAGCCACCAGGGGATCAGGAAGACGTGTGCGGCGCCGCCCTGACGATGGAGCTTCGACATGGGTGTTCCTACTTGGCGCGGGCGATGCCGGCCGAGATCTCGTCGAGCAGTCGTTTGGCGCCGTCGGCGGTGCTCAGGCGGCCGAGTGAGATTTCCTCGGCGGGCCTGGCCATGGCGGTGCGCCAGGTGCTGGTGCCGGGGGGCGCCTCGAAGCGGGGGCGGCGCTCGGCCTTGCGGCTGACCTGTACGGCGTCGAGCGACTCCTTGTCGTCGCCCTGCGCAGCGGCCAGCGTCTGCTCGAAGACCTTGGGGTTGACCGGCGCGCCCATGGTGAGGCCGACGGTCTTGATCATCGCGGGGTCGTTGGTGTTGTAGCTGATGAGCTTGCCCGCGGCCTCCAGCTTGTCGTCGTCGATGCCCTGGTAGATGGCCATCCGGGGGTAGTACAGGAACGGGTGCCCGGCCTGCGCGTCCTTGGCCACGGGAACGCTGCGCAGCTTGAAGGAGTAGTCGGGGAACATCTTGGCGTCGTCGATGATGTGGTTGGAGTTGCCGACCTTGGCCAGCACCTTCTTGCCGACCAGGGCCCAGTCGGGGCCCATGCCCTCCTGCTCGCTCAGCGTCAGCACCGCGCCGGCCTTCTGCATCTTGTCCCACCAGTCGAACCAGGCCCGGACGCTGTCGGCGGTGAAGCCGGGCCTGCCGTCCTCGCTCCAGAGCAGTTCGCCGCGCTGGCGCAGCCAGGCCTCGAACACCATGTCGGCGTCGGCCTCGTACGGCATGCCCTTGCGCTGCTTCGGGTTGTCCTTGGAGTAGTCGATGAGGAACTCCGACCAGGCGTCCCAGTCGGCGTCGGCCGGCGGCAGCTTGACGCCGTCCTCCTCGGCGAACGTCTCGTTGTAGCGGAAGACGGGGACGAAGATGCCGAACGGCATGGTGTTGAGCTGCCCGCCCAGCTTGAACGACTCCAGCTCCTCCTTGGAGTAGTCGGCCAGGTCGACGCTGGGCACCTCGTCGAGGCGCCGGTAGATGTTGCTCTTGTGGTACGTCATGACCTGCGCCGAGGCGATCCAGAAGATGTCGGCCACGTCGCGGGCGGCCATCTGAGTGGTCATGCGCTCCTGGAAGGCGGTGTAGTCGGCGAACTCCGGTTCGACCTGGATGCCCGGGTTCTTGGCCATGAACTCCTTGAGTGCCTTCGTGTAGTTCTGCTGCCGGACGTTGTTGCCCCACCACGCGTACCGCAGCGTGGTGCCGTCACCGCCGCCCGAGTCGCCGGCGCCGCACGCCGTCAGGCCGGCCCCCAGTGCCCCGGCCGCCGCCAGCTTCAGAAACCCCCGCCGATCTAGTCCGCTCATCACGTTGTTCTCCCGTCGTTCTCACAGGGGACCGGCTACCCCGGTGATGGTCCAGTGTTCATTTGTCTAACGAGACCGTCAATAGGTCATGAATACTTGTTTGACAATTTCACGACTTCGAAGAGGCCGATCTCCGGCAGCCGCACCCGGCCGCCGTCCACCTCCAGAGGGCGGTCCGCGCGCAGCGCGTGCGCCTCCCACTCGCCCGGCCAGGGCAGGTCGAGCCACGATTCCGCGATCGGCAGCGGGCGGCGGAAGCGCTGGTCGGCGTCGCCTGAGCGGTTCAGCAGATGGATCACCCGGAGGTCCCCGGCGCGGGCGGGCACGATCTCCGCCTGCTCGGGCAGCCCCGTCCCGACGGCGAGGCCGGCGGGCAGGCGGTCGGCGAACAGGTCGCGATGGGCGCTCAGCCCGGTCTCCCGGTAACCGCGCCCGACCGTCCACGGCATCAGCACGCCCCTCCCCCGGCCGTAGGGGGCGCTCAGCCAGCCGGGATGGCCGGTCTCCAGATGGCCGTGACACTTCTCCGGCGGGCCGTACCTGGCCCTGGAGAGCGCGGGCAGGCCCGTCTCCGCTCCCGGCGCGGGCTCGACCACGTGGAAGGCACCGATCACCGGCACCATCCCGCGGTCACCGCGCAGGTGCAGCGAGCGGACGGACTCCTCCGTCGTGTACGCGGCCAGCCGGCGGGCGACGGGCAGGCAGGCGAGCCCGGCGTCGCTCGACCCGGTCGCCAGCACGGTGCCGCCCGCCTCGGCGTACGCGTCCAGCACGCCGGGACGGCTCAGCGCGCCGGCGTCGGGCAGCACGACCAGCTCGTACCTGGACAGGTCGCTCGCCGCCAGCTTCTCCTCGGGCAGCACGTCGAAGGGCACGTGCCGCTCCAGCAGCGCCAGGTAGAGCCCCTGGAACTCGGCCCGCTCCCCTTCGGGGCGGACCAGCAGCGTGCGCGCCTCGGAGACCAGGTCCCGGTAGACCTCGGCGTGGTCGCGGTGGAACCGGGTCAGCTCGCCGGCGATCTCCAGGCACTCGTACGGGCTGTCGTCCGGCGTCCCCATGATGTACGTGGACGGGATCGCCCCCCGCGAGATCGCCTGCAGCAGATACTGGGCGAAATGGTGAGGCTCCTCCCCCGCCATCCGGTACGGCATGTCCACGAACCCCACCGAGTTGACCAGCACCGGCACCTCGGGCCGATACGCCTTGGCGGCGCTGACGTGCTCGCTGGTCCTGTGGTGCCAGAGTGGCCGGCCGACGGCGTTGTTCGCCTCGTGGAAGACGATGTCGGCGTGCTCGCCCAGGATGAGCGCCGCCTCGGGCCTGCGCCCGGCGATCTCGGCCCGGATCCTGGCGTGCAGGTCGTCCAGCGTCGCACGCGCGAACGCGCGCCACCGGGCGTCCGCCCGTTCCGGCAGCTCACCGTCGTAGCGGCGAGCGCAGGCCAGGCAGTGGCAGACACCCCAGTATCTGCGGCTGTAGTCCACTTCGTTGAACGACATCCAGTTGAGGAAGAAGCCGTCGATCTCGTAGCGGTCGAGCACCTCCCCGATCACCTCGAACAGCTTGACCTGGTAGTAGTCGCCGCTCGGGCACACGCTGGTGAGGCCGTTGTAGACCTGCCGCTCGCCGGCGGGCGAGACGAAGCACCACTCGGGATGCCGCTCGGCCCGCCGGTGGTCGATCTTGGAGAAGTCCATCCTGGCCAGCACGCGCACGCCCCTGCGCCGGGCCGCCGCCACCGCGTCGCCGATCAGGTCGCCGGACGGGCGCTCGGCCAGGTGCGGGTTGCGCGTCTGGAAGTCCAGGCCGGTCGGATAGTTCGACAGGATGCCGCCGACGCTGATCAGCCAGGCGTTCGCGCCGAACTCCTCCAGCCGGTCCAGCACCCGCTCGACGTCCAGCCCGGCGTCCACCTCGCGGAGGTTGGTCTGGAACATCCGGAACGGCTCGCGCCACCAGACCCGGCTCACCTCGGCTCCCAGGTCAGGTGCACGACCTCGATGAGCCCGGCACCGGTCAGCTCCACCTCGGCCCGGCCGTCGCGGACGGCGACGGGGACCTCGCTCCCGTCCACCAGCAGCCGGGCCGTGGCCCCCGCCGCGTCCGGCGGCAGCGCGACGGAGACCGTCTGCGGCGGCAGCGGGATGGTCTCCCTGATGGCGCCGCGCATCGCCATGGGGTTGGTCAGGTTGACCACGGTGACCGCGAGACTGTGCTCGTCGCGGCGCACGGCCAGGTCGACCAGCCCAGGCCCGCGTACGGTGGCCTCGGGCTCGCCGCCGAGCGCCCAGCGCACCGCGTTGGCGATCAGCCGGCCGTGATCGGCCTGGAGCGTCTCCCAGAAGATCGCCCCGAGATCGAACGGGATGTAGACCACCCGGCCAGGCCCCTCTCTGGTGATCACAGCCGGGGCGTCGGGGTCCTTCCTGGCGTACAGCTCCTCCATCGGCAGATCGGGAAAGTCCGGCACGAACCGGAACGGCACCTGCGTGCCCGGCCTGGCCTCGACGCCGAGCAGCCGGGTGCCGCCGATGATCCGCCTGGCCGGGCCGAAGCCGCCGCTGACCGGGTGCTCGCCGGTCAGGGCGATGTAGTTGTTCTTGATCGGGCCTCTGAGCGGGCTGACCAGGTCCGCGCCGAAGACGTCGGCCAGGCCGAAGTTGGCCCGGGGCTCGCCGTGCTCGTCGTACAGGGAGGACTGGTGCGCGGCGACCAGGCCGCCGCCGGCGGCCACGTAGTCGCGGACGGCCGCGCACTGCTCGTCGCTGAGCTGCTCGGCGTTGGCCAGCACCAGCACCTTGTACGGCCGCAGCCGCTCGGCCGACAGCACCTGGTCGGCCAGCAGGTCGAACGGGATCCGCGCCTCGACCAGGGCCTGGTAGAAGCCGTCCTCGTCGGGGAAGGAGTGCGCCGCCCCGCTCCTGATCCGCCCCGCCCTGCTCGGGTCGACCAGCGCCACCTCGGCCGTGACCGGCATCGGCGCCAGCACCGGCTCCAGCTTCGCGTGCAGCCCGAACGCGTCCACCACGGCCGGCACCCAGCGCGGGTCGGAGACGGTGGCGTTGAACTTGGTGAACCAGGGGAACGCGCCTTGCGCGAACCCGTCCACGATCCACGTCCGGACCTCCTCCGGCGGGGCCACCGAGTCCTTCCACCGGTGCTGGTGGTACTCGGGCCCGACCGAGGTGATGAGCCCGACCGGCCGGTCGGGGAACAGGCCTCTGCTGCGCTTGGCCACCCGGCCGGCCGCCCACGGCGCCTCGATGCCCGAGCGTCCCTGCTTGTCCACCACGAACAGCGGGTAGACCCGCTTGACCAGCTCGGGCTCCAGGTCGCGGGCGGCGAAGGCGCCCAGGTTGGGGATGAAGCGGGCGTGCGGCCGCAGGTCCTTGACCGCCGCGTCCCAGATCGAGACCAGCTCGCTGAGCCGGCGCCGTCGCCAGGCCACGTACGCGGTCCACGCCGGGTCGGTCGTGTCGTGCTCGCGCTTCGGCAGCTCGAACCCCGTGTCGTCGCGGAACGAGCGCCGCGCGGCCTCGCTGTAGGAGATGCCGTAGTAGCCCTCCCACCGGTTGGCGAAGATCGCGTCCACGTCGTACTCGCGCACGATCTCCCTGGCCACCTCGGTGACGAACTCGCGGTGGTAGCCGGTGAAGGCGCAGGTCAGCCAGATGCCGGGATGTGACCAGTGCTCGATCGGCGCCCCCTCCTGGTCGCACGCCAGCCACTCGGGATGGGCCGTGGCCGCGTCGGCGTGCACGGCGTGGGGGTCCACCCTGGCCATGACGTGCATGCCGAGCCCCCTGGCCGCCTCCACGAGCGCGCCGAACGGGTCGGTGTCGCCCATGAAGGTGCTGCGGTGGTGGTACGGGATGCGGGTCGGATAGTAGGCGATGTAGCCGCCCGCGCTGACGCAGACCGCGTTCGACCTGCTGTCCCGCATGACCGAGGTCCAGAAGTCGACGTCGAGGTGCGCCGGGTCGTCCTCGGCCAGCGTCAGTTGCGTCCAGCGGGTCGCCGTCAGGGGCCAGTCGGGTGTTCGCATGCGGCAGCGCACCTCTCGTCAAGCTCACTTGTTAGACGCGGAATATTGTCATACAAGAATGCAAGACGTACAAGGGGGAAGGTGTGTCGCGTGGGCAAGATGTACCGATTCGACGGCTTCGAGCGCCTGCGCATCAGCAAGGGAGCCAAGGGCGGCGGCCATCAGAAGCCGAGCGCCGCCAACGCCATCGCCGACGGCGCGCGAGGCCTCTGGGTCTACCGCTACCCCGAACCGCTGCGGTCATAGAGCACGGCGCGGCTTCTCGCCTGCAGCTCACGTCCTCCGGCGTTCAGGTTCTCGCGGGCGTGCTGATCCTTTCCAAAACGATCACTGGAATCCGGCGGTCGAGGTTCTGGTAGCCGTCGGCGCCTCGGCGGCCCGCGCCTGGTTCGCCGGCTGTGACCGGCGCCTGTCGATGATCGGCGGTGCGGGCGGCATCGCGCTGATCGGCCTCGGGCTCACCGTCGCCACCGCTCGGTGAGACTGGAGGCGAGCCCGACGCCGGTCAGCGCCACGTCGGTGCCGAAGATGCGGCCCCATCAGCCTGGTCCTGCTCAGTTGTCCTGCTGGCGTTCGGGCATCAGCTCCCGCAGGGTTTCCGGGATGTCATCGCCGAAGGTCTCCTCGAGGTGCTGGTTCATCACGTCGTCGGCCTGGCTCATGCGGGTGAACAGGGCCTGTTCGTAGGCTTCGAGGCCGGCTTCGAAGTCGTCGGGGTGAGCGGCGAGGGCGCCGGCGAGTTCGGCGCCGTCGCACATGGCCCAGTTGGCCCCCTCGCCGTTGGGGGCCTGCAGGTGCGCGGCGTCGCCGATCAGGGTCACCCCTGGCGTGCGCTGCCAGCGGTGCCCGTCGGGCAGGGCGAAGTGCGGGCGCAGGACCGGCGGGGTGTCGCTGTCGGTGATCAGTGCGGTGATCTCTGGGGCCCAGCCGTCAAACTCGGCGGCGATGTGGGCGGCGGCCGCGGCGGGCTCGGTGAAGTCGATCTGGTCGAACCAGTCCAGCGGCCTGGTGAGGGATATGTAGGCGTGCAGGGTGTCGCCGCGTTCGCGGTGCGCGGTGATCTCACGGTCGGGTGCAGGGACGAACATCGAGCCGCCGCCGACCGCCTTCGCGGCGCCCGGGTGCCGCGTGTCGGCCTCGTACAGGTAGGTCTCGACGAACGACGTGCCGGCGTACGCCGGTGTCGCCGCCGACAGCAGCGGGCGGATCTTCGACCAGGCGCCGTCTGCGCCGACGAGCAGGTCGGTGACGAGCGTGCGGCCGTCGGCGAAGGTGACCTCGTGGCGGCCCTCGCCGAGGCTGCGGGCACCGGTGACCTTGGCGCCCCAGCTCACCGTGCCAGCGGGGAGTGCGTCGAGCAGCATCCGCCGCAGGTCCGCGCGCTGGACTTCGGGCCTGCCGCCCTGCCCGTCGTCGGCCTTCTCGAACAGCACGGCTCCGTCCGGGCTCAGCACCCGCATCGCCTGGCGACCCTCCAGCACGATGGCGCGGAAGGCGTCCTGCAGGCCGGCGGCTTCGATGGCCAGCTGGCCGTTGTAGTCGTGGATGTCGAGCATGCCGCCCTGCGCCCGCGCATCAGGCGAGGCTTCGGCTTCGTAGACCTCGGCCGGTATGCCGTGCACATGCAGGACGCGGGCCAGGGTGAGGCCGCCGAGCCCGGCGCCGACGATCGTGACAGTTTTCATGACGACTCCCTGGAACTGGATCGATGCAGCCGCGCACTCCATTTGGTGCGGCGTGCCAAAATAGGACGCTACACCACTGTGGTACGTCGCACCAAATTGGCACAGTGCGCTAAATGTGTCACCATGGAGGCATGACAACGCCAACCCGCCGCCCAGGGCGGCGTAATCAGGTGCTTTCCAGGGATCAGATCATCGCCGCCGCCATCGAGTTGCTCGACGGGGGCGGCGAGGGTGCGTTGACCGTGCGGGCCCTCAGTGAGCGCCTGTCGACGGGGGCGGGGGCGATCGCGTACCACGTGGGCAAGCGGGACGATCTGCTGGACGCGGCGACCGAGACGGTGGTGACGGCGGCGCTGGCCGCGGCGCCCGCTCCCGCGGCGTCCACACCGGCCGAGGAGATCCGCGTGGCCGCCCTGGCCCTGTTCGATGCGATCACCGCTCACCCGTGGCTGGCCACGCGGCTGACCCTGCAGATCGTCCGCAACCCTGTCGGGCCGGTCACGGTCGGCATCTTCGAGCGCATCGGCCGGCAGGTGCAGGCACTCGGTGTGCCACAGGAGCGCTGGTTCGACGCGGCCTCCACGCTCAGGGACTACATCCTCGGCGCGGTCAGCCAGAACGTCCGCATCGAAGGGGACACCTCCGGCATCCACGGCGATGCCGACCGCGAGGAGTACTTGAGCGCGGCTTCAGCGGGCTGGCAGGAACTCGCGCCCGAGAACTATCCGTTCATGCACGCCATCGTCGGCCAGATGAGGGATCACGACGACCGCGAGCAGTTCCTCACGGGCATCGCCGTCATCCTCGACGGCCTCACCCGTCTGCGCTGACGCCCTGGCCGGGCAGTCCCAGCCAGGGCTTTGAGAAAGGACACCTCCCATGCATGACGTCATCGTCGCGGGGGCCGGCCCGGTCGGGCTGTTCACCGCCAACGAGCTGGCCCTGGTCGGCTGTTCCGTCCTCGTCCTCGAGCGGGACCAGGACCCGCACCCGCCGCTGAAGGAGCTTCCGCTGGGGCTGCGGGGCCTGAACGCCGGATCCGCCGAGACGTTCTACCGGCGCGGCCTGCTCCAAGCGGTCATGAAGGCGTCCGGCGCCGATCCGTACAAGGTCGGCGCGGAACCGGAAGCGGTCGAGGCGCCCGATCCGCGGGAACTGAGCCACTTCGCGGGCATGACGCTGGACGCGGCCGATGTCGACACCGCCGTCCTGCCCTACCGGCTGCCCAGCCCCGCGATGGAAGGTTTCATGACGAGCCTGGACGCGGTCACTACCGTGCTGGCCGAGCAGGCTTCCGTACTCGGTGTGGAGATCGTCCGGGATGCCCCGGTCACTGCGGTGAGCCAGGACGACGAGAGCGTCGTCGTCACCGCGGGCGGGCACCAGTATCAGGCGCAGTACCTGGTGGGCTGCGACGGCGGCCGCAGCGCGGTGCGCCGGCTGGCCGGGTTCGACTTCGTCGGCACCGACCCCCTGTTCACCGGCTACGTCGCCAAGGTCACCTTCGCCGACCCCGACCGGCTGCCCATGGGCTTCAACCTGACCGAGACCGGCATGTTCCTGCGCACGCCCCTCGAAGGGCACCTGGGCATGATGGACTTCGACGGCGGCACCTTCGACCGCTCCAAGCCGCTGACCCGCGAACACCTGCAGAGCGTGCTGCGCCGCGTCTCCGGCACCGACGTAACCCTGGACGAAGTGCACCTCGCCTCCAGCTTCACCGACCGCGCCATGCAGGTGACGACCTACCGCAACGGCCGCGTCCTGCTCGCCGGCGACGCCGCCCACATCCACTCACCGCTGGGCGGCCAGGGCCTCAACCTCGGTATCGGCGACGCCATGAACCTCGGCTGGAAGCTCGCCGCCACCCTGCACGGCACCGCGCCCGAGGGCCTCCTCGACACCTACACCACCGAACGCCACCCCATCGGCGCCGCCATCCTGGACTGGTCCCGCGCCCAGGTGGCGACCATGGCCCCGGGACCCAACGCCCCTGCCCTGCGCCGGCTGGTCCACGACCTGATGCGCACCACCGACGGCACCACGCACGTCTACCGCCGCACCTCCGGCCTGTTCCACCACTACGACCTGGGCGAAAGCCACCCGCTGGTCGGCAGCAGCGCCCCGGACTTCTGCTTCGAGGACGGCACCCGGCTCGGTGAGCTCCTGCAGACAGGCCACGGCGTCGTGCTGGACTTCACCGCCGATCAGGCACTGCGCCCCACGGCGCAGCAGTGGCAGGGCCGCATCCGGTACGCCACCGGCCCGGTGCGCAACAGCCTCGGCTTCACCGCCCTGCTCGTGCGCCCGGACGGCGTCGTGGCCTGGGCCCCCGAACACGCCCCGGCCCCTGCGGGGTTCGAGAACGCGGCCGCACGCTGGTTCGGCGCCACAAACCGGTAGAGCCCACGGCATCCCCTGCGCACAGGCTGCGGCGCCGCCCTGAGAACAGGGCAGCGCCGCAACCGAGCACTCTGCACCACGCAGGGCACCCGACAGTGCAGCGGCACACGGAAGTGCCGGTACAGGCTGAACTAGCGCCCGCCCTTGCCGTAGTGGGCCCAGCCCTGGTCGAGGAACCGGAAACCGGCCTCGACGAACGCCTCCGGATCAGGTTCGCGAACCGCCATGAGCTGGATCTGCAGCGCGAAGCGCACGTAGAAGCGGATCTCCTCACTCGGCTCGGCGAGACCGAACTCCTCGGTGAGCGTGGCGATCAGCGCATCCTCGTGACGCAGCCACATCTTCTCCGCGTAGTCGATCAGCGCCGGCGTGCCCTCCATCAGCGCGAGGATCCGGCTTTGCGGCTCCGTCCTCAGCGCGGCGATCTCCGCCAAGTAGTGCGCTTTGAGCGCGTCAGAGACCGAAACACCCCGGCGGCGGTCCCGGACGGCGGCCACCAACCGGTCGTGCCGCTCCTTCTCGTCCGCGAAGACGAGCGCTTCCTTGTGCGGGAAGTGCGTGAAGACCGTCTTGGGGGTCACGTCGGCCTGATCCGCGATCTCACGCACCGTCACCGCATCGAAACCCCGCTCCAGGAACAGCGCCGTCGCCGCTTCCAGGATCGTCGCCCGCGTCGCCGCCTTCTTGCGCTCACGCCGCCCTAGGGGCTCTGCGTTTACCATCCCCCCATCATACCCTCGGACTCTTTCTACCTTGATGTTAAAAGTAATCTCGGTATAGTAAGAGTGCGAGTGAAGTTAACTCGGCTGTCCTCGCGAGTCCTGTGCCGTGGACATCGGCTGATCTATTCCGGCGGCGGCAGCGCACCGTTCCCCGCGGGCCCGCCCGACTCGGACACGACGACTGCTGCACCCCAAGACATCAACCCCGGCAGCCGAACTCACCTGTCACAGGCGGCCTTCGAACACCTCCATGCAACCGTCCAGCGAAGGGAAACGACCATGAACACCACCCTCTATACCGCCGCCCCTCACGCCCCCGCGTGGGTGCGTACCTGGGGTGCTTCGCCGCAGGCCCCGGACAACTCCGTCAGCTCACTGGAGCCCTTCGCCGACGCCACCCTGCGCCAGCTCGTTCGCATCAGCGGCGGCGGCCGGCGCCTGCGCATCCGCCTCAGCAACGAATACGGCACCGCGCCCCTGACCGTCGGCGCCGCCCGCGTCGCTCTCTCCACCGACAGCGAGGGCGCGATCCAGGACGGCAGCAGCCAGGCCCTGACCTTCGGCGGCCAGCCGGCCATCACCGTGCCGGCCGGCGCCCCGGCCCTGAGCGACCCCGTCGACCTGGCCGTGGACGACCTGGCGCAGCTGGCCATCAGCCTCTACCTGCCCGGCCGCGTTGACACCGCCACCTGCCACGGCACCTTCCACACCCTCGGCTGGCTCACGCCCGGCAACACCACCGAACACGCCGCACTGCCCGGCGACGCCACGCCTCTTGCGGCGCAGGCCCTGCTCACGGCCGTGGAAGTCCAGCCCGAGACCCCCACCCGGGCCATCGCCGTGCTCGGCGACTCCCGCGTCGACGGCATCGGCTCCAGACCCGGCACCGACCGGCGCTGGACCGACCTGCTCGCCGCACGCCTGCACACCCACAACAGCCCGACCCGGTGCGTGGTCAGTCAGGGCATCGGCGGCAATCGCCTGCTCACCCACGGCATCGGCACGGGCGCCCTCGCCCGCTTCGACCGTGACATCCTGGCCACCCCGGGCCTGGCCCATGTCGTGATCGCCGTCGGCGGCGACCTCGTCTTCTCCTACGCCCCGCGCACCGAGGAGAACGCCGCCTTCCTCGCCATGTTCCCCGGCGAGCCCGTCGGCGTTGACGACATCATCGCCGCCTACCTCCAGGCAGCAGCCCGCGCCCACGCCCACGGCGCGAAGGTGTACGCCGCGACCATCGCCCCCTACGGCGGCTCCGACATGTACAGCCCCGAAGGCGACAAGGCCCGCGAGCAGATCAACACGTGGATCCGCACCAGCGGCGCCTTCGAGGCCGTCCTCGACTTCGACGCCGTCTGGCGCGACCCCGCCGACCCCAGCCGCATCTGCGACGACCTGCACATGGGCGACAACCTCCACGGTAATGACGCCGGCTACGCCGCCCTCGCCCAGTCCATCGACCTCACCCTCTTCGACTGACCTTCTGCCGAATATCACCGAGCACGCACCCCACGACACGGACAGGCAGTAAACGCATGAAAGCAGCAAAGTGGGCCGTCGCCGCAGTCATCTGCGCCGCGGTCGCCCTCGGCCTCTACACGAACCCGGCGGCGACCGCGGCCACGATCGGTGCCGTACTCGTTCTGGGGCTCCTCTACGTGTACTTCATCTACTTCGGCCGCCCGAGCCACGTGGCCAGCCTCAACGAGGTCACGGACACCAAATGGCACACCGTCGACCTGGGGAAGACAACCGTGAGCGCCGACGGCTCCGCGTACGCGATGTTCGTCCGGCGCGGCACGTCCAGCAACCTCGTGATCCACTTCTCCGGTGGCGGAGCCTGCTGGGACGGTGAAACCGCCGCCCATCCGATCACGCTCCTCGGCCTCGTGCGCGGCTACACGCGAGATCTGCAGATGTTCTACTTCAACTCGCTGACCCGGCTGTTCCCCGCCGCGCTCGCCGGAATGGCCAACCGCCGCGACACCACCAACGCTTTCCGTGACTGGAACTTCGTCTTCGTCCCCTACAGCACCGGGGACTTGCACGTCGGTGACACCATCAACACCTACTCCCACAACGGCACGATCATCAAGGTCCACCACAACGGGCGCAACAACGTAACGGCCGTACTCGACTGGGTCTACGCCAACTTCCCGGAAGCCGACAAGGTTCTCGTCTCCGGCGAAAGCGCCGGCGCATGGGCCTCCGCCTTCTACGCCCCGCAGATCGCCGACCACTACACAGACTCGAAGCTCTACTGCCTCTCGGACGGCGTCGGAACCGTCACCGAGCGCTGGCGCGAGATCGTGGACACGACCTGGAAAGCCGACAGCGCAAGAACCCTGGGCTTCGACGTCGGCACCGACCTCTACGAGGACGCGCTCCTTCACCGCTCCGACGAGGCTGCGCGCGATATCAAGTACCTGCACGCCAACACGCTCTACGACGACACCCTCACCCGCTTCGGCGCCGCACTGAACCGCACATCAACCGAGACCCACGCGTTCATCGACGACTGGGCAGCCAGCACCAAGGCATCGATCGCACGCCTCAACCAGTCCGGCCTTCACTACAACTTCTTCCTCACCGACTGGGGCCACAACCCGAAGAAGCACACCACCGAACACACTCTGACGACCAACGCGTTCTACAACACGTGCACGGCCGACGGGGTCCTCTTCTCCACATGGATCAAGCGCAACGTCATCGACGACGAAGATCTCTCGCTCGGACACGAGTTGCTTCTCTGACGCCCCTTCGCCTTCATGAGCACGGCGGCGCTCGGGTGTGTCCAGTCAGTTTTACAGTCCCCTTCGTGGGCTTCGGACCCCATCCTGCACCCGCGCCCGCCTTCGCAGGTGATCCGCCGAACACACGCTCTCAGACGCCGCCGCGGGCTGCGCGAGATCTGCAGGCCGCGGCGGCGGAAACGGCCGGGAAACGTCGCCAGGACTAGAAGCCACCACGCGCCGAGACCGATATGACCACTCCATGGCGGTGCGTCTCAACAGAAGGGAACGCTCATCGTGAAGCGGGCGAAAGCGGCCGGCCTGGCCGGTGTGGCATGCGCGATGCTGACGCTCGGCACCACAGCACCCGCCACCGCCGCCACCGGCACGGATCGTCCCGAGTTCGGTGACGTACAGAAAGCGCTCACCGAGCTGGCCGCCAGCTCCAAGATCGTGGGCGCGATCGGCGCCGTCCACATCGACGGCAAGCGGGCCGCCCAGGGTACGGGCGGCACCCGCCTGCTGGACGACAAGGGCGGCAAGATCCCGCCCAGCGCCCGCTACCGGATCGGCTCCCAGACCAAGCTCATGACCGGTGCTGTGATCCTCCAGCTGGTCAAGGAGAAGAAGCTCACCCTGGACGACAAGCTGAGCGACCTGCTGCCCATCGTCGTCGAACAGGACCTGGTGAAGCTGGCCGACCAGATCACCCTCCAGCAGCTGCTGCAGCACACCTCCGGCATCCCCAACCTGCCGGCCGCGGACGTCTTCGACATGACCTACCACACGCCGCTGGAGATGGTGAAACAGACCAGCGACCTGAAGCGTACGGGAGAGCCCGGCGCCCAGTTCAACTACTCCAACACCAACTACTTCCTCCTCGGCCTGATCATCGAGAGGTACACCAAGCACACCGTGTCGGCGGAGTTCGAACGGCGCCTGTTCGACAAGCTCGACATGGACAGGACCTACCTGCCCACCACACCGCCCGGCGGTATCAAGGGCCCGCACGGTCACGGCTGTATGTGCACATGGGCGACCCATCGCAGGCCGCCACCGTCGCCTTGGAAGCTATCGGCCTCGCTGGATCGCTCAAATCAGAACGCTATCTGCGGTACGTCCGCGACCTTCAAGCAGACCTCTCCAGTACTACATCCGGAGATCGCGTGGTAACGGGTCGCCTCGTCGGCGGTAGTGGCTGATCAGAGCACGGGTTTGGTGCGTTTGCCGGAATCTGGACCAGGTCAGGACGTG
>NZ_JBFAQB010000029.1:0-96639 GCF_040676995.1 Nonomuraea sp. NPDC049419 | reverse complement strand
TCGCCCGTCCGCCCCTACGCCGTGACCGGTGGACGGACGGCGCCGCGGGTCAAGCTGGCGATGGAGGCCCTGGTGTCGTCGGCGACCGCCGAGCACCGGGAGTTCTCCCACATCACGCCCGAGTACAAGGCGATCAGCCAGCTCTGCCTGCAGGTCAGATCGGTGGCCGAGGTGTCGGCGCTGTTGCGGATCCCGCTCGGCGTGGTGCGTGTTCTGATCGCGGACATGGCGGCGGAGGGCCTGGTTCGGGTGCATCAGCCGCAGCTCGAGGCGGGTCGACCGGACGTCAACCTGCTGGAAAGGGTGCTCAGTGGACTTCGCAGGCTCTAGCCCCGGTCTGACCTCGACGAAGATCGTGGTCGCCGGGGGCTTCGGGGTGGGCAAGACGACGTTCGTCGGCGCGGTGTCGGAGATCATGCCGCTGACCACGGAGGCCGTCATGACCGACGCCTCCGCCGGTATCGACGACCTCGGCATGACGCCGCTGAAGACGACCACGACCGTCGCCATGGACTTCGGCCGCGTGTCTCTCGACCGCGACCTGATCCTGTACCTGTTCGGCACGCCCGGGCAGCACCGGTTCTGGTTCATGTGGGACGACCTGGTGCGGGGCGCCATCGGCGCGGTCGTGCTGGTCGACACCCGCAGGCTCGCCGACAGCTTCCCCGCCATCGACTACTTCGAGGAGGCCCAGCTCCCGTTCGTGGTCGGCGTGAACGGGTGGGACGGCCAATATCCGCACAGCGACGCCGAGGTGCGCGACGCGCTCACCCTGGCGCCGCACATCCCCATGGTGCGGCTCGACGCCCGCTCCAAAGACTCCGTCAAGAACACGCTGATCCAGCTCGTCGAGCACGCGCTGACGGTTCGGATGGCCGTGCCAGGCTTTGGCGGCTAGCGGAGCGGCTAGGCTGGAGTCTTAGACGTACATTCGCTTCGAGGACTGGCCAACCACGTGTTCGAGACGCTTTCCGACCGGCTGACATCGGTCTTCTCCTCCCTCCGATCCAAAGGGCGGCTGTCCGATGCCGACATCGACGCCACCACCCGCGAGATCCGCATCGCCCTGCTCGAGGCCGATGTCGCGCTGCCGGTGGTCAAGGCGTTCGTCGCCCAGGTCAAGGAGCGTGCCCGCGGTTCCGAGGTCTCCCAGGCGCTGAACCCGGCGCAGCAGGTCGTCAAGATCGTCAATGACGAGCTGATCGGGATCCTCGGTGGCGAGACCCGCAGGCTGCGCTTCGCCAAGACGCCCCCGACCGTCATCATGCTGGCGGGCCTCCAGGGTGCCGGTAAGACGACGCTGGCGGGCAAGCTGGCCAAATGGCTGCGCGAGCAGGGCCACGCGCCCATGCTTGTCGCCGCCGACCTGCAGCGGCCCAACGCCGTCCAGCAGCTCCAGGTCATGGGCGAGCGCGCGCAGGTCGCCGTCTACGCGCCCGAGCCGGGCAACGGCGTGGGCGACCCCATCGAGGTGGCCCGCAGGTCCATCGACGAGGCCAGGCGGCTCAACCACGACATCGTCGTCATCGACACCGCCGGTCGCCTGGGCATCGACCAGGAGATGATGAAGCAGGCCGCCGACATCCGCGACGCGGTCTCGCCCGACGAGGTCCTGTTCGTGGTCGACGCCATGATCGGCCAGGACGCCGTGGTCACGGCGCAGGCGTTCATGGAGGGCGTCGGCTTCGACGGCGTGGTGCTGACCAAGCTCGACGGCGACGCGCGCGGTGGCGCGGCCCTGTCGGTGCGGCACATCACCGGCCGGCCGATCATGTTCGCCTCCACGGGTGAGAAGCTGGAAGACTTCGACGCCTTCCACCCCGACCGCATGGCCTCGCGCATCCTCGACATGGGTGACATCCTCACCCTGATCGAGCAGGCCCAGAAGACGTTCGACGAGGAGCAGGCCGCCAAGATGGCGGGCAAGCTCACCTCGGGCGAGAACTTCACCCTCGAGGACTTCCTCGAGCAGATGCAGATGGTCCAGAAGATGGGGCCCATCAAGAACCTGCTCGGGATGATGCCCGGCATGGGGCAGATGCGCGACCAGATCAACTCCATCGACGATCGCGACCTCGACCGCATCGCGGCCATCATCCGCTCGATGACGCCCGCCGAGCGGCAGGACCCGAAGATCATCAACGGCTCCCGCCGCGCCCGCATCGCCAACGGCTCCGGCGTGAGCGTGAGCGCCGTGAGCAACCTCGTCACCCGCTTCTTCGAGGCCCAGAAGATGATGAAGCGGATGGCGGGCGGCATGGGCATCCCCGGCATGCCGGGCGGCAAGGGCAAGGCGTCCAAGCAGCAGAAGAAGGCCAAGAAGGGGCGGCGCGTCAGCGGCGACCCGCGCAAGGCCGCGCTGGGCAAGGGCGGCTCCGCCGACGGCGCACCGGCCGAGCCGGCCCCGAAGGGCGGCGGCGTCCTCGGCAACCTCGGCGGCAAGCTCCCGCCGGGCGTCGAGCTCCCCCCGGGCTTCGACCCCTCCAAACTCCGCCTCCCCGGCCAGAAGTAACGGGGTCAGACCCGGACGTCTGACCCACCGGCCCCCGTCCGGCCTCCCGGACGGGGATCGGTCCTCCAGCCCCACTGGGGGTCGGAGGGCGGGCGGTCACCGGTTCCCCATCCTCGGCTTCTGCCTTTCGGCCGGGTTGCGGGGCGGAACCTGCTTTCGGCCTTTACCCGCCGACTGGCCTTCACCCGCCCACTGGCCTTCACCCGCCCACTGGCCTTCACCCGCCCACTGGCCTTCGCCCGCCCACTGGGCGGGGCCGGCTTTTGCCTTTCGTTGCCGGCCTTGGGAGCGCTTGCTCGCTGACGCCTGCGGGGCTTTAGGGAGGGGTTGGGGGATCTTTGCGGTGGGGTTTGGTGACGGGTCGTGAGCAGTGCCGTAGATCTGGCACAATGACATGTTGGAACACCGTGACCAGGTGGGTGCCCTCTCATCTCCCGCCGGACACGTTTGTCCCTGGAGCGTCGTCGCGTCGTGCCCCACTCGGCGAGGCGCCGTTCACCCACGTGCGAATGCAGGAGAGACCACACCCGTGGCAGTCAAGATCAAGCTCAAGCGGCTCGGCATGATCCGCAACGCTCAATACCGCATCGTCGTCGCCGACAGCCGCACCAAGCGTGACGGCCGGGCGATCGAAGAGATCGGCCTGTACCACCCGAAGGAAAACCCTTCGCGCATCGAGGTCAACGCCGAGCGTGCGGCCTACTGGCTGGGTGTCGGCGCGCAGCCGACCGAGCCGGTTCTCAAGCTGCTCAAGCTCACCGGCGACTGGCAGAAGTTCAAGGGCGAGCCCGCCCCTGAGCCGATGAAGGTCGCCGAGCCCAAGCCTGACCGTCACGCCCTCTACGAGGCCGCGGCCAAGGAGGCGCTGTCCGGTGGCGACACCGGCACGGCCGCCACCACGCCGAAGAAGGCCAAGAAGAAGGACGAGGCCGAGGCCCCCGCCGAGACCCAGACCGAGGGCGAGGCCTGACGTGCTCGAGGAGGCTCTCGAGCACCTCGTGAAGGGCATCGTCGAACATCCTGACGATGTCCGGGTCCGCGCACGCCGCATTCGCAGCGGGCGCGTCCTGGAGGTCCGGGTGCACCCCGAGGACCTGGGCAAGGTCATCGGACGCGGCGGGCGCACCGCCAAGGCGCTGCGCACGGTCGTGAACGCCCTGGCCGACGGGAAGTACGTACGGGTCGATCTGCTCGATCTGCACGAAGCAGTCCGTTAGCGTCAGGTTTGCGCGCCCTCATCGGCTTCGTACCGATGGGGGCGCTTGCGTTGAGAAGAGAGAGCAGGTTCACGTGCAGCTGGTCGTCGGCCGGATAGGCCGCCCGCACGGGGTACGCGGTGACGTGACCGTGGAGGTGCGCACCGACGATCCCGAGCTGCGCTTCGTCCCCGGCACCCCCATCGCCACCGACCCCGCGGACCGGGGCCCCCTGGTGATCGAAGGACGCCGGTGGCACAAGGGCGTGCTGCTGGTGGCGTTCGAAGGGGTCCACGACCGCGACGCCGCCGAAGAGCTGCGGGGCACCATGCTGGTCATCGACTCGGCCGACGTGACGCCGCCCGACGACCCCGACGAGTTCCACGACCACCAGCTCATCGGGCTGGCCGTGCATACCGTCGCGGGCGAGCCCGTGGGCGAGGTGGAGGACGTGCTGCACCACGGCCAGGACCTCCTCGTCGTCCGCAGGAAGGGCCAGGACGACGCGATGATCCCGTTCGTCAAGGCGCTGGTGCCCGAGGTCGACCTGGAGACGGGACGGCTGGTCGTCGATCCGCCGGAAGGGCTGCTGTGATGCGGCTCGACATCATCTCCATCTTCCCCGAGTACTTCGCGCCGCTCGACGTCTCGCTGATCGGCAAGGCGCGCGAGCGCGGCACCCTCGACGTACGCGTCCACCAGCTGCGCGACTGGGCCCACGACGTGCACAAGACCGTGGACGACACGCCGTACGGCGGCGGTCCCGGCATGGTGATGAAGCCCGAGGTGTGGGGCGAGGCCATCGACGATGTGATCGCGGGCGGCGCGCCGCGCATGGTCGTGCCGACGCCGAGCGGCCGGCCGTTCACCCAGGAGCTGGCCCAGGAGCTGGCGCAGGAGCCGTGGCTGCTGTTCGCCTGCGGGCGCTACGAGGGCATCGACTCGCGGGTCATGGAGGAGTACTCCGGCCGCCTGCGCGTCGACGAGGTCAGCATCGGCGACTACGTGCTGGCCGGCGGCGAGGTGGCGGTGCTGGTCATGGTGGAGGCCGTCGGCAGGCTGCTGCCCGGCGTGCTGGGCAACGCGCAGTCGGCGGTGGACGACTCGTTCGCGCCGGGGGCGATGCAGAACCTCGTCGAGGGGCCCGTCTACACCAAGCCGCCGGTGTGGCGGGGGCACGAGGTGCCCGCCGTGCTGCTGTCCGGGCACCACGGAAAAGTCGCCAGATGGCGGCGCGACGAGGCGATCCGGCGTACTGTACGGAACAGGCCGGAGCTGGCGGCGGCGCTCGACCCCGCGACGCTCGACAAGCATGATCGCAAACTGCTCGAAGAGCTGTCGTTTCGCCTCCAGCCGGAAGATATGGCAAACTGAATCGCTGCCGACCAATCAGCGGTCGGTGTTGCGTGCCCGGGAAGAGCGACCCCGGACCCCAGGAGACAGCAAGCGCGTCCACTTCGCCGCCGTGCTCGTGCCGAGTGCGGACGGGTGGACCTCCGCGTGCTCGCGAAACTTTGAGGAATAGACTCTCATGCACACGAAGATCCAGGAGCTCGAGAAGGCGACCCTGCGCGGCGACGTGCCGGACTTCCGCCCCGGTGACACGCTCGAGGTTCACGTCCGAGTCGTCGAAGGCAACCGTTCCCGGATCCAGGTCTTCAAGGGCTTCGTCCTGCGCAGGCAGGGCAGCGGCGCCCGCGAGACCTTCACGGTCCGCAAGGTCAGCTACGGCGTCGGCGTCGAGCGCACCTTCCCGGTGCACAGCCCGGTCATCGAGAAGATCGTCCTCGTGACCCGTGGTGACGTCCGCCGCGCCAAGCTCTACTACATGCGTGACCTTCGCGGTAAGGCCGCCCGCATCCGCGAGAAGCGTGAGACGACGGCCGCCAAGTAAGCGTCGTTTTCCGATGGCCCGCGCTAACGCGCGGGCCTTTCGGCTTTACAGCGGCGTTTCCTTTATGTGGAGCGACTCGTGCGTGGGTGTAACGTCGGTCGAGGGTTGTCGGGCCTAGTCATCATCTAGGCTCGTCAGCGATGACTAGCGAAAGCCAGGAGCACGGCGCTGCGCGCCGCCCTGTCGAGGACGAGGTGGACGTGGTCGCCGAAGAGACTCACAAGCCGGCCAAGGGTGAAAAAAAGGAGAAGAAGGGGTCGTTCTGGAAAGAGCTCCCCGTTCTCATCGTCGTCGCCCTTGTGCTGGCCCTGATCATCAAGACGTTTGTGGTCCAGGCCTTCTACATTCCGTCGGAGTCGATGGAGAACACCCTGCTCAAGAACGACAGGGTCCTGGTCAACAAGCTCGTCTACCACACTCGTGACATCGAGCGCGGTGACGTGGTGGTCTTCTCCGGCGTCGACTCCTGGGACGGCGAGTTCCAGATGGAGGAGCCGTCCAACGCGGTCGCGGGCTTCTTCCGGTGGGTGGGCACCGCCTTCGGTTTCGTGCCCGGCGAGAAGGACTACATCAAGCGCGTCATCGGCATCGGCGGCGACCACGTGAAGTGCTGCGACTCCAAGGGCCGCATCACGGTCAACGGCACGCCGATCGACGAGGAGAGCTACCTCTATCCGGGCAACGTGCCGTCCGACACGTTCTTCGACATCACCGTGCCGCAGGGACGGCTGTGGGTGATGGGCGACCACCGGTCCCTCTCGCTCGACTCGCGCTCCCACACCGGCGATCCAGGGGGCGGGTCCATCCCCGTCAGCCAGGTCATCGGGCGGGCCTTCGTGATCGTCTGGCCGTTCGACCGGTTCTCCTCCATCGACATCCCTGAGACGTTCGCACAGCCCGCGCTGCAGGCGCTCGGCGGCTCTGTGCCGGTGGTCGCCGGCTTCGGGCTCGCCGTACCCTTGGTCCTGGTTCGTCGGCGTCTGAGGAGGCGTCGGTGACCTTCACCAAGAAGGCGGAGGGCGTGGCGAAAGAGAAGAAAAAGGGCGGGTTCCGCGAGACCGTCCTGCTGCTCGTCTTGGGGGTCGGCATCGCGCTGCTGCTCCAGGCGTTCGTGATCGGTTCGTTCTACATCCCGTCGGAGTCGATGGAGAACACCCTGCAGATCAACGACCGGGTGTTCGTCAACAAACTCTCGGGCAAGCCTGAGCGCGGCGACATCGTGGTGTTCAAGGGATGGGACGGCGAGGACACGATCAAGCGGGTCATCGGCGTCGGCGGCGACAAGGTGGTGTGCTGCGACAAGCAGCGGCGCATCACGGTCAACGGCACCCCGCTCGACGAGGAGTCCTACCTCTACCCCGACGACTACCCCTCCGGCGACAAGTTCGACGTCACCGTGCCCGCAGGCAAGCTGTGGCTGATGGGCGACCACCGCAGCGCCTCGTTCGACTCCAGGGGCCACGCCAAGGAGCCGGGGGGCGGCTTCATCTCGGAGGACGACGTCATCGGCAAGGCCGTGGTGCGTTACTGGCCGCTGTCACGGGGCTATCTGTTCTCCCGTCCCGAGACCTTCGACAAGGTCAAGTAGCCTCTCGCTTCAGGTCGCGGTTTGCGGCGAATGGGGCGTACGCTGCCTGTGTCATGACAGTTGCGTTCCGCCCTCGACCGAGCGTCGTCCGGCGCGATTCCGGACTCTACGCCTATGAGCGTGCGCTCGCCCGCCGCGGCCTCACTCCCATCGCGGGCGTCGACGAGGCCGGCCGTGGCGCGTGCGCGGGCCCGCTGGTGGTCGCCGCCGTCATCCTGCGCAAGCCGGTCGCGGGGCTCGGCGACTCGAAACTGCTGAGCCCGTCGGTGCGCGAACGCCTCTACGACCAGATCATGCGCGTCGCCCACGTAGGCGTAGTGATCATCCCGCCTGGGGAGATCGACGCCAAAGGTCTGCACAAGTGCAACGTTTCAGGAATGCGGCGAGCTGTCGCACAGTTGCCCTGTGACCCGGAGTACATCCTGACGGACGGTTTCCCGGTTCCCGGGCTGCCGGCGCCGTCACTGGCCGTGTGGAAGGGGGACCAGGTGGCCGCGTGCGTGGCGGCCGCGTCGATCGTGGCCAAGGTGACCCGAGACCGCCTGATGGTCGCGCTCGACGAGCGCTACCCGCATTACGGCTTCGCCGAGCACAAGGGGTACGTCACACCGGGACATCGGCTGGCGCTGGAAACGCACGGCCCGTGTCCCGATCACCGTTACTCCTTCGTCACGGTGGCGAGGGGGATGGGTGAGAATGAAATGGGGGCCGGGGTTGCCTGAGCAGGCACACCGGCACCGGGGGACCGGTACGACAGGAGGACCGCGATGAGCGCAGAGGATCTCGAAAAGTACGAAACCGAGATGGAGCTGCAGCTTTACCGCGAATACCGAGATGTCGTCGGTTTGTTCACATACGTGGTGGAGACTGAGCGGCGGTTCTATCTGACCAACTCGGTCGATCTCGACGTCCGTACCGCGGAGAACGGCGACGTCTTCTTCGACGTGAAGATGCAGGACGCCTGGGTGTGGGACATGTATCGGCCGGCGCGGTTCGTGAAGAACGTGCGCGTGGTGACGTTCAAGGACGTCAACGTCGAAGAGCTCGCCAAGGCGGACCTGGAGATGCCCAAGGAGGGGTTCTCGGGGTAGCCCGCCGCCTCACGTGAGGCCGGCGTCGTGGGCGAGGAGGGCGATCTGGGTGCGGTTGTCCAGGTCGAGCTTGGTCAGGATGCTGGAGACGTGGGCCTTCACCGTCGTGACGCCCATCGCCAGGTCGGTGGCGATGTCGGCGTTCGTACGACCCTGGGCGATCGCCAGAGCCACCTCGTGCTCGCGGGGCGTCAGCACGGACAGCGCGGCCCTGGCCCGCTCGTAGGCGCCCGCCTGCGCGACCGTACGTTCCATCAGGCGCCGGGTGATGCGCGGTGACAGGATCGGATCGCCCGCCGCCACCCGCGTGATCGCCTCCACGATCCGCGGCGGCGAGGTGTCCTTGAGCAGGAAGCCCGCGGCGCCCGCGCGGAGGGCGTGCAGGACGTTCTCGTCGGTGTCGAACGTGGTCAGCACGATCACCTCCGGCGGCCGCGGCCGCGCTCGCAGGCGTCGGGTGGCGGTGATGCCGTCGACGCGCGGCATGCGCAGGTCCATCAGGACCACGTCGGGGGCGTGGGCGTCGGTGGCGGTGATCGCCTCCTGGCCGTCGGCCGCCTCGGCCACGACCGTGATGCTGGCGGCGCCGTCGAGCATCATGGACAGACCCGCCCGGACCAGGGCGTCGTCATCGACCAGGAGCACGCGGATCATCCGGGCCATGGTAGCGGGGGCCGCCGCTCGGGCCCAGGGGCATCGTGGGGCGAAGACGCCGGCCAAGGTAGCCGGGCTGCCAGGCGGAACTCGCCGTCCCTCTTGCCGTGGTCCAGCTGCCCGCCGTCCAGGCGTACTCGCTCGGTCAGCCCCACCAGGCCGAGGCCGCTGCCCGTCGCTGTGGGGGTCGTGCCCGCAGGAGGCAGCGGGTTGCTGATCTCGATGCGCAGATCGTCGCCGGGTCCGCCCTGCAGGTGGATCTCGACCGGCAGGCCGGGGGCGTGTTTGCGGGCGTTGGTGAGGGCCTCCTGGACCACCCGGTAGGCGGTCTTGTCCATCGGGGGCGGTGGGGCGCCGGTCACGTTGTCGCGTAGCCGTAGCGGCTGGCCCGCCCCTTGCGCCTCCGCGATCAGGGTGGGCACGTCGGCCAGGCCGGGAGGCGGCTCCAGCTCGTCACCTTCGTCGTCCTGCTCATGCAGCAGGCTGATCACGCTGCGCAGCTCCTCCAGCGCCTGGTGCACGCCCGCCCGCACCACCCCCGCCGCCCTCGCGAGCTGCTCGGGGGAGGAGTCGGGGCGGTACTCCAGCGCGCCCGCGTGCGTGGCCACCAGGGACAGGCGGTGCGCCAGTACGTCGTGCATCTCCCTGGCCAGCAGGCGGCGCTCGGCCGCCCGCGCCTCGGCCACTCGCCTGCCCTGCTCCGCCTCGGCGCGCTGGGCGCGTTCGTGCAGGGAGATGAGCAGGGCGCGGCGCGAACGGGCCCACGCGCCCCAGCCGAGCAGCGCGCCGTACGAGGCGCAGATCAGCAGCAACCACCAGGACAGCGAGATGCCCGAATTGGGCCGCCACCAGCCCTGGATCAGGTGAGCCACCATGCCCGCGGCCGCCACCCCCGCCGCCACCGGGAACCGCCTGCGCTGCGCCACCTGCAACGCGCCCATCGTCGCCGCCGGCGTCGCCACCGGGGACAGCGTCGCCAGCACGGTCGCGGCGAGCGCGCCGTGCACCGGCCACCACAGCTGGGCCACCGCCGCCGCCAGGCTCGCCACCGCGATGGCCACGTCCGTGCCCCAGGTGGGCCCGCCCTCCAGGCTCCACAACGTCACGCCGGTCAGCGCGCCCATCGCCAGGAGGACGACGGCGACGGCGAGGGAGAACCGGAGTCGGAACGCGCTCATCGAGCCAGGCTAGCCCGCGGCCCTTCCCGGTCATCACCTACCAAAGTCGGAGGCCCGGGCCACTGGGGGAGGAGGCGCCGCGGCCTCGCGCCCGATGTGACGGGCTGGAGGCGTGGGTCATCGTTGGCTGCGGCTTCTCCGGATCGTCCGGCCGGCTCAGGCAGGCCGGTGGAGTTCAATCCCCATCAACACCCCCAAAGAGGACAGGTGACGTCATGGACAAGTCCCTTCGAAGGCCGCTCACCGTCTGCGGTGCCGCTGTGGCCGCGCTGGTCGTGTGGGCGGTGGCGGTGCCCATGGCAGGGGTCGCGCTGACCGTGCGCATGGGCGGCGGCGTGCAGGAGGTCGGGCCCGTGTCCGTGGTCGTGGCGAGCCTGGCGATCGGGCTGGCGGGATGGGCGCTGCTCGCCGTGCTGGAGCGGGTCGCGTCCAGGCCGGGCCGCGTCTGGACGGTCGTCGCGCTGGCCGTCCTCGTCCTGTCCCTGCTCGGGCCGCTCGGCGGTGCGGTCGGTGGTGGCGCGATGTCGGTGCTGGTCGTGATGCATGTGGTCGTCGGCGGCGTCCTCGTGGGCGGGCTGGGACGGCGATGAGCCGGCCTATGCCGGGCCGAGCGCCGGGGTCGCTCGTCCGTCCCCTGAAGCGTCGTCTTCCCGTACGTACCAGGAGATCCTCATGACAGTCCTCGCCCAGGCGATCGACGTCACCCGCCGTTACGGCGAGGTGTGCGCGCTCGACCGCGTCTCCCTGGACATCCGGGCAGGCGAGCTGGTCGGGCTGCTCGGCCCGAACGGCGCCGGCAAATCCACTCTTATCAACCTTTTCACCGGCCTGCGCCGGCCGACGTCGGGCACGGTCACGTTGTTCGGCGGCTCGCCGGGCGATCCTCTTGTGCGGCGCGGCATCGGCGTGACGCCCCAGGAGACCGGACTCCCCGAATCGTTGCGCGTCGGGGAGATCGTCTCCTTCGTCGCCGCGCACTTCCCCGACAGCGTCGCCACGACCGAGCTGCTCGGCCGCTGCGGGCTGGACGACCTGGCCACGCGGCAGGTCGGCGGCCTGTCCGGCGGGCAGCGGCGGCGGCTGGGGGTGGCGCTGGCGTTCGTGGGGAGGCCGCGGCTGGTGTTCCTGGACGAGCCCACGACCGGGCTGGACGTCGAGGGCCGGCGGGCGCTCTGGGACGGCATCAGGGCGTTCCACGAGGACGGCGGCACCGTCCTGCTCACCAGCCACTACCTGGAGGAGATCGAGGCGCTGGCCGAGCGGGTCGTGGTCGTCGGCGAGGGGCGCGTGCTGGCCGACGACACGATGCGGGCTGTGCGCGGCATGGTCGGTACGTGGCGCGTCTCGCTCACCGCCGGCCACCTGCCCGCGCTGACCGGCGTGCTCGCCTCCGGGCGTGCGGATGGCCGTTTCGATCTGGTCGTCAGCGATGCCGATCGGCTGGTGGTGGAGCTGGTGCGGAGTGGGGTGGCGTTCTCCGGGCTGGAGATCAGGCCGGCCACGCTCGAAGAGGCCTTTCTCGCCCTCACCTCCAAGGAGACCGCTGATGTCTAGCCTGGTGCTCGCGCACACCCGTTTCCTGCTCATCGAGCAGATCAGGACCCCGGTGGGCCTGCTCGCCGCCGCGTTCTTCCCGGCCGTCGCGATGGTGGCGTTCGTGGTGCCGTACACGGGTCAGGACCCGGCGGCGGCGACCACGGCGACGAGTTCGCTGATGTTGTTCGGCGCCATGTCGTCGGCGCTGACCGGGCTCGGCACCGCGGTCTCGCAGGATCGGGAGCAGCCGTGGAACCCCTACCTGCGCACCTTGCCCGCCGGGCCGCTGCCGCGGTTCGCGGGGCGCGTCCTGTCGACGCTGGCGGTGATGCTGATCTCGGTGGTGCCCGTACTGGTGATGGGGGCGCTGTTCACGGCGGCGACGATCACGCCGGGCAGGCTGCTGCTGGGGCTGGGCGCGCTGGTGGTGAGTGTCGTGCCGTTCATGATGATGGGGTTGTTCGTCGGGTTCGTGCTGGTGTTCAAGGCGGCGATGGCGGTGTCGCAGCTGCTGTTCTTCCCGATGGCGATTCTCGGTGGGTTGTTGCTGCCGCCGCAGACTCTGCCGGGCTTCGTGCAGGTCATCTCGCCGTACGTGCCCACCAGGGGTGCGGCCGAGCTGATCTGGTGGGCGGTGGCCGGTGCCCGGCCGGGGGTGGTGCCGCTGGTCATGCTGGGTGTGTGGACGGTGGGCATGGGGGTGGCGGCCGTGTGGGCGTACCGGCGGGACGAGGGCCGGCGCTTCTCCTGACCACACTCACGGCCGGAACAGTCATCGACGGCCGCCGCCTGGTCACCCATCCACAGTCGTCACTACTGCTGGCCGTTTGCCCACGGTCGTCTCTGTCACCGGTCGCTCATCCACAGGCTGCTTTCTCACCGACCGCCTATCCACAGAATCCCGTTCGGCTGATTCCATTCCGCCTGCATCCGCGAAAGTCATGCCGCACCCCGCATCCACCGACAGGACGGAGTCCGGCAGATGGTCACCGAGAGCAAGCAGGAGCTGGGCAGACGCGGCGAGCAACTGGCGGCGGCCTACCTCGAGTCCGAGGGCATGCGCGTGCTCGAACGCAACTGGCGCTGCCGCCACGGCGAGATCGACATCATCGCCGAAGACGGCCGCACCCTCGTCGTCGCCGAGGTCAAGACCAGATCGAGCAGGTCACACGGCTCGGCGCTCGAGTCGGTGAGCCGGGTCAAGCTGGCCAGGCTGCGGATGCTGGCGGCCCAGTGGCTGTCCGGTCAGCCCCGTACGTACGAGTCGGTGCGCGTTGACGTGGTCGCCCTCGAACGGTTCGCGGGTGACTTCTCCCTGCGGCACGTACGGGGGGCGATGTAGATGACCGTGGCCCGTACGCGGAGTGTGGCCCTGGTGGGGGTCGCGGGCCGCACGGTCGAGGTGGAGGCCGACGTGGGCAACGGCCTGGCCGGCATCCACCTCATCGGCCTGCCCGACACCGCGCTGAGCGAGGCCCGCGACCGGGTCAGATCGGCCATGGTCAACAGCCACTACCCCTGGCCCGACGCGCGCATCATCGTCAGCCTCTTCCCGGCCAGCCTGCCCAAGCGCGGTTCGCAGTTCGACCTGGCCATCGCCGTGGCCATACTCGGAGCGGCGGGCGTGGTCCCAGCCGAGCGCATCGCGGAGCCGTTCTTCCTGGGGGAGCTGGGGCTCGACGGGCGCATCAGAGGCGTACGCGGCGTGCTCCCCTCCGTCCTGGGGGCGGCCAGGCATGGCGACGTCACGGTCGTGGTCCCGGCGGCGAACGCGGCGGAGGCCGTCCTCGTACCTGATGTGAAGGTCATCCCGGTCGGCGACCTGCGCCAGCTCGTGGAGTGGCTGCGTAAGGGGGGCGAGCCGCCCAGCCCGGTGGTCGAGGAGCAGCAAGAGCCGGACTCCGCCGAGCCGCTTAAGACCACCGGCGCCCCCGACGTGGACCTGGCCGACGTGGTGGGCCAGCCGGTCGCGCGCCGGGCCCTTGAGGTGTGCGCGGCGGGCGGCCACAACCTGTGGATGCTCGGCCCGCCCGGCACGGGCAAGACCATGCTCGCCGAACGCCTCCCGACCCTCCTGCCCGACCTGGTGCTCGACCATGCCCTGGAGGTCACCGCCATCCACTCGGTGGCGGGCACCCTGCCGCCCAACGCGCCCATGATGTGCCGCCCGCCCTTCGTCAGCCCGCATCACACGGCCACGGCGGCGGCGATCATCGGCGGGGGCAGCACGACCGTACGTCCCGGGGCGGTCTCGCTGGCGCACCGAGGCGTGCTGTTCCTCGATGAGGCGCCCGAGTTCCAGCGCAGCGTCCTCGATGCCCTGCGGCAGCCTCTGGAGTCGGGGCGGGTGACGGTGTCGCGGTCGGTGGGTTCGGTGACGTTCCCCGCCAGGTTCATGCTCATCCTGGCTGCCAACCCGTGCCCGTGCGCGCAGGCCGAGGACCAGAACGACACCTGCCGGTGCTCACCGACGGTCAAACGCCGCTACATCGGCAGGCTCTCGGGCCCGCTGCTCGACCGGATCGACATGAAGGTCACGGTCGCCCGGTCGTCGCGACGGGAGCTTCTGGCCGATCGGCAGTTCGTGGAGGACAGCAAGATGGTGGCGGAGCGCGTACTCGCTGCCCGCGAACGCGCCGCAGCCCGCCTGGCCGGCACCCAGTGGCGCTCCAACGCCGAGATCCCGTCCGCCGTCCTGCACGCCGACTTCCGCCCTTCGGCCGAGGCCATGCGCCCCATGACGGCCTGCCTCGACAGCGGCACCCTGACCGCCCGCGGCTTGGACCGCGTGGTCCGGGTCGCCTGGACCCTGGCCGATCTGGCCGCGAAAGACGCCCCCGGCCAAGACGAGACCAACACCGCGCTGGGCTTCTGGCTCGGCACCCACTCCTGACTCACTCGCCCGATCCCTGCCTGAAGGAGCGACCCCATGCCCCTTACCCCCACACACCGGCGCCCCCTGCGCGGCACCACCCCACCGACGGCCCCCTTCCCACAGGTGACAGAGACCCCCAGCATCGAACGACTGGGCACCCCCTTCTCAACGGCAAGCATGAACGTCGCTCCACCCGTCTCGGACGCCCCCGCACCCGCTTCCAGCGAGGCGCCCTTCACACCTTCGTATCCGTCGAACCGGAACGTCCGGGACGCCTTCTTCACCCTCGGCCCGTGGGACCCCGACCCGTCCTCACCCCCACCCCTCGCCACTCGGGCACCGGCACCCATCACCGAACGTCCGAGCAAGGCACCACCGCCAGCTGCTGAGGCCCGAACCGTCACCGGAAGCGCAGCCCGGATGGGAGCCGACACCGCATCCAGGACGGACACTGCCGCCGGGCCGGGAACCGCAGCCCAGACGAGGGCAGAGGCCAGGACAGGCACTGTCGCGGGGGCGGGCGGGCCAGGGACGGGGGCCAGGACAGGCACTGTCGCGGGGGCCGGCGGGACGGGGGCAGAGGCCAGGACAGACGCCGGAGCCGGGCCGGAGAGCGGACCCAGGACGGGTGCCGGGTGCGGACCGAGGGCCGGTGGGGGCCTGAGTGAGGCGGAGGCCAGGGCGGCGCTGATGCGAGCCTGCGACGTAGGCGACGTGATCATGGGCCGCCTCGTCGCCGCATACGGAGCCCCACAAGCCGTCAAGGCGATCCGTTCCCGCGCTCTGCCGCCGGAGTTCGTGGCCCAGGAAGCCCAGCAGGAACGTCCACCGGACCTGACCGCCCGCCTCCACACCTGGTACGCCCGCCTCGCAGCCGCCAACCCGGCAGCCGACCTGGCGGCGGGCACCGGATCCGGTGCCCGCCTGATCATCCCCGGCGATGCGGAATGGCCCACCCAGCTGGACCAGCTGGGCCCGAGCCGTCCCCTGGCCCTGTGGGCGCACGGCAACGCGGACCTGCGCTTCTCCTGCCTCAAATCCGTCTCCATCGTGGGAGCCAGAGCCGCCACCCCGTACGGCTCGCACACGGCGGCCGAGTTCGGCGTGGGACTCGGCGAGTCGGGCTGGACCGTCGTGTCCGGCGGAGCCTTCGGCGTCGACGGAGCCGCTCACCGAGGAGCCCTGGCAGCCGGTGCACCGACGGTCGCGGTCCTGGCCTGCGGCGTGGACGTCTGCTATCCCAGCAACCACGACACGCTGTTCGCCGCCATCAAGGAACAGGGCGTCGTGATCAGCGAATGCCCACCGGGCGTCCACCCGACCAGGGCGCGCTTCCTCATCAGAAACCGCCTGATAGCAGCCCTGTCGAGAGGAACGGTGGTGGTCGAGGCCGCCATCCGCAGCGGCGCACTCAACACGGCCACCCACGCCCTGTCACTCAACCGGCACCTAGGAGCGGTCCCGGGCCCGATCACCTCGTCCATGTCCGCGGGCTGCCACAAGCTCCTCCGCGAACGCAAGGCCGTCTGCATCACCTCACCCGAGGACATGATCGACCTGGTCGGCGTGATGGGCGACGACCTCGCCCCGCACGTACGCGCCCCCGCCGTCCCGAGAGACCGTCTCAACGAACCCACGAAGAAGGTTCTGGACGCCGTCCCCGCCCGCGGCGGCGCCGGACCGGCCTCGATCGCAGTGGCGGCCGGCGTGACTTTGGACGTGGCACTGAGCGCCTTGGGCGGCTTGGCAGCGGCAGGCTACATCGAACGAACCCCACGCGGCTGGCGCCTCCGCAAACAAACCACGTCGTACCGCAAGGCCCCCGACACCCTCGCCCTCCAGCCCCCACCAGCCCCCGAACCCGACCCCACTGAACTCCCCCCACCCCCAGATGATCTCCTGCACGCGGGCTACGAACAGTGACGAATCTCCAGCATCATGAGCAGACCACGATGTAACGGAAGGCGGCGACCTCTCACGTCCAAGACGAGGGCCGGATGGAGGAAGGCTTGGAGCTGCCCTTTTGCGACGTAGGCGAGGCATGTCCGTGAGGAGGGCAGGAAAGCGGCGACGAAGTAGCGGTCACTCACGGTGAAACGCCCTCGCGGCGGGGATCCGGGCCTCACAATGAATGCGCGGCCATCGTTTCCCTCTCCTACGGTCTCGACCATAGCCCGTAATGGATCAAACGATGGCCGTCACCACTCCCTCCATGCTCAGGTGCGTTGCGCCAAGCACTAGAACCCGAGCGCCCGGCAGGGGTTCGAAATTCGGCCGTCGTCGACACACCGCGGCCCACCTCATGATCTTGCTCGCCCGCATTGCTCGTGGGTCGTCCTCGCCTGGCGTGCTCGCTGGCATTGTCCGTGGGTCGTCCTCGCCTGGTGTGCACGCCCGCTTTGCCCGTGTGTCGTCCCTGCCTGGCGTGCTCGCATGCCTTTCGCGGGCCGTGCCGGCACGACTTGCTTGCCCGTCTCTCGCAGGCTCTGCTCGCGGGCTCTCGTCACCCGGCTTGCTCGTGGGCTCTCGTCACCCGGCTTGCTCGTGGGCTCCCCTCCTTGCGGGCCACGCTTGCGGGCTCTCATCGCGTGTTCTCACCGGCGTCGGATCGATGGTTGGCGGCCCTCTGGAGTGGGAGCTTTCTGGTGCTACTAGATCGTTGATGTGAAATTCGCTGATCGTCTGCGGGCACAGCGAAGGGCGTCCAAGATCGGTTTGTGAAGACTGAGCTGGACGCCCTTCTGACGGCACTCTATGTCTATCTGGACGATCATGTGATGCCTTCGCCGGCACAGCCTCGCAAACGAGGCCGGCCCCCGGTGCTGACCTCGGCCGAGGCGGTGGTCGTGGCGGTGGCGCAGGTCCTGCTGCGTTGCGATCAGGAACGTTACTGGCTGCGGACGGCGGCGGCCCGGATCGGTCATCTGTTCCCGCGGCTGCCCTCCCAGGCCGTCTACAACCGGCAGTTGCGAAAGCTGGGCCCGTAGATGTCGGCGGCGGCCTTGTGGCTGGCCCGCCAGGTCCCGACCTGGCACGAACCGCTCCGGCTGATGGACGGCACCCCGGTCCGGTGCGGCGCTTCGCGGGTGACGGTCAACCGGTCAAGCCTGGGCGAGATCGCCGGGTACGGCATGGACAAGTCCCACCACGCCTTCTCCTGGGGCGCCAAGCTGATGCTGATCACCACCGCCGACGGCGCGGTGACCGCCTTCAGCCTGGCCTGCCCCAAGGAACTCGACGAACGCAAGCAGGCACTGCACCTGCTGCACGTCACCCCGATCGCAGCCGGGCCGTGCCCGATCGTGTGCGACAAGGGATTCGCCGGCGCCGGCATCGAGAAAGCCGCCGCCGATCTGGGCCATCGGCTGATCGGGCCTGCCCGCGAGGACGAGCCCGCACCCGCCCTGCCCTTCCCTGGCTGGTTACGCCAGCGCATCGAAGCGATCATCTGGACGCTGAAGAACCAGCTCGGTCTCGAACGCCACAACGCCCGCCACTCAGACGGCCTCTGGGCGCGCGTCAGCCAGCGCATCCTCGCCCTCAACGTCGTCATCTGGCACAACTGGAACATCGGCGCACCCGTGAAACGATCCCTGATCGCCTACGATCACTAACCCGAATTTCACATCAACGATCTAGCGGGTGGGTTGCGTGTTGGGGTTGGTGGTGGGCGGGGCTTGGGGGAGATTGGGGGGATGGGTGTGGATAGGGAAGAGGTTGTGGCGGAGTTCGGGCGGTATTTGCGGTTGGAGCGGGATCTTTCGCCTCATACCGTTCGGGCTTATCTGGGGGACGTCAACTCGTTGCTCGATCACCTCGGCGGGCGGATCGAGGCGCTTGAGATCGGGGTGCTGAGGGAGTGGCTGGCCGGGCAGCATGCGGCGGGGAAGGCGCGGGCCACGTTGGCGCGGCGCACCGCCTGTGTCCGTACGTTCACCGCCTACTGCCATCGGCGAGGGTGGCTGGCGACTGATCCCGGGCTGTTGCTGGGCAGCGCCAAGGCGGGGCGGGAACTGCCTGCGGTGCTTGATCAGCGGCAGGCCGAGGCTGTGCTGGGGGTGGCGTCCGCTGGGGAGCCCAAGGAATTGCGCGATCAGGCGATGCTTGAGCTGCTGTACGCCACCGGGGTGCGGGTGAGCGAGCTGTGTGCGCTCGATGTCGATGACGTGGATCGGGAACGGAACGTCATCCGAGTGCTGGGCAAGGGGCGTAAGGAGCGGGTGGTGCCGTTCGGGGCGCCGGCGTTGCGGGCGTTGGATCGGTGGTGCATCCACGGGCGGCCGCTCTGGGTGCGGGAAAGGACGGGGCCGGCGCTCTTCCTGGGGGTGCGGGGCGGTCGTATCGATGCGGGGACGGTACGGCGGGTGGTGCACGCGAGGGTGGCCCAGGTTGACGGGGCGCCGGACATGGGGCCGCATGGGTTGCGGCACAGTGCGGCCACTCACCTGCTCGAAGGCGGCGCAGATCTGCGGAGCGTTCAGGAGTTGCTGGGGCACGCGTCCTTGAACACCACGCAGATCTATACGCATGTCTCGATCGAGCGGTTGCGGGCGGCATACCGGCAGGCGCATCCGAGGGCTTGATGTGGTCAACGGCTCTGGTGGCCAGGGGTTCTGCCTCTTCGACCTCGGGTTCGGTCATGGCGGCTCTTCCGGTGCTGGCCTCTGGCCGGAGTGTGGCGGCGTGGCCGGGATCGGCTGGCCCTGCGTTTGCGGCATCTGAGGGTGATGAGGAGGAGGGTTGCCAGGAGGGCTGCGATGGCGAGGGCGGCGGGGTGCGGGGACGAGGCGGCTCGTATGAGGGTGGGGATCGGTTCCGGGTCGGGCGTGGTGATCTGCGGGTCGCTGGGCAGGCCTTTCGCGGATGTTGTGGTGAAGGCGTTCTGACCAGCGGCATCAGGCCGGGTGCCGGCAGTGGTGGCGGTCGCAGTGCTGGCCGTGGCGTCGGCCGGAGTGCTGGCCGTGGGGTCCGCCTGAGTCTTGGTGGTGGGGTCCGCTGGCGTCTTGGTTGTGGCGGGGGTTTGCGTGTTGGTGGTCGGGTTGCTGGTGGTGGCAGGTGAGCGGTTGTCCGTGTTTCCGCCGGTGGCTCGGCTGTGGCTGCGGTGGGGGCTGTCCCAGAAGGGGAGGAGGCGGGTGGGGGCGTGGCCTAGGAGGTGGAGGGGGTTGAGGTAGTGGGCGTCGCGGATGAGGCCCCAATGAAGGCAGGACTCTGGGCAGTGCGGTTTCGAGTGGGCTGCAATCACGCCTATCTCGGTGCCGGGGGCTACCGGGTGGCCGCGGGCCAAGGAAGGGGTCACAGGGAGGTACGTGGTGCGGAGGCCGTTCGGGTGGTCGATGGTGACCACGCCTTTGCCCGCTATCGGGCCTGCGAAGCGGATGGTGCCTGGGCCGGCTGCCAGGACCGGAGTGGCGACCGGGGCGGCCAGGTCGATGCCGCGGTGGCCCGCCAGCCATGGCATGGACGGTGGGGCGAAGCGGCGGATCATGCGGGGGTGGCCGTTCAACGGCCAGCGCCAGGTGGGAGCCGAGGGAGAGGCTCTGGCCGGGGGTGCTGAGGTGGGGAGGAGGGTGGATGTCGTGATGAGGGTGGCCAGGAGGGCGGCCTTGGCGAGGGCCGTCAGGGAGTGATGGCCACTTGAGAAAGCTCCCTGAGTGCGGGTGAAGTTGTGCAGGGGTGTGGTCTCGGTGGGTTTGAGGGTGGGGGGTTCGACGTTCATGCGCGGGAGTTTGGCGGGTGAGGTGGGGGCCGCGGAGTGGTGAACGTCGTTCTGTGGAGAAGCAGGGGTTGGCGGGGCGGGGCTGTGGATGGGGTCTTGACGTGGGTTGGTCGGTGGGTGACTTGGTCAGGTGGAGTGGCGTTTCGCGGTCATGTAGGTCGCTGTTGTGGTGGGCGTCGGTGGGGGTGCTGGGCGGGTAGGACGGGGGCCTTTGGGGTGGATGGGGGAGAGCCAGATCCAGAACGTGCTCAGGGCTATGCCGCCTGCGCAGACGAGGATCACCGGGCGTAGGCCGATCAGTTCCGCCACGAGGCCGCCTGCCAGGCCGCCCAGCGCCAGTACGCCCTGGATGGCGAAGGTCATCGTGGCGTTCACCCGGCCTCGCAGTTCCGGGCTCGTTTCTCGCAGGACGATGGCGCCCATGCAGGTGGCGAAGGCGACCACGATGGCGCCGGCGACCGTACCGGCTAGAGCGAGCATGAGGAGCTTCCACCACAGCGGGCCGGTCAGCAGGCCCACGGTGAGGATCTCGGCGGGGAAGAAGACCACGGACAGGAGGAGTACGCGGTTCTCGCCGTACTTCTTCGACAGGCGGGCGGTCAGCCAGGCTCCCAGGAGGCCGCCGGCGCCGCCCAAGGCGATCAGTACGCCGATCAATCCCTTGGGGATGCCCAGCGTGTTGACCATGTAGAGCATGTAGACGGCTGTGTACGCCATGGCGAAGAAGTTGATCGTGACGCCGGCGAACAGGAGCGCGCGCAGCACCGGGTGCGTGACGCTCGCCTTCAGGCCCTCCACGATGTCGCGCCACATGCCCTTGGAGACGGCGGGGGTGTTCCGCTCCGGCGTACGGATGGCGCGCAGCAGCAGGGCCGAGGTCAGGAAGGACAGCGCCTCCGCCAGTACGGCCAGCGGCGCCGTCAGGACCTGCACCAGGAGACCGGCCAAGCCGGGGCCGGCGACCGAGGCCACCGAGTACGTCGTCTGGAGGCCGGCCATCGCCTCCGTTCGCTGCTCGGGGCCCGCTATCGCGGCGATGTGCGGGAAGTTGGCCGCCTTGAAGAGCACGCCCGCCGTACCGATGACCAGTGCCACGACGATCAGCCACGTCACGTTCAGGATGCCGAGCAGCCACGCCAGGGGGACCGTGGCGGCTGCGGCGCAGGACGTCAGCTCGCACGCGATCATCAGCGGCCTGTGACGGGTGAGGCGGTCGGCGATCGCCCCCGACTGGAGGCCGAACAGCAGCACCGGTACGGACGCCGCCGCCGTCAGCATCCCCATCTGCGCCGGGGACGCCGTCAGCAGCGCCACGGCCGTCAGGGGGATGGCCAGCTTGGAGACCTCGGAGCCGGTGATCGAGATCGTCCGGGCCGACCACAGCAGGCGGTAGTCGCGCTGTCTGCGCAGGGGCTGAGGGCCCGCGGAACTCTGAAGGGAACGCTTCATAGATATGAAGATAATCCTTCATAGTTTGTGAAGGCAACCTTTCATACCTCGGGGAGTGGGTACCTTAGGCTCATGACGGGCGAGATTTCGGCGCTCAGCGACCCCAAGGCGATGCGGGCGCTGGCACATCCGGCGAGACTGGCGATCCTGCAGCGACTCGGCTCACACGGCAGCGCCACTGCCACCGAGGTGGCCGAGGGCGCGGGGATCACCCCCAGCGCCGCCAGCTACCACCTGCGCATGCTCGCCAAGTACGGCTTCGTCGAGGACGCGCCCCCTCGCGGCGACGGCAGGGAACGCCTGTGGAAGTCCGCGGAGCGGAAATTCTCCGTCGGCATCGAGCCCGAGGATCAGCCCGAGGTGCGGGCCGCCAAGCAGATGCTGATCGAGGCGTTCCGGCGCGCGGCCAACGAGGAGGCGGAGCGGTCGCTGCAGACGGTCGAGCGAGAGCCCGACGAGTGGCGGGACGCGATCACGTTCGGCCGGCATCGCATTCGGGTCGACGCGCGGGAACTGGCGTGGCTCAACCAGGAGATCGAGAAGCTCATCGAGCCGTACCTGGTGCGCAACCGGTCGGCGGAGACCGCACCTGAAGGGGCCAGGGTGTCGGAGGTGCAGGTCAACCTGTTCCCGACGCCGCCCAGGACGAAGCCGGGGTTGCCGACCGAGGACCATGGGTTCCCGGGAGTGCGGCGCGAGGGGGATATTTCGGATATGTCCGAGGAGTGAAGGTCCCGAGGCCGGAGGTTGCGGGCGGCGGGGTGGGGCGGCGGGGTGGGGAGTGAGGGGGCTCGGGTGTCCGGTGGGGCGTGCTGGTCGTTGCCGGGCGTGTCGGAGGCTGGCGGTTCAGGAAGTCGGTTGGTCGGTTTCGAGGGTGGGGTGTTTGGGCGGGGGATGGGGGTGTGGGTAGGCCGGGGTTATGTGGTGGGCGTTTGACCGGGGGCGGTCAGGCTGACGCGGCGTGGGAGGTAGACTTTCCGGTGGCCTGTCACCACAGGCCGACTTCGCATGCCCCATTGCGGACCGCTTCATCGGTCCGGGCCAGGTGCCCGGCTGGAGCGGGTTCGGGGCATCAGGGCGGCAGACGACGCGCTGCCGCGGCACAACCGAAAACCGCGCCCATCCGCAGGGCGCCCAGACCTGGAGGACCAGCACATGGCCCCCGTCGTCACCATGCGACAGCTGCTCGAGAGCGGCGTTCACTTCGGCCACCAGACTCGGCGCTGGAACCCGAAGATGAAGCGCTTCATCTTCACCGAGCGCAACGGCATTTACATCATCGACCTTCAGAAGTCGCTGTCGTACATCGACCGCGCCTACGACTTCGTGAAGGAGACCGTCGCCCACGGCGGCACGATCCTGTTCATCGGCACCAAGAAGCAGGCTCAGGAGGCCATCTCCGAGCAGGCCGCGCGGGTCGGCATGCCGTACGTCAACCAGCGCTGGCTGGGTGGCATGCTCACCAACTTCTCCACCGTGCACAAGAGGCTGCAGCGTCTGAAGGAGCTCGAGGAGCTCGACTTCGACAACGTCGCCGCCTCGGGGCTCACCAAGAAGGAGCTCCTGATGCGTCGCCGCGAGAAGGACAAGCTGGAGCGTACGCTCGGCGGCATCCGTGACATGGGCCGTGTGCCCAGCGCCGTGTGGGTCGTCGACACCAAGAAGGAGCACATCGCGATCAGCGAGGCCAAGAAGCTTGGCATCCCTGTCGTCGCGATCCTCGACACCAACTGCGACCCCGACGAGGTCGACTACCCGATCCCGGGCAACGACGACGCCATCCGCGCCGTCGGCCTGCTGACCAGGGTCGTCGCCGACGGTGTCGCGGCCGGTCTGATGGCTCGCTCCGGCGCCGCCCGCGGTGACGAGAAGCCGGCCGCCGCCGAGCCGCTGGCCGAGTGGGAGCGCGAGCTCATCGAGCAGGGCACGGAAAAGGCCGCCGGTGAGGCCGCCGCTCCCGAGGCCGCTCCTGAGGCCGCTGCCGCCGAGACCGAGGCTCCGGCCGCCGAGACCGAGGCTCCGGCCGAGGCCGCCGCTCCGGCCGCCGAGGGCGAGACCGAGCAGCAGGGCTGACGCCTCGACCCCGGGGTGACCTCCGAGGGTCTGCCCCGGGCCGGTCCATCCATGTTCTGATGGAAGGGACCGGTTCGGTGACGGGTTCTCGGTGGTCGTCCCGCCAGGGGCGGTCGCTGCCGCTCGGACTGCCGCGTACCGGCCGAGGCCGGTTCCGCTCTGGACGGGCCGCGAAGGGTCGGCAGGCTCGTGGCTGTGCCGAGAGGTGCCGAGAGGTGCCGCTGTGACGGCTGAGCACCGCACGTGGCCGCCGGGGTTCCGGCAGCCGGGCAAGGTGTGCGTCTTGGTCCGGCAAACGGCCGGGCTGGGACGGCACGCCGGAGCGGTTCACCCGCATCGGATGAGCTACTCCAGGGCTCGGGTCCCTGCCGATCGGGCCGGGAGCCGGGCGCGCCGAACCTGGTCCTGATTGGACGGGTTTGGGACCGGTGTCCCGAGGTTCCGGTCCAAGGGCCGAAGCCAGTGGTTCGGGCTGAGGCCGAGGCTGGAAGTCCGGTCCGAGGCTGAGGCTGGTGGCCGGTTCAAGGGCTGAGGCTGGAAGTCCGGTCCGAGGCTGAGGCTGGTGGTCCGGTTCAGGGCCGAGGCTCCGGGCTCTGGGCCGAGGGCCGGTGCTTGGGGCTTCGGGACTGGTGGCGGTAAGGCGGTAGGCCGAGGCGAGGCTGGGCAGTATGCCGGGCGAGGCAGCGGCGACGCCGACCGAAGGTCCTGGCCCGGTGCGAGCCGGGTGCGAGGCCCTGGGTCCCAGGGGTCCGAGGCCGCGGTGCGAGGTCCAGGGCCGAGATATCGGTCCCAGGCCACGGGCGACGGCTCCGGGCAACGGTTTCGGGCAACGGCTCAGGCCAGCGGCTTCGGGCAGTGGCTCGGTGCAAGGCACGACAGAAGGCTCACCGTACGGCATGCGCCCGCCGTACGAACCAGGGTGGAAGGCCGCAGACCGGCCCCCGCCCCGACCATGATGACGACGACGAAATCCCACAAGGAAAAAGAGCAATGGCTTCCGTGAACATGGCCGACGTCAAGCGGCTTCGCGAGATCACCGCTGCCGGCATGATGGACTGCAAGAAGGCGCTCGAGGAGGCCGAGGGCGACTTCGACCGCGCCATCGAGCTGCTGCGCCTCAAGGGTGCCAAGGACGTGGGCAAGCGCGAGGCCCGCACCGCGTCCAACGGCCTCGTGGCCCTCAAGCAGGACGGCGACTCCGCCGCCGCGCTGCTCGAGCTCAACTGCGAGACCGACTTCGTGGCCAAGGGCGAGCGCTTCCAGGAGCTCGCGGGCCAGGTCGTGGCCCACGTGCTGGAGACCCGGCCGGCCGACGTGACGGCGCTGCTGGAGTCGTCCTTCGACGGTAAGACCGTCAAGGAGCACCTCGACACGGCCAACGCCGCGCTGGGCGAGAAGATCGAGATCCGCCGCTTCGAGGTGCTCGAGGGCGGCTACATCGGCTCCTACATGCACAAGACCGACCCGGCCCTGCCGCCGGCGGTGGGCGTGCTGGTCCAGCTCGACAAGCCGAACGCCGAGGTCGCCAAGGACATCGCGCAGCACGCCGCGGCGATGGCGCCGGCGTACCTCAAGGCCGACTCCGTGCCCGCCGAGGTCATCGAGAAGGAGCGCAAGCTCTTCGAGGAGATGACCCGCGAGGAGGGCAAGCCGGAGGCCGCCATCGGCAAGATCGTCGAGGGTCGCGTGAACAGCTGGTACAAGGACTTCACGCTGCTCCAGCAGGCCTTCGTGAAGGACAACAAGAAGAGCGTGGGCAAGTACGCCGAGGAGAACGGCGTCGAGGTCCTGGGCTTTGTCCGTTTCAAGGTCGGTCAGGCTTAGGCTTAGGCAAGCCGCGAGCTCAACGATCCACCGAATGAAGGAGGCCGCCGCCGTGCAGGACCACCGGGAGTCAGCCCACGAATCCACACGGACGGCGGCTTCCTCATCTCAACACCCGCAGAGCCCGCTGAGGTGGAAGCGGGTGATGTTGAAGCTGTCAGGAGAGGCGTTCGCCGGCAGCGAGCCGCTGGGCATCGACCCTGTCGTGGTCGATCATCTGGCCGACTCGATCGCCGAGGCGGTCAAGGAGGGCGTCCAGGTCTCGGTCGTGGTCGGCGGCGGCAACATGTTCCGCGGCGCCACCCTGTCGCAGGGCGGCATCGACCGGGCCAGGGCCGACTACATGGGCATGCTCGGCACCGTGATCAACTGCCTGGCCCTGCAGGACTTCCTCGAACGGCGGGGCGTGGAGACACGCGTGCAGACCGCCATCACCATGCAGCAGGTGGCCGAGCCGTTCCTGCCGCGCCGGGCGATCAGGCACCTCGAGAAGGGGCGCGTGGTCATCTTCGGCGCTGGGCTGGGCTCGCCGTACTTCTCGACCGACACCGCGGCGTCCCAGCGGGCCCTGGAGATCGGCGCCGAGGCGCTGCTCAAGGGCACGCAGGTCGACGGGATCTACGACTCCGATCCCCGCAAGAACCCCGACGCGGTCCGGTTCGACCACCTCGACTACGGCGAGGTGCTGCTGCGCGACCTCGCGGTCATGGACGCCACCGCGATCAGCCTGTGCAAGGACAACGATCTGCCGATCGTGGTCTTCGACCTGATGGGCGAGGGCAACATCCTGCGAGCGGTACGCGGTGAGAAAATCGGCACGCTGGTGAGTCCCGCAGGCAAATGACGGAGCGAGCCCGACACCGCCAGCTAGAAGACAGGGAGCCGCTGTGATCGACGAAACCCTCCTCGAAGCCGAGGAAAAAATGGACAAGGCCGTATCGGTGGCGAAGGAGGACTTCGCTTCCATTCGTACGGGCCGCGTCACCCCCTCGATGTTCAACAAGATCAACGCCGAGTACTACGGCACGCCGACGCCGATCCAGCAGTTGGCGTCCTTCCACGTGCCCGAGGCTCGCATGGTCCTCATCCAGCCCTATGACAAGAGCTCGATGGGCGCGATCGAGAAGGCCATCCGTGACTCCGACCTCGGCGTCAACCCCACGGACGACGGCCAGGTGATCCGCGTGACGTTCCCCGAGCTGTCGGAGGAGCGCCGCAAGGAGTACATCAAGGTCGCCAGGAGCAAGGGCGAGCACGCCAAGGTGTCGGTGCGCAACATCCGCCGCTCCGCCAAAGAGGTCCTCGACAAGATGATCAAGGACGGCGAGGCGGGTGAGGATGAGGTCAGGCGGGCCGAGAAGGAGCTCGACGACCTCACCCAGAAGCACGTCGCCAAGATCGACGAGCTGCTCAAGCACAAGGAAGCCGAGCTGCTCGAGGTCTGAGCGGCGCGCCGCACGGCGGGCCGCGTCCTGCGGGCCGTCTCACGTAGCGGGTCTGCCCTGCGGCCCTCGCCGCCGATGGCGGGGGCCGTGGCACATGGAGAGGTCTGTGGAAGAACGTACGGCTGGCACCAGCTCGAGCGGCGGCAGCCGTACCGGAAGGAACCTGCCTGCCGCGATCGCGGTCGGGGTGGTGCTGGGCGCGCTGGTCCTCGGGACCATCTACACGGTCAAGGAGCTGTTCCTCCTGGTCGTGGTGGGTTGCGTGGGCGTCGGTGCGGTCGAGCTGACCAGGGCGTTCGCCACCCGCGACATCGCGGTGCCCGTTCCGCCGGTGCTGGTGGGGCTGGTGGCGATGCAGGCCGGCGCCTACTGGGGCGGGCCGCTGTGGATGCTGGCGGCGTTCGCGGTGTTCGCGTTCGTGCTGCTGATCTGGCGGATGTTCAGCGCCGGCACCGACGGTTACGTACGTGACGCGTCCGCGTCGGTGTTCACGCTGTTCTACCCGGCGATGCTGAGCGCGTTCGTGGCGCTGCTGCTCAAGCCCGACGACGGCAGCCACCGGGTGTTGATCTTCATCGCGGTGACGGTGGCGAGCGACATCGGCGGCTACATCGCCGGCGTGCTGTTCGGACGCCACCAGCTCACGGCGATCAGCCCCAAGAAGACCTGGGAGGGGCTGGCGGGCTCGCTGGTGGCCTGCATCGCGGTCGGGGGCTGGCTGGTGACCTGGCTGCTGGGCGGCGAGCTGTGGCAGGGTGCGCTGATCGGGGCGCTGGGCGCGCTGCTCGCGACCGTGGGCGACCTGATCGAGTCGATGATCAAGCGGGATCTCGGCATCAAGGACCTGGGGACGATCCTGCCGGGGCACGGCGGCCTGATGGACCGGCTCGACTCGCTGGTGACGACGCTGGTGCCGGTCTGGCTGCTGATGACGATCTTCTTCTAGCTCGAGTGCTGGTGGGCCTGCATCGCCTGGGCGGTGACGGGGGAGAGCCAGAGCCAGCGGACGGCCTCGCCCCCGAACGCGAATCCTGACATGTCGGGCATGTGGGGTGGGTTGGCCTGCATGAGCACCCCCGAGTACTGCGGCCCCAGCGGGAACGTCGCCGGCTCGTGATACCACTTGGCCGTGTGGCCGTGGCCCAGCCAGGTCACCGAGTGCCACGGATATTGACACAACCACACCAGCAGCAGCGCCGCGTCGCGCGGGTCGTCGCGGGTGGCGACGGCCAGCTCGACCCTGGCGTACGCGCCGGGCCGGTCGATCCACTGCTCGACCGTCGGCATGCGCTGGCAGCTCATCCCCACCGTCGACAGCACGGTGAAGCCCCGCTCGCCGTGCGGCGGCCGCTCGGTGATGCCGACGGTCGGCAGCCGCTCGCCGCTGGCGTCCCAATAGCGGCCCGCCGGGCCCAGCACCCCGTCGAGATGACCCATCACGAACTGCTGGAACGACGGCCACGACCCCTCGCTGTGCCGCCAGCGCCAGTAGGATCTGGCGTTCGAGATACGGGGCCGCAGCCCTTCGAGCGCCTCCGACAGCGCCCAGGCGAACGGCGACTCGCCCACCGCGTCGCGCGCGTACCCCGGCATGCCGCGGCTCATGTCGGCCCAGCCGGGGATGACCGCGAGCAGTTCGTCGTCCTCATAGAGCGCCACGCCGTCGCCCTCCTCGAACCACAGCGGGCTCAGCTGCCCGAGCGGGCGGCGGCCGTCGGGGTGGAGCGTGTTGGGGCGCGGCATGAGCGGCGGTCGGCCTGCGTTGATGCGGGCCAGGTCGACGACCAGCGGCGCGGGACGGTGGTTGGCCAGCCACACGGCCCCGTGGACCGTGCCGTCGGGCGAGCACAGGTAAGCTACCGAGGAGTCCTCGTCCCGCTCGACGACGAGCGTCCGGCTCCCGTACGGGTTGCCGGCGGCGAGCACGACCTCGGTGCCACCCTCGCCAGATGCCGACCGAAAAATCGCCATACGAGATGACTGTAGATCGGCCGGAGACCAGGACGCGAGCCTCACAGTGACCAGGAATTCCACCTCCGATCCGAACGTTCACTACCCTGGTCGCAAACCCCTCAAGCAAAGGCAGCACAGTGTCCCAGCCTCCTGGTCAGCTCACCTTCGTCGCACCGCGACGGGCCAAGCCCGCCCGGCACCTGGCCGACCTGTCGATGGCCGACCGGCGGGCGGCGGTCACCGAGCTGGGCGAGAAGGCGTTCCGCGCCGACCAGCTCTCGCGCCACTACTTCGAGCGCCTCACCACCGACGTGCAGGCGATGACCGACCTGCCCGCGGCGGCGAGAGGCAAGCTGGCCACGCTGCTGCCCGACCTGCTGACGCCGGTCAGAGAGCTGACCACCGACGGCGGCACCACGCGTAAGACGCTGTGGAAGCTGTTCGACGGGGCGCTGGTGGAGTCGGTGCTCATGCGCTATCCCGACCGGGTCACCATGTGCGTGTCGTCGCAGGCCGGTTGCGGCATGAACTGCCCGTTCTGCGCCACCGGCCAGGCCGGCCTGACCAGGAACATGTCGACCGCCGAGATCGTCGAGCAGGTCGTCGCGGGGGCCAGGGCACTGGCCGCGGGCGAGGTGCCCGGCGGGCCCGGGCGGGTCAGCAACGTCGTGTTCATGGGCATGGGCGAGCCGCTGGCCAACTACAAGCAGGTCATCGGGGCGGTGCGGCGGCTCGTCGAGCCCGCGCCGCACGGGCTCGGCATCTCGGCTCGGGGCGTCACCGTCTCCACCGTCGGGCTGGTGCCGGCCATCGGCAAGCTCGCCGACGAAGGGCTGCCGGTCACGCTGGCGCTGTCGCTGCACGCGCCCGACGACGAGCTGCGCGACACGCTGGTGCCGATCAACACGCGGTGGAAGGTCGCCGAGGTGCTCGACGCCGCGTGGGCGTACGCGGCGCGGACCAAGCGGCGGGTCTCCATCGAGTACGCCCTGATCAAGGACGTCAACGACCAGGAGTGGCGGGCCGACCTGCTCGGCAAGCTGGTCAAGAACAAGCTGGTGCACGTCAACCTGATCCCGCTCAACCCGACCCCCGGCTCCAAGTGGACGGCCTCCCGGCCGGAGGACGAGCGGGCGTTCGTGCGGCGGCTGGAGTTCCACGGCGTGCCGGTGACCGTCCGCGACACGCGCGGCCGCGAGATCGACGGCGCCTGCGGCCAGCTCGCCGCCGCCGAATAAAACCCGCCCAGCCCCGCACAGAAACCCGGCCCGCACAGAAACCGGCCCGCACAGAAACCGGACCGCACAGAAACCGGACCGCGCGGGAAAGCGCCGTGCGGGAAAGCGCCGCGCGGGCCCGTGCGGGGTGGCGCCTGGTCGAAGGGCCGAGGTCGAGGTTACGTGCGGGTGCGGCGGAGCCAGGTGTAGGCGGTCAGGGCGAGGGCGCACCAGGCCAGGGAGATCGCGCCCAGCTCCGGCAGGCGGGTCACCAGGTCGCCGGCGTTCGCGGCCTTCATCCAGCCGATCAGCGGCACGGTGAGCCAGGCCGGGGCGGTGGCGCTGAGCAGGAGCATGGCCAGGTAGCCGAGCACCAGGGCCATGATCGAGATGGCCGGTGAGGGCAGCACGGCCCTGCTGGTGAGGGCGCCCAGGGCGGTGCCGGTCAGGGCCGACACTCCGTGCAGGAGCACTGCCGCCGCCAGCACGCCCGATGAGGGGCGCTCCGTGACGCCGAGCAGGAGGGCCCAGAGCAGGGCGAGTGCCGCGAACACCGCACACGCCGCAAACGCCGCAAGCAGTCCGGCGGCCACCTCCTTGCCGCGCCCGCCCACCTGGACGGCCGACATCTCCCGCTGCCGGTCGGGCTCGGTGTCGAGCAGGCTGCGGGCTGCCCAGGCGAGCACGGGGATCAGCAGCACGGCCCCGTCGGCCAGGACGGAGGCCTCCTCGCCGCGAGGGGCCCGGCTGCCGTGCAGGATCGCCAGCATGGCCAGGGTGAGCAGCAGCGCCTGGTAGACCCGGTGCGAGCGGACGTACCCGGCGACGCGGTAGACGGCCAGCGCGATCATGGGCTCTCCTCGATCCTGCGGGCCGCGTAGCCGTCCTCGCGCATCCTGGCCAGGAAGCCCGGCACCTCCTCGGCGGGCAGGGTGACCTCCACGGTGGCGTGGGCGCGTACGGCGGCGGGGGCGATCGTGCCCTCCTTGAGGTGGCCGTCCACCATGGCCCACTGCCGCAGGCCGGGCAGGTCGCGCAGGCCGCCCTGGTGGTCGGAGGCGATGACGATGCCGCCCCGCCCGGCCACCTCGGCGGCGATCGCGGGCAGCGCCGCCCGCGTGTCGGCGTCGAGCCCGGCGAACGGCTCGTCCAGGATCAGCAGCCCCGGCTCGGCCATCAGCGCCTGCGCCAGGCCCACCTTGTGGGCGCTGCCCTTCGACAGGTCGCCGAGCGCGGTGTCGAGGAGCTGGCCCATGTTGAGGCGCTCGGCCCAGGGCTCCCAGCGGGCGCCGCCGCGGACGCGGGACATGTGCCGCAGGTACGCGGTCACCGTGAACGGCTGCCCTGTGGGGAACCGGTCGGGGGCGAAGCCGACGACCGCCGGACGTTCGGTGATCGCACCCGCAGTGGGCTTCGCGAGCCCGGCGAGCAGGCGCAGCAGGGTGGACTTACCGGCCCCGTTGGCGCCGGTCAGCTCGATCACGTCACCCGGCGCGAGACGTGTGTCGGCCTCTTCGATGACGAGAGGGTCACGTCTTCGATATCGGAAGGAGACTCTGGACAGACGCATGATCCTGTAACCGTATATGTCGGGTCGCAGGGCCGGGATAAAGGTCCGACAATGGAGACACCCCAGCACATCTCAAGAGGAGTGAGGCTTGAACCGCTTTCCACGCGTCATGGGTATGCGTTCAGGCTATGACCCCGTCGAGGTCGACGCTCTGATCGGGCGGATCGAGTCGACCCTGGGCCGGGGCTCCCACCTCATGGAGCCCGTCACCGCCGACGAGGTGCGCAGCGCGACGTTCCGCGCCGTGCGCGGCGGCTACCAGGAGACCGCGGTGGACTTCGCGCTGGAGGCGTTCGTGGTGGCGCTGGAGACGCAGGCCAAGCGGCCCGTCCGGCTCGCCATGGCCGAGCCGACCGGCGACATGCTGCGCGAGGAGTGGTTCGAGACGCAGGCCGCCCGCGTCGAACGGGTCGGCTTCCGCTCGGGCCGCATGGGCACCGGCTACAACGAGGACGAGGTGGACGCCTTCCTCGACCGCATCGTGGCCACGCTGCGCGGCACGACCGACTACCCGGTGACGGCCAAGGAGGTGCGGACGGCGAAGTTCTCGACCGTGCTGTTCAGGGCCGGTTACCTGATCGCGGACGTCGACTCGTTCCTCGCGGGCATCGCCGACGTCCTCGATCAGCGTTCCTAGCGGGCCGCCTCGTCGTACGCGGCCTCGACGGCGGCGCGCAGGCCGTGCAGGTCGGGCTGGACGCGCTGGATCACCGACGGGTCCTCCGGCTCATGGCCGAGCCGGTTGATCCACACGCGCGGCAGGCCGAGCCGGTGCGCGGGCACCTGGTCGTGGAAGTAGCTCTGGGCCACGTGCACCCATGCCTCCGGCTCGTACGCGCTCCTGAACACCTCGAAGTGCGCGAGCTCCGGCTTGTACGCCCCCGCCTCCTCCGCCGTCACCACCGCCTCGAACGGCACCGGCAGCCGCCGCAGCGCACCGGCCACCAGGTCGCGGTCGCAGTTGGTGAGCAGCGCGAGCCGCCAGCCCGCCGCGCGCAGCTCCGCCAGCCCGGCCGCGACGTCGGGGAACGGCGGCCAGTACGGGATCGTCTCGCCCAGGATCGAGGCGTCGTCGGGGGCCAGGTCCACTTTCTCCTGGGCGCACGCCCTGCGCAGCGTCTCGGCCAGCACGTCCCGGTAGCGCAGCACCGGCTTCGTGGTCTGCACCTCGGGCTCGTGCCGCGTGTACGCCTCCAGCAGCCGCTCGCCCTGCCCCGGGGCCACCAGCTCGGCGCCGGTGCGGATGCCGTGCCGCCAGTCGATCAAAGTGCCGTAACAGTCGAATGTCACCCATCGCATACGTCACATAATGGGGGCCATGGCGATATCCGTGCGTCCCATCGGTCCTGAGGACGAGCGTGTCGTGGCCCGCGTGCTCACCGACAGCTGGGCGGGCACCACCGTGATGGCGCTGGGCAGCGGCGAGCTGATCGACGCCGCCGCGCTGCCCGGCTTCGTCGCCGCGCTGGACGGGGAGGTGGCGGGGGTGCTCACGTACGCCGACCGCGGCGGCTCCCTGGAGATCATCACCATCAATGCCGTGGTGCCGGGCAAGGGGGTCGGTGCGGCGCTGCTCGACGCCGTACGGGCGGCGGCGGTCGCGCAGGGGCTCTCCAGGCTCACCTTGATCACCACGAACGACAACACCCACGCACTGCGCTTCTACCAGCGCTACGGGTTCGACCTGGTCGCCCTCCACCGGAACGCGGTGGACCGGGCGCGCGACCTGAAGCCGGACATCCCGGCCGAGTCGGACGGGATCCCGATCCGGCACGAGCTGGAGCTCGCACTCCTCCTCTGAACGGCGTTCACGAGCACTCGGTGACCGGCCGCAGCCTGCCCGGCTCCTGACCGCCGGGGCCAGGATTCGGGGGTTCCTGGCCGGGCTGGGGTGTGCCGTGCGGGTCTCCGTGCGGGCCCGCAGGCTGCGGAGGCGGGCCGGTCGGGCCGGGGCCGAGTGGGCCGCGGCCTGGGGGTTCGTGGCCGGGTGGTTCTTCGGCGGCGCGGGCGCGGTGCAGCAAGGCGACGATGACCGAGGTCACCGGCGCGGCGAGGAAGGCGCCCGCGATCCCGGCCACCACGCTGCCCACCGCGATCGCCACCAGGATCACCGCGCCGGGCAGGTCGAGCGCCTTGCCGTAGATCTGCGGCGCCAGCACGTGCCCTTCGAGCTGCTGCACGGCGACGGTCACGGCGACCACGATCAGCGCGACCAGCCATCCCTTGGCGACGAGCGCGACCACGGCGGCCAGCAGCCCGGCGACGAACGCCCCCACCACCGGCAGGAACGCCCCCGCGAACGTCAGCACCGCCAGCGGCAGCGCCACCGGCACCCCGAGGATCCACAGCGCGACGCCGATGAAGAACCCGTCGACCAGCCCCACGATGGCGACGCCCCTGATGTAGCGGCCGATGACGGTGAAGATGAGCGCCCCTGTCTCGGCCAGCTTGGGCCGCGCGGGGGCGGGCGCGAGGGCGGTCAGCCAGTGGAAGAGCCGGTCACCGGAGTGCACGAAGTAGACGGACAGGATGACGGCCAGCACCGCGCCGACCACGATCTCGCCCGCCGTCCTGACCCCGGCCAGCGCACCGGTGGTGATCTGCCGGTTGCGCGAGGACAGGTAGTCGCGCGCCTGCGCGAGCAGCTGCCGGTCGTCGAACCCCAGCCGGACCGCCAGCCGGTGCAGGTCGTCGAGCACCTTGCCGACGCTCGCGCTCAGCTCCGTCAGGCTGGCCACGGTGGGCGGCACCAGCAGCGCGAACAGCGCACCGGCCACCACCAGGCCGCCGGTGAAGGCGACGGCGGTGGCCAGGGCGGGCCCGGCGCCGCGCGACCTGAGCCAGCGGGCAGGAGGCACCAGCAGCGCCGTCAGGAAGACCCCGATGACGATGGACAGCGCCACCGTACGCAGGTGATGGAGACAGAACAGGACCACCGCGACGACCGCGATCCACCCGAGCAGCCGCCACGGCTTCATCCCCACGCCCCCCGATCGTGCCTGGTCAGAGGAGTTCCCCAGGCCGATCGGGGGCAATCATGGCTAGGCGGGCGGCGCCAGGTGAGCGTGCTGGGAGCGCTTGCCGGCCGCGTACTCCTCCTTGGCCGTCCGCGTGGCGTCGGTGGTGGCGACCTGCGCCACGGGCACGTCCCACCACGCCTCGGACGAGGGCACGTCGTCGGCCAGGCGGTCGGTGGGCACGTAGATGACCGTGGTCTCGCTCGCCGACCGCGCCGTGTCGAGCGCCTTGCGCAGGTCGGCGACCGACTCGGGGCGCAGCACGGTCGCGCCGAGGCTGGCGGCGTTGGCGGCGAGGTCGACGGGCAGCGGGCCGCCGTCGCCTGCCTGGTAGGCGGTGCCGAGGCGTTCGGCGCCGACGCTCTCCGACAGCCGCCCGATGGAGGCGAAGCCGGAGTTGTCGACCAGCACCACGATGAGCTTGACGCCGTCGGCGACGGCGGTGACGAGCTCCTGGGCCATCATCAGGTAGGAGCCGTCGCCCACCAGCACGAACACCTCGCGCTCCGGCACCGCCCGCTTGATGCCGAGCCCGCCGGCGATCTCGTAGCCCATGCAGGAGTAGCCGTACTCGACGTGGTAGCTGCCCGGGCCGCTGGGCCGCCAGAGCTTGTGCAGGTCGCCGGGCATCGACCCGGCCGCGCACACCACCACGCCGTCGTCGCCGGCCGCCGCGTTGACCGCCCCGATCAGCGCGGCCTGCGAGATCGGGGTGCGCTCCACGGCGTACGCGGCGTCCACGGCGGCGTCCCAGGCCCGGTTGAGCTCGGCGGCGCGCTCGCGGTAGCCGTCGGGCGTGCTCCAGCCGGCGACCGCCTCGGACAGGTCGTTCAGCCCTTCGCGGGCGTCGGCGACGAGCTGCAGCCCGGACAGCTTGGCCGCGTCGAAGCCGGTGACGTTGACGTTCACGAAGCGGGCGCCGGGCGCGAAGATCGTGCGGGAGGCGGTGGTGAAGTCGCTGTAGCGGGTGCCGACGCCGATGATCACGTCGGCCTCGCGGGCCAGCGCGTTGGCGGCCGTGGTGCCGGTGGCGCCGACCGCGCCGACGGCGAGCGGATGCCCGTGCGGCAGCGCGCCCTTGCCGGCCTGCGTCTCGGCCACCGGCACGCCGTGCGCCTCGGCGAACGCGCGCAGGGCGCCGGTGGCCTCGCCGTAGATGGCGCCGCCGCCGGCCACGATGAGCGGGCGCTCGGCCGACCGGAGCAGCGCGGCGGCGCGGGCCAGCGCCGCACGCTCCGGCCTGGGCCGCGGGATGTGCCAGACGCGGCGGGCGAACAGCTCCTCCGGCCAGTCGTACGCCTCGGCCTGGACGTCCTGCGGCAGCGCCAGCGTCACCGCGCCGGTCTCGGCCGGGTCGGTGAGCACCCGCATGGCGGCGAGCAGCGCGGACGGCAGCTGCTCCGGCCGGTTGATGCGGTCCCAGAACCGGGAGACCGGCTTGAAGCAGTCGTTGACCGAGACGTCGAAGGACCGCTGGTCCTCCAGCTCCTGCAGCACCGGGCTGGCCACCCGGGTGGAGAAGATGTCGCCGGGCAGCAGCAGCACGGGCAGCCGGTTGATGGTGGCGCCCGCCGCGCCGGTGATCATGTTGGTGGCGCCGGGGCCGATCGAGGCGGTGCACACCAGCGTGGACAGGCGGTTGCTCGCGCGGGCGTAGGCGGCGGCCGTGTGGACCATCGCCTGCTCGTTGCGGCTGAGGTAGTAGGGCAGCTCGTCGTCCGAGGTGGCGAGCGCCTGGCCGACGCCGGCCACGTTGCCGTGGCCGAAGATGCCGACGACGCCGCCGAAGAACCGGCGTTCGACGCCGTCGCGCTCGCTCCACTGCTGCGCCAGGAAGCGGACGACGGCCTGCGCGACGGTCAACCGGATCATGACGTCCTCCCGAACGGCAGTCTGGGGTCGATGTCCTGGCCCGCCCAGGAGGAGCGGATCCAGGCGTGGCGCGGGTCGTCGCAGAACGCCATCGACCGCTGCTCCATGGGGCCCGCCAGGACGTTGAGATAGTAGAGGTCGTAGCCGGGCGCGGCCATGGAGGGGCCGTGGTAGCCGTACGGGATGAGCACCACGTCACCCGAGGCCACTTCGGCGAGCGTGTCGATGTGGCCCCGCTCGGAGGAGTAGACGCGCTGGTAGCCGAGGCCGTCGCCGGCGACTTCGAAGTAGTAGATCTCCTCCAGCACCGCCTCGCCCGGGTTGGGCGTGTCGTGCTTGTGCGGCGGGTAGGAGGACCAGTTGCCGCCGGGGGTGAGCACTTCGACGGCCATCAGCTTGTCGCACTCGAACGCGTCGGGCGCGCAGAAGTTGTTGACCTGGCGGCTGGCCTGGCCGGCCCCCCTGATCTCGACGGGCACCTCGGAGGCGGGCACGTAGCGCGGGTCGAACCTGCGGGTGGCGCGCGCCGAGGGCAGTGCGACGCGGCCGGAGCCGGTCAGCGTCACCTCGGTGCCGATCGGCACGTACGCGAAGTCGGACGGCCCGTCGAAGACGGAGGCCCGCCCGGCCAGCTCGAACCTCTGGCCGGGGATCGTGACCGTGCACGAGCCGGCCAGCGGCAGGACGAGCAGCTCCTCATCGCCGGTCTCGAACGTGACCGGGCTCTCGCCCAGGTCCGTCACCCGCAGCCCGGAATACGTCCAGCCGGCCGAGGACGGGGTGACCTCCACCGTCCAGGGGTCGCGGGCGGCTTTGCCGTGAGGAAGGTAGGTCATGCACGAACCTCTCGCACCAGGGCCGCGGCACCGTCGACCGCGGCCGCCACGTCGTCGTCCGGGGGATAGAGCAGGGCGCGCCCGACGACCAGGCCGCGCACCCCGGGCAGGCTCAGGGCGCGGTGCCAGTCGGCGTAGGCGGCGTCGATGTCGGGCGGGTCGCCGCCGAGGAGCAGCGCGGGCAGCGTGGTGGCGGCCATGACGCGTTCCATCTCGGCCACCGCGGGGATCTTCAGCCAGGTGTAGGCGGAGGTCACGCCGAGCGCCTGGGCGATGCTGATGGCCTTGATCACCGCGTCGGGGGACAGGTCGTTGCGTACGACGCCCGACTCGTTACGGCCCGACCAGAACGGCTCCACCATCGCCACCAGCCGCCGTCTGGCCAGGTCGCTGACCGCCCGCGCGCACGACTCCAGCGTGGCGACCGTGGCGGGGTCGGACGGGTCGATGCGGCAGAGCATCTTGCCGCCGTCGAGCCGCATGGCGTCGATGGAGTCGGCGTCGAAGCCGGTGAAGCGGTCGTCGAGCTCGAACGCCGAGCCCGCCAGGCCGCCCCTGTTCATGGAGCCGAAGGCGAGCTTGCCCTCAAGGGCGCCGAGCAGCAGCAGGTCTTCCAGGACGTCGGGGGAGGCCAGGATGCCGTCCACGCCGGGCCTGGCCAGCGCCACGCGCAGCCGGTCGAGCAGGTCGACGCGGCTGGCCATGGCGAGCGGCCGGTCGCGCACGCCGAGCGCGCCCCTCGCCGGGTGGTCGGCGGCGATGATGAGCAGCCGCTCGCCCTCGCCGGGCAGGCCGCGCCGCTCCCTGCGGGCCGCGGCGGCGGCGATCTCGCCGGGGCTGGTGGCGCGGATGTGGGTGAGCCGCCCGTAGTCGGCCGCCTTGGGCAGCGTGATGTCGCTCACGAGCGGGCCCCGTTCAGCAGGTCGTCCACCTCGGACGTGGTGGGCATGGCGTCGGCGCAGGCCAGGCGGGCGGCCACGAAGGCGCCGGCGGCGTTGGCGAAGCGCAGCGTGCGTTCGAGCGGCCAGCCGCGCAGCAGGCCGAGGCAGACGGCGCCGCCGAACGCGTCTCCCGCGCCGATGCCGTTGACGACCTCGACCTTCATCGGCTCGGCCAGTGCGCTCTCCTCGGCGGTGCGCGCGAACACGCCCTCGGGGCCCATCTTCACGATCGCGACGCGTACGCCGGCGTCGAGCAGCGCCTGCGCGGCGCCCTCGGGGTCGCGGACGCCGACCGCGACCTCCACCTCCTCCTGGTTGCCCACGGCCACGTTCGCGTGCGGCAGCGCGCGCCGCGCGGCCTCGTGGGCGGCCTCGCGCGACTCCCAGAGGCTCGCCCGGTAGTCGAGGTCGAAGACGGTCCAGCCGGAGGTGCGCGTCTCGAGCGCGGCGGCGTGGGCGGCGGCGCTCGGCTCCTTGCTGAGCCCGGTCAGCGAGAACCAGAACAGCGGGGTGCGGGCGATCGCGCCGAGGTCGAGCATGGACGGCTCGATGCGCAGGTCCGGCGGATGCTCGCCGCGGTAGAAGTAGATGGGGAAGTGGTCGGGCGGGAAGATCTCGCAGAACGTCACGGGGGTGGGTGCGCCCTCGATGGTGCTGACGAAGGCGTCGTCCACGCCGAAGCCGCGGATGGCCCGGCGTACGTAGTCGCCGAACGGGTCGGCGCCCACTCCGGTGATCACGGCGGGGCGCAGCCCGTGGCGAGCGGCGGCGACGGCCACGTTGGTGGGGCTGCCGCCGAGGAACTTGCCGAAGGTCTCGACGTCGGCCAGGCCGACCCCGGTCTGCAGCGGGTAGACGTCGACGCCGCAGCGGCCGATCGTGATCAGGTCGTACAACAGCACCTCCAGGGACGGAGCTTACCCTCGACACTATGGCATATTGTCATGACATTCGGATGTCCGCTATGTTGCGCTGTGTGCCCCGTCCGAAACCCCGTCGCTCACTTCTGCGGGCGCCGGGTCGTGAAGATCGCTCCTGCCTGGGAAAAGGCGCAGCATGTGGGCACTTCCTTGATCATGGCCAGGTCTTTACGTCATCTGAATGTCATGACATATTGGCCCATGGCTGCCTCCCTTTATGGACACGTCGGAGGGTTTGCATGGCATTGCGGAAACGGTCATTGGGTGTGGTCGCGGTCATCACCGCGGCCGGTCTGGGGCTCGCCGCGTGCGGCCAGTCCTCCGGCGGTGGCGAAGGCGGTGACGCCATCGAGCTGACGATCACCCAGAACGCCATCGCGGGCGGCAAGAACGCCGCCGCCGCGCAGCACATCGCCGACTGGGTGATCCCCAAGTTCGAGGAAGCCCAGAAGGCGAAGGGCAAGAACGTCACGGTCAAGTTCGTACCCAGCGGCGTCGACGACGAGCAGTACAAGACCAAGCTCTCGCTCGACCTCAAGTCGGGCAAGGGCGCGGACGTCATCGACATCGACGGCATCTGGGCCGGCGAGTTCGCCGAGGCCGGCTACCTCAAGCCGCTGTCGGAGCTGGTCGGACCCGAGGCCGACAACTGGGACGGCTGGGGCCAGATCCCCGAGGCCGTGCAGGGCATGACCGAGTTCAACGGCAAGAAGTACGCGCTGCCCGTCGGCACCGACGGCCGCGTCCTCTACTTCAACAAGAACCTCTTCGCCAAGGCCGGGCTGCCCGCCGACTGGCAGCCGACGACCTGGCAGGAGATCCTCGACGCCGGCGCCAAGCTCAAGGGCTCGGGCGTGCCCGTGCCGATCCAGATCAACGCCGGCACCGCCATGGGCGAGGCCACCTCCATGCAGGGCGTGCTGCCGCTGCTCGCCGGCGCGGGCGGCGAGGTGCAGCAGGACGGCAAGTGGACCGGCGCGTCCCAGCCGCTCAAGGACGCACTCGGCCTTTACCAGAAGATCTACGGCGGCGGCCTCGGCGACCCCAAGCTCCAGCAGGAGGCCAAGGGCCGCGACAAGTCGTTCCAGCAGTTCGCCGACGGCAAGATCGGCATCCTGATGGAGGGCGACTACTTCTGGCGCGGCGTGGTCAACCCCAAGACGGGCGTCGCCAAGATGGCCGACCGCGACCAGGTCGTCGGCTACGCGATGATCCCCGCCATCGAGCCCGGCAAGGGCATCCGCGGCCAGGACTTCGTCAGCATGTCCGGCGGCGCGCTGCGCACGGTCAACCCCAACAGCAAGCACCCCAAGGAGGCGTTCGAGCTGGCCGCCTTCACCCTCTCCCCTGAGGCGCTGAAGGAGGAGACCAAGGACGGCAACGTGCGCATCACCCCGCGCTCGGACGTCAACAAGGAGATCCTGGCCGGAGAGCCGCTGCTGACGTACATCTCGGAGAAGGTGCTCCCCGTGACGGCCTACCGCCCGCCGGTCGCCGTCTACCCGCAGGTGTCGGTGGCGCTGCAGGAGGCCACCGCGGCGGTCGCCGGCGGCACGGCGCCCGACCAGGCCGCGGCCGACTACCAGAAGAAGCTTGAGGGAATCGTCGGTGGCGCAGGCAACATCGCCTCCTGAAGTAGCGACCGAGAGCGGCAAGGCCCGCTACAGCTCGGACGCGGCGGGCCTGGGCAAGGCCAGGGCCGGGGTCTTCATGACCCCAGCCCTGCTGCTCATCGCGGCCTTCCTCGTCTTCCCCGCGCTGTGGGTGCTCTATCTCGGCCTGACCAACTACCGCCTGACCGGGATCGCCGCGGCGGATCCGCAGTTCGTCGGGCTGGACAACCTCCTCGACGCGATCGCGAACCCGACGTTCTGGAGCTCGACCTGGCTCACCGTCGAGTTCGTGCTGGGCTCGGCGGTCATCGGGCAGGTCGGGCTCGGCTTCACCATCGCCTGGCTGCTGCGCGACAAGCGCGGCCCCCTCAAGCGGGTCGTCGAGGGCCTGGTCATCCTGGCCTGGATCCTGCCCAGCGCCATCGTGGCGTTCCTGTGGGTGGCGCTGCTCGACCGCGACGGCGGCACGCTCAACGCGCTGCTCGGCATGCCCGGCATGGCCTGGCTGCTCGACCACCCGATGCTGTCGATCATCGTGTTCAACACCTGGCGCGGCACCGCGTTCTCGATGATGTTGTACGGCGCCGCCCTCGGCAACGTGCCGCCCTCCCACCTGGAGAGCGCCCGCCTGGCCGGCGCCTCCGGCTGGCAGCAGCTCAGGGACGTCGTCTTCCCCCACATCAGGGGCCACATCCTGACGAACCTGCTGCTCATCAGCCTGTGGACGTTCAACGACTTCAGCCCGTTCCTGCTCACCGCCGGCGGCCCCGACGGCAAGTCCGAGGTGCTCGCCGTGCACGTCTACAAGGTGGCCCTGCAGGGCGGCGAGCTGGGCTACGGCGCCGCCGTCTCCACGATCATCCTGCTCATCAACCTGGTCGTGGCGGTGTTCTACCTGCGGCTGCTCAGGAGCAAGAAATGACGCGATTCGTCCTGGGCCGCATCGGGTTCTACACGCTGATCGCCGTACTGCTGGCGTTCTTCACGATCCCGCTGCTGTGGCTGGTCACCGCGCCCTTCACCTCCGACCCCACCTACGAGGTGCGGCTGCCCGACTTCACCTGGGACAACTTCCAGGCCGTCATCGAGCACCCGTACGCGCTGCCGTCGCTGTGGAACTCGGTCGTGCTGTCGGTCGGAACCGCCGCGCTGGTCGTGATCTTCTCGGCGCTGGCCGCGTACGCGCTCAGCCGGGTGCGGCTGCCCGGCCGCGACGCCCTGCTGTACGCGCTGCTCCTGCTGTCGTCGATCATCACCGGCACGGCGGCCATGGTGCCGTTGTTCCAGCTCGCGGTGGAGCTGAACCTCATCGACTCGCAACTGGGGCTCATCCTCATCCTGACCGGCGGCCTGCTGCCCGCGGCGATCTTCATGCTCAAGGACTTCATGGACTCGACGCCGAAGTCGTACGAGGAGTCGGCCCGCGTCTTCGGGGCCACGCCGCTGCAGATCGTCCGGCACGTCGTGGTGCCCCTCGTCCGGCCCGGGCTCGCGACCATCGCCGTGTGGGCCGTGGCCAACGTGTGGGGGAACTTCCTCATGCCGTACCTGCTGCTCAGCGACGTGGAGAAACAGCCGGCGGCGGTGATCACCTACACGCTGTACACCGAGGGCGGGCAGGCCAACCTCAGCATGCTGTCCACGTTCGGGCTGCTCTACTCGATCCCGGTGGTCCTCATGTACCTGTTCGTCAGCAAGAAGTACGGCTTCCGCTTCCACGGAGGGATCAAGCGTTAATGGCCGCCATCGAACTACGCGGGCTGACCAAGGTCTACCCGGGCGGGGTGACAGCGCTCGACGCGCTCGACCTGGCCATCCCCGACGGCGAGTTCTTCGCCCTGCTCGGTCCCTCCGGCTGCGGCAAGACCACGCTGCTGCGCACGATCGCCGGCCTGGAGACCGCCACCGGCGGCGCCGTCGTCATCGGCGAGCGCGACGTGACGGGCGTGCAGCCGGGCGGCCGCGACGTGGCCATGGTGTTCCAGGACTACGCGCTGTTCCCGCACATGGACGTCACCGACAACATCGCCTACCCGCTGCGCATCAAGAAGGTCGCCAAGAACATCCGCCGCGACAAGGCCGCCGAGGTGGGCGCGCGGCTCGGCCTGGAGCACCTGATGGACCGGCGGCCGGGCCAGCTCTCCGGCGGGCAGCAGCAGCGCGTCGCCCTGGCCAGGGTGATGGCCACGCAGGCGCAGGCGTTCCTGTTCGACGAGCCGCTGTCCAACCTCGACGCCCGGCTGCGCCTAGAGGCCAGGACGTTCCTCAAGAAGCTGCAGCGCGAGCTGGGCGTCACCACCGTCTTCGTCACCCACGACCAGGCCGAGGCGCTGGCCATGGCCGACCGCATGGCCGTCATGGAGGCCGGGCACATCCGGCAGATCGGCACGCCGTCCGAGGTGTTCCAGCGGCCGGCCAACACGTTCGTCGCCGCGTTCATCGGGTCCACTCCGATGAACCTGCTCGACGGCACCGTACGAGGTGACACGCTGGACGTGGCAGGCTGCAAGGTCGCGGTCCCCGACTCGGCCGAGGGGCTGCTGTCCGACGGGGAGAAGATCGTGTACGGCGTACGTCCGGAATACCTCGCCTACTCCGCCGCGCCCGCCGACGGGGCGTTCGGCGGGAAGGTGGCCATCGTCGAGAACCTGGGCGCCTCCCACCTGGTGACCCTCGACGTCAACGACGTGAACGTGCAGGCCGTGGTGCCCGAGGGCAGCGAGCCCGCCGTCGGCGACGACGGCTTCGCCGTGCCCCGCCGCGACCGCGCGCTCGTCTACCGGAACGGAGAGCTCGTATGACCACCGGCCACTGGTCGCTGGACGACCGCCTGGAGCGGATCCTGCGCGAAGTGCCGTTCGAGGTGCCGCCCGGCACCGCCGCCGTGCACGTGAAGCTGTCCTACGACAGGTCGCGGGGCGTGCTCGACCTCGGCTGCGGCGCGCCGGACGGGTTCCGCGGCTGGTCGGGCGGCGCGCGTGACGAGTACACGATCACCCGCGACTGGGCCACCCCCGGCTACCTGCCGGGCGAGCCCGAGCCCGGCACCTGGAACGTGTGGCTGCGGCTGCACCGCATCCCGCCGCAGGGCCTCGACTACACGCTCGACATCACCTGCGAGCGCGTCGCCCCGCCGGAGCCCGTCGTCGCCGAGCCGCCGCACGGCGAGCGCCCGCCCCGCAGGGACATCCCCGACGCCGGCGGCCTGCGCTGGTTCGCCGGCGACTTCCACGCCCACACCGTGCACAGCGACGGCAGCCTGACCATCGCCGAGCTGGCCGAGCTGGCCCACGGGCGCGGCCTCGACTTCCTCGCCGTCACCGACCACAACACGGTCAGCCACCACCCCTGGCTCGGCAAGATCGACCGGGGCATCCACCTGCTGCCCGGCCAGGAGGTCACCACCGACCGGGGCCACGCGAACGTGTTCGGCGACGTCGGCTGGGTGGACTTCCGCAGGCCGGTCGACTCCTGGCACGACCACGCCGACCGCGCCGGCGGCGTGATGTCGATCAACCATCCGCTCGGCGGCGACTGCGCCTGGCTGCAGCCCATCGAGCGCCGTCCCCGCGTCGCCGAGGTGTGGCACTCCGGCTGGTGGGACCGCCGCTGGGGCGCGCCGCTCGCCTGGGCCGACGCCTGGCGCGACGACGTCATCGTGATCGGCGGCAGCGACTTCCACCGGCACGGCTCCGACGGCCTGCCAGGCGCGCCCACGACCTGGGTGCTCGCCGAGGGCACCGTCCCCGGCACGGAAGCGGTGCTGGACGCCGTCAGGGCCGGGCGCACCGCCGTCTCGGCGGGCCCCGACGCGCCGCTCCTGCTGCGCCTCGGCGACGAGCTGCTCGCGCTGGACGCCGACGGCCTGGTCCTGGTCCGCCCCGACGGCACCCGCCAGGTCGTCCGCGGCGAGCGCGCCCTGCTGCCGGCCATCGACGGGCCGCACCGGCTGGAAACCCACGAGAACGAGGTGATCGCGCTATGCGCGTGAGGAAAGTCGCGAACGCCCCCGTCAGCTTCGGCGTGTTCGAGCTGAGCGACGCCCCGCCGCCGCTGACCGCCGACGAGATGGTCCGCGCCCTGGCCGACGCCGGCTACGAGGGCATCGACTCAGGGCCGATCGGCTACCTGGGCACCGGCTCCGAGCTGGCCGAGCGGCTGTCCGGCGCCGGGCTGCTGCTCGCGGGCGGCTGGGTGGACCTGCGCTACCACGACGCGGAGGCGTTCGAGCAGGACCTGGTAGGGCTGGACAGCGCGCTCGACTTCTTCGCCGCCGCCCCCGAGGGCGACCTGCCGCCCAGGCCCACGCTGGCCGCGCCCGGCACGCCCGAGCGGTTCGCGCGGCCCGGCGGGAACGCTCCCGGCCTGGCCGCCGCCGACTGGCCGGCCTACGCCGCCCGCATCCAGCAGGCCGCCGACCGCTGCCGCGAGCGCGGTTTCGAGCCCGCATACCACCACCACCTCGGCACGTACGTCGAGACGCCCGACGACGTCGAGCGGCTGCTCGAGCTGACCGACGTCGAGCTCTGCCTGGACACCGGCCACCTGCTGCTGGCCGGCGGAGACCCGGTCGAATGCCTGCGCACGTGGGCGAGCCGGGTCACCCACGTGCACATCAAGGACGGCGACACCAAGATCCTCGCCCAGGCTCTGGCCGACGGCGTGGACCTGCGCGAGCTGATGGGCCGCGGCGGCTTCGCCCTCCTCGGTGAGGGCGAGCTCGACCTGCCCGCCGTCATTCGCACCCTCGACGAGATCGACTACTCCGGCTGGGTCATCGTCGAGCAGGACACCCTGCCGGGGCGGCGCAGCGTCGCCCAGAACATCGCCGACCAGGCGGCCAACCGCCAGAAGCTGAAGGACTTGGGACTGTGAGAATCGCGCTGGTGGGTTGCGGCGCCGTCACCCAGGCGGTCTACGTGCCGCTGCTGTCGCGCCGCCGCGACCTGTTCGAGGTGGTCGCCGTCTGCGACCTGTCGCGGACGCTGGCCGACGCCGTCGGCGACCGGCTGGGCGCGGGCAAGCGCTACACCGCGGTCGCCGACATGCTGGCCGACGGCGGGTTCGAGGCCGTCGTCGTGCTCGCGTCCGGCTCCCACGGCGAGACCGTGCGGCAAGCGCTGTCCGCCGGCTACGCCGTGCTCTGCGAGAAGCCGCTCGCCCTGACCAGGGCCGAGGTGGCGGCGCTGCCCGAAGGGCGGCTCATGGTCGGCTACATGAAGCAGTACGACCCCGCCGTGCGCCGCGCCGAGAAGCTGCTCGCCGAGCTGGGCGGGCCCGCCGCCATCAGGGCCGTCGAGGTGACCGTGCTGCACCCGAGCGGGGAGTCGCAGCTCGCCTTCGCCAACCTCACCCAGGCCCGCGACGTGGATTCCGGGCTGCTGGCCTCGCTGCGGGCCGCCGAGGACGAGCTGGTCTCCCAGGCGCTCGGTGCCGACGCGCCGAAGGCCGTACGCGACCTGTACGGGGTCGCGCTCGGCTCCATCTGCCACGACCTGTCGCTGCTGCGCCGCTTCACCGGCTCGCCCGCCGACATCTCGTACGTCGAGACGTGGGGCGAGACGCCCGGCTCCATCGAGATCTCCGGACCCCTGCCCGAGACCGGCAGGTTCTCCCTCCGCTGGCACTACCTGGAGGACTACCCGGCCTACCGCGAGACCGTCGCGATCCACCACGACAGCGGCTCACTCGAACTGGTCTTCCCCTCGCCCTACCTCATGAACGCCCCCACCACGCTCACCGTGGTCACCCCGGGCGAGAGCCGTGCGGAATGGCGCGAGGTGACTGAGGCATTCGAGGTACAGCTGGCCGCCTTCCATGCTTACGTGAACGATGGCACGCCGCCGCTCACCGACGCGGGCGGCGGGCTCGAGGACATCGTCACGGCACAGCGGATCGCGGCCCGCTACGCCGTACAGCACGGACTGCCCATTGGAGGGGAAGCAGCGTGAGCACGGAGATCGTCGTCGTACCGCACACCCACTGGGACCGGGAGTGGTACGAGCCCTTCCAGCGCTTCAGGCTGCGTCTGGTGGCGCTGCTCGACGAGGTGCTCGACACCATGGAGCGCGAGCCCGACTACCACTTCACCCTCGACGGCCAGCTCGCCTGCGTGGACGACTACCTGGAGGTGCGTCCGGAGAACCGCGACCGCATCGCCGCGCTGGTCAAGGCCGGGCGGCTGGCCGTGGGGCCGTGGCAGATCCTGCTCGACGAGTTCCTGTGCTCGGGCGAGAACATCATCCGCAACCTGGAGCTCGGCATGGACAGGGCGGACAAGCTGGGCGGCGCCATGCCGGTCGGCTACCTGCCCGACATGTTCGGCCACACCGCCCAGATGCCGCAGATCCTGCGCAAGGCCGGGCTGCTGCACGCCTGCGTCTACCGCGGCGTGCCGTCCTCCGTCACCACCGACGCCTTCGCCTGGACCGCTCCCGACGGCACCGCGATCCGCACCCAATACCTGCCCGCCGGCGGCTACGGCAACGGGGCCCACCTGTTCCACGACAGTGAGGGGCTCAAGGAGCGGGCGGCGGCGTTCGTCAGGACCATGCGCGAGTGGCACGGGCCCGAGGGGTCGCTGCTCGCGATGTACGGCACCGACCACTCCGCCCCCGTACGCGGCCTGCCCGAGATGGTGGCCGCCATCGGCGCCCGCATGGACACCCTGTCCGGCTACATCGGCGCGTACTCCGGGGACGTGGACGGCCTGCCGCAGGTCCACGGCGAGCTGCGCTCCCACGCCCGCGCCAACATCCTGCCCGGCGTCATCTCCGTGCGCGCCCACGTCAAGCAGGCCATGGGCCGCGCCGAGCGGATGGTCGAGCGTTACGCCGAGCCGCTCGCCGCGCTCTGGGGCGAGGAGTGGCCAGGACGCTTCCTCGACATGGCCTGGTGGCGGCTCGTCGACGCCAGCGGCCACGACTCCGTCACCGGCTGCGGCGTGGACGACACCGCCCAGCAGGTCGCCGCCCGCATCGCCGAGGCCGAGCACCTCGGGCAGGCCGTCCGCGACATGGTGACCGCCCGGCTCGCCGAGGCCGCGCCGTCCGACTCCGTCGTCATCGTCAACCCGACGCCCCAGACGCGCTCCGGCGTCGTGATCCTCGACGTCGAGGGCACCGACCCCATCGCCGACCCCACCGGCGAGGCCCTGCCCACCCAGCCCATCGAGTACGCCCCCACGCTCCTGCTCGACCAGGAGATGGACCCGGCCGTCGCGCTCAGCTTCGTGCACGGCACCGAGCTGTACGGCCAGCACATCACCGACTGGAAGGTCGACGACGACACCCTGACCTTCACCGTGGCGCGCGAGACGTCCGTCGTCTTCGACGTGGACGACCTGCGGGCCGCCATCGACGGCGTCACCCGCGTCCGCATCGAGGCCGAGCAGCGCCGCACCGTCGCCGCGCTCGTCACCGCGCCGCCGCTCGGCCACACCACGGTCAGGCCCGCCCCTCGCGACGAGGTCTACGACCCCGACGCGCCGCAACCGCTGCCCAGCGAGCACCACCCGTCGTGCTGGCTGCGCTCCGACGACGCCCCGCTGCCCGTCCGCGGCGACGCCCAGGTGCTCGACAACGGGCTGGTGCGCGTCACCATCGCCGAGGACGGCCTGCTCGACATCGTCGGCGACAACGGCACCAGGATCACCGGCGCCGGCCGCATCGTGGACGGCGGCGACGTCGGCGACACCTACAACTACGCGCCGCCGCGCGCCGACCTCGTCGTCTCCCAGCCGGTGAGCGTCGAGACCGAGATGATCCTCAGCGGGCCGATCGTCGCCGCCGTGGACGTCCGCCGCACCTACCGCTGGCCCACCGCCGCCGAGGCGATCGAAGGCATCCCCGAGGTGCCCGCACTCAACCGGCGCGCCGAGATGGAGGAGATCGTCGTCACCATGCGGGTCGAGCTGCGCGCGGGCGAGCCGTTCGTCCGGCTGCGCGTCGAGTTCGACAACCGGTGCGACGACCATCGCGTACGCTTCCACGTCCCGCTGCCCACGCCCGCCTCCGAGTCGCACGCGGAGGGGCAGTTCGCGGTCGTCACCCGGCCCCTGACCTCCGAGGGCGGCTGCGGCGAGACCCCGCTGCCCACCTTCCCCGCCTCCTCCTGGGTCGCCGCGGGCGGCGTGGCCGCGCTCCTTGAGCACGTCACCGAGTACGAGGTGAACGACGACGAGTTGGCGCTCACCCTGCTGCGCTCGGTCGGCTACCTCTCCCGCAACCGCAACACCCTGCGCCCCGAGCCGGCCGGCCCTCAGCTGCCCACTCCTGCGGCGCAGTCGCGAGGGCTGCGGACGGTGAACCTGGCGCTCATGCCGTACCTCGGGTCATGGGAGAAGGTCGTCCCCCACGCGGAGGCGTTCCGTCACGACCTGCTCGTGGTGCCAGGACTCGGCGACCGCTCCCTGCCCATGCCGCAGCCCGCCCCCGGCCTGTCGGTCACGGGCGACGGGGTGGTCATGACCTCGCTGCGCGACCGCGACGGCTGGCTGGAGCTCCGCGTCGTCGCCATGACCCCCAACCCCACGGAAGCGGTCATCTCCACTGTCCGGGAGGCCCGTCACACCGACCTCAGAGGCCGCCCCGGCGCTCCGCTGCAGGTCACCGACGGCGCCGTCCGCCTTCCGCTGGCTCCCTGGGAGATCGCGACCATCCAGTTGCGTAAACTCTGAGTAATGACTCGAACGCATGTAGTAATCTTTCGGCCATGGTCACGGCCCAACATGAAGGTCTGAACAAGATCGCGACCCTTAATCTCGAATACACCCGCGAGATGCTGAGGGCGCTGTTCGACCTTCCCGTCCCGAAGGAGGGCGCGGCTCGACTCGCCTCGCCCGACCTCTCGGAAGCTGACCCCGGCGTCTGCCGGGCTGACAACGCCATCCTTTACGGCACGGGAGAGGAGAAATTCGGCGTCATCGTCGAGACGCAGCGCGACCAGGACGATGACAAGCTCTATGCGTGGCTGGAGTACATCGCCAACTTCCGGGCGCGTGAGCGGTGCCCGGCCTGCCTGGTCGTCATCTGCCCGACCAGGAAGGCGGCCCGCTGGGCCGCTCGCGAGATCCACACCGGCCACCCGGGGCTGATCCTCAAGGCCCTCATCATCCACGCCGGCAACACCCCGGTCATCACCGACCTCGCCCAGGCCACAGAGAACATCGGCCTGGCGATCATCTCCGCCATCACGCAGAGCGAACACCCGAAGTTCGCCACGATCTTCGCCGTCCTGCAACAGGCGCTGGATCACATCGATACGGAGCAGGCGTGGCGGTACGCTCGCTATGTCAATCTGTCACTACTGGGTGACGCACAGGAAGAGTGGAACCGAGGCATGAGCACGATGACGTATCCGTACCAGGGCGAGTACGTGGAGGGCCTCATCGCCGAAGGCAAGACCCGCGGACTCGCCGAAGGCAAGACCCTCGGAATCGCCGAAGGCAAGCTCCAAGGTAAGGCCGAGGCGGTTCTCGATGCGCTCGAACTTCGGGGCCTCGCGGTGTCCGACGAGGTGCGGCGGCGCATCACGTCGTGCCAGGACCTCGACGTCCTGCGCGAGTGCTTCAGCAGGGCTCTCATCGTCGAGTCGGCTGAGGACATCTTCGGGTGACCTCGGGAGCCGCGTCGCGACGGTGAGTAGCGAGGCATGGGCACGATGACGTATCCGTACCAGGGCAAGTACGTGGAGGGCCTCCTCGCCGAAGGCAAAATCCAAGGATTCGCCGAGGGCAAAATCCAGGGTAGGGCCGAGGCGGTTCTCGAGGTGCTCGAGTTTCGGGGTCTCATGGTGTCCGACGAGGTGCGGCGGCGCATCACGTCGTGCCAGGACCTCGACGTCCTGCGCGGGTGCTTCAGGAGAGCGATCACCGCCGAGTCGGTCGACGACGTCTTCGGGTGAGGTCAGGGGCCCAGGAGGCCCAGCTGGCGGGCGGCGCGGATGGCCAGCCAGACCTCTGCGAAGGCGCTGGTCGAGGTGAGGTCGCGGCCCGTCAGGTCGGTGAAGCGGCGCAGGCGGTAGGACAAGGTGTTGGGGTGGATGTGGAGGGCGGACGCGGCGTCCTCCACGTGCCGGTTGCGTTCCATCCACACCCGTACGGACATCAGCAGCCGTGACGAATGGGCCTCGTCGTAGGCGAGCACCGGCCCCAGCACGTGGCCGACCAGGGCCGACAGGGTGGCCGGGTCGTCGGGGAGCCAGCGGCCCGTGGTGTCGTCGCCGTAGTGAACCAACGGCTTGCCGGATTCGGCGGCGTTGGTGGCGGCCCAGACGGCTTCCCGTTGGGCGACTCTCAGGGATGTGCCGGGCGGGAAGGGGCGGCTGAGGCCGGCGGCCACTCCCGGCACGGCGGCCACCACCGAGGCGATGGCGGGCGGGCCCAGGACGTAGTGGTCGTCGCCTCGGCGCAGCATCAGGTGCGGGAGGTCGTCGAGTGCGCGGCGTAGCGCCTCGTCCGCTCCGCCTCGCACCCCGCCCGTGAAGCCTTCCGGGAGGTCGCGGGCCACCAGCAGGACCGTGTCGGTGTCCATGGGGAGGCCGAGGCGGGCGAGACGGCGGCGGGCGGCGGGCGGGTCGAGGAGGTCCTGGAGCAGCTCGGCCAGGGTTTCCGCGCCCTCCCTTCGGAGCGTCTCTCGTTCGTGGCGGGCCATCGCGACCTGCAGCGCGGCGACGGTGGCGATGTGCTGGACCACGGCGAGGCCGGCGGGGCGGGCGCCCTCGCGTTCCAGAGCCACCAGGTGCCCGGCGGGGCCGCCAGGGGCGGAGACGGGCAGGACGAAGCCGCCCGGGATCGTGGGTGGCGCGTCGGGTTCGGCGGGCAGCACGTCGAGCGGTGGCACCGGGATGCCGGGCAGCAGGGGGCGGCCGCTGCGGGTGGACAGGTAGACGTCGTAGCCGGACAGGCGTTCGAGGCGCTTGAAGAGGGTGGTGGTGTCGAGGTCCTCGGCGGCGAGCCAGCGCAGCGCGCCGAAGACCTGGAGCTGGGCGCCGAGCCGGTGGCTGGCGTCCTCCTGCAGCGCCGCGGCCACCTCCTGAGCGATCGCGATGAACGGCACCGCCAGCGGCACCTCCAGCACCGGCATCCCGCGCTCCTCGGCCGTCTCGAAGAAGGCGGGATGCAGCGGCGGCACGTGGAGCTGGGCCGACAGGGCGAGCGCGGAGACGCCGGCGTCGTCGAGCCGCTGCAGGTAGGCGCGCTGCCGGGCGGCGGCGCGCGGCAGGCCGATGCCGGTGGTCATGATGACCTCGGCCCCGAGCAGCCACGGCGTGGGGTCGTCGAGCTCGCTGACGTGCGCCCACGACACGGAGCGGGACAGCCCCGCCTCCCCGGCGAGCAGGCGGAGCTGCAGGGCGGGGGAGCGCAGGAGGTCTTCGACGGTGAGCTTGTGGTCAGCCACAACACACACCGTAGTACTTCGTGGCACCTACAATTGCCGCAGGTCAGAGCCATGACGAACACTGGCGGACATGAACACAGGACCCGTCGACTCCTCCAAGGTCCCGCGCTTCGCGGGGTTCGCCACCTTCGCCCGCCTGCCCCGGCTCGACCAGGTCGAGCGGGCCGACGTGGCGGTGGTCGGCGTGCCCTTCGACACCGGCGTCTCCTACCGGCCGGGGGCCAGGTTCGGCCCCGCGGCGGTCAGGGAGGCCTCGCGGCTGCTGCGGCCGTACCATCCGGGCCTGGACGTCTCCCCGTTCGCGCGGGCGCAGGTCGCCGACGCCGGCGACATCGCGGTGAACCCGTTCGACATCGGCGCCGCCATCGAGACGATCGAGGACGCGGCAGGCGGCATGGACGCCCGGCTGGTCACGATCGGCGGCGACCACACGATCGCCCTGCCGCTGCTGCGTGCGGCGGCGCGCAGGCACGGCCCGGTGGCGCTGGTGCACTTCGACGCCCACCTCGACACCTGGGACACCTACTTCGGCGCCGAGTACACCCACGGCACCCCGTTCCGGCGGGCGGTCGAGGAGGGCCTGCTCGACACCGAGGCGCTCAGCCACGTCGGCATCCGCGGCTCCCTCTACGGCAAGAAGGACCTGGAGGACGACCGGCGGCTCGGGTTCGGCATCGTGACCGCGGCCGACGTGCTGCGGCGCGGCCTGGACGAGGTGATCGACCTGCTGCGGCAGCGCATCGGCGACCGTCCCCTGTACGTCTCGGTGGACATCGACGTGCTCGACCCGGCCCACGCCCCCGGCACCGGCACCCCGGAGGCGGGCGGGCTGACCAGCCGCGAGCTGCTGGAGATCCTGCGCGGTCTCGCGGGCCGCAACCTCATTGGGGCCGACGTCGTGGAGGTCGCCCCGGCCTACGACCACGCGGAGATCACCTCGATCGCCGCGTCCCACGTGGCGTACGACCTGGTCAGCCTGATGGCGCTGACCGAGGAGGAGACGGGATGAGCGGCTCCATCACCGAGATCGAGACCTACGGCGTCGAGCGCATCCCCGACGCCGACCGCACCGCCCGCCCCCTCGACCTGTTCAGGGTGGCCTTCGGCGGCGCGAACACGTTCGCCACCTGCGTGCTCGGCGCCTTCCCGATCCTGTTCGGGCTGTCGTTCTGGCAGGGGCTGGCCGCGACCGTAATGGGGCTGGTCGTGGGCGCGCTGATCCTGGCGCCGTTGTCGCTGTTCGGCCCGCTGAACGGCACCAACAACGCCGTCTCCTCATCGGCGCACCTCGGCGTGCACGGCCGGGTGGTGGGCTCGTTCCTGTCGCTGCTGACGGCGATCGCGTTCTTCTCCATCTCGGTGTGGTCGTCGGGCGACGCGCTGGTGGGCGGCGCGCACCGGCTGATGGGGCTGCCGGACACCGACCTGTCGTACGCGGTCGCGTACGCCGTCTTCGCCGTCCTGGTGCTCGTGGTCTGCGTGTACGGCTTCCGCTTCATGCTGTTCGTCAACAAGATCGCGGTGGCGGCGGCGTCGGCGCTGTTCGTGCTGGGCGTGTTCGCCTTCGCCGGCGACTTCGACCCGTCGTACGCCGGCGCGATCAAGCCGGGTGACCCGCTGTTCTGGCCGTCGTTCATCGGCGCGGCGCTGATCGTGCTGTCGAACCCGGTCTCGTTCGGCGCGTTCCTGGGCGACTGGTCGCGCTACATCCCGGCGAGCACCCCGCGCCGCAGGGTGATGGCGGCGGCGTTCCTGTCGCAGATCGCCACGATCCTGCCGTTCCTGTTCGGCCTCACCACGGCCTCCATCATCGCGACCAAGGCGGCCGCGTACGTCGACCCGGCGGCCCCGAACTACGTGGGCGGCCTGCTGGCGGTCTCGCCCGGCTGGTATTTCGTCCCGGTCTGCCTCATCGCGCTGATCGGCGGCATGTCCACCGGCACGACCTCCCTCTACGGCACCGGCCTCGACTTCTCCAGCGTCTTCCCGCGCTTCTCCAGGGTGCGGGCGACGGTGTTCATCGGCACGCTGTCGATCCTGTTCATCTTCGTCGGCAGGTTCGCGGCGAACCTCACGCAGAGCATCTCCACGTTCGCCACACTGATCATCACGTGTACCGCACCCTGGATGGTGATCATGATGATCGGTTACGTGACGCGGCGCGGCTGGTACGACCCGGAGGCGCTGCAGGTGTTCAACCGGCGCCAGCACGGCGGCCGCTACTGGTTCACGCACGGCTGGAACTGGCGTGGCATGAGCGCGTGGCTGGTCTCGGCGGGGGTGGCGCTGGCGTTCGTGAACCTGCCCGGCCAGTTCGTCGGCCCGCTGGGCGACCTGGCGGGCGGCGTGGACGTCTCGCTGCCGCTGGGCCTGGCGGTGGCGGCGCTGCTCTACCTGGCGCTGCTGACCGCCTTCCCCGAGCCGCGTGAGGTCTACGGGCCGCAGGGGCCGCGCCTGGTCAGAGCGGCGGACACGCCGGTGCTGCCCATCACCGCGGCCACCGAGCCGGTGGCCTGATGGCGATCGTCGATCTGTCGGTGCCGGTCGAGACCGGGATGCCCGTCTACCCCGGCGATCCCGAGGTCTCGACCGGTCCGACGCTGACCGTGGCCCGCGACGGCGTCAACGTCCTGGGTCTGCACCTCGGCTCCCACTCCGGCACCCACGTGGACGCGCCCCGGCACATCGACGACGCGCTGCCGGCGCTGGACGAGCTGCCGCTGGAGCGGTTCTGCGGGCCGGCGGTCGTGGTGGACGTGCGCGGGCTGCCGCCGCGGGCGCCGATCGGGCCCGAGCCGTTCGGGGACGTCGGGGCAGGTGTGATCGTGCTGGTCGCCACCGGCTGGTCCCAGTGGTGGGGGAGCGCACGCTACACCGAGCACCCCTACCTGACGGAGGAGGCGGCGGAGCTGCTCATCGAGCGCGGGGTGCGGACGGTGGGCATCGACGCGTTCAGCGTGGACCCGACGCCCGCCGCCGACTTCCCCGCGCATCGGGCGCTGCTGGGCGCGCACGCGGTCATCGCCGAGAACCTGACCGGGCTCGACCGGCTGCTCGCGGAGGCGGGCCCGATCGAGGTGTTCCTGCTGCCGCTGCGGCTGCCGGGCGCGGACGGCGCACCCGTGCGGGCCGTGGCCAGAGTCGGGGCCAGGGTCGGGGCCAGGGTCGGGGCCGAGGTCGGGGCCAGGGTGGGCCGGCGGGTCGGCTAGCGGGTGCCCCAGGAGTACGTCTGCTTGCGCAGCTTGAGGTAGACGAACGACTCGGTCGCGCGGACGGAGGGGATGGCCCGGATCTTGCTGAGGATCTCCAGCAGGTGGCCGTCACCTTCGCAGACCACCTCGACGATCACGTCGAAGGAGCCCGCCGTGAGCACCACGTAGTCGATCTCGTCGATGGCCGCCAGCTCGTCGGCGACCGACTCCAGGTCGCCCTCGCAGTTGACGCCGATCATGGCCTGGCGGGGGAAGCCGAGCGTGAGCGGGTCGGTGACCGCGACGATCTGCATGACCCCGGCGTCCTGCAACCGCTGGACGCGCTGCCTGACGGCCGCCTCGGACAGCCCGACCGCCTTGCCGATCGCCGCGTACGGCTTGCGCCCGTCGGCCTGGAGCTGCTCGATGATCTGCTTGGACAGGTCGTCGAGCACAACGGGCCCGGATTTGCCGTTGTTTCGGCGTACGCGCGGCGGCGTCGTCATCGAGAGGATTCCTCCTAGCGGGTCGGCGTTACGGGGGCGTTCCCGCTGGGTTGCCGTCCTGGTGCGACATGTTGTCAGTTCCTGGCGGTCTGTCAAGCGAATTCGTAGCAATTTGATATCTTCACCACGAAATCCCTTGTCCAGCTGCACCTGCTCTGTCAGAGTCGCGGCATCTCAGCCACCTGTCCAGGAGGGCGAATGACAACCCGTCTGCAGAACTTCATCAACGGTGAGTTCGTGGACGCCAAGAGCGGCCGGTTCTCCGACATCATCGACCCCTGCACGGGTGAGGCGTACGTCCAGGCGCCCGTCTCCGGGCAGGAGGACGTCGACGCCGCTTACGCCGCCGCGGCCGCCGCCTTCGAGTCGTGGGGCCGTACCACCCCGGGCGAGCGGGCCGGGCTGCTGCTGAAGGTCGCCGACGCGATCGAGGCGCGGGCCGACGAGATCAACGAGGCCGAGTGCCGCAACACCGGCAAGCCGCCGGCGCGCATGGCCGAGGACGAGACGCCGATCGCCGCCGACCACTTCCGGTTCTTCGCCGGGGCCGCCCGCACGCTCGAGGGCCCGACGGCCGGCGAGTTCCTGGCCGAGCACACCAGCGTCGTCAGGCACGAGCCGATCGGCGTCGTCGGCCAGGTGACGCCGTGGAACTACCCGATGATGATGGCGGTCTGGAAGATCGCCCCCGCGCTCGCGGCGGGCAACACGATCGTGCTGAAGCCGTCCGACACCACCCCGGTCTCCACGCTCAAGCTGGCCGAGATCCTCGGCTCCGTGCTGCCGCCCGGCGTCTTCAACGTCGTCACCGGCGACAGGGAGACCGGCGCGCTGGTCGTCGGCCACCCGACCGCGGCGATGGTGGCCATCACCGGCTCGGTCGGCGCGGGCATGTCGGTCGCCAAGAGCGCCGCCGACGACCTCAAGCGGGTGCACCTGGAGCTCGGCGGCAAGGCGCCGGTCGTGGTGTTCGAGGACGTCAAGGACCTCGGCAAGGCCGCCGCCGACATCGCGATGGCCGGCCTCTACAACGCGGGCCAGGACTGCACGGCGGCCTGCCGGGTGCTCGTGCAGGAGAGCGTGCACGACGAGTTCGTGGCCGCGCTCACCGAGGCCGCGGCCGCCACGGTCACCGGCGACCTCGGCGTCGAGGACGCGCTCTACGGCCCGCTCAACAACGAGAACCAGCTCGCCAGGGTGCAGGGCTTCATCGACCGGGTCCCGGCGCACGCCAAGGTGCTCACCGGCGGTCACCGCGTGGGCGAGCGCGGCTACTTCTTCGCCCCGACCGTCGTGGACGGGCTCAAGCAGGACGACGAGATGGTGCAGAACGAGGTCTTCGGCCCCGTGATCACCGTCCAGACCTTCACCGACGAGGCCGACGCCCTGGCCAAGGCCAACGACGTCCGCTACGGGCTGAGCAGCTCGGTGTGGACCTCCGACCACGGCCGCGCCATGCGCATGTCGAACCGGCTCGACTTCGGCGTGGTGTGGGTCAACACGCACATCCCGTTCGTGTCGGAGATGCCGCACGGCGGCTTCAAGCACTCGGGGTACGGCAAGGACCTGTCGGTGTTCGGCCTGCACGACTACACCAGGGTCAAGCACGTCATGCACTACATCGGCGAATAGCAAGGAAAAATCCTGGATATGACCGGGCTGAGTGCGATTGAGCTTGAAGACGTCGTCAAGGAGTATCTCTCGCATGGCGAGGTCGTCCAGGCGGTCAAAGGCGTGACGCTGGACATCGCCGAGGGGGAGTTCTTCTCCCTCCTCGGCCCGTCCGGCTGCGGCAAGACCACGACCATGCGGATGATCGCGGGCTTCGAGGCGCCCACCAAGGGCCTGGTGAAGCTGCACGGCCAGGACGTCACGAACGTCCCGCCGAACAAGCGCGACGTCAACATGGTCTTCCAGTCCTACGCGCTCTTCCCGCACATGAGCGTCTGGGACAACGTGGCGTTCGGGCTCAGGCAGCGCAGGACGCCGCAGGAGGAGACCAGGCGGCGGGTCGGCGAGACGCTGGAGATCGTCGATCTGACCGGCCGGGAGAAGCGCATGCCGCGCGAGCTGTCCGGCGGCCAGCAGCAACGGGTGGCGCTGGCCAGGGCGCTGGTCAACCGGCCCAGGGCGCTGCTGCTCGACGAGCCGCTCGGCGCGCTCGACCTCAAGCTGCGCCAGGCCATGCAGATCGAGCTCAAGCGCATCCAGCGCGAGGTCGGCATCACGTTCGTGTACGTCACCCACGACCAGAGCGAGGCGCTCACCATGAGCGACCGCATCGCCGTCATGAACGACGGGCTGGTCGAGCAGCTCGCCGGTCCGCGCGAGATCTACGAGCGGCCCGCGACGCCGTTCGTGGCCGGCTTCATCGGCACCTCCAACCTGCTCGCCGGCACCGCGAGGGACGGCGAGCTGAAGGTCGGCGACGGCCGGGTGCTGGTGCCGGGGCACGACGGCGAGGTGACGGTGACCGTACGGCCGGAGAAGATCACCATCGGCACCGACGAGCCCGCGCGCGAGCGCAGCGCCGTCCGCGGCACCGTGGCCGAGGTGGTCTACCTCGGCACCTACAACAGTTACGCGGTGCGGCTCGGTGAGGGTGCCGGGGAGACCGTCATCACCGTGTTCCAGCAGAATGCCCACGACGCGACGGCGACGGCGGAGCGAGGCGACTCCGTGTGGCTGTCCTGGCAGGCGCAGCACTCGTACGTGATTGGAAGTCGATAGCACCCCATGAACCCCCTCCTCATGCGTGGAATGACGCAGCCCCGCACCCGCCGTGACGTCTTCAGGCTGGCCGGTCTCTCCGCGGCCGGGCTGGCCCTGGCCGCCTGCGGCGTGCAGGGACAGAAGCAGGCGCCGCCGAAGGCGGACGCGGTGGCCGATTTCTGGGCCAAGCAGACCAAGCACGGCAAGGTCGTCTTCGCGAACTGGCCGGAGTACATGCCCGAGGACAAGGCTCCGCTGGAGCGGTTCTCGAAGGACACCGGCATCGCGTACGAGTACAAAGAGGTCATCCAGGAGAACGCCGACTTCTTCGGCAAGGCCGACCCGGTGCTGCGCGCCGGGCAGTCACTGGGCTACGACATCGTCGTCATGACCAACGGCATCCAGCTCCAGCACATGATCGAGCTGGGCTACGCGATCCCGCTCGACCACTCCAAGCTGCCCAACTTCCAGGCCAACGCCGGGCAGAAGTACAAGGAGCGGTCCTACGACCCGGGCAACAAGTACACGGTGCCGTACACGTCCGGGGTGACCGGCATCGCGTACAACACCGAGTACGTCAAAGAGGACATCACCAGCATCGAGGCGTTGTTCGACCCCAAGTACAAGGGCCGGGTCGGCATGATGAACGACGCCCAGGAGATCGGCAACTTCGGGATGATCGCGCTGGGCATCGACCCGGAGAAGTCGACCGAGGCGGACTGGCGCAAGGCGGGGGAGAAGCTCAAGGCCCAGCGCGACGCCGGAATCGTGCGGAAATATTATGATCAGTCGTATATCGACGCCGTATCCAAGGGCGACGTCTGGGTGACCATGGCCTGGTCGGGCGACGTCTTCCAGCGCCAGCTCGCCGGCGAGCCCGTCAAGTTCGTGGTGCCCGCCGAGGGCGGCACGATCTGGACCGACAACATGCTCATCCCCAAGGGCGCCGCCAACCCGGTCGACGCGCTCATGCTGATGGACTACCTCTACCAGCCGGCCGTGGCCGCCGAGCTGGACGAGTACATCCAGTTCGTCACCCCGGTCCCGGCCGTGCAGGACCTGCTGAGGGAGAAGGCGAAGACGGCCAAGGGCGAGGACAAGAAGGCCCTGGAGGACATGATCGACAGCCCGCTCATGTTCCCCTCCGAGGCCGACTACGCCAAGCTGCGCACGTACACCACGCTCACCACCCAGCAGGAGCAGGTGTTCAACCCGATCTTCCAGTCGATCACCCAGGCCTGACCATGCGGCGGCTCACCCCCTACCTGCTGGCGCTGCCGAGCTGGCTGTGGCTGGCGATCTTCCTGGTCGTCCCCATGGTGGCGATGGCGTCGGTGTCGCTGCAGACCGGCAACGCCATCGACGGCTTCGCGATGACGTTCAGCTTCTCCAACTACGGCGAAGCGCTCGGCCGCTACAGCACCCAGCTCGGCCGCTCGCTCTGGTACGGCGCCCTGGCCACCGTCGCCATGCTGGTCATCGGCTACCCGGTGGCCTACTGGATCGCGTTCAAGGCCGGCAACCGCAAGTCCGTCTACCTGTTCCTGCTCCTGCTGCCGTTCTTCGTCTCGTTCGTGCTGCGCACGATCTCGTGGAACTTCCTGCTGTCGGACAACGGCATCCTGTTCGGCACGCTGAAGGACTGGGGGCTGCTGCCCGGCGACTTCCACGTGCTGGCCACCACGTTCGCGGTGGTCGGCGGGCTGACGTACAACTTCCTGCCGTTCATGATCCTGCCGATCTACGTGGCGCTCGAACGCGTGGACCCGCGCGTGGTCGAGGCCGCCCAGGACCTGTACGCCAGCCGCGCCGCCGCCTTCCGCCGGGTGGTGCTGCCGCTGTCGCTGCCCGGGGTGTTCGCCGGGGTGCTGATGACGTTCGTGCCCGCCACGGCCGACCCCATCAACGCGGCCATACTCGGCGGCACCTCCAACACGATGATCGGCAACATCATCCAGACCGAGTACCTGACGAACCTCGACTACCCGACCGCCTCCGCGCTGTCGTTCACGCTGATGGCCGTGCTGCTGGTCGGCATCTTCGTCTACGCGCGGGCGCTCGGCACCGAGAACGTGCTCGAGGCGGCCGCGCGATGAGGGGCACCAGAGCCGGCGACCGGCTGCTGCACCTCTACACCTGGCTGATCATCATCTGGCTGTCGTCGCCGATCGCCGTGATGATCCTGTTCGGCTTCAACGACAAGCGCAGCAAGTCCAACACCAGCTGGCAGGGCTTCACGCTGCGCTGGTACGCCGAGCTGTTCGACATCTCCGACCTGACCGTGGCGCTGCGCAACTCGCTGGTGATCGCCGTGGTCAGCACCGTCATCACGGTCGTCATCGGCACCATGCTGGGCCTCGCGCTCGGCCGGCACCGCTTCCGCGCCAAGGGCGTGACGAACTTCCTCGTCTTCGCCGCCATCTCCACGCCCGAGCTGGTGATGGGCGCCTCGCTGTTGTCGCTGTTCGTCTCGGGCAACGTGCCGCGCGACTCCCTCACGATCATCGTCTCGCACGTGCTGTTCTCGCTGTCGTTCGTGGTGGTGACGGTACGGGCGCGGGTCGTCACGCTCGACCCGGCCCTGGAGGAGGCGGCCAGGGACCTGGGCGCGACCGCCTGGGGGACGTTCCGCCAGGTCACCCTGCCGTCGATCATGCCGGGCGTGCTGGCGGGCGCGATGCTGTCGTTCGCCCTGTCGATCGACGACTACGTGGTCACCAGCTTCGTCAACGGCTCCACCGTCACCTTCCCGCTGTGGATCGTCGGCGCGGTCAAGACCGGTATCCCGCCGCAGGTCAACGTCATGGGTACGCTGATCTTCTGCATCGGGGTGCTGATCGCGATCGCCAACGCGGTCGCGGCCCGGCGGCGCACCTGAGTTCGATCCCGTGATCACATCATGAAGAACATGTAGGGAAGTGGGATGTGTGGATCCGCTGAAGGCGCTTGCTGACGCGGAGCGCAAGCCGTACTGGCTGGACAGCCCGGCCAGACCCGAGCCGCAGGCGCGGCTCTTCGGACACACCACCGCCGACCTGGTCGTCGTCGGCGGCGGCTTCTCGGGCCTGTGGACGGCCCTGATGGCCAAGGAACGCGACCCCTCGCTCGACGTCGTCCTGCTCGAAGGCCGCAGGATCGGCTGGGCGGCCACCGGCCGCAACGGCGGGTTCTGCATGGCGACGCTCACCCACGGTTTGGCCAACGGCCTGGAGCGGTGGCCGGAGGAGATCGACAAGCTCGAACGCCTCGGCGTGGCCAACCTCGACGAGATCGAGGTCACGCTCAAGCGCTACGGCATCGACTGCTCCTTCGAGCGCACCGGCGAGCTGCACGTCGCCACCGAGCCCTGGCAGGTCGACGCGCTCGGCGAGCATCTCGACCTGATCTCCGACCTCGGGCTCGACTACGTGCCGCTCGACCAGGACCAGGTGCGCGCCGAGGTCTGCTCGCCCACCTACCTGGGCGGGCTGTGGGAGCGCAGCGGCTGCGCCATGCTGGACCCGGCGCGGCTGGCGTGGGGTCTGCGCGAGGCCTGCCTGCGGCTCGGCGTCCGCGTCCACGAGCGCACGCCCGTACGCGCGATGGACGACGACGGCACGACGATCACCCTGCGCACGCCGCACGGCGCGGTCGCCGCCCGCCAGGTGGCGCTCGGCACCGGCGTGTTCCCGCCGCTGCTGCGCCGCCTCAAGCACTTCGTCGTGCCGGTGTACGACTACGTGCTGATGACCGAGCCGCTGACCGCCGGCCAGCTCGCCTCGCTGGGCTGGCGCAACCGGCAGGGCGTGGGCGACTCCGGCAACCAGTTCCACTACTACCGGCTGACCGACGACAACCGCATCCTGTGGGGCGGCTACGACGCCGTCTACTACAACGGCGGCCTGGTCAAGCCCGAGTACGAGCAGCGCGACGAGACGTTCGTCAAGCTCGCGGGCCACTTCTACGACACGTTCCCGCAGCTCGCCGAGGTGCGCTTCACCCACCGCTGGGGCGGCGTGATTGACACCTGCAGCCGCTTCAGCGCCTTCTACGGCCAGGCGCACGGCGGCCGGCTGGTCTACGCGGCCGGCTACACCGGCATGGGCGTCGGCGCCACCCGTTTCGGCGCGAACGTCATGCTCGACCTGCTGTCCGGCAAGCCGACCGAGCGGACCGAGCTGCGCATGGTCCAGGAGAAGCCGATCCCGTTCCCGCCCGAGCCGGTGCGTTCCGGCGTCATCCAGTTCACCCGCTGGTCGATCGCGCAGGCCGACCAGCACCAGGGCAGACGCAACCTGTGGTTGCGCGCGCTCGACCGGATGGGGCTGGGCTTCGACTCCTAGCGCCGCTCCTGGCAACGGCGTGCTGAAGGTATGGCCAGGAAACCCCTGGTGTGAGGGATAGGCCACGAGTGCCGGGCATGTTCCCGTACGACCCCCGTCGAGCTTGCGGGGGTTGGTGGCGTGCGTGCGAGATGGGTGGCCGGGCTGAGCCTGGTGCTCGTGGCCGGATGCGGGAGCGAGCCCGCGCCCGTGGTGCCCGCTTCGGTGGGGCGGGTCGTCCGGCCGCCGGTCAAGGCGGCGCGCTGTCTGCTGTCGTTCCCCAACCCGCGCGGCGCGGCCCTGGCGCGCGCCCGGCTGCAGCGTGACATCGCCCGCTACCTGGCAGGCCGTCCCGGCCGCATCGTCTACGGCGCGCTCGACCTGGTCACCGGCGTCCGGCTGGGCCAGGGCGAGCACCAGAACGACATGATCACCGCCAGCGGCGCGAAGGTGGACATCCTCGTCGCGCTGCTGCACCGGCGCGACGCAGGGCTCGGCGAGGGCGAGCGCGACCTGGCGGAACGCATGATCAAGGAGAGCGACAACGGCGCCGCCGACGCGCTGTGGTCGCGCGTGGCCGGCTCCATGAGCGGCCTCTACCGCGAGCTCGGACTGCGGGAGACCACGCCGGGGCCCAGCCGGTTCTGGGGCGGCACCAAGACCAGCCCCGCCGACCGCATCCGGCTGATGCGGGTGCTGGCCAAGGGCGGTCGCGGGCTGACGAGGGCCGACCGGCGCACGGTGCTGGAGCTGATGGAGCAGGTGCAGCAGGACCAGGCGTGGGGCGTCAGCGCGGCGGCCAGGCCAGGCGACCGGGTGGCGCTCAAGAACGGCTGGACGCCCCGGCCGTTCATCCAGAACACGTGGGCCGTGACCAGTTACGGGCGGGTGGCGGGGCCCGGGCGCGACCTGCTGCTGTCGGTGCAGACCGACCGGCAGCCGGGGGAGGGGACGGGCATCCAGACCATCGAGGGCGTCGCCCGGATGATCGGGGGCCGGCTCGACGGCCTGTCGCCCACGACCGTCCGGCCGTGCCCCACCAACCCCATCCCCTGACGCCACCGGTCAGGAGTGCGCCGCCGTCAGGACCTCCTCCGGAATCACCTTCGGCACGCCGCGCAGGCCCACCAGCGCCAGCAGCGCCACCAGGGCCAGCAGGCCCGCCGTGACGTACGACGCCAGGTGCACGCCGTCGAGGAAGGCCGCCTGCGCGGCGCGTACGAGGTCGGCCGCCTGACCCGCCGGCAGGCCCTGCGCCACGGCGATCGCGCTCGCCAGCGACTCCCGCGCCGCCCCGCCCGCCGCCTCGCCCGTCACCCCGCCCGTCACTCCACCCGTCAAACTGGCGGGCAGCTCCAGGTTGCTCCGGTAGGCGCTGGTCAGCACCGTGCCCAGCACCGCGATGCCGAGCGCGCCGCCCAGCTCGAACGCCGTCTCCGACACCGCAGCCGCGGCCCCCGCACGCTGCCGTGGCGCCGTCGCCAGCACGTTGTCGTTGTTGACGGTGAAAGCGAACCCGACGCCGACCCCGCCCACGATCAGCGCGGGGAGCAGCGTGAGGTAGTTCAGCTCGGTGCCGAGCGTCGTGTAGTAGAGGAACGAGCCCGCGTTCATCGCCAGGCCGAGCGCGACCACGCCGTTCCTGCCCAGCAGCGGGATCAGCCGGGCGGCCAGCACGCCGCCGACCGCGCCGCTCAGCCCGCCGGGCAATTGCGCCAGGCCCGCCATCAGCGGCGACCAGCCCAGCACGAGCTGCAGGTACCAGGCGAACATCAGCATCATCGCCGACATCGCGAAGATCGCCAGCAGGTTCGTCAGGATCGACGCGCTGAACGCCCTGCGGGCGAAGAGCCGTACGTCGATCAGCGGCTCGGCCAGCCGCCGCTGCCGCCACCAGAACCACCCGAGCAGGACGATCCCGCCCGCCCCCGCCACCAGCACGTCAGCGTGGTCGACGCCCTTGTTCGCGGCCTCCTTGAGCGCGTAGACGGCGCCCACGATGCCCGCGAACGACAGGCCCACGCTCAGCAGGTCCAGCCGGCCCGCGTGCGGGTTGCGCGACTCGGGCAGCACCAGCCAGCCGCCCACCAGCACCACCGCCATGACCGGCACGTTGATCAGGAACACCGAGCCCCACCAGAAGTGGTCCAGCAGCAGGCCGCCCACCACCGGGCCGATCGCGAAGCCCGCCGCGCTCATGCCGCTCCAGATGCCGATCGCGGCCGTGCGCTCGCCCGGTTCGGTGAACACGTTCCTGATGATGGACAGTGTGGACGGCATGATGGTCGCGCCCGCCACGCCCAGCAGCGCCCGCGCCGCGATCAGCAGCTCGGGGGTGGGAGCGTACGCGGTCACCACGGAGGCGGCGCCGAACGCGGCCGCGCCGATCAGCAGCAGCCGCTTACGGCCGACGCGGTCGCCCAGGTTGCCCATGGTGACCAGCAGGCCCGCCAGGGCGAAGCCGTAGATGTCGCCGATCCACAGCACCTGCGTCGAGCCGGCGCCGAGGTCGGCGGCCAGGCTGGGCAGGGCCAGGTGCAGGACCGTCAGGTCGAGGGAGAGCAGCAGCGTGGCCAGGCAGGCGATGGCCAGGCAGGCCCACGGATTCTTCACGCTTGTCATGCCGCCCACTCTCGGCGTGCGCCCTGACCACCCGCCTACCGCCCGCTGACCGCCACCGGATCAGCGGGAGGTCTCCCCGTCGCAGGCCCGGCCGCCGCTGGCCCAGCCGTCGTCGGCTTCCCCGCCGCCTGTCGGCTCGCCGGCCGCGTCGAGGCGGGTGAGGGCCGTTTCGATGCGTTCCCAGGTGTCCTCGGTGCTGTACCAGCTGCGGGGGCATGCCTCGCGGGCGCGTACCAGCAGGTCGCGGGCCGTGCCGAGGTCTCCGTCCGCGGTGGCCGCCTCGCCGAGGCCGAGCAGCGCCCACGCCCTGATCTCCATCGAGCCCTTCATCCGCGCCAGCTCCGCCGCCTCCCGGTAGTCGGCCCGCGCGCCTTCGAGGTCGCCCAGGTGCGCGAGCGCGTCGCCGCGCCGGCACAGCGCCTCCCCGATCTCCGTGTACGCCCGCAGCTCCCGCGCCACCTCCAGCGCCTCGTCGGCCAGCGCCAGCGCACCCCGGTGGTCGGCCTGCGACTGCCGCAGGTTCCCGAGCCCCGACAGCACCAGCACGATGCCCCACCGCTCCCCGATCCGCCGGAACGCGGCCAGGCTGCGCTCGAACTCGGCCAGCGCCTCGTCCGTGCGGCCGAGGACCTGCAGCAGGAACGCCCGGCCGGTGTAGGCCAGCGACTGCTGCCAGGGCGGGAGGCGGTCCCCGTAGTGGCGGAGCAGGTCGTACGTCACCTCGAAGTCCGACGGCGGACCGGTGAACATCGACAGCAGCATCATCAGGAACTCCACCCGCTTCGGCAGCGACTCGATCGGCAGCAGCGTGCGCACCTCGCTCAGCCGAGAGCCCAGCTCCTCGTCCGATCTGCCACTCCAGGCCGAGACGAGCACGCACATCGCGAACTCCTCGTCCATGCCGGGCAGGCGGCGCTCGCCCAGCGCGGACAGCAGCCCGTCGGCCAGGTGGGAGCTGGCCGAGCGGTGGCCGCGCATCCACCAGTAGCAGGCGCTGTGGGCCAGCAGCCGCAGCCCCAGCTCCAGATGCCCCGCCTCGGTGGCCCAGCGCACGGCCGCGTCTAGGTCGTCGCTCTCCTCGTCCACCCTGGCCAGCCAGACGAGCTGCTCGGACGTGCGCAGCAGCGGGTCGGTCGCGAGCATGAAGTCCAGGTAGTGGCGGGCGTGGGCGTGGCGGATCTCCTCGGCCTCGCCCGACTCCTCCAGCCGTTCGAGGCAGAACGCCCTGATGGTGGCGAGCATCCTGAAGCGGCCGTCCACGTACTCGACCAGCGACTTCTCCGCCAGCGAGAACAGCACGTCCTCCGGCAGCCCGCACACCCGCTCGGCCGCCTCCGGCCGAGCGCCGCCCGCGAACACGCTCAGCCGCCTGGCCATCCGCCGCTCGTCCTCGGTCAGCAGATCCCAGCTCCAGGCGACCACCGCGCGCAACGTCTGATGGCGGGGCAGCGCCGTACGGCTGCCGCGGGTCAGCAGCCGGAACCGGTCGTCGAGCCGGGCCGCGACCTCGGCCACCGGGAGGGTGCGCAGCCGGGCAGCGGCCAGCTCGATCGCCAGCGGCAGGCCGTCGAGGGCGCGGCAGATCCCTGTGACGTGGGCCCGGTTGCCCTCGTCCACCGCGAACCCGGGACGGACCGCCGCCGCCCGGTCGGCGAACAGCCTGACCGCCGGGTAGTCAAGCGGGTCGTCCGCCTCGGGCGGCGGCAGCCGCAGCGGCGTCACCGGCAGGACCGACTCGCCCGTGATGCCCAGCGCCTCGCGGCTGGTCGCCAGCACGCGCAGGCGGGGGCAGGCGGCCAGCAGGTGGTCGGTCAGCTCGGCCGTCTCCGTCACCAGGTGCTCGCAGTTGTCCAGGATCAGCAGCAGCTCCCGGTCGGCCAGGGCGGCCACCAGCCTGTCCACGGGATCGACGCGGGAGCGCTCGTGGCCGTGCAGCAGGGCGTCGCGGATGTCGAGCGCCGCCAGCACCGCCTGGGGCACGCCGCCGGAGACGGGCGCGAGCGGTACGAAGCACACCTCGCCCGGCTCCCTGGCCGCCGCCTCCATCGCCAGCCGCGTCTTCCCCGCCCCACCGGCCCCGATGAGGGAGACCAGCCGCCCGTCCCGCAGGCTCGCCCCCACCCGATCGAGCTCTTCAGCCCTGCCGACGAAACTGGTCAGCTGACTCCGCAACCCCACCCGCACCGGTCCGGCGGGGTCGGTGCGGGGATTGGCCGGGGGAGCCGAGACGGCAGGGGTGGTGTAAGGGCTCGGGGTCAAGGGAGCAGGAGGTGTGAGGGAGGGGTCGGCGCGGAGGACGGCCAGGTGGGCGGCGGTCAGGTCGGGGCCGGGGTCGATGCCCAGCTCCTCGTCGAGGAGTTTCCTGGCCTCCTCGTAGACGGTCAGGGCCTCGGCCTGACGGCCGCTGCCGTACAGGGCGCGCATGAGCTGGGCGCGCAGCCGTTCGCGCAGCGGGTGGGCGCCGGTGAGGCGGGTCAGCTCGGCCACCAGCTCGCGGTGCCGTCCGAGCGCGAGGTCGGCCTCGGCGCGGTCCTCGGTGGCGGTCAGGCGCAGCTCCTCCAGGGCGGCAGCGGCGGCCTCGGCGTGCGGGGCGTCGGCGAGCGGCGCGCCGTGCCACAGGTCGAGCCCGTCGCGCAGCAGCGCCGCGGCCCGCTCGGGGTCGCCGCCGGCCAGCGCCTGCCGCCCGTCGCGGATGAGCAGCTCGAAGCGGCGGGCGTCGACGTCCTCGGGGTCGGCGACCAGCCGGTAGCCGGCCGGGTGGAACTCGACGCGGTCACGGCCCAGCGCCCGCCGCAGCCGGGAGACCTGGGACTGCAGCGCGTTGGCCACGCCTTCGGGAGGACGGGCGCCGTACATGCCGTCCACCAGGTGCCCTGCGGTGACGATGCGGCCCGCGTCGAGGGCGAGCAGGGTCAGCAGGGCGCGTACGCGGGGCCCGCCCAGCTCCACCGGCTTGCCGTCCGCCCGCCACGCGGCGGTGGGTCCGAGGATCTGGAAGCGCATACCTCCGATTATCCCGGCAGCCGGGCCACCATTTCCTGGTACGTCGGGATCGGCGGCGCCGGCTCCCCCCGTACGCCGAGCGCGGTCGCCACGGCCGCCCCCAGCGCGGCCCGGTAGAGCAGCGACCCGGTGCTCACCCTGGCCACGCCGGCCTCGGCCAGCCGCGCGAGGGAAGGACCACCCGGCTGGTAGAGGACGTTGACCGGCAGCGGCGTGGCCGCCACCACCTCGGCGATCGCGCCCGGGTCGCTCAGTCCCGGCACGAAGATCCCGTCGGCGTGCCCGTACGCGCGGACCCGTTCAAGGGTGTCGCCGGTCCCCAGCCAGCACGTGTCCGTACGGGCGTTGACGAACACCCCGTGGCCCTTGGCGGCCTCGATGACGCGCTGGTGCAGCTCGATCGGGCGCAGGGTGCCGTCGGGCCTGCCGTCCTCCAGGTTGACGCCCGCGACGCCGAGCGCGGCGAGGCAGGACACCAGGTCGGCCACCTCGGAGGGGTCGTCGCTGAACCCGCCCTCGATGTCCACGGTCACCAGGACCCCGAGTCCGCTGATCGTCTCAGCCAGCTCGATCGTCTCGGCCTTGGTGGCGCCGGCCGCGTCCGGTCTGCCGTGAACGGCGGAGACGCCCAGGCTCGTCGTCCCGATCGCGGGGAAACCGTGGGCGGCCAGGAGCGCGGCCGAGCCGTAGTCCCAGGCGTTGGGCAGCAGGAGGGGGTCGCCGGGCCGGTGCAGGTCATGGAAGTTCACGGGACCAGCCCTTCCAGGACACCGGCGGCCAGCGCGAGCGCATGGGCAGGCCCAGGACAGGGCCGCACGCCGTAGCCGAAGGTCAGGTGCGAGGAGCCCCCGCCGTGCGGCGAGTCCTCGGGGTGCGGGCAGTCCCCGGAGTGCGGCGAATCCTCGGGGTGCGGGGAGTGCCGGTGGTGACGGTCGAAGCGGTGGGGGTCGAAGCGGTCGGGGTCGGGGAACACCGACGGGTCGCGGTTGGCGGAGACCAGGTCGATCGTCACCTCGTCGCCGGTCAGCGTGTCCACCCGGCGGGTCACCGTCAGCGGCGGATCGTGCCTGAGCGTCTCGTGCAGCAGCGCGTCCACGGCCTGGCCGGGCGCGCGGTGGCGCAGGGCGTGCTCGATGAGGGTCTCGGTGGCGGCGTGGGCCTGGAGGAGCAGGGTGATCGCCGGGATGCCGGCGGTGGCGAGCAGCTTCGCGACGGCGGCGTCGGCGATCGAGCCGTCCGGGTCGCCCGGGCCCGACAGGTAGCCGGCCGCGGCGTCGGCTATGGGGGAGGTGTCCTCGACGCCGAGCGCGGCCCCGAGCACCGCCGTGGGCACCCCGCGCCAGTCGCCGCCGCGCCTCCGGGTCTGGTCACGGGCATCGGCGCGCAACCCGGCCGGGTCGATGCCGTCGAGCAGCGCGAGCAGGTCGCGGCGGCGCTCGGCGTGCGTCGCACCGGTGCTGAACCGCGACACCCGGGCACGCAGCCAGGCCATCGTCCCCTCGGGGGCGTCCTGGGCGGCGGGCGGCGGCACGTACCGTGGGTCGGCGAGAACCGCCGCGGCGTCGGCATGGCGTGTGATGAGCATGGGCCCACGCTAGGGCGGCGTTCCTTCGGCCCCCGTCGAAGTGTGGCCGTCACGCGGCCAGCCGCTCCTGCTCGCCGGGCCGCTCGGGGTGCTCGGCCAGCGGGCCGGTGAGCGTCCCCGTGTCCGTGCTCGCGGGGTCGTGCGCGGTCCTGGCGGCGGGCCGTCCGGTCGCGACGGCCAGCGCCATGGCGACGAGCAGCCCCATCTCGGCCAGCACCACGGCCCGCTCCAGCAGCCCGTAGTAGGCGGCGCCTCCGATGAGCGGCGAGGTGAACGAGGCCGGGTGCGCGGCCAGGTAGACCGCCAGCGACACCCCGGAGGCCATGGCCATCGCGCGTACGGCGTTCCAGCGCGGCGTGCCGCCCCGGCCCCTGGCCAGGGTCCAGCCCGCGACCGGCAGCGAGGTGAAGACGACGGCCGCCGACCAGCGGTGGATCTCGCCGGACAGCGAGCCCACCTGGGAGGTGCCCGGGTCGGTCGGGAAGATCGCGCTCATCATGAGACCGGCCGCGCCGGCCAGGAGCAGGACCCGGGTCGCCGCGGTACGCGCCGGGTCGGAGGCGGCCAGCCCGTACGCGAGACCCAGGCACGCTCCCGCGAGTGCCAGCATCCCGACCAGCACGGGCAGCAGCCCGCCGGAGACCAGCGCGTAGTCGCTGAGCAGCACCTGGGAGGGCAGCGCCACCTGCGCGTAGGCCAGCGCGCCCGCCGATGCCACGGTGAGCAGCACGGTGCTCCAGAAGGTCTGCTTCAGCGTCATCGGCCGACCTCGTCGTAGATGCGCTCGAACCTGGCGAGCGACGCCTGGTCGTCGTGCGTGAGCGCCAGCTCCCTGCTGGCCCGGCCCAGCTTGGCCCGCAGCTCGTCGTCCACCAGGATCGTGGTCAGGTGCCTGGCCAGCGTGACGATGTCGCCTGGCTCGTAGAGGTAGCCGTTGGAGTCGACCAGGTGCGGCAGCGCCATCGCGTCGGCGGCGACGACGGGCAGACCCGAGGCCATGGCCTCCAGCGTCGCGATGCTCTGCAGCTCGGCGATGCCCGGCATGCCGAACACGTCGGCGGCGGCGAACGCCTGCGGCATCGACTCGTCGGGCACGAACCCGAGGAAGAAGACCCTGTCCTGCACGCCGATGCGCTTGGCGAGGCGTTCGAGCACCTCCCGCTGGTTGCCCTTGCCGACGAACGCGAGCTGCGCGTCGGTGTCGTTGAGCACCAGCGGCAGGGCGCGTACCAGCTCGTCGAGGTGCTTCTCCTCGTCGAGGCGGCCGACGAACAGCACGGTGGGCCGGTCGGGCAGGTCGAAGGACCTGCGGGCCCACGACTTGGGCTCGGGCCGCGGGTGGAACCTGGTCAGGTCGATGCCACAGGAGACCGGCTCGACCTCCCTGCGGAAGCCCTGGTCGGCGAGGAGCTTGGCGGCCAGTGGGGTGGGCGTGGTGATGTGGTCGGCCCGCTTGAAGATCCGGCTGAAGTCGCGCCAGGCGAGCCGGCCCGCCTGCTCGCGCAGCCGCGCGGGGATGTGGGCGAACTGGAACAGGTTGTCGGGCATGAAGTGGTTGGTGGCGACGATCGGCACGCCGGCGCGGCGGGCGGCGGCGATGGCGGCCCTGCCGACCACGAAGTGGCCCTGGGTGTGCAGCACGTCGGGCTTGATGTCGGCGAGCAGCCGGTCGAGCCTGGTCGGCACGGTCACCCGCATGGTCGGGTGGACCAGGATCGGCGCCGAGCGCAATCGGTGCACGACCACGCCTTCCTCGACGTCGGCGCCGGCTCGCCCGGTCTCCGACTGGCAGACCACGTGCACCTCGTTGCCCCGTGCGGCCAGGCCGGTGGCCAGGCGGTGGGTGAAGTAGGCGGCGCCGTTGACGTCGGGCGGGTAGGTGTCGGTCGAGATCAGCACGCGGCGCGGCCGCTCGGGGGCGGGGCCGAGGTCGGGGACGCGGGGGACGCTGTGCAGGGGCATGGCCATGTGAGATGACTCCGTTTTCACCGGTTGCGAGGGGCATGGCGGGGGCAGGGTTTCGTGCAGGGACATCAGCGGGTCTCCAGCGGGCTCGTTCTGGCCAGGGCCACGGTGCCGGCGGCGGTCAGCAGCGCCGCCACGACGGGCAGCACTCCGGTCGGCAGCGGCTCGCCGAGCAGCAGCGCGCCGAACGCGACCGCGGTCAGCGGGTCGGCGATCTGCAGGGCGGCGAAGGAGACGCCGAAGTGCCCGACGGCGTAGGCACGCTGCAGCATCATGAGCGCCAGCAGGGCGGGGACCGGCAGCGCCAGCAGGTACAGCCAGTTCCATGCGCCGTCCACCAGGACGCGCATGAGCGTCGCGGTGGCGCCGTACAGCACGCCTGAGCTGGTGGCGAGCAGGGCCGCGCGGCCGGCGGGCGAGGCGACCTTCGAGGCGGCCCACAGCAGGACCGCCGCGACGCCGGCCACGCCGAGCAGCGTCAGCACGCCGTCGGGGCCGAGGTGGGTGGGGCCGTCGGACTCCGGCACCAGCAGCACCAGCCCCACCAGACCGGCCGCGACCACGCCCGCCGCCGCCAGCTCCTTGCGCTCCGGCTTGCGGTTGTGCAGCGTGGCGGCGAGGGGCAGCGCGAACAGCAGGCTGGCCACGCCCATCGGCTGGACGACGGTCAGCGGGCCGAGCCCGAGTGCGACGATGTGCAGGCCACCACCGGCGAGGATGGACGCGCCGCCGATCAGCCAGCGCGGCCTGCGCAGCAGGACGAGCAGCCCAGGCTTGGCGGTGCCGACCGCCTCGAACTGCTGCAGGGCGGCTCCGAGCGCGAAGAACAGCGAACCGACCAGGGCGATCACCGCGGCCAGCACAGTCATTGCGCACTCCTTTCCAACGGATGGTGACCTGGCAGGGTCAAAGGGACGTGTCCACCGGAAGGCGGTCAGCGGAAGCCTTGGTGGCGCGCCGCTTCCTGACCCAGCGCACGACCTCGACCACGACGGTGATGGACACCGCGATGCCGAGGCCGAGCAGCAGGCCCTTGATGGGGTCGTTCTCGAACGCCATCCCGCCGAAGAAGCCGATCAGCCCGGAGTACAGGCCCCACGAGCCCGCCGCGATCGCGTCGAAGGAGGTGAACGAGCGCAGCGGGTGCCGTACGGCGCCCATGGTCAGCGTGGTCGCGGTACGCCCGCCGGGGATGTACCTGGCGACGACCAGGACCAGCCCACCGCGCTCCGCCAGGGCGTTGCGCGCCCAGACGAACGCCTTCTTCTCCCGCAGCCGTCCCCCCGACCGGCGGCCGATCAGGTAGGAGATGTGGTCGCCGGCGAACGCGCCCAGGGCGGCGACCACGATGACCAGGGCCAGGTTGGTCTGGCCCGAGGCGGCGAAGACCGCCGCGGTGATCACGGACGTCTCGGCCGGCACGATCGGGAAGAACCCGTCGAGCAGCGCGAGCCCGAACAGCGCGACATACAGCCACGGCGACGACATCACCTGCTCGACCAGGTCGAGGATGGCGTGCGACATGAGCGTGTACTCCGATCGTTAGGGGCACCACACAGCCTGTCTGTGTGGGGGTCTCCGGGGTATCGGGGATGCCCCGGGTCGAACGCGGCCCTTTCCCGGAGGCGGGTCAGGGCCGTCACCCCTGGAAGGTAGAAACTCCGCAGGTCACGGCACATCGGACGTAAGGCATGCCTCACCCCCTACTTTCGTCGGGGGAGGGCGCCGGACCTCCGGATGACACCATCGATCAAACCGGTTTCGCGCGCCGGAATCAGGAGTGGAGGTAGGCGCTTTCCCGGTAGGGCTAGCACTACCGTCGCGGTGGACGGCTCCCCACCCCTACTTTCGTCAGGCGCCTCACCTGGCCTTCGGGGGTCTCCCGTACCGGCCGGCAGCGGATAACGTCGGCGGGCGTGAGGTACCTTCGCCAGCTCCGCCGCGCGAACCGCCGCCAGGTGGTCTACGACCTGTTGTTGTGGATCGGGCTCTGCGTGTTCATCGCCGCGATGGGGGCCGACCCGTTCCGCGACCCCGCCGGGTTCGCCCTGGTGACCCTGCCCCGCTGGTGCCTGGCCGCGGCGGCGGTGCTGGTCGGCCGCCGCTGGCCGCTGGCCGCGCTGATGCTGCTGCTGCCGCTCGGGCCGTGGAAGTTCAGCGAGGGGTTCGCGACGGTGGACCTGACGTGGCTGCTGCCCCGGCGCGCCGTCAAGATCCTCCCGCTGCTGCCCACGTCGCCGTTCATCATCTGGTACGCCTACCTGACCGGCCGCCGGGCGACCCGTACGGCGCCCGCGCTCGTGGCGTTCTGCCTGATCACGCTGGTCGGCGTGGCCGTGGTCGTGGTGATGGGCGGCGACCTCGCGCTGTGGGTGTCGATGGTCACCGCGGTGATCGGCACCTACCTGGTCCCCTACCTGCTGGGCGTGCTGCGCGGCAGGCTGCTGCACCAGCGGGCGCAGACCAGGCTGTCGGTCGAGGCGCAGGCGAGGCTGCGGGAGCGAGCGCGGATCGCGCGGGACATGCACGACTCGCTCGGCCACGACCTGGCGCTGATCGCGGTCAGGGCGGGCGGGCTCGAGCTGGCTCCCGGGCTGGCGCCCGCCCAGGTCAAGGCGGCCGGCGAGCTGCGCGAGGCGGCGTCCGACGCCACCGAGCGGCTCAGGCAGATCATCGGGCTGCTCCGCGACGACGCCGAGGCGGCGCCCCTGGCGCCCCTGGAGATGCCGGCGGAGGAGTCGGTGCCCGATCTGGTCCGCAGGGCGGCGGGCTCCGGCATGGCGATCACCCTCGACCTGGCCGGCGGCCCGATGCCGGAGCTGGCCGCCGCCGTGGTGCAGGAGGGGCTCACCAACGCGGCCAAGCACGCGCCGGGCGCCGAGGTCGCGGTGTCGGTCTCGCCGCAGCACGTATGCGTGCGCAACGGGCCGCCGCGCAGCAGGCCCACGGCCCGCCGGGGCGGGCTGGGGCTGACGAGCCTGCGCGAGCGCGTACGGGCGGAAGGCGGCACGCTGACCGCGCGCGCCCTGGGCGGCGGCTTCGAGCTCGCCGTCACCCTCCCTCGCGAGGGGGAGGAGGATCCCCGAGGCTCGGGAGGAGCCAGGGAGCCCGCCGCGCCACGCTCGGAGCATGACCGAAGCACCTAGGCCCGGCATCGGCCGCGTCACCGCCGCGATCGTGGCGGTCGCCGCCATGCTGCCCTATCTCACGCTGAAGATCCTCTGGCTGGCCGGCCACTACGTCGGCGTCGGCGCCCCCGATCTGATGGCGGACCCGGCGATGGTCGGGATGAACGCGATGACGTTCGGCATGGACGCCGTCGGCCTGGTGCTGGCGCTGGCCTTCACCATGCGCTGGGGGCTGCGCCTGCCGGCCTGGCTGGTGCTGCTGCCGCTGTGGGTCGGCTCTGGCCTGCTGTCGGTGGTGATCGTCAGCGCGCCGGTGGTGCTGGCCGCCTCCGGGCTGGACGCGCTCGACGGCGGCCCCATCGAGCCGTGGGTGTACGCGATGGTCTACGGCGGGTTCATCGGGCAGGGTGTGGGGCTGATGGCCGCGTTCGCGCTCTATGCCCGCGACCGCTGGCCTTCTGTCTTCACCACCCGGCTCGCGCACCCCTTTCCCAGCCTCACCAGGCCGCTGCAGCGGGTGATCGCCTGGGGCGCGCTGCCGGTGGCGGTGCTGCTCGGCGGTGTCATGCTGGCGTGGGTGATCGGGGCGCAGCCGTACCTCGCGGTGCAGAATCTGCTGCGCGGGACGCTGGCGATCGCGGGGGCGCTCGCGCTGGTGGCGCTCGTGCGCGGGCGGGGGCTCGGGCGGGGGCGCAGGCGGGGGCGCGGCCCGTTCTGGCGCCCTGCGGTGCTGGTCTGGCTGGGCTCGGGCACGCTGTTCGCCTGGGGGCTCTACGCGATGGTGGTCGCGGCGGCAGCCGGGCCGCTCAGCGCGGCGGAGGGCGGCGTGGAGGAGTTCGTGGCGCTGTTCGGCATGCTGACCGGGCTGGTCATGGGCCTGTGCGCGGCGTTTCTGCTGGTCGAACGGTCAGGTGTGGGCTCGGGTGTGGGCTCAGGTGTGGGCAACGTGCAGGCGGTGCAGCAGCCGCTTGAAGGCGATGATCGAGAACGTGATCGCGGTGCCGCTGATCAGCGCCACCGCTGACGTGCGCAGCAGCATGAACCCGGCGAGCGTGCCGGCCAGCGACTCGTAGACGGCGAGGAAGATGCTCAACGTCGAGTTCATCAGCAGCACGAACGCCCACAGCAGGGTGATCCTGGCGAAGAACCTTCGCACGCGCTCGTGCTTGAGCACCGCCGACGGCAGGTGGATGTAGTCGAGCGTCAGCTTCTCCACCAGCGGCTTGTTGAGCCGCACGGAGGCGAGGAAGGCGATGCTGATGCAGATCGTGCCCATCTCGGGCTGGATGAAGAACCACATCCAGGTGCCGGTCCAGAACGCCACGATCGCGCGTACGGTGATCGCGAACGCGGCCAGGAACATCGTCGCGGGCACCTTGATCCGCCTGATCAGCCGCCAGATCACCCCCAGGTAGACCCAGGCGACGGTCAGGGCGAGCGCCCACCTGAAGTCGAGAACCACCATGGCCAGGTAGAACACGGCGAGGGGCGCCACGACGGCCTCGAGCAGCCGGGGAGCCGCCTGCCGGGCGAGCGCGGTGAGGCGTGGAAGGGTGACCGGTGGATGGTTCAAGGCTGCTCCGCAGATAGGCCGACGATCAGCGACTACCCGGGCTTCGGGGGACCAGGCTTTCCCGATGGATCGCTCGCTGTCACCAGAGCGTCATCGGCCGCCGTCCCCGGGAAGCACGCCGGTGGCTTACCGTACCTGAGGAGTGGTGGTGCGACTGCCTCTTTTGACGCGTTCGATCTGTCTCCACGAAAACAGCCGCGCCTTGAACCGGGCTTTCAGCCGAGTGACGCGGTGGCCAGCTTCGCCCCGAATCCCAGGAAGACGGCCCCGACGCCCGAGGCGAGGCCGGCGCCGAGCCGCCTGCGGCGGCGGAACTGCGTGGCCAGGAACGTGCCGCCGAAGATCAGCGCGGTCAGGTAGAGGAAGCTGAAGAGCTGGATGACCGCGCCGAGGATGACGAACGTCAGCGCCGGGCTGGCGTAGCCGGGGTCCACGAACTGCACGAAGAACGAGACGAAGAACAGGATCGCCTTCGGGTTGAGCAGGCTGATCGTCAGCGCCTTGCGGAACGGGCGGCTCCCGGCCCTGGCCGGCGCGGCCACGGACAGCTCCGGCACGGGCTGCTCAGGCACCTCGGGGGCAGCGCGCCACGACTTCCACGCGCCGCGGATCATCTGCAGGCCGATCCAGGCGAGATAGAGAGCGCCCGCGTACTTGACGACGGCGAACAGCGCCGGGTGGGAGCGCAGCAGCGAGGCGGCGCCCGCGGCGCTGAGGAACATCAGCACGGTGTCGCCCGCGAAGACGCCGCACGCGGCCCGGTAGCCCGCCCGTACGCCGTGCGTGGCCGAGTGGGTGAGCACGAACAGGGAGTTGGGCCCGGGCAACAGGATGATCAGGAAGGCGCCGATGGCGTAGGCCCAGAAATCGGTGATGCCGAAGAACATGCTGCTTGCTCCTGGGGACGAACCGCTGACATCACACGATATCCGGCGGCCCGATGACTTTCCCGCCCCGCCCAGGTCCATCCATGTGACGGAAGGGAGCACGACATGGACTTCGGAATCGGCCTGCCCATCACGGGACCTGAGGCGAGCCCTGAGCGGATCGCCGACGTCGCTCAGCGTGCCGAGCGCGCGGGCCTCGGCGCGGTGTGGGCGTACGAGCGGCTGCTGCGGCCGGCGGAGCCGTACATGCTGGGGCTGAACCAGGTGGTGCCGCTGCCTGAGGAGAGCGCCATCGTGTACGACCCCCTGGAGACGCTCGCCTACCTCGCGGCCACCACCAGCACGATCCGCCTGGGCACCAGCGTCATCGACGCCCTCTACCACCCGCCGGTCGTGCTGGCCAAGCGCCTCGCGACGCTCGACCGGCTGAGCGGCGGCCGCCTGTGGATCGGGCTCGGCCAGGGCTGGATGGCGCAGGAGTTCGAGGCGGCGGGAGTGCCCATCTCGCGGCGCGGGGCCGGGTTCGCCGAGCACGTGGCGGCCATGCGCGCGTGCTGGGGCCCCGACCCGGTGAGCTTCTCCGGCCGCTTCTACACGATCCCCGAGTCGCAGGTCGGGCCGAAGCCGGCCGGGCTGACCCTGCTCGCGGGGGCGGCGGCCCCGGCGGCGGTCGAGCGGGCGGCCGCGCTCGGGATGGGGCTGAGCGCCGTGGTGTTCGACTGGGACGCGCTGGGCCAGTGCGTGGAGACGTACCGCAAGGCCGGCGGGGCTGGACCGTTCGTCATCCAGGTGAACGGTGTGATCGGCGACCGGCCGCTGGACGAGCGCATGCCGCTCACCGGCTCGGCCGAGCAGGTGGCCGAGGACCTCGCGCGGGCCAGGGAGCTGGGCGCCGACCACGTCTACTGGCAGCCGATCGGCTTCGACGCCGACGGCCTGGTGGAGCGCATCGCGGAGCTGGCCGCCGGCTGACGGAATTTGGGCCTTCTCCGCGGCGGTCAACGTCTTCACTCTCAGTTCAGGCGCCGGTCAACCCCGACCCCGAGCGCCCGAGGAGGACGAGGTGAGACACCGATTAGTCATCCTGCTTGCCGCCCTCAGCCTGATCAGCCTGACCGGCATGACAGGCGCGGTGGCCACCGCCGAGCCGCCGCCGAACAAGCAGTATCGGGTGGCGGGCCCGGCGGACGCGCGGCAGCGCAGCGCGGTGGCGGCGACCGGAGCCGCCATCGAGGAGGTGGACCCGGACTCGGTGCTGGTCACGGCGACGGAGTCCGAGGTGTCTGCCATCAGGCGGCTCGGCTATCGGGTGACGGAGGTGCCGCGGCCGGCGCCGCCGTCATCGGTGGGCGCGCTGGACTTCCCGCCGGCGGACTCGGCCTACCACAACTACGCCGAGATGACTGCGGAGATCAACGCGCTGGTGGCGGCCCGGCCCGACATCGTCAGCCAGACGACGTACGGCACGTCGTACGAGGGCAGGCCGCTGCGCCTGGTCAAGATCAGCGACAACGTGGGCGCCGACGAGAACGAGCCCGAGGTGCTGTTCACCGCGCACCAGCACGCCCGCGAGCACCTGACGGTCGAGATGGCGCTCTACATCATGCACCTGCTGGCCGACAACTACGGCGGCGACGCCCGGATCACGAACCTGGTGAACACCAGGGAGATCTGGATCATGCCGGACCTGAACCCGGACGGCGGCGAGTACGACATCGCCACCGGCTCCTACCGCTCCTGGCGCAAGAACCGGCAGCCGAACTCCGGCTCGTCCGCGGTCGGCACCGACCTGAACCGTAACTGGGCCTACAACTGGGGCTGCTGCGGCGGGTCGTCGGGCTCGGCGGGCAGCGAGACGTACCGGGGGGCGAGCGCGGAGTCGGCGCCCGAGGTCAGGGCGGCGGCCAACTGGGTGCGCAGCCGGGTCGTGGGCGGGGTGCAGCAGATCAAGGCGCACATCGACTGGCACACCTACAGCGAGCTGATCCTCTGGCCGTACGGCTACACCTTCAGCGACACGGCGCCCGGCCTGACGCAGGACGACCGCGACGCGCACGCCACGCTGGGGCAGAACATGGCGAGCACGAACGGGTACACGCCGGAGCAGGCCAGCGACCTCTACATCACCGACGGCACGATCGACGACTGGCTGTGGGGCGTCTACAAGATCTTCAGCTTCACGTTCGAGATGTATCCGCGCGGCTCCAGCCCCGGCTTCTACCCGCCGGACGAGCAGATCGTCACGCAGACCACCCGTAACAGGGAGGCGGTGCTGCGCTTCCTGGAGTACGCGGACTGCGTCTACCGCATCATCGGCAAGGAGGCCGAGTACTGCGGCACCGGCACCCCGTCGGAGACCGTCTACATCGACACGTTCGAGACGGCGACCGGCTGGACGGCGAACCCGAACGGCACCGACACGGCCGGCGCCGGGCTCTGGGAGCGGGGCGACCCGCAGGCCACCACCTCAAGCGGCGCCAAGCAGCTCGGCACCACGGTGAGCGGCACGAACGACCTGGTGACCGGGCGGCCGGCGGGCTCGTCGGCGGGTGACCATGACGTCGACGGCGGCGTCACCTCGATCCAGTCGCCGCCGATCACGCTGCCCTCGACGGGTGCGCTGAACCTGTCCTTGTCGTACTACTTGGCGCACGGCTCGAACGCCTCCAGTGCCGACTACCTGCGCGTCCGCGTGGTGGGCGGCACCACGACGACCGTGCTCAACCAGCCCGGCGCGGCAAGCAACCGCAACGGCGCCTGGGCCACGGCCACGGCGAGCCTGAACGCGCACGCGGGCCAGACCGTCCGCATCCTGATCGACGCCGCCGACGCCTCAGGGGCCTCCCTGGTCGAGGCCGGCATCGACGACGTCAGGATCACCCGGCAGCCGTAGCAGCCGGTCTCTCCTCCGCCGCACGGGTCGGCTGACTCGTGCGGCGGAGTCGTGTTTGGGTCTTGTAAGCCTCGGGTGTCAGAGCTACGATCGCGGCAATCCTTAGGAAAGTTTCCTAAAAGTAATCTTCGTCCGGACAAGACCTGACAACCGCAGCAAGGTTACTCGCGCAGACACCCCCCAGGCCCGTGTGCACCTCCGCGGGCCGTGCCGTACGGCTTGCGCTCTCACCCCCCTGCGCAAGCCGTACGGCACGCAAAACCAGAAGGAAAGACCCGTGAGATTACGCGCGATCCTCCTGACGCTGGCCACCGCCGCACTCGGCCTCTCCGTGCTCCCCGCCGCGCCCGCGCAGGCCGCGGGCCCCACCGCGACGTTCGTCAAGGTGTCGGACTGGGGCTCGGGCTTCGAGGGCAAGGTGACCGTCACCAACGACAGCACCACCGCCATGCCGAGCTGGAACGTGCAGTTCGACCTGCCGTCCGGCTTCAGCATCCCGTCCGCCTGGGACGCCGTCATGACCAGGAGCGGGCAGCACTACACCTTCACCCCGCCGAGCTGGGCGGGCCCGCTCGCCCCCGGGGCCAGCGCGAGCTTCGGCTTCAACGGCAACCCCGGCAACTTCCCCGGCATCACCGGCTGCACGCTCAACGGCGGCTCCTGCGGCGGCGGCACCACGAACCCCGGCGTGCCCGGCGCCCCCGGACCGGTCAACGCCACCGCCACGGCGAGCGCCATCACCCTGACCTGGGGCGCGTCCAGCGGCACGGTCACCGGCTACCGCGTCTACGAGGGCGGCGCCGTCAAGGCCACGGTCACCGGCACCACGGCCACCATCGGCGGGCTCGGCACCTGCCAGACGCACACCTACACCGTCACGGCGTACAACGCGCAGGGCGAGTCGCAGGGACGTGACGTCACCGCCACCACCAGCGGCTGCACCGGCGGCGGAGGCACGCTGCCCAAGCACTTCCTCACCGGCTACTGGCACAACTTCGTCAACCCCGCCGTCGAGCTCAAGCTCGGAGCCGTCCCCAGCGAGTACGACCTGATCGCCGTCGCGTTCGGCGAGGCCACCTCCACTCCAGGCCAGGTCACCTTCGCCGTGGACGGCGGCCTGGCCGCCGCGGTCGGCGGCTACACCGACGCCCAGTTCAAGGCCGACGTGCAGGCCCTGCACCAGCGCGGCAAGAAGGTCATCCTGTCGGTCGGCGGCGAGGCCGGCCGGGTGCAGGTGGCCGACTCGGCGGCCGCGACCCGCTTCGCCGACTCCGTCCACGCGATCATGCAGAGCTACGGCTTCGACGGCGTGGACATCGACCTGGAGAACGGACTCAACGCCACCTACATGGCCCAGGCGCTCAGATCGCTGCGCGCCAAGGCCGGCGCCGGCCTCATCATCACGATGGCCCCGCAGACCATCGACATGCAGACGACCGGGATGGAGTATTTCAAGCTCGCCCTGTCGATCAAGGACATCCTCACGGTCGTCCACACCCAGTTCTACAACTCGGGCTCCATGCTCGGCTGCGACCAGGCGCAGGCGTACGCGCAGGGCTCGGTCAACTTCATGACCGCCCTGGCCTGCATCCAGCTGGAGAACGGCCTGCGCCCCGACCAGGTGGCGCTGGGCCTGCCGGCCGGGCCCGGCGCGGCGGGCGGCGGCGTCGTCGCGCCCGCCCTCGTCAACCAGGCGCTCGACTGCCTGGCCAAACGCAGCAGCTGCGGATCCTTCGTGCCGCCGCGCGCCTACCCCGACATCCGCGGCGCGATGACCTGGTCCATCAACTGGGACGCGAGCAACAACTGGCAGTTCTCCAAGACCGTCAAGCCCCACCTCCAGGGAATGCCATGACCTTTCGCAGCAGACTCACCGCCCTGGCGACCGGCCTCGCCCTCGTGCTGACCGGCGCCGGGCTCGCCACCCCCGCACAGGCCACGACTCAGCAGATCAGGCAGCTTGCCGCCGCCTGGGCGCCGTGGACCTCGTACGCGACCGGCGCCGTCGTCACGTACCAGGGCGTCGACTACGTGTGCCTGCAGGGCCACACCTCGCAGCCCGGCTGGGAGCCGCCGAACGTGCCCGCGCTGTGGAAGCGCGGCTCGGGCGGCGGCAGCGACACCTCGGCCCCGTCGGTGCCCGGCAACCTCCGCTCGACCGGCGTCACCTCCAGCAGCGTCTCCCTGGCATGGAACGCCTCCACCGACAACGTCGGCGTCACCGGCTACAACGTCTACCGGGGCGGCACCCTGGTCACGACGGTGTCCGGCACGTCGCACACCGACACCGGCCGCGCCGCGAACACCAGCTACACCTACACCGTCCGCGCCCGCGACGCCGCCGGCAACCTGTCCGGGGCCGGCAACGCCGTGACGGTCACCACCTCCGGCGGCGGCTCCGGCCCGGGGCCCGACCCGGCGAAGATGGCCGGCGCCCCCTACCTCTACATGGGCTGGGGCAACCCGCCGAACCCCGGCACGGTGATGGACGCGACCGGCGTGAAGTCGTTCACGATGGCGTTCATCCTGTCGAGCGGCGGCTGCACCCCGGCCTGGGACGGCAACAGGCCGCTCACCGGCGGCGCCGACCAGCATGCGATCAACACGATCAAGTCGAAGGGCGGCAACGTCCAGATCTCCTTCGGCGGCTGGCAGGGCAACAAGCTCGGCCCCAACTGCTCCTCGCCGCAGGCGTACGCGAACGCGGTGCAGCAGGTCATCAACGCCGTCGGCCCGGCCGTCGTGGACTTCGACATCGAGAACACCGACGAGTTCGCCAACTACACCGTCCAGGACCGCATCCTGAACGCCCTCAAGATCGTCAAGCAGAACAACCCGAACATCAAGATCGTCGTCACGTTCGGCACCGAGCGGACCGGCCCGAACAACCACGGCGTCCGGCTCATCAACCAGGCCAGGGCACTCGGCGTGCCGATCGACAACTTCACGATCATGCCGTTCGACTTCGGCAGCTCCAACATCTACCAGGACACCGTCAACGCCTCCGAGGGCCTGAAGAACGCGCTCAAGAACGCCTATGGCTGGACCGACGCGCAGGCGTACGCCCACATGGGCATCTCCGGCATGAACGGCGTGTCCGACCAGCAGGAGATGACCACCACCGGCACCTGGACCCAGATCCGTGACTGGGCCAGGTCGAAGGGCCTGACCAGGCTCGCCTACTGGGCGGTCAACCGCGACCGCGGCTGCCCCGGCGGCGGCGTGGTCGCGCACTGCAGCGGCATCGCGCAGGCCGACTGGGACTTCACCAGGATCACCGCCGGCTTCTGACCCACCGGCCCGCCCCTGCGCAAGGGGCGGGCCGCCTCCGCGTCACCGACCGGCCCGTCCCCCCTCCGCCTCGGGGCGGGCCGCAGTGAGGACAGCATGAGATTCCGAGCACCGGCGGTCCTGCTGGCCGCCGCACTCGTCGCACTCCCCGCCACCCCCGCACACGCCGCGAACATTGCCCAGAACCCGGGCTTCGAGTCCGGCCTGACCGGCTGGACCTGCTCGGGCACCGAGACCGTGACCGCACCCGTGCACGGCGGCGCCCGCGCGCTGCGCGCCACCCCGCAGGGCAACGACCTGGCCCGCTGCGAGCAGGCGATCACCGTCCTGCCGGACACCACCTATCAGCTGTCGGCCTGGGTGCAGGGCGCGTACGTCTTCCTCGGCGCGACCGGCTCCGGCGTCAGCACCAGCACGTGGGGCTCGCCCGGCGCCGCCTGGTCCCAGCTCAGGACCTCCTTCACCACCGGCCCCGCCACCACGTCGGTCACCGTGTACGTCAACGGCTGGTACGGCCAGGGCCCCTACCTCGCCGACGACGTCCAGCTGGACGGCCCGGGCGGCGGCGGCCCCGAGGACACCCAGGCCCCTGCCGTCCCAGGGAGCGTCACCGTCGGCCGCGCGACCGCGAGCAGCCTCGACGTGACCTGGTCGCCCTCATCGGACGACGTCGGCGTGACGACATACGAGGTCTCCAGGGACGGCGCCGCCCCGGCCGCCGTCACCGGCACCGCGTACACCGCGACCGGCCTGACACCGCGGACGTCGTACGCCTTCCGGGTCAGGGCCTGCGACGCGGCGGGCAACTGCTCGCCGTACTCGACGCAGGTCACCGGCACCACGGCGGAGGGCGGCGGCGACGCCGGCCTGCCCGAGCGCGTCATGGTCGGCTACCTGCACGCGTCGTTCGCCAACGGCTCCGGCTACATCCGCATGAGCGACGTACCGGACGAGTGGGACGTCATCAACCTCGCCTTCGGCGAGCCCACCTCGGTCACCTCCGGCGACATCCGCTTCACCCGCTGCCCCGCCGCCGAATGCCCAGGCGTCGAGTCCGAGTCCGACTTCATCGCCGCCATCAGGGCCAAGCAGGCGCAGGGCAAGAAGGTGCTGATCTCGATCGGCGGCCAGAACGGCCAGGTCCAGCTCACCACGGCGGCGGCCCGCGACGCGTTCGTCAGCTCCGTGTCGGCCATCATCGACCGCTACGGCCTCGACGGCCTGGACGTCGACTTCGAGGGCCACTCCCTCTACCTCGACCCCGGCGACACCGACCTCGCCCGCCCGACCACCCCGGTCGTCGTCAACCTCATCGCGGCGCTCAAGGCGCTCAAGAGCCGCTACGGGGACGACTTCACGCTCACCATGGCCCCCGAGACGTTCTTCGTCCAGCTCGGCCACCAGTTCTACGGGCCGGGCCAGAACGGCGCCGACGCCAGAAGCGCGTCCTACCTGCCCGTCATCCACGCCCTGCGCGACCACCTGACCCTGCTCCACGTGCAGGACTACAATTCGGGCCCGATCATGGGGCTCGACGGCCAGTACCACACGATGGGCGGGCACGACTTCCACGTCGCCATGACCGACATGCTGCTCGCCGGCTTCCCGATCGCGGGGAACCCGGCCAACGTGTTCCCGCCACTGCGCCAGGACCAGGTGGCGATCGGGCTGCCCGCCTCGCCCCACGCCGGCAACGGGTTCACCACCGTGGCCGAGGTGCGCAAGGCGTTCGACTGCCTGGCCAAGGGCACCGGCTGCGGGCCGTACCGGCCGCGCGGCGTCTACCCCGGCCTGCGCGGGCTGATGGCCTGGTCGATCAACTGGGACGTCTTCAACGGCAAGGAGTTCTCCCGGAGCCACCGGGCCTACCTCGACGGGCTCACCGCACCCTGACGAGCTGGGTGGGCTTGATCGGGATGCCGAGACCGGGAGGCCGGTAGGTGGGCAGCGCCTCGCCGTACTCGTGCATCCAGGCGTGGTCCACCATCAGCCGCATCCGCCCGAACCCGGGCCGCGCGCCCGGCTCGGGGAGCCGCCTGGGGGACGTGTCGCCGGTCAGCCTGGTCACGGCCCCGGCCAGCAGCTCCGGGTCGGGCGGCGTCAGGTCGCAGTGCTCGTCGGGGCCGATCAGCAGGTCCACGTCGGGCGGCAGCGGATAGATCGGCCGGGGGAGCGCGAGCACGCGCGGTGGCGGCGCCATCGGCCACCCCCCGGCCACCGCCTCCAGCAGGACCGCCCGCGACGTCCTGCGCGCGAACAACCCCTCCGCCAGCGCCCAGCTCAGCGCCCCCACGTCGGCGCGGTCCTCGCCGCACGCGTGCAGGCACAGGTACGGCACCAGCGGGATCCCCGCGCCGCCCGCCTGCGCCCACCCGCCGCCGCACCCGGTCAGCACCAGCAGCGCCAGCATCGCCCGGTACGCCGTGTCCGCGTGCGGCGTCTCCAGCCGCCCCGGCACGATGACGCACCGGCCGCCGGTCTTCTCCGCCGTCACCCCCAGCTCCCGCGCCGTCTTCACCGCCCGCGACGCCGCCACCCCCGTGTACGCCTCCTGCCACCCCGGCGTGTACGGCTCAGCCCGGTCCTCGTACCCGCCCGGCCACACCCCCGGCAGCCCGGGGCGCGGCACCCCGTACACGGCGAGCAGCAGGTCGAACACCGTCGTCACCGGCTCACCGCCGTCCAGCACCACCGGCACGCCCCGCCGCAGCACCCCCGTGCCGTCGTCGAAGCGCGGCAGCAGCACCTCCGCCGCCTCACCGCCGTACACGCTCAGCCGGTCGCACACCTCACCCGTCAGCCCGCCCGGCACGTACGCGCCCTCCCGCCGCCGCAACCACACCAGGGACGGCAGGTCCGTGCGCTCCATCGCGTGCCCGGCGAACGGTGTGCGGTCCAGGAAGAACTCCTTGAGCAGCACGTGCCCCATGGCCATCGCCAGTGCGCCGTCCGTGCCCGGCCGCACCACCAGCGTCTCGTCCGACAGCCGGGTCGGGTGCGTGCCGATCGCCACCACCTTCTGGCCCTTGTACCGCCCGGCGATCACCCAGGGCGTGTCCGCCGTGCGTACCAGCCGGTTGTTCTCGCCCCACAGCAGCACGTACGCCTGCCGCGCCCAGTCGTCGGCCCCAGGGCCGGAGAACCGGGGGCCGAGCACCTGCTCGGGCGCGCACGGATGCTCGGTCAGCACCGCCCCGCCCAGCCCGTCCACCAGCCGCGACAGCGGCGAGGTCGCCAGCGCCGCCACCCGCTCCGCGCCGTGCCGCGCCGCGGTGTCCACGATCGCGGCGGCGGCCAGCTCCGCCGCCGTCGCGTCGTCGAGCGGCACCCGCCGCTCACCTCGCATGCGGTGGTAGAGCTGTGAGTTTGCTGTGAGTTTCGCCCAGGCCGCGACCGGGTCGCGCTCCCCGTCCCGTACCTCGAAATACAGCCTGACCAGTGCCTGGTTGACCTGCGATCCCCCCATGGAAAAAGTTCAACACAGACCGTGATGTCGTATCGGGATACGTGTCGGCATGTCGGGGATAAGAATTGGCAGCACTCGACCCGGCCGAGTGGCAGCGGGTCCCGGCTTACGGCAGGCTAGACGCGCCATGGATTACGCAGCTCTCACGGGGATCGTCCTCGTCGCCGGTGTCGTGCTCGCCATCGTCGCGCAACGTCGTGACTGGCGCCCCCCTCTCTGGGTCGCCCTCACGGTCGGCATCGCCGTGCGCGTGCTCATCATGTACGTCGCGGCCATCGGCACCTGGCAGCCCGTCGACTTCGTCAACAGCTTCAAGCCCGCGGGCGAGGCCGTGCTGCGCGGCGAGGATCCGGTGCTGGCCAGCAACGGCGGCTGGCACTTCCTGCCGACCATCCCCTACGTCTACGGCATCCTGCTGTGGCTGGGCATCCCATGGGAATACGCCGGCCGGCTGGTCACCGTGGTCGCCGACATCGTGCTCATCCCGCTGGTCGGCAAGCTCGCCGGCGGCCCGAGGGCGTCGCTGCGCGCCTTCCAGTACGCGCTCAACCCGCTCGCCCTGCTCGTCGCCTCCGTGCACGGCCAGGTCGAGCCGGTCGCGCTGGTGTTCGGCGTGGCCGCGTTCGTGGTGGCCCGCGGCCCTGGCGACCCCCACAGGCCCGGCATGGTCACCGACGTCGCCGCCAGGGTGCGCCAGGGCATCGCGGCCTACGGCGTACGCGGCTCCATCCCACGGGTGATCGGCCGCCGCGGCATGCTGCACCGCGCGCTGCTCCCCGGCCCCGACGACCGCGCCCACCTGCGCCGCGGCGCGCTGGCCGGGCTGCTCATGGGCCTCGCGCTGTGCGCCAAGAGCTGGCCGATCTGGCTGATCCCCGGCATGCTGCTGCTCCTGCCCAACCTGCGCGCCCGCGTGATGGGGCTGTTCACCACCGGGCTCGTGCCGGTCTTCTTCCTGGTGACGCTGCCGATCTTCGCCGGCACGTCGCTCAACCAGATCCCGGCCGTCATCGACACCATCCGCGACATCCGGCCCATCGTCGGCGAGTGGGGCTGGACCCCGTGGTTCACCGACGGCAGCTGGGACCTGCGGCCAGAGCTGGCCTCGTTCGGCACCAACCTCATCTACGTCAGCGTGATCGCCGTCATCCTGTGGTGGCGGCGGGCCGACCCGATCGACATGACGACGGCCATCCTGATCGTCTTCATGATCATGACGCCCCGGCTCGGCGCCCAATACCTGCTGTGGTTCATGCCGTTCCTGGTCGCGCGGCCCACCAGGTTCGCCTGGGCGGCCATCCTCACCACGTCGTTCTGGTCGGCCTACGGCTATCTCTACATGACCCAGTTCGACCCGCAGGGGTGGTGGCTGCAGCACACCTACTGGTCGCGGGCCTCCATCCTGATCCTGCCGATCCTCGCGCTGGCCCTGCCCTGGAACCGCCGCGTCGCGGAGGTCCCAGGGCTCGCCTCCTCGAGGTCGCCCAAGTCGCGGATCACCTCACCGGCATAGGCGCTCCCACAACGTGATCCACTGGCCGGGATGCACGTGGCCCACGACGGCGTCGCGGGCCACCCCGGCCGCCGCCAGCGCGGCGTCCACCCCGGCGTAGCGCGTCTTCAGCGAGGCGCGCACCGAGCCGCCCACCCCGCCGAAGCCCAGCTCGACCAGCTCCTCGTACGAGCGGCGGCCCGACACCAGCGGCTCCGGCCTGCGTTCGACGCGCAGGATCGCCGAGTCGACCGACGGCACCGGGCGGAAGCTCTCCCTGCCGACCGTGTCACCCAGCCGCCAGTCGAACCACGGCCACGACAGCACCGTGACCAGACTCCACCGGCCGTAGTCGCCCGAGCGCTTGCGGGCGTACTCCCGCTGGGTGAGCAGCGTCGCCGAGGTCAGGCCAGGCGCCCGCAGGCACCAGTCCACGATCCGCGAGGTCGCCGCGTACGGGATGTTCCCCACGACCGCGAACGGCTCGCGCGGCGCCCGCGCCCGCGCGAAGTCGGCCCTGACCACCTGGATGCGCGGATCGCTGCGCGTCCGCGCGGCCAGCAGCCCGGCCAGCCGCGGGTCAAGCTCGTAGCCGATCACCCGCGCGCCCGCCTCCGCCAGCGCGAACGTCAGCGCCCCCGTGCCAGGACCCGGCTCCAGCACCAGGCCGTCCGGGGCGGCGGCCTTGACCATCAGGTGCACGGCATGCCGGTCGACGAGGAAGTTCTGCGACAGCGTGCGCCGCGCCCGATCAGCGGGCGTGCGGCCGCCACCGGCGTTCCTGATCTTCTTCTGAGTGTGTGAATGATTTCCGTGCGCGAAGTTCTGCGCCACAGCACTGCCCTTCCTGGGCCTCGAGATGAACAGGTCTCTCGAAGGGCCCCGGGCGCGCCTGCGGACGCGTCAGCCTCAGGTCAGCTCATCGCATCCGCTAGCGGGCCAGAGCCCGGCCGCGGCGGATGCGGATGAAGCACGGACAGCAGAACATGCTCGACATGCCGGTCACTGTAGGTCGCGGCCGATGGGGCGGGCAAAGCATTAAATGCCTCGCGCGCCGCGAGCGTCGTTGGGCAGTCTGGAGTGATGCAGGCGACGATCACGGTCACTCCGGCACAGCTTCCCGAGCTGCTGCTGCACGTCGCCGTGGTCCGGCCCGTCTTCCTGTGGGGCGCCCCCGGCATCGGCAAGAGCTCCCTCGTCCGCGCGTTCGCCGACTCGCTCGGCCTCGACTGCGTCACGCTGCTCGGCACCCAGCTCGCCCCGGAAGACCTCATCGGCGTGCCCGAGCTGGTCGGCGGGCGCAGCAGGTTCGCGCCGCCCGAGTCGATCGCGCGGGCCGAGCCCTACTGCCTGTTCCTCGACGAGCTCAACGCCTCAGCCCCCGAGGTGCAGAAGGCGTTCTACTCGCTGATCCTCGACCGCCGCATCGGCGCCTACGAGCTGCCCGAAGGCTCCGTCGTCATCGGCGCCGGCAACCGCGCCACCGACAACGCCCTGGCCAGGCCCATGGCGTCCGCGCTCATCAACCGGCTGGTCCACGTCCACCTGCGGGCCTCGTCCGACGACTGGCTGAAGTGGGCCGCCGCCAACGGCATCCACCCCTGGATCATCGACTACCTCGTGCAGCGGCCCGACCATCTGTGGAGCCCGCCGCCCAAGACCGAGGAGCCGTTCTCCTCGCCGCGCGCCTGGCACATGCTCTCCGACGTGCTCGTCTCCTACGGCGACGACATCTCCGACGACACCCTCGCCACGCTCGCCTTCGGCACGCTCACCAGCGCCCACGCCTCCGCCTTCCGCGCCTACGTCAAGACCGTGCGGCACGCGTACGACCTGGAGGCCGTGCTCAAGGGCGACGCTCCATGGCCGCGCCGGCCCGAGGAGCGCGACCTGCTCTACTTCCTGGCCGAGACCTTCCGCGCCCGCCTCGTCAAAGAGCTGCCCGCCGACAAGCGCGGCGCCTCGGGCCGGGGCCGCGACCTCGCCTTCCGCGCCAAGACGCTGCTGGTCGAGCTGGCCGAGATCTCGCTGGAGTGCGCCCAGCTCGTCATCGCCAACGACGCCGACGGCGCGCCCGCGCTGCCCACCTGGTTCCTCGTCGAGGTCGGCAGAGACGTGCCCCGCCTGATGGCCGCCCGCTCATGAGCCGCCGCAAGGCCAAGACCGACCCCTGGCGGGCCGAGGTGCTCAAGGGCTGGCACACCGTCAGCCGGCTGCCGCTGTTCCGCGTCTTCCACAGCACCCTGTACGAGGCCCCCGCCGGCCGCCTCACCCCCGACACATGGGCGTACGTCACCGCCGGCGGCGACGTGCACTTCCACCCCAAGCGCCGCGCCCCCGCCGACGAATGGGCGTGGGTGTTCGCCCACCTGCTGCTCCACCTCGCCTTCGGCCACGCCGACCCGCGCTCCTGCGCGCCGAAGGACGTCGATGACGACCTCCCCGACCCCGCGTACCACGCCGCCTGCTGCCTGGCCGTCGAACGCTTCCTGCGCACACTCAAGATCGGCCGCTGCCCCGCGCCGCTGCCCGCCGAGCTGCCCCCGCACGACGAGGTGGCGCTGTCGGAGCTGTGGCGCCGCACCAGCGTGCCCGACGCCTACCGCCCGCCGGGCGAGCCCGACTTCCGCGTCGGCACCGCCGAGCTGGCCCGCGACCTCGACTTCCCCCGGTCGTTCGCCATCGGCATCGCCGACGCGGCCACGCATGCCCTCGACGTCGCCGGTGAACCACGCTCCTCCGTCGAAGGGCACGTCAAGGGACCTTGGGACACCGCGCTGCGCTGGTTCGTGTCGTCGTACCCGCTGCTCGGGGCGCTGGCCGCGGGCATGAAGATCGTCACGGACGCCGAGCTGGCCCGCTCGTGGGACATCTCGATCGCCGCCGTCAGCGCCGAAGCGGGCGAGATCTACATCAACCCGCTCAGCAGGCAGACCGAGCCGGGCTGGCGGTTCGTGCTGGCCCACGAGATGCTGCACGCCGCGCTCCGCCACGGCGAACGCGCCGGCATGCGCGAGCCGTACCTGTGGAACGTCGCCTGCGACTACGTCATCAACGGCTGGCTGGTCGAGATGGGCGTCGGCGAGATGCCGGAAGGGCTGCTGTTCGACCAGTCGCTCACCGGAATGTCCGCCGAGGCCGTCTACGACCGCATCGCCACCGACCTGCGCCGGCTGCGCAAGCTCGGCACCCTGCGCGGGCGCGGGCTCGGCGACGTGCTCGACCGCCCGCCCCGCCGCGCCGGCGGCTACGTCGACCTCGACGACTACTACCGCAACGCCCTCACCACCGGCCTGGCCTACCACCAGTCCAGCGGCCGCGGCCTGCTGCCCGCCGGGCTCGAACAGGAGATCCGCGCGCTCGACCAGCCGCCCCTGCCGTGGGACGCCCGGCTGGCCCGCTGGTTCGACGAGCACTTCCGGCCCGAGGAGCAGCGCCGCACCTATGCCCGCGCCTCCCGCCGCCAGGCCGCCACCCCGCACATCCCGCGCCCCGGCCGGATCCGGCCCGAGGAGGTCGTGCGGAAGGCCACGTTCGGGGTGGTGCTCGACACATCTGGCTCCATGGACGTCAAACTGCTCGGCAAGGCGCTCGGCGCCATCGCCTCCTACGCCGCCGCCCGCGACGTGCCGCGCGCCCGAGTCGTGTTCTGCGACGCCACCGCCTACGACGCCGGCTACCTGCCCGTCGAGGAGATCGCCTCCAAGGTCAGGGTGCGCGGGCGGGGCGGCACCATCCTCCAGCCCGGCGTCCGGCTGCTCGAACGCGCCGATGACTTCCCGCCCGACGGGCCCATCCTGCTGATCACCGACGGGGAGTGCGACGTGCTGCGGATCCGGCGCGAGCACGCCTTCCTGATCCCGCAGGGGGCCTCGCTGCCCTTCCGGCCGCGCGGCCCCGTCTTCCACCTCAAGTGACGATCAGGCGCACCAGGTGGCCGTGCGACCGGTAGACGCCGTCGCCGTCCAGGACGCCCGTCACGCATTCGTACACGCCGGGGGCGGCCTGGCGTACCAGGAAGGACGGCTCCGCGATCACCGACAGCAGCCTGATCGCCGCCCGGTACGCCGCGACGCCCTCCAGCTCCTCCTCCCGGCGGGCCCGCACCTCGTAGAACCCGTCGTCGACCAGCCGGCCGTCCAGCACCTCCCAGCCCGGCACCCCGCGCAGGTGCGGCAGCAGGTGCACCTCAGGGTCCTCCGTCACCCACCCGCCGGACGCCATCGCCTCCCCGAGCCGGTGCACGGCGGGCAGCATCGCCGTCGCGTCGCACACCCCGGTGAAGCGCTCGTCGATGTCCCAGCGCCGTCTGTCCACGTGTCCGATTGTTACAAGCCCGCGGTCTCCCGGTCTCGTTAGCGTCGGAAGCCCACGTTGAAAGGAGCTCCGTCATGGACGTACTCGACCGGGCCGAGCGCTACCTGCTCCACCACGGACGCCTCATCGACCGGCTGCGCTTCCAGGCGCTGTTCAGGGGCGGCCCGCGCGAGCCCGTACTGCACGCGCTGCACGCCTATCAGAACCCCGACGGCGGCTTCGGCCACGCGCTCGAACCCGACCTGCGCGGCGCCGGCAGCCAGCCCGAGCCCGTCGAGGTGGCGCTGTGGATCCTCGACGAGCTGGACGCCTTCGACTCGCCGATGGTGGCCGCCGCCTGCGACTACCTCGCCTCCGTGACCACGCCCGACGGCGGGGTGCCGTGGGTGCTGCCGTCCGTGCGCGAGGCACCGCGCGCCCCCTGGTGGCAGACCGACGACGACCCGCCTGGCGCGCTCGTCCCCACCGCGCCCATCGCGGGGCTGCTGCACGAGCACGGGGTCGCGCATCCGTGGCTGGCCGGGGCGACCGCGTTCTGCTGGTCGCGGCTGGCCGACCTCAAGGAGCCCGGCACGTACGAGGCGATGGCCGCGCTGACCTTTCTGACGTACGTGCCGGACAGGGAGCGCGCGCTGGCCGAGTTCGACCGGCTGCGGGACGTCCTGCTCGGCACCGTCACCTACGACCTCGAGGCGCCCGGCCACGTCCACCATCCGCTCGACTTCGCGCCCCGGCCGTCGCCGCTGCCGCTCTTCCCCCAGGACATCCTGGACACCCACCTCGACGCGCTGCTCGCCGCGCAGTCCCCGGATGGCGGCTGGGGCCCGAACTGGACGATGTGGACGCCTTTGGTGGAGCACGAATGGGGCGGCTACATCACCGTGCAGCGCCTGCAGACGCTGCACGCGTACGGGAGGCTGGGCGATCTGTCGTAGGGCGGGCGTACGTTGGAGCCATGTACGCCGAACGGCCCCCGGCCTCGGGCCTCACCGGCCGCATCACCTGCGAATGGCTCCGCACCGGCGACACCTCGGGTCCGCCGGCCCCGGGTGCGGCGCCCTCCGGTCCGCCCGCCTCCGGCTCTCCCATCACCCCCGAGCAGCGGGGTGGTGGGCGGGTGCTCGTGGTGCCCGACGGCTGCGTCGACCTGATCTGGGGCGACGAGGGGCCGTTCGTGGCGGGGCCTGACACCGGGCCCATGCCGACGTCCATCAGAGCGGGCGAGACCATGGTCGGCCTTCGGTTCAAGCCGGGGGCGGTCGGCGCGTTCTTCGGCGTCCCGCTCGCCGACCTCCTCGACCGCCGCGTCCCCCTGGCCGACCTGCCCGGCGGCCACGCGTTCCTCCGCGAGCTGACCGACGGCCCCGCGGGCACGGCGGGGGAGCGGCTGCACGCCATGCGGGCGGCGGTGCGGCGCCGCCTGCTCGTCCCCCACCTCGGCTACGACGCCGACCAGGGCCTCGACCCCGTCGCCCCCGCCATCGCCACCGCCCTGAGCCAGGGCAAGACGGTCAGCGAGGTCGCCTGGTCGCTCGGCTTCAGCGAACGCCAGCTGCAACGCCGCAGCGTCTCCGCGTTCGGCTACGCGCCCAAGACGTTGCAGCGCATCGTCCGCTTCCAGCAGGCGCTGCGCCTGGCCCGCACCGGCCTCCCCCTGGCCCAGGTCGCCGCCACGGCCGGCTACACCGACCAGGCTCACATGGCCAACGACGTACGGCGGCTCAGCGGCGGCCCGATGAGCCACCTCCTCTGACCCGCCTCACTCGTCCCGGGGAGGGCGGCCCCGCCGGCCGCTTACCGGACACCAGCGCCTGCGCCCATTTCGCACTCGGGTCGCTGTCGATGAGCAACGCCCGCGTCAGCAGGCTCAACGGAATCGCGAGAATCGCGCCGAGCGGCCCCAGCACGAAAGTCCACACGATCAGCGAGATGAACGTCATCGTCGTGGAAAGCCCCACGGCGTCACCCAGGAATTTCGGCAGAATGAACGACTGCGTGACGACATTGATGACGCAATAAGCCGCGATGACCAGGAGCATCGTCCGCACTCCGCCGTCCAGCAGCGCGAGCATGGCGGGCGGCAGCAACCCGATCACGAAACCGATGTTCGGAATGTAATTGGCGATCAGCGCCAGCACACCCCAGAGCAACGGCAGCGGCACGTCCAACAACGACAGCGCGATCATGTCGAGAATCGCGTTGATCAATCCGAAGACCGTGGAGACGATCAAATACCGCCGCGTCTTGTGCGCGAAGGTCGCCAGCGCCGTCACCACGTGCGGCCGATTCCCCTCGCCGGCCGTGAGCACCTTGGAGGTGACGGGCGCGTCCAGCGACATCGCCAGCAACAGCACCACGATGAGGAAGAGCGCGGACAGCACCCCGATCAGGCTGCCGAGCAGGATCTGCGCCAGCCCCAGCACCCTGCCGGGGTCGAACGCCCGCAGCCCCCTGCTCAGCACGTCGTTGCTGAGCCCGTGCGCCGCGGCCCAGCGCTGCGCGTCGGCCACGAGCCGCTGGAACTGGTCGGTGTACGTGGGCAGCAGCGAGGCGAGCTGGGTGGCCGAGATGGTGATGATGCCGACCATGGCGAGCAGCACGAGGACGACGATGAGGAAGGGCAGCGCGACCTGGAGCCAGATGGGGGCGTGCCGGCGGGCCAGCCAGTCGCGTACCGGGGAGACCGCGATGACCAGCACGAGAGCCAGCACCACGGGCCCGGCGATGGAGGCGACCTCGCGGATGCCGAAGAGCACGATCACCCCGGCGGCCAGGCCGACCAAGATGATCACCGCCCTCGGCACGGATTGATCACGCACGCCCCCGTACCTACCCCTGGGCCGCCTCTGGGAGAGGGACGAACCATCGATTTGACGGTTCCGGGAGGCGTACATAGAGTTCACCAGTCCCACGAGAACGGCGGTGATCGCCGGGCTCACTCGGGGGCCACCTCCAAGAGATCACCACTCCGGTGAGACGTGCGCGTCCACTCGGATCGGCTGGTAACTTAGAGGGGTTGTCTCCGAAAGGGGGCGCGGCTTAATTCTTGGAAAGTCGAGCCGGTCCGGTCAATTTGACAGGGACTTGAGCGGCTGAAAAGATTAAGACACAACAGAACGAACGGAGTGAACGCCTCCGAGCGGGGATCACAAGGAATTGTGGTTTCGGTGAGGATGTACGCGTCCGTTTCTTGAGAACTCAACAGTGTGTTAAAAGCCAGTGCATGATGCACAACCCCGTCATTTTTTGACGGATTCCTTTGGTTGACATTCATGTGGACATGAGTGTTGGCCAGGACTTCTTTTCAAGCATTGTTTGGAGAGTTTGATCCTGGCTCA
>NZ_JBFAQB010000028.1:0-102206 GCF_040676995.1 Nonomuraea sp. NPDC049419 | reverse complement strand
ACATTCCGAACCCGGAAGTTAAGCTTCCCTGCGCCGATGGTACTGCACTCGGGAGGGTGTGGGAGAGTAGGTCACCGCCGGACAATCTTTAAGGGGAAGGGTCTCGACACCATGTTTGGTGTTGGGGCCCTTTCCGCATGTCCGGACCCCTCTTTTTTCCGCATGGCGGGGTCTTTCCGCGTGTCCGCGGTCGTGATTCTGGGGCCGTGGTCTTTTTGCATAGGTTAGGTTCTTCTTTGGGCCGCGGTCTTTCTCGGTGGGGCCGGCTTTTGCGGCTGCAGTTGCTTCTCGGAGTTCGAGGGCCAGCGTGCTTCTTGCTGGTTTTTGGGTTCGGGGGCGGGTGCCCGGTTCTTGGGGTTAGGGGCGGTCGGTGGTTCCGGTGGGGCTGTTCATGCCTTGGGCATGAGGCCCTGCTTGCCGGCTTTCTGATGCGGGGCCTGGGTCACGCCGGAGGAGTTGCTGTATTAGCTGGTGGAACCCGCCCAGGCGCTTCTTTGTGCAGCCTCCAATCCTCGACTCCCAGTCCCCTATCCCGAGACTCAACCCCAATCCCCGGCCTCCAGGTCCGATCCCCATGCCCGACCCCCCAGTCCGGACTCCGCGGCTCGACCCCGAGCGCCGAGCTGGTCTGTAACGTCGGGGCTGTTCGTCTTGCCGGAGGTTGTGGTGGTTGTTGTTGGGCTAGGCCCCGGCCGGTATTCGGTCGGGGCCCTTTTGCGTTCAGGCAGGGTTTTCGTCTGTGGGGAGGGGGCGGAGGACGAAGACGCCCCAGCCGAGGTAGTCGCGGCCGTACTCCAGGTGCGAGCGGCGGGAGCGGGTCAGGAAGTCGCGCATCGCCGGGACGTCCGGGTCATCGGGGTTGCTGCGGAGCCAGTCGCTGATCGCCCACCATTGCGGGGCCATGTAGCGGTCCCAGCTGTCAGGGTCGGCCAGGACCATTTCCAGGAGTTCGAAGCCGGCCTGTTCGGCGCGGTCGGCCGTACCGATCAATGAGGTGAACTCGTCCGCGCTGATCTGCAGCGCGGCGAGAGCCTCGGGCGGCGGGGGAGAGGTCCAATAGCAGTCGCCCACCAGTACGATGCCGCCGGGGCGCAACGAGCGGCGCATCAGGGACAGCGTGCCCTGGAGGCCGCCGCCGATCCAGGTGGCGCCGATGCAGGACACGACGTCGTACGACTCGGGAACGTCCATGTACGTACTCGCGTCGGCTTCCACGAACTTGACCTGGTCGGCGACGGCCAGTTCTTCCGCGCGGTTTCTGGCGGCGTCGAGAAACACCTTGCTGATGTCGACGCCCACGCCCTCGATCGCGTATTCGGCCGCCCAGCGGGAAAGGAGTTCGCCCTTTCCGCAGGCCAGGTCGAGGATGCGGGTGCCGGGGGTGAAACCACAGATCTCGCCGAGCAGGCGGAGTTTGCCGTCCGTCAGGGGGTTCAGAATTCGGTGGCGGGATTCGGCGATTTCGTGGAAGCGCAGTGACATGCCGAGCAGTCTCGCTGACGGTGTGTTCTGGGGCCACTCATTATCGGATTGCGGCAGGCTCGTGGACGTTCCGGGGCTTGCTAGGCTGGGAGGACACCGGGCCACCCCAGGGGTGGCCTTCGTCGCGTAAGGCCCGCAGGCGGGCGGCGACCAGCCACGGTGGACCGTTGTTGAGAGTCCGCTGGGTGAGCCAACGAAATGGACCAGAAGTGAACAGAGATAACGGATCGGACGGCGGACAGCGCGGGCGCGGCGACTACGGGGACAGGCGCTCCGACGGAGGGGGTAGAAGCGGCGGGTACGGATCCCGCGGGCGTGACTCCGGCGGCGACCGTCCGTTCCGTTCCGACGACAGGTCGCGCTACGGCAACCGCGGCGACCGTGGGCCGAGGCGCGACGACCCCCGAGACGACCGCGGCGGACGCCGCGACGGCGACGATCGCCGTTCCTACCGGGACCGTGATGACCGGGGGCCGCGTCGCGAGTACGGGTCCCGGGATGACCGTGGTCCTCGCCGTGAGGGTGGGTTCCGCGATGATCGGGGTCCTCGGCGTGAAGGGGACGATCGTCGTCCCTATCGGGATCGGGATGATCGTGGGCCGCGTCGTGAGGGTGGTTACCGGGATGACCGGGGTCCGCGTCGCGAAGGTGGGTTCCGCGATGATCGGGGTCCGCGCCGTGAGGGCGGGTTCAGCGATGATCGGGGTCCTCGGCGTGAGTTCCGTGATGATCGAGGGCCGCGTCGTGAGTACGGGTCCCGGGATGACCGTGGGCCGCGTCGCGAGGGCGGGTTCCGGGACGATCGGGGTCCGCGTCGGGATGATCGGGGTCCTCGGCGTGAAGGGGACGATCGTCGTCCCTTCCGGGACCGCGACGATCGCGGGCCGCGCCGCGAGGGCGGTTACGGGGATCGGCGTGAGGGCGGCTACTCGCCGCGTCGTGAGGGTGGCTTTCGGGATGACCGGGGTCCGCGTCGCGAGGGCGGGTTCCGGGATGATCGGGGTCCGCGCCGTGAGGGCGGGTCCCGGGATGACCGTGGGCCGCGCCGTGAGGGCGGGTTCCGGGATGATCGGGGTCCGCGCCGTGAAGGCGGGTCCCGGGATGACCGTGGGCCGCGCCGTGAGGGCGGGTTCCGGGATGACCGGGGTCCGCGTCGTGAAGGCGGGTTCCGGGACGATCGGGGTCCGCGTCGGGATGACCGGGGTCCTCGGCGTGAAGGGGACGATCGTCGTCCCTTCCGGGACCGCGACGATCGCGGGCCGCGCCGCGAGGGCGGCTACGGCGGCCGGCGCGAAGGGGGCTACGGCGACCGCCGCGAAGGTCCGCAGCGTGACGGAGGACGTGGCGACTCCCGTCCGTTCTCGCGTGACAGCCGTCGTGAGGACGGCCCCGCAGGCACTCGCGCCCGCTACGGCAGGAGCGACCGCGACGCCGCCCCTGAGGCGCCGCAGCGGGAGAGGCTGCCCGAAGTGGCGCCCGACATCACCGTCGACGAGCTCGACAAGGAGGTGCTGGAGGAGCTGGGTTCGCTCCCTGGTGACCTAGCCGACCTGGTCGGACGGCACCTCGTCGCGGCCGAGCGGGCCCTCGAGGAGGACGACCCCGACAGGGCGCACGAGCACACCAAGGTGGCGCGCCGGTTCGCGGCACGCATCGGCGTCGTACGCGAGGCGGCGGGCATCGTCGCCTACCGGGCCGGGCACTACTCCGAGGCGCTGAGCGACCTGCGGGCGGCCAGGAGGATGACGGGGTCCGAGGCGTACCTGCCGGTCATGGCCGACTGCGAGCGCGGTCTCGGCCGTCCCGAGCGGGCCATCGACCTCGTACGCTCCCCTGAAGCCGAGCGCCTCGACCGGGCCGGACGCATCGAGCTGACCATCGTCGAATCCGGCGCCCGCCGTGACCTCGGCCAGCACGACGCCGCCGTCATCACGCTGCAGCGGCTGCCCGAGCTGCGTGACCCGCAGCCACGGCCGTGGTCGGCGCGGCTGGCGTTCGCGTACGCGGACGCACTGGCCGAAGCCGGACACCAGGAGGCGGCGACCGACTGGTTCGGGCGGGCGATGGCGTTCGACGAGGACGGCGAGACGGACGCGGCCGAGCGGTACGCGGAGCTGACCGGGTCCATCATCGAGGACGTCGAAGAGGACTACGACTACGAGGACGACTTCGACGACGCCGGCGCCGTCGAGACCGGGACCGCTGCCGAGGCGGACGAGGACACGGACGACGACGCCGCGCTCGCCGAGGCCGGTGACCTGCTGGGTGCGGAGGCCGTGGCCGAGGAGGGCGCGGAGGACGTACCGGAGGAGACCGTGTTCGAGGCTCCGGAGGCGGTCGGATCGGCTGAGGTCGAAGAGGACTCTGCGAACGAGGACTCCGGAGACGAGGACTCCGGGGACGAGGACGACTTCGCGGCCGGCGAGGTCGCCGGAAACGGCGAGGACTCGGCCGCCTCAGCCGCCTCGGGCTCCGAGACCGGCGGCGAGCCTGAGCCTGCGGTTGAGGCTCAGGCCGGTGAGGTGCCCGGCATCACGCCGGCGTTCATCGAGCCCCACTTCGATGAGGAGCCGGGCAAGGAGAAGCCGGGCAAGTCGGACGACTGACCGGCACTACCGCTGACATAGGTGCGGCGGGCACGCGCGTGATCGCGGGTGCCCGCCGCACGTCTGTTTCGGCGCTTCGCAGCCGCTCCACCTGCTGCCTCGCCATTCTCGGCACGTACCGGCTCTGACAGAGGGCTGGTTCGGACGCACCGTTGGCCCTCCTGGAAGCCGCCACTGGTCTGCGTGCGTGTGGCGGAGGAGCGAGGGAGCGTCAGGGTGAGACGCGGTTGAGCCAGTGCAGGATTCCCGCCACGTTGGACGGCGCCCCGCTCAGCAGCTCGAACTGCTCGGCCCGTTCCTCATCGGACGTCAGCGCGGTGTAGCGCTCCTTCGTCCGGTCCCTGACCATGGCGACGGCATGGTCGAGGTCCATGCCCTCGGAATGGGCCTGCCGCGTCAGGTCCACCCATACCCGGAGCTCTTCGGCAGACCGTTCCAGCGTCTCCTTGACGGCATCGACCGGCCCGTAGTGGCTGAACAGCAGCCGTTGCGGCTCAAGGGCCTCGAACAGCGCGATCGAGTCGAGTGCCGTCTGCAGGTCGAAGTCCGGGGGCGGGGTGGCGGGGCGCAGATCGCCCGTTTCCGGCAGGTAGACGCCGGCCGCGTCGCCGACGTACAGGTCGCCGGTGGCCGAGTCGACCAGGCCCACGTGGTGTTTGGCGTGGCCGGGGGAGTAATGGCTGCTCAGCGTACGTCCGTTGCCCAGGTCGATGGCGCCGGTGTCGCCGAGGGCGACGATGCGTTCGGCCTCGGTGGGGGACAGCTCGCCGAAGAGCGTGTCGAGCTTGTCGCCCCACACCATGCGCGCGCTGGCCATCAGCCGCGAGGGCTCGGCGAGGTGACGTGCGCCCTTCTCGTGGACGACGACCTGCGCGGACGGGAAGAACCTGGCGATGTCGCCCACCCCGCCGGCATGGTCGAGGTGGATGTGGGTCACGACGACCGTGGCGAGGTCCTCGGGTCCGACGCCGAGCGAGGCGATCGCGTCGCGCACCACGGGCGCCGAGGTCGACGTACCCGTCTCCACCAGGCACGGCCGGTCGCTCATGATGAGATAGCCGGCCGTGATGCCGGAGTATCCGGCCATCTTGGTGTCGATCTCATAGACGTCCCCGCCCAGCGCGGTGATGTTGTCCACAGGCACTCCCGATCGTCCAGCCGCTGTCCCCAGAACGGCATTCCAGCCGATCCGGCCTCCTCCACATCGTAGAGAGTGATCTCCACCAGAGCACCGATAGGAGGACGACCGTGGACCGAAACGAAGTCTTGCTGGTGGGGAGGCTGTCAGCGCCGGCCGAGGAGCATCCCTTGCCGAGCGGCGACACGGCGACGAAGTGGCGCATCATCGTCCGCCGCCGCCGAAGCCGCCGGGGCGCGGCCCTGACCGACAGTATCCCGTGCGTCACGTTCGACCCGGAGACGGCCGCGGTGGTCCGCGCCCTCAAGCCCCGCGACTACGTCGAGGTGACAGGGTCGTTCCGCTGTCGCGTCTTCGGGCCGTCGGCGGCCAAGATCTGGCGGTACGAGGTGGAGGTGAGCGACGCCAAACCGTACGAGGCCGGCCTCCCCGCCCCGGGTTCCGGACCCGAGGACGACACCGACGGAAACCAGGTGACGGCCCTGATCCCCCGGCAGGTGCAGTACTTGGCCCCCACAGGCTGACCGTCCGCCTAACGGGCGCAGCCCAACAGCCCCATAGGCCACACCGCCCCTATCCCGCCGTTCGCGGTTGTCGGTTCGTGGTTCGCGGGCTGGTGCCTCGGCGGCGCGGCGATGCGGTGCGGCGGGGCTGCTCGGCGGGGCTGCTCGGCGGGGCTGCTCGGCGGCGGAGGCTGGGCGGTCCGACGGTGGTGACGGCTCGGCGGTGTGGCAGCGGCAGGCGTTGGGCGGATCGGTGGATGCGAGGGCTTCTGAGGGTGGTGACTTGGGGCGTAGGTGTTTGACGGCTGAGGCCGTTTGCATCGCCTGCTACTCGGCCAACCGACTTAGCCAATCGGCTACCTGCCTGAGGAGCCCGCGGGCTCCGACGTCATGAGCCTCGGTGACTGTGTCGACCTCGCGCTCGGAATGCTGCGGGTAGCTGTGCACATCCGGTTTCTTGGTGACGAGGTGAGACTTCTGGCGAGCTGAAGGAGGCCAACTGCTTCTCATCGGAGTCCCGTGTGGACGCCTCTAGGCGCGTTCAGGGGCGCCTCTAGGTCTTTCTGGCTATCTGGTCCGAGGGCTTGCCGGTTGAGGGTTCCTGGGGCTCTACGGCTGCGGGTTTGGCACGGACCGCGACGGCTTAGCTACGACGGAGGCGGGAGTGGTCGCTTGAAGGGGGACGTGGAGTGTGGGCTCTCGCGGCGCGGCCTCGGGATGGTCCTGTTGTGGGTGGGGTGGTGGTTGGTGTGCGTTTCGTGGCTTAGGTCGGGTGGCGTCAGAGACGTCCTGGGGGAGTGGGATTGAGGATTGTTGGTTTCGTGTGTTGGTTGCTGGGGGCAATGTGGGAAGCTGCAAGAGATGGCCGGGGGTGTTTTTCTCTACCGGCAAGTGAGGGCAGGGTGGGACTCATCCCGTCATTTCTCCTGGTCAGGCGGTTCGGTGGGGAGAAGGAATCACACCGGAGCTGGAGATCGACCCCACCTCTGCGTCCGTCTGCTGTCACCATAGGCCGCAGTTAGCAGGCCCGGCAGTCCTGCCTGGCCACGGCACTATCGCAACAGGGTAGGTCGGATGGACGTAGAGGCAGAGATCACCATCCTCAAGCAGCGCCTCGAGGTGCTGGAGGCCGCGTCGTCCGCTGGTGCGGACGAGGTCGCGACGTCGGGTGATGCCGGCGCTCCTGTCGTCGTCCAGTTCTCTCAGGAAGTGGCCGACGAGCTGGAGGCCCTCAACGTGGAGATCACGGGGCTCCGCTGGCAGATGAGGGACTACCACGCGTCCAGCCAGGCCCAGCTCCAGCAGCAGCTCGACGATCTCCGTATCGGTATGTGTCTGCTCGACTGCAAACTCGATGAGTTGCTCAAGAGGAGCACGGCTTAGGGGAGGAAAGGCCCGAGTAAGTGGGGTAGGGGCTTCGCAGTTTCCTGCGGGGCCCCTTTTTCATTGGCGGACTGACGACCCGGGGTAGCCATACCAGGCCAGGCGGCGACCGTATATCTCTGGTCCGGCGTGGTTGGCGCCCCGGGTTGTTGGTTCAGTCGATGGCGAAGGTGCGGAGGAGCAGGCCGGTGCGGGGTTTGGGGCCGAAGGAGGTGGATTTGCGGGGGACGCGTTCGCCTGCCGCTGCGACGGCCAAGACGTCCTCTACCGCCAGGGGGTTCAGCAGGACCGCGGTGCCGCCGGTTCGGGTGGCGAGGTCGGTGGCGGCCTGGGCGTCGTGGTGGACGATGCGTACGCCCTGGTCGCTGTCCTGCATGCCCCACACCACCGGGAGGATGAACTCCGTGAGGATGGAGGTGCTGAGGGTGTTCCAGCGGTCGGAGTGGTCGGCGGGCATGGCGCGGGCCAGCTGTACGGGGTCGGGGCTGGTGAGCAGGTGGGCGCTGTGCGTGTCGGCCAGCAGGAAGGCCGGCTCGGCGGCCTCCTGGAGTGCGGCGAGGCCGTCGGACAGGGTCTCGTAGTCCTGGACCCGCCAGGCGCCCTTGGCCTTGGCCGTGGCCTCGGCGAGCGGGAGGCCGGGGATGACGCGGTGGATGGCCTTGAGGTCGGGCGGGTACGCGCCGGAGTCCACCAGCAGGGCGAGGCCGAAGTCCCAGGGGCCGGCGGCGGGCGCGTCGCGTGTGGCGCGTTCCTGCCGCTGAAGTACGCGGTACGTCGCGTACCGGTGGTGGCCGTCGGCGATGAGGGCCTGTCGGGGGTGGAGGTCGGCGTTGACGGCGGCTATTTCCGACTCGTCGGTGATGGCCCACAGGCGGTGGGTGAGTCCGTCCTCGGTGCGCGCGGTGACCAGGGGGCGGCGGGTCGTGGCGACCTCATCCACCAGGCCGGTGGCGGTGCCGCCGGAGCCGTCGTACAGGAGGAAGATCGGCTCCAGGTTGGCCTGCGTCGTGCTCATGAGGGCCAGGCGGTCGGCGATGGGACCGGGCATGACGTCCTCGTGCGGCAGGATGACGCGCTGGGCGGGGTCGGCGAGCGCGACGTCGCCGATGAGTCCGCGCTGCAGGACGCCGGGGCCGCTCTGCTCGTAGACGTAGAGGGCGGGCTGCTCGTCGGCGACCAGGACGCCCGACTCGAGCCAGGCGCGCAGGGTCTCCCTGGCGTCGGCGTACCGGCCGGGTGACGGCTGGGACGCCGCTGCGTTCGTGGTGCTTGAGGAGTCGCCTGAAGGCGGACAGGGAAGGATGAGACGGACGACGTTGTTCGGGTGAGAGTCAAGGAGGACCTCGACGTCGGCGTCGGAGATCAGGTCGTACGGCGGGGAGGTCACCTTGGCGGGATCTTCGACAGCGAAACGTACGCCGCGGAAGGGCCGTAGCGCCAGTCCACCTGGTATCGGCAGTTCAGGAGTCCCCATACCGGGCATGCTGCCATAAATGCCTGTGCCTTCCGAAAACCGGCCCATCGATGGCAGTCGTGCCCGTACCGCGGCGGAGCGGAGCGGGGTCGCCGTACAGCGATGAAGGAGTTCTCACCCATGGCTCACGAGGGAAACGGACATGACGAGAAACCGGGTGCTCCCAGGGGTGGTGTTTACGACTGGTACCAGCGCGGGGTCAAGCTGCTGAAAGAGGGCAGTCCCGCGGCCGCGGCGGCGTTGCTGGAACGTGCCGCCGAGGCGGAGCCCGAGTCGCGCAGCATCCTGGAGGCGCTGGCGCGGGCCCAGTTCAACTCGCGGCAGTACGCCGAGGCCGCGGCGCGGTTCCGGCAGATCGTGGACGCCAACCCGACCGAGGACTATGCCTACTTCGGCCTGGGATTGGCGTTGTGGCGGACGGGGGACGTGGAAGGCGCCCAGGAACCGCTGGCCATCGCGGTGGCCATGCGGCCCGACGACAGGAATTACGTGAAGGCGTTGCGGAGCGTGCGTGCGACCTTGAAGGCCCGCAGGGAGATGTGACCTACCGCGGGGCCGGTGGGAAGGCAGCGCTAGAGTCGCACGCGGCGTGACAGGCGAACGGAAGAGGCGCTGTGCTGATCGACGGCTTTGACACCCTGCTGCTCGACCTCGACGGCGTGGTCTATCTGGGCAGGCAGGCGATCCCCGGTGCCGGCGAGGCGCTGCAGGAGGCGCGGGCGCGCGGGGCGCGGCTCGCGTACGTCACCAACAACGCCTCACGCACCCCCTCCGCGATCGCCGCCCACCTGCGCGCGCTCGGGGCGCCCGCGACCGCGGCCGACGTCGTGACCTCGGCGCAGGCCGCCGCCCGGCTGGTCGCCGAGCGGGTTGCGCCCGGCGCCAACGTGCTCGTCGTCGGCGGTTCCGGATTGCGGCTGGCCGTACGCGACCGCGGGCTCAGGCCGGTCTCGACGGCCGCGGAGTCGCCGGTGGCGGTGGTGCAGGGGTTCACGTACGAGCTGTCGTACGCGCTGATCGCCGAAGGGGCGCTGGCGGTGCGGCAAGGAGCGCTGTTCGTGGCCTCCAACAGCGACAGCACGCTGCCGAGCCCGCGCGGCGAGCTGCCGGGCAACGGCGCGCTGGTACGCGTGATCGCCACGGCCACCGGAGTCGAGCCCATCTACGCAGGCAAGCCCGACCCGCCGCTGCACCGCGAGTCCATGATCAGGACGAACGCGCGGCGTCCCCTGGTCGTGGGCGACCGGCTCGACACCGACATCGAGGGGGCCACCAACGCGGGGGTCGAGAGCCTGCTCGTGCTGACCGGGGTCGCGACGCCGGCCGACGTGTTGACGGCCGAGCCCCGCCACCGGCCCACGTACGTGGGCGAGGACCTGCGGGCGCTGCTCGAGCCCTATCCCGAGGTACGCGACGGCGCCTGCGGCGGCTGGCGGGCCCGGTGGGAGGACGGGGCGCTGCGCCTGGAAGGAGACGGCAGCAGGATCGACGGGCTGCGCGCGGCCTGCGACGCCGCCTGGGCCGCCGCCGGTGAGGGCCGCCTGGAGGAGGACGCTGTGAAGCCTGCCCTCGACCGGCTCACGTAATAGGAGGAAAGGGGCCGGAGGGGAGGAAAAGGGGCCGGGTGGCCTCAGGAGGACGCCGGATCCGGCACACGCCCGATCAGCTGGGGCGGCGGGTGGAGGGTGCGGGGTTCGGCACGCGCCCGATCAGCTGGGGCGGCGGGTGGAGGGTGCGGGGTTCGGCACACGCCCGATCAGCTGGGGCGGCGGGTGGAGGGTGCGGGGTTCGGCACGCGCCCGATCGGCCGGGGCGGCGGGTGGAGGGTGCGGGGTTCGGCACACGCGCGATCAGCCAGGCCGGCCGGTTGAGGGCGTCCTTGAGCGGGGTCAGAGGAGGCGGCGCAGGCGCAGCAAGTCGCCGAAGCTGGCGTCGACCTTCACCCGGCCCCCGAGCAGTGCCCGAGCAAGGTCAAGCTCGCCGTCGACCAGCGCCACCAGGTCGTCGCTGACGATCGTGAGCTTGACGTCGGCGGGCTTGCCGTCGGCCGGCGGCGACTCCGCGAACGGGTCGAGCCCCCCGTGATGCAGCCGGCCGTAGAACGTCACGTCGAGGTCGGACACCCGGCAGCTGACCGTACGCTCGACCACGTGCTTGGCGCGATCCGCCTCATCGATCTCGTCGAACTGGGTGACGAGCTTGGCCAGTGCCGCCCGGCACTCCTCGACGCTTGCCATGGTGCGTATCCTTTCATCCCTTTGCGGACGGTAGCGTTCCACATCAGTAGCACCCCCGTACGAGCTTCAACGAGTGACACGCCTGCCAAGGTCCCGGCCGCTCGCGGGAGGCGTTACGGTCGAGTCATGAGTGAGCTGCCGCAGGAGAGCGGCGACGCGCGGGTCGACGCCATCGTGGCGGGCCTCGCCCGGCTGGGCGAGCTGCCCGTGGCCGAGCACGTCGCGGTCTTCGACGAGGCGTTCTCGGGGCTGGAGAGCACGCTGGCCGCCGTGGAAGAGCACGTGGCCGAGCACGTGGAAGAGCCGGCCGGGCCGCGCGTCCCTGGACCGCCCGTCCCTGGACCGCGCGTCCCTGGACCGCCCGCCGTGGGACGCCCGTGAGCCGCAGGATCCGCCTCGACAGCGAGCTGGTCCGCCGCGGCATGGCCAGATCGCGTGAGCAGGCCGTCCAGCTGATCGAGGCGGGCCGCGTCAGCGTCGGCGGCCAGCGGGCGCGCAAGCCCGCCACCCAGGTCGACACGGCCGCCGCCATCGTCGTCGCCGCCTCGGACGAGGGCCCCGACTACGTTTCGCGCGGAGCGCACAAGCTGCTCGGCGCGCTCAGCGCGTTCACCGCCTTGAAGGTCGAGGGGCGCCGCTGCCTCGACGCGGGCGCCTCCACGGGCGGGTTCACCGACGTGCTGCTGCGCCACGGCGCGGCCCACGTGCTGGCGGTCGACGTCGGCTACGGCCAGCTCGCCTGGTCGCTGCGCTCCGACGAGCGGGTGACGGTCATGGAGCGGGTGAACGTCCGCGACCTCACCCCCGAGATGGTCGGCGAGCCGCCCACGCTGGTGGTCGGCGACCTGTCGTTCATCTCGCTGCGGCTGGTGCTGCCCGCGCTCGCCGCGGTCGCCGCCCCTGAGGCCGACTTCGTCATGCTGGTGAAGCCGCAGTTCGAGGTGGGCAAGGAGCGCGTTGGGGCGGGCGGCGTCGTCCGCGATCCCGAGCTGCGCGCGGGCGCGGTGCGCGACGCCGCGGCCAAGGCGCTGGAGCTGGGGCTGAGCGTGCGCGGAGTGACGGCGAGCCCGCTGCCGGGCCCGTCGGGGAACGTGGAATACCTGCTCTGGCTGGGCAAGGGGCAGGGCGAGCCGGGGGTCGCCGACCTCGAGGCCGAGATCCAGCGTGCCGTCGCGGAAGGGCCGCAATGAATCGCACCGTGCTGGTCGCCGTGCACACCGGGCGCGACGCCGCCATCGACAGTGCCCGGCTGGTCATCAACCGGCTGGTCGACGCCGGCATCACGGTCAGGGTGCTCGACACCGAGGCCGCCGAGCTGGGCTGCGGCGGCATCGAGGCGGTGCCGGGCGACCCCGGCGCGGCCAAGGACGCCGAGGTGATGATCGTGCTGGGCGGCGACGGTTCGCTGCTGCGCGCCGCCGAGCTGGCCAAGCCCGCGGGCACGCCGCTGCTCGGCGTCAACCTCGGGCACGTCGGGTTCCTCGCCGAGGCGGAGGTCGCCGACCTGGCCGCCGCCGTCGACAGCGTCGTGGCGGGCCGCTACGACGTTGAGGAGCGCATGACGATCGACGTTCTCGCCAGGCAGAACGGCCGCGTGCTCGCCGACACCTGGGCGCTCAACGAGATCACCGTCGAGAAACAGGAACGCATGCTGGAGGTGGTCGCCGAGATCGACGGCCGCCCGCTGTCGCGCTGGGGCTGCGACGGCGTGATCTGCGCCACCCCGACCGGCTCCACCGCCTATGCCTTCTCCGCCGGCGGCCCGGTCGTCTGGCCGGAGGTCGAGGCGCTGCTCATGGTGCCCATCAGCGCCCACGCGCTGTTCGCCAAGCCGCTGGTCGTCTCGCCGCGCTCGACGCTGGCCGTGGAGATTCTGCCCGACACCCCTGGCGGAGTCATGTGGTGTGACGGGCGCCGCAAGTTCGAGGTGCCGTCGGGCACCCGCGTCGAGGTGCGCAGGGGCGCCGAGCCCGTACGCCTGGCCCGCCTGCACGGCGTCGAGAGCACCGGCGCCCCCTTCACCGACCGGCTGGTCGCCAAGTTCGAACTGCCCGTCCAGGGGTGGCGCGGAAGGGCGCGACCCTGAGTGAATGGAGTACGGAGCGCGTAGGATCACGTGGTCAGCACGATCGACCGCGGACAGCGGCGTCAGACACGGCAGAGACACGCAGTGAACGGGAGTGGGCAGTGCGACCCAGGGTCGAGGAGGTCCGCATCCAGGGGCTCGGCGTCATCGACGAGGCCGTGCTCGAGCTTTCGCCTGGCTTCAACGTGGTCACCGGCGAGACCGGCGCGGGCAAGACGATGGTCGTGACCGGGCTCGGGCTGCTGTTCGGCGGCCGGGCCGATCCCGCGCGGGTGCGGCCGGGCGCCGATCGCGCGAGCGTGGAGGGCACGCTGGTCATCGAGCCAGGCGGGCGGGTCGCGCAGCAGGTCGAGGACATCGGCGGCGAGATCGAGGACGGCGAGCTGATCATCTCGCGCACCGTCTCGGCCGAGGGCAGGTCCAGGGCCTGGCTCGGCGGGCGCACGGTGCCGGTGGGCACGCTGACGTACCTCGCCGACGACCTGGTGGCGGTGCACGGCCAGATGGACCAGCAGCGGCTGCTGCAGCCGGCCAGGCAGCGCGCCGCGCTCGACCGCTACGCCGGTGACGAGCTGGTCAAACCCCTGCGGGCGTACGCGCAGGCGTACAAACGACACAAGCAGGTCGCCGCGCAGCTGGAGGAGCTGACGACCAGGGCGCGCGAGCGGGCGCAGGAGGCCGACCTGCTGCGCTTCGGCCTGGAGGAGATCGAGAAGGTCGATCCCAAAGCGGGCGAGGACGACGAGCTGCGCGGCGAGGAGGAGCGGCTCTCCCACGCCGACGCGCTGCGCAGCGCCGCGACGACCGCCCACACCGCGCTGCTCGGCGACCCGATGGAGGCCGCGGGCGGGGCGCGTGACGTGATCTCGCTGCTGGGGGAGGCGCGGGCGGCCGTGGAGGCCGTACGCGACTTCGACAGCCAGCTCGCGGGCATGGCCGACCGGCTGGCCGAGGCCGGCTACCTGATCTCCGACGTGGCCACCGACCTCGCGGCCTACGCGGAGTCCGTCGAGGCTGACCCGGCGCGGCTGGCGGCGGTGCAGGAGCGGCGTTCCGTCCTGTCCAGCTTGATCAGGAAATACGCCGCCGACAGCTCGGGCGTCCTGGCGTGGGCCCAGCAGGCCGCCGCCCGCCTGGGCGAGCTGGAGGGCGACGACGAGCGCATCGACGAGCTGACCCGCGAACACGACGAGCTGACCGTCCGGCTCACCGAGCTGGCCGACCGGCTGACCAAGGTGCGCGAGTCGGCGGCGGAGCGGTTCGGCAAGGCGGTCACGGAAGAGCTGACCGCGCTCGCCATGCCGCACGCCAGGGTCGTGGTCGAGCTCACCCAGAGCGCGGAGTTCGGGCCCGAGGGCCGCGACGAGGTGGAGCTGCGGATGGCCGCCCATCCCGCGGCGCCGCCGCTGCCGCTCACCAAGGGCGCGTCCGGCGGTGAGCTGAGCCGCGTGATGCTGGCCATCGAGGTGGTGTTCGCGGGCGCGGACCCGGTGCCGACGTTCGTGTTCGACGAGGTCGACGCGGGGGTCGGCGGGAAGGCCGCGGTCGAGATCGGCCGCCGGCTGGCCAGGCTCGCCCGCACCGCGCAGGTGATCGTGGTCACCCACCTGCCGCAGGTCGCCGCCTTCGCCGACCAGCACCTCGTGGTGGAGAAGGCGAGCGACGGCAGCATCGTGCGCAGCGGCGTGGTGACGCTCGATCACGAAGGACGTGTACGCGAACTGTCGCGCATGCTGGCCGGCATGGAGGACTCCGAGCTGGGCAGGGCCCACGCTGAGGAGTTGCTCGGCCTGGCCGCGGCGGACAGGTGATGCTGGGTGACATAGCGGACACGCCGCGTCATGCGTGGCCCCCGCGCTGTTTCACTCTGGCAGGATGGTCTTGATGAAGGTTCCGGGAAGCAAGAGGCCGGGCCTCCGTGGCAGGAAGGTCGGGGACCTTCCCGGTATAACGGCAGTGGCGAGGATCGACCGGCGCACCAAGAGGCTGACAAAACGCCTCCAGCCCGGGGAAATCGCGATTATCGACCACGTCGACGTTGACCGGGTCAGCGCGGAGGCGCTTGTCGCGTGCGGTGCTTCGGCCGTGGTCAACGTCGCGAGCGGCATCAGCGGCCGCTACCCCAACCTGGGGCCGCAGATCCTGCTCGAAGCCGGTGTCCCGTTCATCGACAACGCCAACCAGGAGCTGTTCGAGCGGGTCAAGGACGGCGATCTCGTACGCGTCTGCGACGGCGTCGTCTACCTCGACGACGACGTGGTGGGCAAGGGCGAGGAGCAGACCCCCGAGACGGTCGAGGCCGCCATGGCCGAGGCCCGCGCCGGGCTGTCGGTGCAGATCGAGGCTTTTGCCGTCAACACCATGGAATACGTGCGCGGTGAGGGCAAGCTTCTCATCGACGGGGTCGGCGTGCCCGAGATCCGCACGTCCATGGAGGGCCGGCACGTCCTCATCGTGGTGCGCGGCTACCACTACAAAGAGGACATCGCGACCCTCCGCCCCTACATCCGCGAATACCGTCCCGTCCTCGTCGGCGTCGACGGCGGCGCCGACGCGCTGCTGGAGGCCGGCTACCTCCCCGACGTCATCGTGGGCGACTTCGACTCCGTCTCCACCAAGGCCTTGACCTGCGGCGCCGAGCTGGTCGTCCATGCCTACCGCGACGGCAGGGCACCCGGGCTCGAGCGCGTGCACCAGCTCGGCAGGGAGGCGGTGATCTTCCCCGCCACCGGCACCAGCGAAGACATCGCCATGCTGCTGGCCGACGACAAGGGCGCCGAGCTGATCGTCGCCGTCGGCACCCACGGCACGCTGGAGGAGTTCCTCGACAAGGGCCGCTCCGGCATGGCCAGCACCTTCCTCACCCGTCTCATCATCGGCAGCAAGCTCATCGACGCCAAGGGCGTCAGCAGGCTCTACCGCAGTCGCATCACCACCTCGCAACTGCTCCTGCTGGTGATCACCGCGCTGATCACCATGGGGGTCGCGCTCTTCCTGTCGCCGCTCGGCCAGACCTGGCTGAACGGTCTTCAGGACGTCTGGAACGCGTTCATCTTCTGGCTGGTCGGACTCTTCTCGTGATCGATTTTCGCTACCACCTCGTCTCCATCGTCGCCATCTTCCTGGCGCTCGCGGTCGGCATCGTGCTCGGCACCACGCTGCTGCAGGAACCGGCGGTGAAGTCCGCCCAGGAGCTCACCGCGCAGCTCACCAAGACGAAGGAGGAGCTGCGCGCCCAGATCGACACGCTGCAGGGCCGCGAGGCCGGCAACGACGCCTTCATCAGCGCCGTGACGCCCGAGCTCGTCGCCGGCGACCTGGCCGGTCAGCGCGTGCTGCTGATCGAGACGCCGGGCTCCAACACCGCCTGGCGCGAGGCCGCCCAGCAGGTCCTCGACCAGGCGGGCGCGGAGATCACCGGGCGCGTGACGTTCACCGAGAAGTTCCTCGACCCCAAGGGCACCGGCGTGCTCGACGGCCTGGTCAACCAGCTCAAGCCGGTCAACATGGTCTTCCCCGCGACCGCCACGAGCTGGGGCAGGGCCTCCGCGCTGCTCGGCGCCTCCCTCGTCACCAACGACCCCGCCCAGGCCGGCACGCCCAACACCACCACCGCCGACGTCGTCGGCGCGTTCGAGGCGGGCGGGCTGCTCACCGTCGACGGCGACCCGGCCAAGCGGGCCACGCTCGCCGTCATGTTCGCGCCCGAGCGGCCGTACGAAGGGGAGAGCGCCGAGACCCAGGCGGGCGCGCTCGTCTCCGTGGCCGACGGCTTCGACGCGGCGAGCAAGGGCACGGTGCTGGCCGGCATCGCCGCCACCACGGTCACACCAGGAGACGTCATCACCGCCCTGCGCGACGAGGGCGACGTCTCCAAGCGGGTCACCGGCGTCGATACGGCCGACATGCCGCTCGGGCCGGTCGCGATCGTCTACTCTCTGCAGGAGCAGCTGTCCGGGCGGGCCGGCCAATACGGCAACGGCAAGGGCGCATCCGGCCCCATCCCCGCCGAGGCGGCCCCCACCCCATCCCCCACCACCGAGTCAGGGAGCTGACATGCCCAGCCGGGCCCGTGGCCTGCTCTACGCGCTGGCCGGCGCCACCATCGGCGCCGTGGCCGCCCGCGCCGCCTACTCCGCCTTCACCCGCAACAAGCCCGCCGACCTGAGCGGTCGCTGGACCAGGAAGAACCACCGCGGCGAGCCCATCACGCTGCTCGAAGGCCCCGCGTTCGTGGCCGGCGCCGGCGCCGCCGCCGCGCTCACGCCCGGCCTCACCCCGCGGGTGCGCGCCGCCGCCCTGCTCGCGGGCGCCGGCAGCGGCGCGCTCGGCGCGTACGACGACCTCTACGGCACCACGTCGTCCAAGGGCTTCAAGGGTCACCTGAGCGCGCTGGCCCGCGGCGAGGTCACCAGCGGGGCCGTCAAGATCCTCGGCATCGGCGCCACCGGGCTCGGCGCAGCCGCCCTCGTCTCCCAGGGCCCCGCCGACACCCTGGTCAACGGCGCCGCCATCGCCGGCTCCGCCAACCTCGCCAACCTCTTCGACCTGCGTCCCGGCCGCGCCATCAAGGTCGGCCTGCTGACCGGCGGGCCGCTGCTGGCCGCCGCGCTCTTCCGCGGCCAGCCCGCCGCGGGCGCGCTGGCCGCCGTGCCGCTGGGTGCCGCCGCCGCGCTGCTGCCCGACGACCTCGGCGAGCGCGCCATGCTCGGCGACGCGGGCGCCAACGCCCTGGGCGCGCTGCTCGGCCTCGCCGCCGTCACCAAGCTCGGCAGGCGCGGCCGCTACGCGCTGCTCGGCACCGTCGTGGCGCTGACGGCCGCCGCCGAGAAGGTCAGCTTCACCAAGGTCATCGCCGGCAACCCGGTGCTCAACCGCATCGACATGCTGGGCCGCCGCCCCGTCGACCCCATCTGACGCCCCTGTTGTCGGTACGGCCTGCCAGGATGTTCGCGTACGGTTGGTCGGCTGCGCGTTCGGGGGAGGCCGGGTGGGTGCGGTGACGGCGAGGGGCGTCGCGGGCGGCGCGATGCTCATCGGGGCGATCACCGTGCTGGCGCGGGTCGCCGGGTTCGCCAAGCAATACGCCTTCGCCCAGACCGTCGGCACCAACTGCCTGGCCACGGCCTACATGACGGCCAACCAGATCCCCAACATCGTCTTCGAGGTGGTCGTCGGCGGCGCTCTGGCGGGCATGGTGGTGCCCGTGCTGGCCGGGGTGTCGCGCGAGCGGGCCGGCCTCATCGGGTCGGCACTGCTGACCTGGGTGGTCGTGGTGCTCGTCCCCGTCGGGGTGCTCACGGCGGTGCTCGCCGGGCCCGTCATCGGGCTGTTCCTCGGCGGTGACATCGAGGGGTGCGCCGATCTGTCCGCGATGGGGGAGATCGCCACCCGCATGCTGGTCGTCTTCGCGCCCCAGATCCCGCTCTACGGCGTGGCCGTGGTGCTCTACGGCCTGCTCCAGGCCAACGACCGTTTCGCGGGGCCCGCCGTCGCGCCTTTGGTGTCGAGCATCGTGGTCATCGTGGCGTACCTGCTGTTCGTGCCGCTCAGCGGCGGGCACCGCGACCTCGACGGGCTGCCCATGGAGGGCGAGCTGGCGCTGTCGGTGGGCACGAGTCTCGGCGTGCTGTCGCTGGTGCTGACCGTGGTCGGGCCCGTCGGGCGGCTGGGGCTGCGGTGGCGGCCCACCTTACGGTTCCCCGACGGGGTGGCCGGGCGGGTGCGCACGCTGGCGCTCGCGGGCATCGCGGCGCTGCTGGCGCAGCAGGCGGCCATGATCGTGGTGCTGCTGCTGGCCAACAAGGTCGTCGGCGGCGGGGCCATCGCGGCGTACAACTACGCGTGGGCGATCTACCTGGTGCCGTACGCCGTGCTGGCCGTGCCCATCGCCACCAGCGCGTTCCCCCGGCTGTCGGCGCAGGCCGGCGAGCCTGTGGCCTTCGCGGCGCTCGCGGCGCGCACCACCAGGGCCGTCGTGCTGGTGTCAGGGCTGGCGGCCGGGGTGCTCGCGGCGGCGTCGGGGCCCGGTGCCGTGGTGTTCCTCGCCGACAAGAGCGACGTGCCCGCCGGTGAGCTGGCGGCGGCCATCGCGCTGTTCGCGCCCGGCCTCGTCGGCTACGGGCTCATCGCCCACCTCAGCCGCGTCCTCTACGCGGCCGGCCAGGGCCGCGCGGTCGCCACCGGCACCGTCGCCGGATGGCTCGTCGTCATGGTGGCCCAGACCGTGCTCGTGCTCGTGGTGCCTCCCGAGTGGGGCATCGGGGCGATGGCGCTCGGCATGAGCATCGGCATGAGCGTGGGCGGCGGCTTGCTGCTGGCGTCCGTCGTACGGACGCGGGGCGGCGCGGCGGCGGCCGGCCTGCCCCGCGCGCTGGGGGCCGCGGCGGCCGGAGGGGTGGCCGGGTTCCTCGCGGGGGCCGGGGTCGTCGGTCTGCTGGGGGCCGTGTCCCTTTGGGCGAACGTGGGGGCCGCCGTGCTGGGCGCGGTGGTGGCGCTGGCGGTCGGGGGTGCGGTCGTGGCCCTGGTGGACCGGCCTGACGCCGCTTCGGTGGCCGGTCTGCTGCGCCGCGGTGGAGCCGGGTGAGGTCGGGCGGAGTGAGGGAGGCTGGCGTGCGGGTGGCTTTTGTGCTGGGGACCACGTCCGGTGGCACCGGGCGGCACGTTCTGATGCTGGTGGAGGGGCTCGTGCGGCGGGGGCACCAGGTGCTGGTGGCCGGGCCGCGCAGCGTTGAGGAGCGGTTCTCGTTCGAGGCGGCGGGGGCGCGGTTCGTGGAGGTGGCCGTTTCCGACCGGCCCCATCCCCTGAACGATCTGCGTGCGGTGCTCGCCGTCCGGCGGCTGACCAAGGGCGCCGACGTCGTGCACGCCCATGGTCTGCGGGCCGGGGCTCTGGCGGCTTTGGGAGACCCTGCGCGCAGGCCCGTTGTGACGTTGCATAACGCGCTGACCGCCGGTGGGTTCGTGGGGATGGTCTATGGCGTGCTGGAGCGGATCGTGGCGCGGCGGGGCGGGCACGTGCTGGTGGTCTCGCCCGACCTCGGTGAGCGGATGACCGCGCTGGGCGCCAGGGACGTGCGGCCCGCGCTGGTGGCCGCGCCTGTGCCGGCGCCGGCCATGCGGACACCTCAGGAGATCAGGGACGAACTCGGCGCCGGCGAGCGTCCGATCCTGCTCACCGTCGCTCGGCTGGCTCAGCAGAAGGGGCTGGAGACCCTGCTCGATGTGGCGGCCGGGCCGTGGGAGGGTGCCCCGCTGTTCGTGGTGGCGGGTGAGGGGCCGTTGCGCGGGGAGTTGCAGCGGCGGATCGACGCGGAAAACCTGCCCGTACGGCTGCTGGGCAACCGGGACGACGTGGCCGACCTGATGCGTGCCGCCACGGCGCTGGTGATGCCGAGCCGGTGGGAGGGGCAGCCGCTCACCCTCAGGGAGGCGCTGATGACCGGCACCCCGGCCGTCGCCTCCGAGGTCGGCGGCATCCCGGAGATCCTGGGGGACGCGGGGATCCTGGTGCCGTACGGCGACGTGGCCGGCTTCCGCGCGGCCGTGCGGCGGCTGCTCGCCGCACCCGAGGACGCGCGGGCGCTCGCCGAGGCGGCGCGGCGGCGCGGCGACGAGATGCCGGACGGCGACGACGCGGTGGAGAACGTGCTCGCGGTCTACCGGGCGTGAGGCGGCGGGCCCAAGGGGGAGTTGCGGTCTGCCGGGCGTGAATCCGCGGGCTCGCAGAGGGCTGTCGTTCACCGATCGTGAGGTCGCGGCCGTGAGGGGAGGCCGCGGTCTACGGAGGGTGAGGGGGCTTGGTTGAGGGGGAGGATGATTAGGTGCGGTCGAGGGGTTCTCGTATACTGCGTGGGTTAGGGAGGGGAGTATCCCTTCGCGACAGCCTCGTCATCACGGTGCAGCCCCACTCCACGGGGCCCCCGGGGCTGCCGGTCCGCAGGTGAGCGCGGGCGGGAGAGACCTCCGGCAATGAAGCGTGCATGCCGGAGGGTCTGAGTGACTGAACCTTTGTGGGCCTGGATCGCCGTGATCGGCGGTCTGCTGTTGGTCATCGCCATCGACCTGTGGATCGTCGACCGTGGAGAAGCTCGTGAGTTCTCCATGCGCCAGGCGGGCTACTGGGTCTCTTTCTACGTTTTCCTCGCCGTGTTGTTCGGGGTGCTGCTGTGGTTCACCTCCGGCCCGGACAGAGCCGGTGAGTTCTTCGCCGGTTACATCACCGAATACAGCTTGAGCGTCGACAACCTGTTCATCTTCTTCATCATCATGAGCCGGTTCGCGGTGCCGAAGGCCTACCAGCACAAGGTGCTGCTCGTCGGCATCCTGCTCGCGCTGGTGATGCGCGGCATCTTCATCGCGCTCGGCGCGGCCGCGCTCGAGCGCTTCAGCTGGCTGTTCTACGTGTTCGGCGCCTTCCTCATCTACACGGCGGTCAACATCGTCCGCCAGCACCTCAAGGGCGATGAAGAGGAGTTCAACGAGAACGTCCTGCTGCGGTGGGTGCGCAGGGCGTTCCCCACCACCGAGGGCTACGTCGGCTCCAAGGTCACCGTCAAGATCGACGGCAGGCGCATGGTCACCCCCATGCTCATCGTGATGGTCGCGATCGGCACCACCGACCTGCTGTTCGCGCTCGACTCGATTCCGGCCATCTTCGGGCTCACCAAAGACCCCTTCATCGTCTTCACCGCCAACGCGTTTGCCCTGATGGGCCTGCGTCAGCTCTACTTCCTGCTGGGCGGCCTGCTGCAGCGCCTCGTCTACATCAGCTACGGTTTGGCGTTCATCCTGGGGTTCATCGGGGTTAAGCTCGTATTGGAGGCGTTGCACTCCAGCCATGTCTCCTGGGCGCCCGAAATTCCCATCTGGGTGTCGCTCTCGGTCATCGGCACCACCATGGTCATCACCACTGTGGCCAGCCTGATCAAAGCTCGCATCGACGCGCGCAAGAGCGAGGAGACGCATCCGGAGCAGGTCTAGCGAAATGGGCTTCGAGGCGCTTTGCTTGTGTAGTTATGCCGTGTCATAGTTGCTGGTTCTGTAACATCACGGCAAAGCGCCCAGTCCAGTCACCACCAAAGGTTGTACGTGTCCGACGATTCTGCTAAGCCGAGCCGCATGAGGCTCGCGCGCGGGGTCTCCCCGTGGCTCCTCCCGACGGCCGCCGCGGCGGCCGCCACCGCTCTGCTGACGCGCCGAGACCGGCGATGGGCGCTTGCGGCGGTGCCGCTGAGCGCGCTCACCGGGGGCATGCTCTGGTTCTTCCGAGACCCGGACCGCACGATCGGCGAGGGCCGCATCCTGTCACCCGCCGACGGCGTCGTGCAGAGCATCGACCCGTGGCCCGACGGCCGCACCAGGGTCGCGATCTTCATGAACCCGCTGAACGTGCACGTCAACCGTGCCCCTCTTGCGGGAAATGTCACCTCCGTGCAGCATGTGGCAGGTGGGTTCCTGCCGGCGTTCAACAAGGACAGCGACCAGAACGAGCGTGTGGTGTGGCATTTCGAGACCACGCTGGGCGACATCGAGATGGTGCAGATCGCGGGCGCCGTGGCGCGCAGGATCGTGCCGTACCTGAGCGCCGGCGCGAAGGTCGAGCAGGGTGAGCGGATCGGGCTGATCAGGTTGGGATCCCGGGTCGACATCTACCTTCCCGAAGGGATTTCTCCCGCGGTGTCCGTGGGCGACAAGACGGTTGCGGGGGTGACCAGAATTGACCACGGCTGACGCCAGTAGCTGGCGAACGGAAGAGGAAGAACCTCGCGGTCCCGTCGGCAAGGCGTTCCGCCTGTCCGCCGCCGATTCTCTGTCGCTGGGCAACGCCGTCTGCGGGTTCCTCGCGGTGTGCGTGCTGGCCTACTCCGCCATCCAGCAGCTGCAGGTCGACGGCGGCCGGTTCACGCCCGCGCCGAGCTACTTCGCCACCGCCATCGTGCTGCTGCTCATCGGCGCGACCTGCGACCTGTTCGACGGGCTCGTGGCGCGCCGCTTCCGTGCCTCCGCGATGGGGGCCGAGCTGGACAACCTCGCCGACGTCATCAGCTTCGGCTTCGCGCCGGCGTTCATGGTCGTCATCTGGGGCATCGGCGTGCCGGAGAGCGTGCCCTTCACCGCCGTGCTCGCCGCCGCGGCGGCCGTGCTGGTCGCCGGCGTCGTACGCCTGGCCAGGTTCGCCTGCGTCAAGACCAAGAGCGGCGACTTCATGGGGCTGCCCATCCCGATGGGCGCCATGACCGTGATCTCCATCGTGCTGCTGTTCCAGCCGAACATCTGGTCGCTGCTGGCCGTGCTCGGGGTGGCGTGGCTGATGGTCAGCCGCATCGAATATCCCAAGCCGAAGGGGCAGCTCGCCGCCGTCGTGCTGGGCTGGATCATGGTGAACGTGGCGTTCCTGACGGTCTGGGTGGCCTGGCCCGAGGGCGGCGACATGCCGATCAAGATCGGGGCCACCATGCAGATCGCGCTGGTCGCGGCCATCCCGCTGCGGGTGCTGTTCTACAAGCGCGAGCAGCGTAAGGAAGCCGCTCGTCTGGGCCGCTGACCGGCCTTCGATGAGCAACTGACGGGATTTTTCGTCTTATTTCGGCTTTGATGGAGCCATGTCGGCCACGCCGCGCGAGCACACGCGTACGTACTACCTCGGCAAGCTGGCGACGGAGCTGGAACAACGCGGGCTGACCGCCCTGCTGCGGTCGGACCCGCCCGCGTTGCGCATCAGCCACCCCGACGCGGCCCTGATGGCCGAGACCGTGGACTGCGCCGCCCTGTCGGAGGGCTGGTTCTACCGGTGGTCGTGGGGCGAGCTCGTCGGGCTCGCCGACGATCCAGCCCTGGCGGCCGAGCGCATCGCCCACGTGCTCGCCACCCGCTGACCGTCCCCCTGCTACCAGCCCCTGGCCTTCCACTCCGGGAGGGCCGGGCGCTCGGCGCCGAGCGTCGTGTCCTTGCCGTGGCCCGGGTAGACCCAGGTCTCGTCGGGCAGGCGGTCGAAGATGCGCTCGACGACGTCGGTGAAGAGCTGGTCGAACCGCTCGGGGTCCTTCTGGGTGTTGCCCACGCCGCCGGGGAACAGCGAGTCGCCGGTGAACAGGTGGTGGCCCTCGGGGCCGGCGTCGTACAGCAGGGCGATCGAGCCGGGCGTGTGGCCGCGCAGGTGGATGACCTCAAGCGTGACCTCGCCGAACGTGATCGTGTCGCCGTGCTCGACCGTGCGGCCGGCCGGGACGGGGAGCGCGGGCGCGTCGAGCGGGTGGGCGATCACCTGGGCGCCGGTCACCTTCGTCACCTGCTCAAGTGCCTGCCAGTGGTCGCCGTGCTGGTGGGTGGTGATGACCGCGCCGACGGGCCGGTCGCCCATGAGGGCCAGCAGCCGGTCGGACTCGGCGGCGGCGTCGATGAGCACCGACTCGCCGGTCGCGGTGCAGCGCAGCAGATAGGCGTTGTTGTCGAACGGGCCTACGGCGAGCTTGGAGATCGTCAGCGCGGGCAGCTCGCGTACGTCGGCGGGACCGCCGACCTGGACGTCACCGGTATAGGTCATGGGTAGTCCTCTGGGGGTGTCGTGGGCAGATCAGCAGGGGCCGGCATCGTCAGCCACGGCGGCGGATCGGGAAGACCCGCACCTCCATCGCCACCGACTTCTCCGCGTCCGGAAGTGGACGACCGCCCCACGGGCACCAGACTAACCCCCTCGCCACGCGACCGGCCGGTGAGCCAGGCCAGCATGTCGTGCGGCGCGCCGCGGACGGCAGGACCGTCGCCGAGCTCGTGCGTGGCGGTGATCCGGCCGTCTTCGACGAGCTCGATCCGGCCCACCGCCCTGTGGGCGCGGGGCCAGGTGGCCAGGCAGTCGTGCAGCTCCCTGCGTACGAAGGGGGCGGGCCAGTCGGCGGGGGTGTGACCGGCGGCCAGGTCGACGTGGTGGAAGCCGAGCTCGCGCAGCCGGCGGACGAGCAGGTACCAGGCGGGGTGGGGCGGCGGGCGCATGCCCTCCACCTGCGCCGGCCAGGCGTGCGCGGGCAGGTCGCGGACGGCGGCGGCCAGGCGGGCGGCGCCGTCCTCCAGCTCGGCGAGGTGGCGGGCCACGGGGTGGGTCGCGGCGGCCTCGATCGCGGCGGACCTGGCGGCGAACGAGGCGTACTGGGGGGTGCGGACGCCGGTTCGCGCCCAGGTCAGCAGGTTGAGGTGGGAGTCGGCGTTCTGGGCGAGGTGGGCGAGCACGTGACCCCTGGTCCAGTCCGGCAGGAGCGAGGGGGCGGCGAGGTCGGCGTCGGAGAGGGAGGCGGCCGTGGCCAGCAGCCGGTTGGTGGCCACGGCCAGCTCGGCCTGCAGCGCGGGTAGGACGCTCATGTACGGATATTTCACCATCTGCGGCAGCCGACCTGAGGAGGGCATAAAACCGCAGGTCAGCGGGTTGAGATTCCAAGGGGTCCTCCCCTGCCGGGAGATGGCCGTAACCTGGGAGAGACGGATTTTCGGGGGCCGTGGATCGGGCCGCCGAAATTGTCGGAGCCGCCGTCTACCATCCCCCGTGGACCTATCCGCCTTTCGACTTCCGGGATCGCCGTGGCTGACCGCCTGATCGTGCGTGGTGCACGAGAACACAACCTCAAAGACGTCTCGCTGGATCTGCCGCGAGACTCGCTGATCGTCTTCACCGGCCTATCCGGCTCGGGCAAGTCGAGCCTGGCCTTCGACACGATCTTCGCTGAGGGCCAGCGGCGCTACGTCGAGTCGCTGTCGGCGTACGCCCGCCAGTTCCTCGGCCAGATGGACAAGCCCGACGTCGACTTCATCGAGGGCCTGTCGCCGGCGGTCTCCATCGACCAGAAGGCCACCAGCAAGAACCCCCGCTCCACCGTCGGCACCATCACCGAGGTCTACGACTACCTGCGGCTGCTGTGGGCCCGCATCGGCAAGCCGCACTGCCCGGTGTGCGCGCGCCCGATCGCCCGCCAGTCGCCGCAGCAGATCGTCGACCGCGTGATGGACCTCGAAGAGGGCACCAGATTCCAGGTCCTCGCGCCGGTCGTCAGGGGGCGCAAGGGCGAATACGCCGAGCTGTTCCGCGAGCTGCAGACCAAGGGCTTCGCCAGGGCGCGGGTCGACGGCACCGTCGTGCGCCTGGAGGAGCCGCCGACGCTGAAGAAGTACGAGAAGCACGACATCGAGGTCATCGTCGACCGGCTGTCGGTCAAGGAGTCGGCGCGGCGGCGGCTCAACGACTCCGTCGAGACGGCGCTGCAGCTGTCCGGCGGCACGATCACGCTGGAGTTCGTCGACCTGCCGGAAGACGACCCCAACCGCGAGCGCTTCTACTCCGAGCACCTCTACTGCCCCTACGACGACCTGTCGTTCGAGGAGATGGAGCCGCGCTCGTTCTCCTTCAACTCGCCGTTCGGCGCCTGCCCCGAGTGCACAGGTCTCGGCACCAAGATGGAGGTCGACCCCGACCTCGTCGTGCCCGACCCCGAGCGCGCGCTCGGCGACGGCGCCATCCACCCCTGGTCGGGCGGCCACACCAGCGAATACTTCACCAGGCTGATCGAGGCGCTCGGCCACGCCATGGGGTTCGGCCTCGACACGCCGTGGGAGCGGCTGCCGAAGAAGGCCCAGAAGTCGCTGCTCTACGGGCACGAAGAGCAGATCCACGTGCGCTACAGCAACCGCTTCGGCCGCCAGCGCGCCTACTACACCACCTACGACGGCGTCATCCCGTGGGTGCAGCGCAGGCACGCCGAGGCCGAGAGCGACGCGGCGCGCGAGCGCTTCGAGGGCTACATGCGCGAGATCCCGTGTCCCGCCTGTAAGGGGGCCAGGCTCAAGCCGGTCAGCCTGTCGGTCACGGTCGCCGGGAAGTCGATCGCCGAGGTCTCGTCGATGTCGATCGGCGAGTGCGCCAAGTTCCTCGCCGCGCTCAAGCTGTCCGACCGCGACATGCAGATCGCCGAGCGGGTGGTCAAGGAGATCAACGCCCGCATGGGCTTCCTGCTCGACGTCGGCCTCGACTACCTCACGATGGACCGCGCCGCCGCCACCCTCGCCGGTGGCGAGGCGCAGCGCATCAGGCTCGCCACGCAGATCGGCTCCGGGCTGGTCGGCGTGCTCTACGTGCTCGACGAGCCGTCCATCGGGCTGCACCAGCGCGACAACATGCGGCTGCTCGACACCCTGATCAGACTGCGCGACATGGGCAACACGCTGATCGTGGTCGAGCACGACGAGGACACCATCGCCGCCGCCGACTGGGTGGTCGACATCGGGCCGGGCGCCGGCGAGCACGGCGGCCAGGTCGTCGTGTCCGGCACCGTCCAGGACCTCCTCGCCAGCGAGGAGTCGATGACCGGCGCGTACCTGTCGGGGCGCAAGAGCATCGCCGTGCCCGCCAAGCGCCGCAAGCGCGACAAGAAGCGGCAGATCACCGTCAAGGGTGCGCGCGAGCACAACCTCAAGGGCGTCGACATCGAGTTCCCGCTCGGCGTGTTCACCGCGGTCACCGGGGTGTCGGGGTCGGGCAAGTCGACGCTGGTCAACGACATCCTCTACAACGCGCTGGCCAAGGAGCTCAACGGCGCCCGCACGGTGCCGGGGCGGCACTCCCGTATCAACGGCATGGACCAGGTCGACAAGGTCGTCCACGTCGACCAGTCGCCGATCGGGCGCACCCCGCGCTCCAACCCGGCCACCTACACCGGCGTCTTCGACCACGTCCGCAAGTTGTTCGCGGCCACGGCCGAGGCGAAGGTGCGCGGCTACCAGCCGGGGCGCTTCAGCTTCAACGTCAAGGGCGGGCGCTGCGAGGCGTGCGCGGGCGACGGCACCATCAAGATCGAGATGAACTTCCTGCCCGACGTCTACGTCCCCTGCGAGGTCTGCCACGGCGCCCGCTACAACAGGGAGACGCTGGAGGTCCACTACAAGGGCAAGACGATCGCCGAGGTGCTCGACATGCCGATCGAAGAGGCGCTCGGCTTCTTCGACGCGATCCCCGCCATCAAGCGGCACCTGCAGACGCTCAACGACGTGGGGCTCGGTTACGTACGCCTCGGGCAGCCGGCCACCACCCTGTCCGGCGGTGAGGCGCAGCGCGTCAAGCTGGCCTCCGAGCTGCAGCGGCGGCAGACCGGGCGGACGATCTACGTCCTCGACGAGCCCACCACCGGGCTGCACTTCGAGGACATCAGGCGGCTGCTCGGCGTGCTGGGGCGGCTGGTCGACGGCGGCAACACCGTCATCGTCATCGAGCACAACCTCGACGTCATCAAGACCGCCGACTGGATCATCGACATGGGTCCCGAGGGCGGGTCGCGCGGCGGCACGCTGGTGGCGGCGGGGACGCCGGAGGAGGTCGCGCTGGTGGACGAGAGCCACACGGGCCGCTTCCTCCGCAAGATCCTCTCCCTCTGAGCCACCCGATCCGCCCCCTGACGCCCGGGGGGCGGATCGCCCGGTCGTGGGTGCTGTCGGCCGGGGGGTGGGTCCCGCGGCCGATGGGTCGAGGTGGCTGGTCGGGTGCTCGGGTGTGGTGGTTGTTCGGTGGAGTCGGGTGTGGTGGTTGGGTTGTTCGGTGGGATCGGGTGTGGTGGTCGGTTGTCAGGTTGAGCGGTGGGCGCGGGCCCGGGCGCGGCGCTTGGCGGCGTCGGTGCGTTCCAGCCACCACTCGGCCACCAGCAGGGGCAGCACCCAGCCGAGCCAGGCGCTCAGGGCGGCGATCGTCTGCATCAGCTGCGTCTCGTCGCCGTTGAAGGTCGTGTCGAGCTGGGGGAAGAGCAGGATTCCGAACAGCACGCCGTAGATGCGGTTGGTGACGATCGACATGGTCAGGGCGAAGCTGCGCACCATCCAGCGGCGGTGGTCAACGAAGCGGCGCTGCCTGGCCATCCGCCAGCCGGCCAGCGTGCAGCCCAGCCAGAGCAGGGCCAGCAGGACGTTGCTGACCATCGTGACCGGGCCCCATGGTGTCGCCACGCCCACGGTCAGTCCGAGGAGACCGCTCGGGAGGCAGCCGGCGAAGACGTACACGCGGCCGATCCGGCGGTGTGCGCGGGGGTAACGGGCGCGGAACCACGGCCAGATCTGCAGGCAGCACGTGATCATCGCGATCGAGCCGAACACCACGTGCAGGGAGAGCACCGCGAAGTGCGGCGGGAAGAAGTCAGGCGCCGGCACTCGTGACTGCGCGGGGTCCAGCGACAGGTACGGCGGCAGCGAGAACGCCACGAACGCCGCCGCCACCACCATCAACGGCGCCACCCACGGCCTCCGCCACCATCGAGGACGCACGCCCGGGGCAGGAGCGTCCCGACCGGAGGCGGCTCGGCCGGAGGTGAGCGGGTCCGTCGGCGTCGGGTCGAAGGGGTCAGGGCTGGAGGCGTCTGGGCCGGACGTGGCTCGGTAGGGGGTGAGCGGGCCGGCGGGGGTCGGGCCGGGGTGGGTCGGGCCGGTGGGGAAGGTCATGGTCCGAGGGTGGGGGGTGGCGCTGACCGTGGGCGTACCACCCGCTGACCGGACCGAGGGGGGTCGTCAATAAGCTGTTTTCCACGATGATGGCCGCAATCGGGGGCGACACCGGCGGCCGGCAGCTATGGGACGCGCGTGCGTACGCGCGGGAAACATCAGGTGACGGGACAGATCGGGGCGGAGCCATGTCCGGAGACGGGTTGGGGCGGCGGGAGATGCTGGGTGCGGCGGGGGTGGCGGCCTGTGGGCTGGCGGCGCTGACCGCGTGCGGCTCAGGGGGCGCGCAGGCTCAGCCGAGCCTCAAGGGGAAGGTGCTGGCCAAGACGGCGGACGTGCCGGTGGGCGGGGGGAAGCTCATCGAGGACCTGAAGGTCGTGGTGACGCAGCCCGAGCCGGGGGTCTTCAAGGCGTTCAGCTCGCTGTGCACGCACAAGGGGTGTCAGGTCGGTACGCCCAAGGACAACGTCATCAGGTGCGCGTGCCACGGCAGCGAGTTCACCGCGGACACCGGCAAGGCGACGAAGGGGCCGGCCACCGGGTCGCTGCCCTCCTTCCCGGTCAAGGTGGAAGGCGACGGCATCGTGATCGTCGGCTGAGCCGCGGCCGCCGGAGGCGTTCTGCCAATCGGTAATTGTGCGTAGTCGGCTCGATTGGGGTGCGGCACGCTGAACCCCTGCCAGGGCGCGGGCCGTACCTGGGAGTGAAAGCCGATCTGGGAGGACGCACGATGACGGAAACGACGCGGCGGACGGTTGTCTTCGGGGCCGGCACCGCCGGCCTGGCGGCCGTGCTGACGGCCTGCGCGAGCTACGGCACGCCGGAGACCGAGGCGGACGTGGAGGCGCCGGTTGAGGAGGAGGCGTCGTCCGCACCCAAGAAGGGCGAGGCGAAGGCCAAGGCGAAGGCGCTGGCCGACACCAGCGACATCCCCGAGGGCGGGGGCAAGGTCTTCAAGAACCAGCAGGTCGTCGTGACGCAGCCGACGGCCGGCGAGTTCAAGGCGTTCAGCGCGGTCTGCACCCACCAGGGCTGTACGGTCGCCTCCGTCTCGAACCAGACGATCAACTGCCCCTGCCACGGCAGCAAGTTCAGCATCGCCGACGGCTCGGTGACGGACGGACCGGCGGGCAGCCCGCTGGAGGAGAAGCAGATCGAGGTGGACGGCGAGAAGATCAGACTCGCCTGAGACTCATCTCATGAATTTCTAACCTGGGTGCGCTTGGGTGAGGCGCATGGCAGATGACCTTCAGAGCCGCAGAGCGGTGTTCGCGAGTGTCGGCGTGGGTGGCCTGGCGCTGGCGATCAGCGCGTGCAGCGGCGACTCCGGTACCGACACGGCGCAGACCGCGCCATCCCCAGCCGAGTCGAGCGCCCCGCAGTCGGGTGCCCCCGAGGCGAGCGCGACGGCGTCCGAGGCCCCGGCCGGCGGCGCGCTGGCCAAGACCGCCGACATCCCGGTGGGCGGCGGCACGGTCTTCAAGGAGCAGAAGATCGTGGTGACGCAGCCCACCGAGGGCGAGTTCAAGGCGTTCAGCGCGTTGTGCACGCACAAGGGCTGCCCGGTCACCAGCGTCGAGAACGGCGCGATCGTGTGCCCGTGCCACAACAGCATGTTCGCCATCGCCGACGGATCCGTGTCCGGCGGGCCGGCGCAGAAGCCCCTGCCGGCGCAGGAGATCAAGGTGGAGGGCGACAGCATCATGCTGGCCTGACGGGGGTGCCCGCCGTACGAGCGCGAAGAGTGCGGCGGGCAACTCTGTCGGTATGGGCTACTAGGCTGACAGGCGTGGCGAGATCAGCGGCTAACACCTTGAGTTTCCGGCCCAGGCCGGGTTCGATCCCGGAGTCCCCGGGGGTCTACAGGTTCAGGGACGCGCACGGCCGGGTGATCTACGTCGGCAAGGCCAAGAGCCTGCGCCAGCGGCTCAACTCCTATTTCGCCGACTTCTCCGCGCTGCATCCCCGCACGCAGTCGATGCTGACCACGGCCGCCGACGTCGACTGGACGGTCGTCGGCACCGAGGTGGAGGCGCTGCAGCTCGAATACTCCTGGATCAAGGAGTTCGACCCCCGCTTCAACGTCAAATACCGCGACGACAAGTCCTACCCCTACCTCGCGGTCACCATGGGCGACGACTTCCCGCGCGTGCAGGTCATGCGCGGCGCCAAGCGCAAGGGCACCCGTTATTTCGGCCCCTACTCCCACGCCTGGGCCATCCGTGAGACCGTCGACCTGCTGCTGCGGGTCTTCCCTGTGCGCACGTGCAGCGCCGGGGTGTTCAAGCGGGCGGGGCAGATCGGGCGGCCGTGCCTGCTGGGCTACATCGACAAGTGCTCGGCGCCGTGCGTCGGCCGGGTGACCCCTGAGGAGCACCGCGACCTGGCCGAGGACTTCTGCGACTTCATGGCGGGCAACACCAGCCGCTTCATCAGGCGTCTCGAGAAGGAGATGCGCGAGGCGGCCGCCGAGCAGGAGTACGAACGCGCCGCCCGGCTGCGTGACGACATCCAGGCGTTGCAGCGGGCGCTGGAGAAGCAGGCCGTCGTGCTCGGTGAGGGCACCGATGCCGACGTGATCGCGCTGGCCGAAGACCCGCTCGAAGCGGCCGTGCAGGTGTTCTACGTGCGCGGCGGGCGCATCAGGGGCCAGCGCGGCTGGGTGGTCGACAAGGTCGAGGAGACCTCGCCGGGCGAGCTGGTGGAGCAGTTCCTGCTGCAGATGTACGCCGAGGCCAACGCCGAGTCGATGCCCCGCGAGGTGCTGGTGCCCGCGCTGCCGCCCGACACCGAGGCGGTGGCCGAGCTGCTGACCGAGCAGCGCGGGGCCCGGGTCGAGGTGCGGGTGCCGCAGCGCGGCGACAAGAAGTCGCTGATGGAGACCGTCGAGCGCAACGCGAAGGAGTCGCTGGCGCAGCACAAGATCCGCCGCGCCAGCGACCTGACCACGCGCAGCAAGGCGCTGCAGGAGATCGCCGACGCGCTCGACCTCGACCAGGCGCCGCTGCGCATCGAGTGCTACGACGTCTCCCACCTGCAGGGCGAGAACGTCGTGGCGTCCATGGTGGTCTTCGAGGACGGCCTGGCCCGCAAGAGCGAATACCGGCGCTTCGCGGTCAAGACCAAGGAGGGCGACGTCGCCTCGATCTACGAGGTGATCACCCGCCGCTTCCGCCGCTACCTGGAGGAGCGCTCGGCCACCGGCGAGCTGGCGGCCGACGACGACGCGGGCGGCGGCCCCATCGACCCGGAGACCGGCAAGCCGCGCAAGTTCGCCTATCCGCCCAACCTCGTCGTGGTCGACGGCGCGGGCCCCCAGGCGGCCGCCGCGCAGCGGGCGCTCGACGAGCTCGGCATCGACGACGTGTCGGTGTGCGGCCTGGCCAAGCGGCTGGAGGAGGTGTGGCTGCCGGGCGACGACCAGCCGGTGATCATGCCTCGTTCAAGTGAGGGTCTCTACCTGCTGCAACGGGTGCGGGACGAAGCGCACAGGTTCGCCATCACCTACCATCGATCCAAGAGGTCCAAGACGGTGAAGGAGAGCGCGCTCGACGGCGTGCCCGGCCTCGGGCCGGCGCGAAGGCAGGCGCTGCTCAGACACTTCGGCTCCGTGAAAAAGCTACGCGAGGCCACTGCCGCCGAAATCTGCGAGGTTCCCGGCATCGGCCCGTCCATCGCCGAGGTCATCGTGTCGACGCTGAAGGGAGAGTCACCTTGATCTCGCCAGGATGCCAGGGTGCGCACACCGTTCGTTCCTGCCCGCCCGCGGATGAGGTGAGACGATGAGCACCGAGCCGGCGTTCGTCATCGTCACCGGCATGTCCGGGGCGGGGCGCAGCACCGCCGCCAAGGCGCTCGAGGATCTGGGCTGGTTCGTCATCGACAACCTGCCGCCCGGGCTGCTGTTCGCCATGGCCGAGGAGGCCGGCAAGGTCAAGCTGGCCGCCGACAAGGTGGCCGCCGTCGTCGACGTGCGCAGCCTGGCCTTCACCACCGACCTCAACGCCGCCATCGAGGAGCTCGAAGGGCGCGGCGTCCGCGTGCGGGTGGTCTTCCTCGAGGCCAGCGACGAGGAGCTGGTGCGCAGGTTCGAGAACGTCCGCAGGCCCCACCCGCTGCAGGGCGAGGGGCGGCTGGTCGACGGCATCACCAGGGAGCGCGGCATCCTGCGCGAGGTGCGTGCCAACGCCGACCTGGTGATCGACACCTCCACCCACAACGTGCACGACCTGCGCGGCAAGATCGTCGACTTCTTCGGCGGCGAAGACCGGCCGGGGCTGCGGCTCAACGTCGTGTCGTTCGGCTTCAAGTACGGCCTGCCGGTCGACGCCGACCTCGTGGTCGACTGCCGGTTCCTGCCCAACCCGCACTGGGTGCCCGAGCTGCGGCCGATGAACGGGCTCGACCCCGCGGTCAGCGACTATGTGCTCGGCCAGCCGGGCGCCAAGGAGTTCCTCGACGCCTACGAGGAGGTCCTGCAGGTGGTCGCGGCCGGCTACGCGCGCGAGGGCAAGAGCTACGCGACGCTCGCGGTGGGCTGCACCGGCGGCAAGCACCGCAGCGTGGCCATGGCCGAGCAGGTCGCCGCCCGGCTGCGTGACCGCGGCATGGAGGTCCAGGTGAGCCACCGGGATGTGGGGCGGGAGTGACCGATGAAGGCGTCCCGTCACCGATGACGGGCGCACCCGACGTCCTGGGCGTCGGCAGGACCGGCATCGGGCCGGCGGTCGTCGCGCTGGGCGGCGGCCACGGGCTCTACGCGTCCCTGTCGGCCTTACGGATGGTGACCGACCGGTTGACCGCCGTGGTGACGGTCGCCGACGACGGCGGCTCCAGCGGGCGGCTGCGCCGCGAGCTGGGCGTGCTGCCGCCCGGTGACCTGCGCATGGCGCTGGCCGCGCTGTGCGGCGACGACGAGTGGGGCAGCACCTGGAGCGAGGTCGTCCAGCACCGCTTCCGCAGCGAGGGAGAGCTGCACGGCCACGCGGTCGGCAACCTGCTGATCGTGGCGCTGTGGGAGCTGCTCGGTGACCCGGTGGCGGGGCTCGACTGGGTCGGGCGGCTGCTGGGCGCACACGGGCGGGTGCTGCCGATGGCCTCGGTGCCGCTCGACATCGTGGCCGAGGTGGAGCTCGACGGCGTCATCTCGCCCGTACGCGGGCAGGTGGCCTGCGCCTCGACGCCCGGCCGCGTGCAGGCGATCTCGCTGGTGCCCGAGGACCCGCCGGCCAGGCCGGAGGCGGTCGCGGCGGTGCTGGAGGCCGACTGGGTGGTGTTCGGGCCAGGGTCGTGGTTCACCAGCGTGCTGCCGCACCTCAAGGTGCCGGCGCTGGCCAGGGCGCTGCACGCCACCCGCGCGAAGAGGCTGGTCACGCTCAACCTCGCCCCCCAGCCGGGCGAGACCGACGACTTCTCCCCCCAGCAGCACCTGGAGGTGCTCAGGCAGCACGCTCCCGGCCTGTCGATCGACGTGGTGCTCGCCGACACCGGGGTCGTCGACGATCCCGACGCCCTCGACAAGGCGGCGGGCGCGCTCGGCGCCAGGCTCGTCATGGCCGACGTGGCCGCCTCCGACGGCTCCCCCCGGCATGACCCACGACGTCTTGCCTCCGTCCTGGACGAGATTTTCCTCCAGAAGCGTTGATCCTGGTCGGCGTGGCGCGAAGGTGCGAGAGACTCAAGGGAGCCGGTCTGAATGGGGGAGAGGACTAACGCATGGCGATGACAGGTGTGGTGAAGGACGAGCTGAGCCGCCTGCCGGTGCTGAAGCCGTGCTGCCGCAAGGCGGAGGTTTCGACGCTGCTGCGGTTCGCCAGCGGCCTGCACCTGGTGGGCGGGCGGATCGTGATCGAGGCCGAGCTCGACACCAACGCCACCGCGCGGCGGCTGATCAAGGACATCGGCGAGGTGTTCGGGCACAAGGCCGAGGTGCTGGTGCTGGCTCCCGCCGGGCTGCGCAAGGGCTCGCGCTACGTCGTACGCGTCTACCGCGACGGTGAGGCGCTGGCCAGGCAGACGGGTCTCATCGACAACCACGGCCGCCCCGTGCGCGGGCTGCCCCGCCAGGTCGTGGCGGGCGCGGCCTGCGACGCCGAGGCCGCCTGGCGCGGCGCGTTCCTGGCCCACGGCTCGCTGACCGAGCCCGGCCGGTCGATGTCGCTGGAGGTCACCTGCCCGGGGCCGGAGGCGGCGCTGGCGCTGGTGGGCTCGGCGCGCCGGCTGAAGATCCACGCCAAGGCGCGCGAGGTGCGCGGGGTGGACCGCGTGGTCGTCCGCGACGGCGACGCCATCAGCGCGCTGCTGACCCGGCTCGGGGCGCACGACAGCGTGCTGGCCTGGGAGGAACGGCGGATGCGCCGCGAGGTGCGGGCCACCGCCAACCGGCTGGCCAACTTCGACGACGCCAACCTGCGGCGCTCGGCGCGGGCCGCGGTGGCGGCGGGCGCGCGGGTGCAGCGGGCGCTGGAGATCCTCGGCGACGAGGCGCCCGAGCACCTGGTGGTGGCCGGGCGGCTGCGGGTGGAGCACAAGCAGGCGTCGCTGGAGGAGCTGGGGCAGATCGCCGACCCGCCGCTGACGAAGGACGCCATCGCGGGGCGCATCAGGCGGTTGCTGGCGATGGCCGACAAGAGGGCGTCCGACCTGGGCATCCCCAACACTGAGGCCAATCTCACAGTGGACATGCTGGCCCCGTGATCGGACTCGCCGGCGCAGGGACGGGCCACCACCCGTCCCTGGCGGGGGCGGCGGGCTAGTCGCGGGCGGGCTTGCGCGGGGTGAACAGGTCCGTGGTGGGCTTGGGGGCGGGCTGCTGGGCGGGTTCGAACGGGGCCCGGTACTCCGGCTCGCCGGAGGAGTCCTCCGGCTGGTCGGGCGTCTCGGCGCGCTGCGCCCGGCGCACACGCAGGACCCGCAGGGTGAGCAGGACGAGCGCGGCCAGCGCGGCCACGGCGATGTAGAGCCAGGCCGGCCAGGTCTCGGCCAGCGGCTCGCGGTAGACGCGCAGCGCGTACGGCAGGCCCTGGTTGAAGACGGGCAGGCTGACGTCGGACAGGTCGGCGGGCGTGCGGTCGGCGGGCGTGCGCAGGCCCGCGCCGATCAGCACGGACGAGCCGGTGATCTGGCCGGCCGCGACGGCGCCGCCCGCGTACACGGCGGCGAGGGGGACGAGCAGGAGGCTGCGCGGGCGTACGGCGCCCATGGCGAGCGTGACGAGGAGGGCGATGAGCAGCGACAGTGCCAGCGAGATGGGCACTCCGCCCCCGAAGCTCATCACCGCCTCCGGCAGGCTCTCCTGGAACAGTACGGCCGCCCCCAGCCCCGCCGCGCAGACGAGCGCGGCGAGCAGGCCGATGAAGAGCCCGGACAGTAGGCCGGACCGCTTATGTGACATCTCAGCCCCCAGAGAATGCACGAATTTACTCCGACGAGTCGGGCACTTTACTCGAACCTCGCAAAACGTGTCGTAGGAACGCCGATTCACATGCCGGTACCTGCAGTGGTCTAAACCAATTTGGGTCCGATAAGGTTCGTGATTGAGGTTTCCAGCCCGCATCTGTTCGAGGAGATCGGTTCCCGTGAGCATCCGCGTAGGCGTCAACGGCTTCGGCCGCATCGGTCGCAACTTCTGGCGCGCTGTCGCCGCCAGCGGCAAGGACATCGAGATCGTCGCGGTCAACGACCTGACCGACGTTGCGACGCTCGCGCACCTGCTGAAGTACGACAGCATCCTGGGCCGCCTGCCCTACGAGGTGAAGGCCGGCGGCGACGAGATCACGGTCGACGGCAAGTCGATCAAGGTCTTCGCCGAGCGCGACCCGGGCAAGCTGCCGTGGGGTGACCTCGGTGTCGACGTCGTCGTCGAGTCGACCGGCCTGTTCACCGACGCCACCAAGGCCAAGGTGCACGCCGACAACGGCGCGAAGAAGGTCATCATCTCCGCCCCGGCGAAGAACGAGGACATCACCCTCGTGCTGGGCGTCAACGACGGCGCGTACGACCCGGCCCAGCACACGATCATCTCCAACGCCTCCTGCACCACCAACTGCCTGGCCCCGATGGCCAAGGTCATCCACGACTCCTTCACCATCGAGAAGGGTCTGATGACCACCATCCACGCCTACACGCAGGACCAGAACCTGCAGGACGGCCCGCACAAGGACCTGCGCCGCGCCCGCGCCGCCGCGCTCAACGTGGTGCCCACCTCCACCGGCGCCGCCAAGGCCATCGGCCTGGTCCTGCCCGAGCTCAAGGGCAAGCTCGACGGCTTCGCCATGCGCGTGCCGATCCCCACCGGCTCGGCCACCGACCTGACCGTCGAGGTCGGCCGCGACGTCACGGTCGAGGAGGTCAACGCCGCGGTCAAGGCCGCCGCCGAGGGCCCGCTCAAGGGCATCCTCACCTACACCGAGGACCAGATCGTCTCCTCCGACATCGTCACCGACCCGGCCTCCTGCATCTTCGACGCCGGGCTCACCAAGGTGATCGGCAACCAGGTCAAGGTCGTCGGCTGGTACGACAACGAGTGGGGCTACTCCAACCGCCTGGCCGACCTGGTCGAGCTGGTGGGCCGCGGGCTCTGATGCCGGAGCGGTCGCGTACACGCCGGGGCGCGCCGTCCGCGTGCCCCGCAGGAACGGGAGCATGAGCATGCGCACGCTCGACGATCTCGACGTGAAGGGGCGGCGCGTGCTCGTGCGCGCCGACCTCAACGTCCCCCTCGACGGGGAGACGATCACCGACGACGGCCGCATCCGCGCGTCGGTCCCGACGATCAAGGCCCTGCTGGAGCGGGGCGCCAAGGTCGTCGTCTGCGCCCACCTGGGCAGGCCCAAGGGCAAGGCCGAGCCGAAATACTCGCTGCGGCCCGTCGCGGCCCGCCTGGGCGAGCTGCTCGGCCAGGACGTCGCCTTCGCAGCCGACGTGGTCGGCGACAGCGCCGCGAGCACGGTGGAGGCGCTCCAGGACGGCCAGGTGGCCCTGCTGGAGAACCTCCGCTACGAGCCGGGCGAGGAGTCCAAGGACGACGCCGAGCGCGGCGCGTTCGCGGAGAGGCTGGCCGGCCTCGCCGAGCTCTACGTCGGCGACGGCTTCGGCGCCGTGCACCGCAAGCACGCCAGCGTCTACGACGTGCCCAGGCTGCTGCCGCACGCGGCGGGCGGGCTGGTCGAGGCCGAGGTCGGGGTGCTGCGCAGGCTCACCGAGGACACCGAGCGCCCCTACGTGGTCGTGCTCGGCGGCGCCAAGGTCTCCGACAAGCTGGGCGTCATCGCCAACCTGCTGACCAAGGTCGACAGGCTGCTCATCGGCGGCGGCATGGCGTACACGTTCCTCAAGGCCCAGGGCCACGAGGTCGGCAACTCGCTGCTGCAGGAGGACCAGCTCGACCAGGTGCGCGGCTTCCTCGACGAGGCCGGGCGGCGCGGCGTCGAGCTGGTGCTGCCCGTCGACGTGCTCGCGGCGGTCACCTACGCGCCCGACGCCGAGCACGACGTGGTCGAGGCCACCGCGATCCCGGCCGACCGCGAGGGGCTCGACATCGGGCCGAAGACGCGCGAGCTGTTCGCGAGCAAGGTCGCCGACGCCAAGACCGTGTTCTGGAACGGGCCGATGGGCGTGTTCGAGTTCGACGCGTTCTCCGGCGGCACCAAGGCCGTGGCCGAGGCGCTCATCGGCGCCGACGCGTTCACCGTGGTGGGCGGCGGCGACTCCGCGGCCGCCGTACGCAGGCTCGGCCTGCCCGAGGACGGCTTCTCGCACATCTCCACGGGTGGCGGGGCCAGCCTCGAATACCTTGAGGGCAAGACCCTCCCCGGACTCGCGGCCCTGGAGGACTGAGAGTTGCAGCGCAAGCCGCTCATCGCCGGCAACTGGAAGATGAACCTCAACCACCTCGAGGCCATCGCGCTGGTCCAGAAGCTGGCCTTCGCGCTCAACGACAAGGACTTCGACAAGGTCGAGGTCGCCGTCCTGCCTCCTTACACCGACCTGCGCAGCGTCCAGACCCTGGTCGACGGCGACAAGCTCAGGATCGTGTACGGCGCCCAGGACCTGTCCAGGCACGACGGGGGCGCCTACACCGGTGAGGTGTCGGGCGCCATGCTGGCCAAGCTCGGCTGCACCTACGTGACGATCGGCCACTCCGAGCGCCGCCAATACCACGGTGAGGACGACGACCTCGTCAACGCCAAGGTGCAGGCGGCCTACCGCCACTCGCTGACGCCCATCCTGTGCGTGGGCGAGGGCCTGGAGGTGCGTCAAGAGGGCCGCCACATCGCGTACAGTCTCGGCCAACTCGACGGCGCGCTGCGCAAAATCGACGCCGAGCAGGCAAAATCGATAGTGGTGGCCTACGAACCGGTGTGGGCGATCGGCACCGGCGAGGTGGCCACCCCTGAGGACGCGCAGGAGGTCTGCGGAGCGTTGCGAGTGAGACTCGCTGAGCTCTACGACACCGAAGTGGCCTCGGGGATCCGTATCCTTTACGGTGGCTCGGTCAAGTCAGGGAACATCGCGGGGATCATGGCTCAGCCGGATGTCGACGGCGCGCTCGTGGGCGGTGCCAGCATCGACGCCGGGGAGTTCGCGAAGATCTGCCGATTCTCTGATATACCCGGCTAACTCGGCCGTTCTGGGGGTGCGACTTGACATCAGGTCGTACCCTCAAGAGGCAAGTTTGAATCGTCACGCGTAACAGAGCATCGAAGGAACAGGCATACCGTGGAACTCGGAATCTCCATCGCCCTCATCCTGGCGAGCCTTCTCATGATCCTGCTCGTCCTGCTCCACAAGGGCAAGGGTGGTGGCCTGTCTGACATGTTCGGCGGCGGTTTCTCGTCGAACTTCGGTGGTTCCTCGGTGGTGGAGCGCAACCTCGACCGGCTGACCGTCATCACGGGCGTGGTCTGGTTCGTCTGCATCATCGCTCTGGGCCTGCTTCTGCGGTCCTGAGCAATCAGTTAACGCGTGACAGTGATTCTCCCCCCGTGTCCGCACACGGGGCGATCGAGCGAGGAGTTCATCCGTGGGTAGTGGCAACGCGATCCGTGGCAGCCGAGTCGGCGCCGGCCCGATGGGGGAGGCCGAGCGCGGCGAGGCAGCTCCGAGAGTGCGGGTCTCGTTCTGGTGCGCCAACATGCACGAGACGCGCCCCAGTTTCGCCAGCGACGCGGCGGTCCCCGAGCTGTGGGACTGCCCACGTTGTGGCCTCCCAGCCGGCCAGGACGAGGAGGCCCCGCCTGCCCCGCCGAAGAACGAGCCGTACAAGACGCACCTGGCTTACGTGAAGGAGCGCAGGAGCGACAAGGACGGCAAGGCGATCCTCGAGGAGGCACTGGAGCGCCTGCGCAGCAGCAAGTCCCCCTGGTAGCGGCGGTAGAAGGGGCCCCGGCGACGCCGGGGCCCCTTCGGCTTGTCTCAGGCCTTCTCGTGCACGATCTCGCCGTCCACGAACGTCATCCGCACCCGCGTCGTCCAGATGTCGCCGGACGGCAGCGCGAACGGGTCGCGGTCGAGCACCACCAGGTCGGCGGGCCGGCCCGGCTCGATGCGCCCCGCCGGTGAGCGGTTGATCCAGGCCGAGCCCTCGGTGTACGCCCGCATCGCCGTCGCCAGGCCGATGCGCTGGCCGGGCAGGAACGGCGTCTGCGCCGTCGGGTAGCCGGCGTGCACCGACCCGCCCGGCTCCGTACGGTTGACCGCCACGTGCATGCCCTGCAGCGGGTCGGCGCTGGAGACCGGCCAGTCGCTGCCCGCGCACAACCGGGTGCCGCAGGCCACCAGGTCGGCGAACGGATATTGCCACGACGAGCGCGGCTCGCCCAGGTAGGGCAGGGTCAGCTCGTCCATCTGCGCGTGGTGGGTGGCCCACAGCGGCTGCAGGTTGGCCGTGACGCCGAGCGCGGCGAAGCGCGGCACGTCGGACGGCTCGATGATCTGCAGGTGGGCGATGTGGTGGCGGTTGGCCGGGTCGGTGCCCTCCAGGCTGTCGAGCGCCTCACGCACCGCGCGCTCGCCGATGGCGTGGAAGTGCACCTGGAAGCCGCGCCTGTCCAGCTCGGCGACGTACTCCTTGAGCTTGACGGGGTCCACGTACGACAGGCCCGTGCCCCCGCACAGGCAGTACGGCTCCAGCGTGGCGGCGGTGAAGTTCTCCGTGATGCCGTCCTGCATGATCTTGACCGAACCGGCGCTGAACCGCTCCAGGCCCGCCGCCGACGCGCGCCTTGCCTCCAGCTCCTCGACCTGGTCGAGCCCCCGGGTGCGGTCCCACCACAGGGCGCCCACCACGCGGGCCCGCAGGCGTCCTGAGCCGGCCGCGGACAGGTAGGTGGGCAACGGGTCGTCGGAGCCCGCGTACGAGCCCACGATGGCGTCCTGCCAGCCGGTGACGCCGAGCGAGAACAGGTGCCGCTCGGCGTCCGCCAGCGCGTCCTGGAGGTCCTGGGCGGCCGGGCGGGGGGTGAGCAGGCCGACGAGGTCCATCGCGCCCTCGTGCAGGACGCCCGTCGGCACGCCGCTCGCGTCGCGCTCGATGCGGCCGTCGGCGGGGTCGGGGGTGTCGCGGGTGATGCCGGCGCGGTCGAGTGCCCGGGTGTTGACCCAGGCGGCGTGGTGGTCGCGCTGGATCAGATAGGCGGGGCGGTCGAGAAAGTCGATCTCGTCCCGGTGGGGAAGACCGCCGGGGAATGCCGACATGTCCCATCCGCCGCCATCGATCCACTCTTTATCCCGATTTTTGGCGGCATAGTCCGCGATCTTTTCTTTGTACGCCTCAAGGCCGAAAACTTCGGACAAGTCGCACTTTGCGCGTTCCAGGCCCGCCTGAATCGGGTGCATGTGCGCGTCCGTGAAACCCGGCACCAGCAGACCGCCGCCGAGATCGACCGTCTCGTGCGGCTCGCCCGCCAGCTCCCCCTCCGGTCCCACGGCGGCGATCACGCCGCCCCGCACCAGCACGGCCGCGGTCACGACGCCCTCGGGGGTGAGGACCCGGCCGCCGCGGAAGAGGATGTTCATCGCGTGTCCTTTCTCGCAGTCGCTCCATCTTGCCGTGCCCGCCCGCCTCCAGAGCCCTGGGGTGACATAGGGCGATATAAGCGGACATCTAGCGATGAATCACGCGATGTAAACACGTCGGTAGCGGCCGCGTAACAGCCGCGCGGCAGGCTCTGACGCATGGGATTCCTGCGCATCCGCACCACGGTGGACGAGCGGCCCGGCCGGCTGGCCTCGCTGGCCTCGGCCCTGGCCGACAGGGGCGGCAACATCCTCGGCCTGAGCGTACAGTCCGACACCGAAGGCACCGTCGACGAGTTCGTCGCCGAGATCCCCGCCGCGCCCGAGACCGTGCGCGAGGCCCTGGAGGCGGCCGGCGGCCGCCGCGTCCAGGTGGTGCCGGCCACCGCCCACGAGCTGACCGACGAGCCCACCAGAGCGCTGCTGCTGGCCTCCAGGCTGCGCACGATGCCGTGGCGGCTGCCCGAGCTGCTGGCCGAGCTGCTGCGCGCGGACGACGCCAGGTGGATCTATGGTGAGGCCGTGAGTGATCTTCCCGACCCGACCCAGCTCCTCGTGCCGGTCGCGCCCAAGCGGGCGGTCCGGCTGCGCCGCGCGGAGCTGCCGTTCACCCTGACAGAGGCGGCCAGGGCGGCCGCCTTCGCCAGGCTCGCCCAGCCCGCCACCGAGCAGCCCGCCGCCGAGCGCGCGATCAAGCTCGCCGACGGCGTGGAGGTGACCGTGCGGCCGCTCACCTCGATCTACCGCGAGGCCGTACGCGACCTGCACGACCGCTGCTCGCCCGAATCGCGCAGGTTCCGCTACTTCACGGCGATGCCGACGCTGCCGCCGCGCATGTTCGACCGGCTGTGCGACAGGAACAAGGGCCACTCGCTGGTCGCCGGGCACGACGGGCAGGTCGTGGGCATGGCCAACCTGCTGTTCACCCCCGACCCCGGCATCGCGGAGATGGCCTTCCTGGTCGAGGACCGCTGGCAGGGGCGCGGTCTCGGCACGGCGATGGCGCGGATGCTCGTCCGCACGGCCCGCGACCTGGGCTACGCCGAGGTCAAGGCGTCCATGCTCTCCGACAACGCACGGATGCGCCGGCTGCTCGTCTCGCTGGGCGCCACGCTCGGCTACACCGACGACCCCGGCGTGGTCGAGGCGCGGCTGCCGGTGGGCGCGGTCGTGCCGGCCTGAGACCGGAGGCCGTCCCGCTGGGCTCGTACGGGGACACGTTCTAAGCTGGCGAGGGTGACGGCGACGGCGGCGGGCGCGCGGACGCAGGAGCAGCTGCGGCAGCGGAATCTGAGCGAGGTGCTACGGCGCGTGCACAAAGAGGGCGCGGTGTCGCGGGCCGCGCTGAGCCGCCGCATGGGCCTCAACCGCAGCACGATCATGGATCTGACCGCCGAGCTGGCCGCGGCCGGGCTCGTCCGCGAGGGGGTGCCCGGCAGCCGGGGGCGTGCGGGGCGGCCGTCCATCGTGGTCGTGCCCGAGCAGGAGCGGCTGTACGGGCTCGCGTTCGACGTCGCCGTGGACCGGCTGCTCGCGGCCCGGGTGGGGCTCGGCGGGCGGGTGCTCGACCGGCGCGAGGCCGTGCGCGCGCGGGCCGGGGTCGATCTTGAGGACGTCGTCGGCGTCCTCGCCGCCTTCGGCCGCGAACTGGTCGCCGAGGCGGCTCCCGGGTCGGTGTGCGTGGGGGTCGGGGCGTCGTACTGCGGGCTGATCAGGCGGGCCGACGGCACCGTACGGTACGGGCCGCATCTCGGCTGGGTGGACCAGGCGTTCGGCGCCGAGCTGGCCGCCGGGCTCGGGCTCGGGCTGCCGGTCGAGGTGGGCAACGAGGCGCACCTGGGCGCGGTAGCCGAGCACGTACGAGGGGCGGGCCGCGACGTCGACAACCTCATCTACCTGCACGGCGACGTCGGCGTCGGCGGCGGCATCATCGTCGGCGGCAAGCTGCTCGACGGCGACGGAGGCTACGGCTGCGAGCTCGGCCACATGCTGGTCAACCCCTTCGACGGGCGGCCCTGCCTGTGCGGGTCGCGCGGCTGCCTGGAGGCGGAGGCGGGGGAGGAGGCGCTGCTCGGGTACGCGGGACGGACCGGCGAGCTCGTGGGCCGCGAGGGCATCAGGACCGTCGTCGCCCTCGCCGCCACCGGCGACGCCCGCGCCCGCCACGCGCTCGACCGCGTCGGCGACTGGCTCGGCGTCGGCATCGTCAACCTCATCAACCTGTTCAACCCGGCGCTCGTGGTCTTCGGCGGCATGCTGCGCGACGTCTACCCCGGCGCCGCGCCACGGGTGCGCACCCGCGTGGACGCGCACGTGCTGCCGGTCTCGCGCGAACGCGTCCGGCTGGCCGTGACCGCGCTCGGCGACGACACCACGCTCGCCGGGGCGGCCGAGCTCGCCTTCGCCGGCCTCCTGGACAACCCCCTCGACACGGTGGCCGCCCTGCGCTGACCTCCGCGAACGGGCGTCAGCCCGTGCCGGTCTCGTCCGCGCTCGCGTCGTTCTGGCGCTGGTCTGTGGCGGGTTCCTCGCGCTGGATGCCCAGGTGGCGTTCGATGCGGTCGAGGCTCTCCTGGATCCTGGTGAGGCGGTCGATCAGCGAGGGGTCGTTGGAGAAGAGCATCTCGCCGGAGCGCTCCTTGGAGCCGCGGCCGACGCGGTTGAGCACGCGCTGGCGTACGTCCGTCAGATCCGCGCCCGCGTCGGCGAGCGCTTGGGCGGCCGGGCCCTCGCCCTCCCTGATGAGCCCGAGCAGGATGTGCTCGGTGCCGATGTAGTTGTGGCGCAGCTGCAGGGCCTCGCGCAGCGACAGCTCCAGGACCTTCTTGGCGCGCGGCGTGAACGGGATGTGCCCGCCGGGCGGTTTGTCGCCGTGGCCCACCTCCCGCTCCACGAAGGCGCGTACGCGCTCCAGCTGCACGCCGCAGCCGTCGAGCACGAGGGAGGCGAGCCCTTCGCGCTCGTGGATGAGGCCGAGCAATATGTGCTCCGTGCCGATGTAGTTGTGGTTCATCATCCGCGCCTCCTCCTGGGCGAGGACGACGACCCTGCGCGCACGGTCGGTGAAGCGTTCGAACACCGGGGGCCTCCGTTCGGCTGGGGCTGCCTCCACTATGCGCTAGAAAACCGGCCGTGAGGGGTATTTGTCCTGTGTGGATCTCGACGAGGTGGCGGACCGTCTGTACGCGGTGCCGCCGCCGGAGTTCACCGCCGCCCGCGCGGAGGCGGCCCGCGCGGCCAAGGAGGCGGGCGACGGCGGGCTCGCCAAGGAGATCGCGAAGCTGCGCAAGCCCACGGTGTCGGCCTGGGCGGTGAACCGGCTCTCCCGCGAGCATCCCGCCGAGCTGGACGAGCTGCTGGAGGTGGGGGAGCGGCTGCGCGCGGCCTGGCAGGAGCAGGACGCGGACGAGCTGGCCGGGCTGACCCGGCTCAGGGGTGAGGTGAGCGCCAAGGTGGGCCGCCTGGCCAGGCAGGCCGGTGACCTGTCGGCCGCCGCCGCCACCGAGGTGGACCAGACGCTGGACGCGGCGCTCGTGGACGAGGAGGCGGCCGCCGAGGTGCGGCGGGGCCGCCTGGCCAAGCCCTTGCAGTACAGCGGCTTCGCCCCCGCGCCCGTCACCCGGCCGCGGCCGTCGCGCGCCACGAAGAAGGGCGACGCCGGCGGGGCAGACGAGGCCGCCGAGGCGCGCAGGCGCGAGGAGGAGGCGGCCAGGAAGGCCAAGGAGCGCGAGGAGGCCGAGGCGGCGCACCGGGAGTGGCTGGCGACGCTGGAGAGCGCTCAGCGGGAGTACGACGAGCGCGCGGAGAAGGTGGAGCGCCTGGAGAGGAAGCTCGCCAAGGCCCGCGGAAAGCTCGACGACGCCAGGCAGCGCCTGGAGGTCACGAAGCGCGAGGAACGCCACGCCCGGCAACGGCTGGAGCGGTGAGTCAGGGGCGGTGGGTCAGGGGTGGCGGGCGGTGGCGAGGTAGGCGCAGACGGGGAAGCCGTCCTGTTCGTACGGAGCCGCGAGCCTCAGGTAGTGGGCTCTGACGCGTTCCGCGACCTCGGGCGGGCGGTCGGCGATCGTGCCGAAGCGGGCGCCGCCCGCCGCCACCACGTCGGTCCACCACGTCGCGAGGTCGACCTGGTGCCGCCAGCGGACGCACTCCACGGCCGGTTCGCCGAAGCCCGCCTCGGTCAGCAGGGCCGTGAAGCGGGACGGGGTGTCGTGGGCGGCGAACGGCCTGACCGGCGGGCCGTAGGGGATGCCGGCCTCGGCGATGGCGTCGGCGATGACGTTGGTGGCGGTCATCTCGTCGCCCTTCCACCAGGTCAGCGCGAGCGTGCCGCCGGGACTCAGCAGCCGGTGGAGCTCGGCGAGCGCCGCACGGGTGTCGGGGACGTGGTTGATGACGAAGTTGCCGGCGATCGCGTCGAAGCGCCCGTCCTCGAACGGCAGGTCGGGCAGGGCGGCGAGCCGCACGGTCGCGTACGGGTGCCGCCGGGCGGCCAGCTCCAGCATGGCGGCGTCGGCGTCGACGGCGGTGACCTCGGCGCCCAGCGCCAGCGCGGCGGCGGTCACCACGCCGGTGCCGCAGCCCACGTCGAGCAGGCGCGGCGCGCGGCCGGGGCAGGCCTTGGCGAGGAGGGGGCCGACGGTGTGGCAGCTGAGGTGGGCGAAGCCGCGATCGTACGCTTCGGCGTTGGTCACCGCCTCAGCCTAACCCAGCCGGGCAATCTGACAATGTCGTGTGAGATTCAGCCGAAAAGTCTGTTCTTCGAGGGAACGCCCGTCCTAGGGTCGTGCGCATGACCATCGACGCCTTCATCGACGCCCTGCCCAAGGTCGAGCTGCACGTCCACCTCATCGGCTCCGCCTCGGTGCCGACCGTGCTGGAGCTCGCCAGGCGCCACCCCGGCAGCGGCGTGCCCACGGACGAGGAGGAGTTGCGCCGTTTCTACACCTTCACCGACTTCCCGCACTTCGCCCGCGTGTACGGCGCCGTCAACGCCCTCGTACGCGAGCCGGAGGACATCGCCACCCTCGTGCTCGGCCTGGCCCGCGACCTCGCCTCCCAGGGCGGGCGCTACGCGGAGCTGCAGGTCACCCCGTACGCCCACCGCGTGGTCGGGCTCCCCATGCGCGCGGTCACCGAGGCGCTCGACCTGGCCGCCGGCCGCTCGCTCACCGAGCACGGCGTCGAGATGGCCTACATCTTCGACATCCCCGGCGAGTACGGCGAGGAGGCCGCCAAGGTGACGCTGGAGCATGCCCTGCAAGAACCTCCCGCCGCATTGGTAGGTTTCGGTATCGGCGGGATCGAGCAGGAACGCCCGAAGTACCGCGACGCCTACCGCGCCGCGTTCACCGCCGCGCGGGCGGCCGGGCTGCACAGCGTCCCGCACGGCGGGGAGATGAGCGGGCCCGAGACGATCTGGGAGGTCGTCGAGCACTACGGCGCCGAGCGCATCGGCCACGGCATCAACTGCCTGGACGACCCCCGGCTGGTGGCCCACCTGCGCGAGACCGGCATCCCGCTCGACGTGTGCCCGACCTCGAACCTGTGCACCGGCCAGATCGCCCGCATCGAGGACCACCCGCTGCCCCGCCTGCTGGCCGAGGGCCTGTTCGTGACACTCAACAGCGACGACCCGCCCATGTTCGCGACCACGCTGGCCGACGAGTACCGGGTCGCCGCCCGGGTCTTCGGGCTCGGCCGGCAGGACCTCGCCGAGCTGGCGCGCAACGGCGTGCGGGCGTCGTATCTGGCGGAGGAGCGCAAGCAGGCGCTGCTCGCCGAGATCGACGCCCTCACCGCGACTGCCTGACGCGGCAGAAGCCGCCCGAAGGCGAACAGGCCGGGCCCGGTCTCACGAGGAGACCGGGCCCGGAGTGACCTGGGCGAACCCGTGAGGCCGGTGGCTCGCGGGCCGGTTCAGGGGGAGGCGTGGCGGCCGAGGCCGGGCGGGATCTTGGCCGCCGCGGCCCGGTCGAGCAGGAACAACGTCCGCCCGCGCCCCCGCGCCCCCGCCGCGGGCACCTGGACGGGGCCGGAGTCGGACAGCGCCATGCGCACCGCGCCCGACTTCTCCTCACCGGCCGCGACCACCCACACCTCACGCGAGGCCTGGATGGCGGGCAGGGTCAGCGAGATGCGGGTCGGCGGCGGCTTGGGCGAGCCGTGCACGGCCACCACGGGACGCGTGTCGTACAGGGCGGGCATGCCGGGGAACAGCGACGCCACGTGGGAGTCGGGCCCCATGCCGAGCAGCATCACGTCGAAGGCCGGCACCGGGCCGTGGTCCTCGGGCCGCGCCGCCTTGCGCAGCTCGGCGGCGTACGCGTCGGCGGACTCCTCGGCCGACATGCCGGAGTCGGGGCCGCGCATGACGTGCACCCGCTCCGGATGGACGTCGACGTGGTCGAGCAGCGCCTGGCGGGCGCCGGTCTCGTTGCGCTCCTTGTCGCCGTCGGGCAGGAAGCGTTCGTCGCCCCACCAGACGTCGAGGCGCCGCCAGTCGACGGCGTCCCTGGCGGGCGTGGCCGCGATGGCGGCCAGCGTGGCGATGCCGACCGTGCCGCCCGTCAGCACGATCGACGCCGAGCCCTTGGCCGACTGCACGTCGACCAGCCGTGTGATGATGCGCGCCGCCACGGCCTTGGCCAGGACGTCGGCGTCGCGGTGCACGACGATGCTGGGCACGCTCACTTTGCTCATCCCTTGAACGTCCTCGCGAACCGCTTCACCGCGGCCTCGTAGATCTCGTCGCTGTCGAGCCTGCGCAGCTCCTCCGCCATCAGCTCCGACGTCTGCCGCCTGGCCAGCGCCACGTTCCTGTCGGGCTGGCCGGGGCGGGAGAGCGTGGCCAGCCGGGCGTCGGTGCGCACGACGGACAGTTCACCCTCGGCGAGCTGCAGGCGTACGGCGGTCAGGCCGGGACCCGCCGACTCGGTCACCTTGACCGAGCAGCCCAGCCGCTCCGACAGCCAGGCCGCGAGCAGCGGCGCGCTGGGGTGGCCCGCCGAAGCCTCGACGACGCCCTTGCGCACCTTGCCCACCGGCTGGTCGAACGCGGCGGCGAGCAGGCTGCGCCACGGCGTCAGCCGGGCCCACGCCAGGTCGGTGTCGCCGCGGGCGTAGCCCTTGGCGCGGATGACCAGCGACTTGACGCCGCCGTCGTCGAAGCCCTTGGCGTCGGTGATGCGCCGCTGCGCGAGCGCACCGATGGCGTCCTTGGACGGCACGTCGGGCGCCGCGCCCGGCCACCAGGCCACGACCGGCGTGTCGGGCAGCAGCAGGGGGCTGACGACGGAGTCGGCGTGCTCGGTCAGCTCGCCGTACAGGCGCAGCACCACGACCTCGCCCGGCGTGTTCTCGCCGATGCGCAGCTCGGCGTCGAGCCTGATCGGCTCGTCCTCCTCGCGCTTGATCACCACGATGATGCGCGACGGGTGCTCGCGGGCCGCCTCGGTGGCGGCGCGCAGCGCGTCGTACTGATGGCGCTCCTCGCTCACCACGACGAGCGTGAGCACCATGCCGATGGCCGGCGCGCCCATCTGGTGCCGCAGGTGCGTGAACTGGGCGGCGATCTTCCCGGCCGTGGTGTCGGTCAGCATGAAGGTCGTCATGTCAGAGCCTCCTCCACACGCGGCCGTCGCGGGCCATCATCGCGTCGGCCGACTCGGGGCCCCACGACCCCGACTCGTACGCCTCCGGCTGGCCCTGCGTGGCCCAGAACTCCTCGATCGGGTCGAGGATCTTCCACGACAGCTCCACTTCCCGCTGGTGCGGGAACAACGGTGGATCGCCGATCATCACGTCGAGCAGCAAGCGCTCGTACGCCTCCGGCGACGACTCCAGGAACGACTCGCCGTAGGCGAAGTCCATGGACACGTCGCGCACCTCCATCGCCGTGCCCGGCACCTTCGAGCCGAAGCGCACGGTGATGCCCTCGTCCGGCTGCACCCGCACGACCAGCGCGTTCTGGCCGAGGATCTCGGTGTCGTCGGCGCTGAAGGGCAGGTGCGGCGCCCGCTGGAACACCACGGCCACCTCGGTCACCCGGCGCCCCAGCCGCTTGCCGGTGCGCAGGTAGAACGGCACCCCGGCCCAGCGCCTGTTGGCGATCTCCAGTTTGATCGCGGCGTACGTCTCGGTCGTGGACTCCGGCGAGATGCCCTCCTCCTGGAGATAGCCGACGACCTTCTCGCCGCCCTGCCAGCCGGCGGCGTACTGGCCGCGCGCGGTGTTGAGCCCCAGGTTGGCCGGCAGCCGCACGGCCTTGAGCACCTTCTCCTTCTCCCGGCGCAGCGAGGCCGCCTCGAACGAGGTCGGGTCCTCCATCGCGACCAGCGCGAGCAGCTGGAGCAGGTGGTTCTGGATCACGTCGCGGGCGGCCCCGATGCCGTCGTAGTAGCCGGCCCGGCCGCCGATGCCGATGTCCTCGGCCATCGTGATCTGCACGTGGTCGACGAAGCTGCGGTTCCAGATGGGCTCGTAGAGGTTGTTGGCGAACCTCAGCGCCATGATGTTCTGGACGGTCTCCTTGCCCAGGTAGTGGTCGATCCTGAAGATCGAGCTCTCCGGGAAGGCCGAGGTGGTGATCTCGTTCAGCTCGTGGGCCGACTGCAGGTCGTGGCCGAACGGCTTCTCGATCACCACGCGCCGCCACGAGCCGTCGGGGGCGTCGGACAGGCGGGTGCGCTTGAGCTGCTCCACCACCACGGGGAAGAACTTCGGCGGCACCGACAGGTAGAAAGCGTAGTTTCCGCCCGTGCCCCGGGTCTCGTCGATCTCGGCCAACGCCATGGCGAGCGCGTCGAAGGCGCCGTCGTCGGAGAACTCGCCGGGCACGAAGTGGATGCCCTCGCGCAGCTGCTTCCAGACCTCCTCGCGGAACGGCGTCCGCGCATGCGCCTTGACGGCCTCATACGTCAACTGGGCGAAATCCTGGTCCTTCCAATCGCGCCGGGCGAAGCCGACCAGCGAGAAGCCGGGCGGCAGCAGCCCCCGGTTGCCCAGGTCGTAAATGGCCGGCAACAGCTTGCGCTTGGCCAGGTCACCCGTCACGCCGAACAACACCATCACGCACGGCCCTGCCACCCTGGGCAGCCGCTTGTCGCGCGGGTCGCGCAGCGGGTTGGCCGCCGCCACCGCCTCGGTCGTGGCAGTGCCGGCGACGGCCGACGCCACGGCGAGCGCCTCTTCCGCGGGAGCCGCGGCGACGGGCTCCTTCGCGGATGCCGCGGGGTCTGCGCGGTCAGTCATCTCAAGCCTCCTGTGCGGCTGCGAGCAAACGCGCGACTCCCGCCGCGCGGTCGGTCAGATGCAGGCGTACGGCGGGGCGCCCGCGGGTCTCCAGGGCCCCCAGGTCCCCCAGCGCCTGCGCGAGCTGGAGCCGGCCCAGCGTGTAGGGCCGGCCGGGAACGGCGACGTCTTCCTCCACTGCCCCCGTGATCTGCAGAAACACGCCGTTCTGTGGCCCGCCCTTGTGGTATTGCCCGGTCGAGTGCAGGTAGCGCGGCCCCCACCCGAACGTCACCGGCCGGTCGGTGCGCAGCGCGAGCAGGGTGCGCAGGGTCAGCGGGTCGGCCATCATCCAGGCGTCGGTCATCTGCTCGAAGTCGGCGCCGTCGGGCACCAGGGCGTCGAAGGCGGCCAGCCGGTCGAGGTAGGCGGTGACCGCGAGGTAGCCGTCGCCGGGGATCGCGTGCAGCAGCTCGGCGAACAGGCCGGGCAGGTCCTTCGCCGTCGCCGCGCCGTACGCCTCGACCGGGCCGTCCACGAACGACGGCGCGCCGGTCGGCAGGTCGGGCAGGGCCAGCAGCGCGTCGGCGCCCGCGGCCGACTCGGCCACGTTGGGCTCGTCGAACGGGTTGACGCCCAGCACCGAGCAGGCGAGGGCGGTCGCGTACTCCCAGACCAGGAACTGCGCGCCCAGCGGCCCGTCCACCCGCACGTCGCCGACGTCGGAGTCGATGGCGACGACCAGCTCGTCGCGGGTGCCGTTGGGGTCGGCGCCCACCACCGGCAGGATCCCCCTGCCCTGCTTGCCGGTGGACTCCGCGACCAGCTCCTCGATCCAGTCGGGCAGGCCGTTGATGGCCGTCAGCTGGTCTTCGAGCACCAGCTTGTCGCGGCCGGCCAGCGTCGCGCCGGCGAGCGCGGCGCCCAGCTCGAGGCCGGGGTTGCCGGTGTCGCGCGACAGCAGCGGCGACACCTCGTCGGCGTCGTCCAGCAGGCGCTCCACGTCGGCCCCCGCCAGCGCGGCGGGCACCAGCCCGAACGCCGACAGCGCCGAGTAGCGGCCGCCCACGCTGAGGGCGGCGGGCACGAGCTGGTAGCCGGCCGACACGGCCCGCCGTTCGAGCGGCGAGCCGGGAGCGGTGACGATCACGATGTGGCCGGCCGGGTCGAGCCCCGCGTCGGCGAACTGCTGCTCGTAGACGCGCAGCAGGCTGTCGGTCTCGACCGTCGAGCCGCTGCGCCCCGCCACCACCACGACCGTGGCGGAAAGGCCCTCGGCCAGGGCCCTGCGGACCTGGCCTGGGTCGGTCGTGTCGAGCACGGTGAGCGGCACGTCGGCGGTGTCGCAGATGACCTGCGCCGCCAGCGACGAGCCGCCCATGCCGGCCAGCACCACGTTCGTCAGGCCCGCGGCGCGGGCCCGGCCCGCGAGCTCGCCCAGCACGGGCAGCAGCTCGCGGGAGTGGCGGGGCAGCGACAGCCAGCCGAGCCGGGCCGCCGCCTCCGCCTCGGCGTCCTCACCCCACAACGTGGGGTCGCCGCCGGCGAGCCGCGCGGGCACGCCGTCGGCGACGAGGCGCCCCGCGACGGAGGAGGCGGCGGATGCCACCCCCTCCTCGCGGTAGGAGACCTCCATCACGGAACCAGGTTCTTGGTGACGCTCTCGAGCAGCTCGTTCCAGGACGCCGCGAACTTCTCCACGCCCTCGTCCTCCAGCACCTTCACGACGTCGTCGTAGTCGATGCCGGCGTCCTTGAGCGCGGCCATGGTGTTCCAGGCCTGCTCGTAGAACGGGCGCACGGTGTCGCCCGAGATGGCGGCGTGGTCGGCCGTGGCGTCGAGCGTCTTCTCCGGCATCGTGTTGACGGTGCCGGGCGCGACGAGCTGGTCGACGTAGAGGGTGTCGGAGTATTCGGGGTTCTTGACGCCGGTCGAGGCCCACAGCGGCCGCTGCGGCCGGGCGCCGGCGTCGCGCAGGCGCTGCCAGCGCTCGGAGTTCATCACGTCCTCGAACGCCGCGTACGCCAGGCGCGCGTTGGCCACGCCCGCCTTGCCCTTCAGCTCCGGCTTGCCCAGCTTGTCGAGCCGCTTGTCGATCTCGGTGTCGACGCGGCTGACGAAGAACGAGGCCACCGACTCGATCGTGGCCAGGTTGAGCCCCTTGGCCTGCGCGGCCTCCAGGCCGGCGAGCCAGGCGTCCATGACCGCGCGGTAACGCTCGAGGGAGAAGATCAGCGTGACGTTGACGCTGATGCCCTCCGACAGCGCCTGCGTGATCGCGGGCAGGCCCTCCACCGTGGCCGGGATCTTGATCATCAGGTTGGGCCGGTCGACCAGCCACCACAGCGCCCTGGCCTCGGCGATCGTCTTCTCGGAGTCGCGCGCCAGGCGCGGGTCGACCTCCAGCGAGACGCGGCCGTCCACGCCGCCGCTGGAGTCGTAGACCGGGCGCAGCACGTCGGCGGCCCAGCGGATGTCGTAGGTGGTGATGGCGCGCACGGCCTCGCCGACGTCGACGCCGCGGACCGCGAGGTCGTGCAGCTGGGCGTCGTAGGCGTCGCCCTTGCTGAGCGCGTTGGCGAAGATCGTCGGGTTGGACGTCACCCCGACGACGTTCTTGGCGCGGATCAGCTCTTCGAGGTTGCCGGTGCGCAGCCGCTCACGGCTGATGTCGTCGAGCCAGATGGCCACGCCCTGGCCGGACAGCTTGTTGAGGATCTCGCTCATCTCTTCTTCAGTTTCCCGTCGTCTCGCCCTTGTCCTGACCCAGCTTGGCCAGGCTCGCCCTCGCCGCGGCCGCCACGCGCTCCGCCGTCAGCCCGAACTGCTCGTACAGAGTCCTGTACGGGGCCGAAGCACCGAAGTGTTCGAGGCTGACCACCTCGCCGCACTCGCCGACGTACTCGTGCCAGCCGAGCGCGATGCCCGCCTCGACCGCGACCCGAGCCCGGATCGACGAGGGCAGAACCGTCTGCCTATATGCGGAATCCTGCCCCTTGAACCATTCGACACACGGCATCGAGACCACCCGCGTCGGGATGCCCTGCGACTCCAGGAGTTCGCGGCCCTCGACGGCGAGCTGCACCTCGCTGCCCGTGGCGATGAGGATGACCCTCGGCTGGCCGTCGGACGCCTCGCGCAGCACGTAGCCGCCGCGGGCCACGCCGTCGGCGCTGGTGCCCTCGTAGACCGGGAGGTTCTGGCGGGTCAGCGCCAGCGCGGCGGGCCGGTCGGTGTGCTCCAGCACGGCCTTCCAGGCATAGGCCGTCTCGTTGGCGTCGGCGGGCCGGACCACGTCGAGGCCGGGGATCGCGCGCAGCGCCCACAGGTGCTCGATCGGCTGGTGGGTGGGGCCGTCCTCGCCGAGGCCGATGGAGTCGTGCGTCCACACGTAGGTGACCGGCAGCTTCATCAGCGCGGCCAGGCGCACCGACGGCCGCATGTAGTCGGAGAAGACCAGGAACGTGCCGCCGTAGGGGCGGGTGCCGCCGTGCAGGGCGATGCCGTTGAGGATGGCGCCCATGGCGTGCTCGCGGATGCCGAAGTGCAGCGTGCGGCCGTAGCGGTTACCGGGGAACTCCTTGGTCTGGTATTCCTCCGGGATGAAGGACGGCTCGCCCTTCATCGTGGTGTTGTTGGACTCGGCCAGGTCGGCCGAGCCGCCCCACAGCTCGGGCAGCACCGGCGCGAGCGCGTTGAGCACCTCGCCGGAGGCCTTGCGGGTGGCGATCGAGGCGCCCTTGTCGAACGACGGCAGCGCGGTGGCCCAGCCGGCCGGCAGCTCGCGGTGCGAGATGCGGTCGAGCTCGGCGGCCCGCTCGGGGTTGGCCAGGCGCCACTCGCTGTAGCGCTTCTCCCAGTCGGCGTGATCGGCGCGGCCACGCTGGGCGATGCCGCGGGCGTGCTCCAGCACCTCGGCCGGCACGTCGAAGCTCTTGCTCGGGTCCATGCCGAGCACTTCCTTGGTGGCGGCGACCTCGGCCTCGCCCAGGGCGGAGCCGTGGATCTTGCCGGTGTTCTGCTTGTTGGGCGCGGGCCAGCCGATGATCGTGCGCAGCCGGATGAACGACGGGCGGTCGGTCTCGGCCTTGGCCGCCTGGAGCGCCTCGTAGAGCGCCTGGACGTCCTCGACGTAGTCGCCGGTCGCGGTCCAGTCGACGCTCTCGGTGTGCCAGCCGTAGGCCTCGTAGCGGGCCACGACGTCCTCGGACTTGGCGATCTGGGTGTCGTCCTCGATGGAGATGTGGTTGTCGTCGTAGACGACCACGAGGTTGCCCAGCTTCTGGTGGCCGGCGATCGCGCTGGCCTCGTGGCTGATGCCCTCCTCGATGTCGCCGTCGCTGACGAAGCACCAGATGTGGTGGTCGAACGGCGAGGTGCCCGGTGCGGCGTCGGGGTCGAACAGGCCGCGCTCGCGGCGGGCCGCCATCGCCATGCCGACCGCGTTGCCGAGGCCCTGGCCGAGCGGGCCCGTCGTGGTCTCGACGCCCGCGGTGTGGCCGTGCTCGGGGTGGCCGGGGGTCAGGCTGTCCCACTGGCGCAGCCGCCTCAGGTCGTCCAGCGTGAGCCCGTAGCCCGACAGGTAGAGCTGGAGGTAGAGCGTCAGGCTGGTGTGGCCGCACGACAGCACGAAGCGGTCACGCCCGATCCACGAAGGATCGGTCGGGTCATGCCGCATGACGTGCTGGAACAACAGGTAGGCGGCGGGGGCCAGGCTCATGGCGGTGCCGGGGTGACCCGAGCCCGCCTTCTCCACTGCGTCCATCGCCAGTGCCCGGACGACGTCGACCGCCTTCTTGTCGAGGTCGGTCCATTCAAGGGCTGGCACGAGTTCGGTGCTCAAGTGCTCGATCTCCGGAATCTAGTTGTCATTGGTTGTGGCTTGTCCCGCCCGCGGCCCGCACGATCGGCCGCGAGATCGCGTGGCCCGCGCCTACACGGGACACTAACCGAGGCGGCAGGGCGATCGATTCCCATTCCACCCTCGCGTGTCCATGTACGGCTCAAGCCCCCCATTGGCCGGACCGGCTCACCCTGCGACTACAGTTTGTTTGTTCGCAGGGGCGTTCCGGCGCCCGCCCATGGATCCGCTCTAATCAGAGGTTACGCGTTGACTTCCGACAGGCTGGAAGCGCCTTGACGGTGCTGACCAACAGGCAGGCGACGGCCCCCTCTCCGCAGGTGGAGGCGCCGCGCTCGATCGGCATGACCGTCAAGGCCTACATCGCTCTCACCAAGCCGCGGATCATCGAGCTGCTGCTGATCACGACACTGCCGGTGATGTTCCTCGCAGCAGGCGGCCTGCCGCCGCTGTGGACGTCGATCTCGGTCATGGTGTTCGGCACCCTATCGGCGGGCAGCGCCAACGCGCTCAACTGCTACGTGGATCGCGACATCGACCAGAAGATGCGGCGCACCCGCAGGCGGCCGCTGGCCCGGCACCAGGTGTCGCCGCGCAACGCGCTGATCTTCGGCGTCGCGCTGGGCGTGGCGTCCACGCTGGGGCTGTGGCTGACCACCAACTGGCTGGCCGCGCTGCTGTCGCTCGGCGCGATCCTGTTCTACGTGCTGGTCTACTCGATGATCCTCAAGCGCCGCACGGCCCAGAACATCGTGTGGGGCGGCATCGCGGGCTGCATGCCGGTGATGATCGGCTGGGCCGGCATCACCGAGCGGCTCGACTGGGCGCCGCTGGTGCTGTTCGGGGTGGTGTTCTTCTGGACGCCGCCGCACACCTGGACGCTGGCCATGCGCTACAAGGAGGACTACGCGGCGGCGAAGGTGCCGATGCTGCCGGTGGTGGCCACCGAGCGGCGGGTGGTGCTGGAGTCCATCGCCTACACCTGGGCGACCGTGCTGTGCTCGCTGGCGCTGTGGCCGGTGGCGGGCACCACGCTGTTCTACCCGGTGGTGGCGGCCGTGCTGGGCGCGATGTGCCTGTGGGAGGTGCACCGCCTGCTGGCCAGGCTCAACGCCGGCAAGACGGGCGTGCAGCTGCGGCCGATGCGCTTCTTCCACTGGTCGAACGCCTACCTGGCGCTGCTGTTCCTCGCCGTGGCGATCGATCCCCTCTTGTCCTGACTTTTCCGGCCCGGCCATTGCGCCGGGCTTTTTCACGTTCGTATCATGCACATATGAACACCTCTTCAGATGTTGTCACCAGCCTGGACGGATGCGCAGTGCCGGAGGCCGACGCCGCCAGGGTCGCGGCCACCCGCGACCGGCTCGTGACGCCTGAGGAGGCCACCCGGCTGGCCGAGCTGTTCCGCCTGCTCGGCGACCCCACCAGGGCCAGGCTGCTGTACGCGCTGCTGGAGGCGGGCGAGCTGTGCGTGTGCGACCTGGCGGACGCCGTCGAGGTGACCGACACCGCCGTCTCCCACGCGCTGCGCCTGCTGCGCACGGCCGGGATCGTGGCCAGCCGCAGGGCCGGCAGGACGATCTACTACCGGCTGGCCGACGCCCACGTCCGCATGCTGCTCGACCTGAGCCGGGAGCATCTGAAGGAGACGGGATGAGCGGGGGGCACGGGCACGGGCATGCCCTGAGCCAGGAAGCCGACAAGCGCTACCTGTGGGGCGCGCTCGCGCTCATCCTCACCTTCATGGTGGCCGAGGTGGTCGCCGGCGTGGTCGCCAACTCGATCGCGCTGATCTCCGACGCCGCCCACATGCTGACCGACGCGAGCGCGATCGCGCTGGCGCTGGTCGCCATGCGCATCGCCGCCCGCCCGCCCAAGGGCGCCTACACCTTCGGCTACAAGCGGGCCGAGATCCTCTCGGCGCAGATCAACGGCGTCACGCTGCTGCTGCTCGTGGCGTACTTCGTGTACGAGGGCGTGCACCGCATCCTGGAGCCGCCCGACGTGCACGGCCCGATCGTGCTGGTCACCGCGGTGGCCGGGATCGCGGTCAACGCGGGCGCCGCCCTGCTGCTGTCGAAGGCGGACCGGCGCAGCCTGAACGTCGAGGGCGCCTTCCAGCACGTGCTCAACGACATGTACGCCTTCGTCGCCACCGCCGTCTCCGGCCTCGTGGTCTGGCTGACCGGCTTCCGCCAGGCCGACGCCATCGCCGCGCTCGTGGTGGCGGCGCTCATGCTCAAGGCCGGCTGGGGGCTGCTGCGCGACTCCGGCCGCGTGCTGCTCCAGGCGGCGCCCAGCGACCTCGACCCCGACGAGATCGGCCGCCTGCTCGCCGCGGACGCCGACGTGGAGGAGGTGCACGACCTGCATGTCTGGACGGTGACGAGTGGCTATCCGACGCTGTCGGCCCACGTGATCGTGGCCCGCGGCTCCGACTGCCACCAGGTGCGCACCCGGCTCGCGGACCTGCTGCACGAGCGGTTCGCGATCGGTCACACGACGCTGCAGGTCGATCACGGGGTGCCGGGACTCGACCGGCACTGCGCGGACCCGCACGGACCCCGGCACTCTGATCCGTTAAAGTCACCCTATGGCGACCCGTGATCCACGCTGGGTGTTGAAGGACCGCCCGTCGTTCGCGTTGATCATCGGGCTGGTCGTCACCGGCATCTGCGCCCTCGTCTCGTTCTCCTTCGACGTGATCAACGGCGCTCCGGTGCAGTTCTTCATCGCCCTCGCCCTCGCGCTCGCGCCGGTGCCGCTGCTGCTCGCCGCGGTGCTGGCGCTCGACCGCATGGAACCCGAGCCGCGCAGCAACCTCATCTTCGCCTTCGCCTGGGGCGCAGGCATCGCGGTGCTCGTCGCCGGCGTGATCAACTCGCTCAACCTGCACTACATCATCGACACCGCCAAGCTGTCGGAGGCGAGCGCCCGCAACATCGCGGCCACGTTCGGCGCCCCGGTCGTGGAGGAGACGATGAAGGGGCTGGTGCTGCTCGGCCTGCTGCGCTTCCGCAGGGCCGAGCTCGACGGGCCCACCGACGGCGTCATCTACGCCAGCATGGTCGGCCTCGGCTTCGCCATGAGCGAGAACGTCAGCTACTACCTCGGCGCCCTGTCCACCTCGGGCGTCAAGGGGCTGGCCGTCACGGTGGTGCTGCGCGGGGTGCTGTCGCCGCTGGCCCACCCGCTGTTCAGCTCCATGATCGGGGTCGCGGTGGCGTACGCGGCGCAGCGCAGCGGGCCTGAGCGCACCACGTACGTGCTGGCCGGCTGGACCGGCGCGATGATCCTGCACGGGCTGTGGAACGGCCTGGCCTCCTACGGCGGGTTCCCCGGGCTCGTGGTGGCCTACCTGGCGCTGCTGGTCGTGCTGGTGGTGCTCATCGGCGTGGTGTTCAGGGACCGGCGGCGCATCGTGGCGCTCATCCAGCGCTACCTGCCGCCGTACGAGCCGACCAAGCTCGTCACGCAGGCCGACATCTACATGCTCTCGGCCTTCTCGCGGCGCCGCCAGGCCCGGCAGTGGGCCCGCGCCCACGGCGGCAAGGCCGGCGTGCGCGCCATGCGCGACTACCAGCTCGCCGCCACCGAGCTGGGGCTGCTGCACGAGCGGGCGGCCCGCCACATGGTCGACGAGCACACCTTCCACGAGGAGCAGCGGGCGCTGCTGGAGTGCATGAGCACGGCCAGGGCCGACTTCCCCGTGCCGTCGATCCACGCGCGCTCGGCGGCGCGGGGCTCACCCCCGCCCGGCTACGCTCCCGGCGCCCCCACCTGACGCGGCCAGTGGCTCTGCCAGGATCCGCGTGAGCGAGACCTCGCGCGGCCCCGGGAAGACGGGGTCGGAGCGCAGGATCACGGCGTCGGCGAACGCCTTGCCGGTGGCGAACAGCTCGCGGGCGGCACCGGCGTAGGTGGTGGCGGCGTAGCGCCTGGCCGAGTCGTCGCCCACCCCGAACGCCTCCAGCCCCGCCGCCCTGCACAACGTCACCGCGCGGGGGATGTGGAACTCCTGGGTCACCACGGTGACCTGCTCGGCGCCGAAGACGCGGCGGGCCCGCACGCACGAGTCCCACGTGTCGAACCCGGCGTAGTCGAGCACCATCACGGCGTCGGGCACGCCCCTGGCGCGCAGGTAGTCGCGCATCGCCGTCGGCTCGTCGTAGTCCGCGCGGCTGTTGTCGCCCGACAGCAGCAGGGCGCGCACCTTGCCGCTCCGGTAGAGGTCGGCGGCGATGTCGAGCCTGCGGGCCAGCATCGGGCTGGGGTGGACGCCGTCGTACAGGCCGGCGCCCAGCACGAGCGCGGCCTGCGCGGCCGGCACCCGCGCCTGCCAGCCCTGGTCCTCGGCCGTGTCCTCCACCGTGGTCCGATGCCCGTAGCTGCTCAGCCAGGCCCACGTCATGGGGGCCAGCGCGAGCACGCTGGCCAGCACCAGCCCCTGGTACGTGCGGCGGAGCGCCTTACGGGAGAGGTGGACTTTTCCCAGCAAATCGCACCTCTTCGGAGCCGGGGGAGTGGCGGACATCACCCCTCAAACCCTGGCATATCCGATCAGAGGGCGGCGGCTGTTTCGGTGGGGGAGGGGCTCACGGGGGCGGGCTCGCGGTCGCGAGACCGCAGCGAGGTGACGACCCGCAGCGCGGCGATCCACACCAGGGTCGAGCCGAGGACGTGCAGCAGCACCAGCATCGCCGGCACGGCGAGGAACCATTGCGTGTAGCCGATCACGCCCTGCAGCAGCTCCACCCCGAACAGCGCGAGCGCGGCCCGCCGGGCCGGACGCGGCGCGTTGGTCACGTGGAGGGCGAACAGCAGCGCGAACGTCAGCCCGACCACGGCGTAGGCGATGTCGGCGTGGAAGCGGGCGATGGCCTCGATGTCGAAGTCGAAGCGGGAGGCCAGCGCGTCGCCCGAGTGCGGGCCGGTGCCGCTGACCCCGACGCCCACCACCAGCAGCACGAACACGGCGGCCAGCAGCACGTGGCCGAGCCGCCTGATGTCGCGGTGGGTGATGCGCCGCACGGGGGCGTCGCCCTCGCCGGAGCGCGCGTAGAGCAGCCAGCAGACCGCGATGAGGCCGCTGGAGATCAGGTAGTGCATGCCGACCGTGAACGGGTTGAGCATGGTGTTGACCACCAGCCCGCCCCACAGCGCCTGGGCGACGATGCCGACCGGCTGCAGCCAGGCCAGCCGGACGAGGGAGGTGCGCCGGGGCGCCATCCGCAGCGCCGCGAGCACGCACGCCACGCCCACGGCCAGCACCAGGAACGTCAGCAGCCGGTTGCCGAACTCCACCGCCATGTTGAGCGGATCGACCTCGGGATGCAGCACGGGGACGAAGCTGTCGGGCGTGCACCGCGGCCAGGTCGGGCAGCCCAGCCCGGAGGCGGTCACCCGCACCCCCGCCCCGGTGACCGTGATGCCGGCGTTGACCACCACGGACGCCAGCGCCCATGCCCGCATGGACCGTTCGGTCGGGACCCAGAAGGAGCGCAGGAGCCGGACGAAGGGGTTGGTGCTGTCGGCGGGTAGCTTCACGTCATCGATGGTAGGGGCCGGACCGGGCGGTCCCGCCATCGGCCACCGGACCCGCTGGTACGGGCTTCTCAAGTCCTCAAGGTATGTGACATATTACTGGGAGGAGGTGGTGATGTCCGACGTGATCGTCGTCGGCGCCGGAGTCGTGGGCGCGGCCTGCGCCTACTACGCCGCGCGCGCGGGACTCGACGTGACCGTGATCGATCGCGGGCCCGTGGCCGGCGGCACGACCGGCTCGGGCGAGGGCAACGTGCTGGTCTCCGACAAGGAGCCGGGGCCCGAGCTGGAGCTGGCGGTGCTGTCCAACCGGCTGTGGCGCGAGCTGGCCGAGCACGGCGGGTTCGAGTTCGAGCCCAAGGGCGGGCTCGTCGTCGCCGAGACCGAGAAAGTCATGGTCGCGCTCACCGACCTGGCCGGGCAGCAGGGCGTGGAGCACCGCCTCGTCCCGGCGTCCGGGCTGCGCGACTACGAGCCGCACCTCGCGGACGGGCTGGCCGGCGGGGTCTTCTACCCGCAGGACGCCCAGGTCCAGCCCATGCTCGCGGCCGCCACCCTGCTCAGGCACGGCGCCGAGAGCTTCGGCGAGGGGACGCTGCGGCTGCGGCTCGGCGCCCAGGTCACCGGGTTCCTGCGCTCCGGCGACCGGCTCACCGGTGTGCGCACCACCCAGGGCGACGTGCTCGGCGGCGCCGTCGTCAACGCGGCGGGCACCTGGGGCGGCGAGGTCGCCGCGCTCGCCGGGGTCGAGCTGCCGATCCTGCCGCGGCGCGGCTTCATCCTCGTCACCGAGCCCCTCAGCCAGCCGCTCATCAGGCACAAGGTCTACACCGCCGCCTACGTCACCAACGTCGCCAGCGACAACGCCGGCCTGGAGACCTCGGCCGTCATCGAGGGCACCCCCGCCGGAACCGTGCTCATCGGGGCCAGCAGGGAACGCGTCGGGTTCGACCGCACCACCTCCGTGCCCGTGCTCGCCCGGCTCGCCCGGCAGGCGGTCGAGTTGTTCCCCGCGCTGGGCGGCGTCCGGGCCATCAGGTCCTACTGCGGGTTCCGGCCGTACTGCCCCGACCACCTGCCCGTCATCGGCGCCGATCCGCGCGTACCGGGGCTCTACCACGCCTGCGGGCACGAGGGCGCCGGCATCGGGCTCGCGCCCGCCACCGGGCACCTGCTCGCCCAGTTGCTCACCGGCGAGCGGCCCGCGCTCGACCTGCACCCCTTCCGTCCCGACCGCTTCGCGGAGGAGGCCGCATGACCTTCCACATCACCGTGGACGGCCGGCAGGTGCCGGTCGTGCCCGGCCAGACCATCGGCGCGGCCCTGCACGCGGCCGGGGTGCGGTCATGGCGCAGCACCCGCTTCGGCGGTCGGCCGCGCGGGCTGTTCTGCGGCATCGGCGTCTGCTTCGACTGCCTCATCTCGGTGAACGGCCGCGCGCCCGAGCGCGCCTGCCTCCTGGAGGCGGCTCCCGGGGACGAGGTGACGACGGCATGAGCAACCCATCGACCGACGGCACCGTGATCGGTGGCGGGGTTCGCGACGGCGGGACATACGACCTCGTGGTGATCGGCGGCGGCCCGGCGGGGGTGGCAGGAGCCCTCACAGCGGCCCTGGCCGGCCTGCGCGTGGCCCTGCTGGACTCGGGCCTCCGGCTCGGCGGCCAGTACTTTCGCCACACCGCCGCCGAGGAGGCCGGCGGGAAGGTCTCGCCCGACCTCGCCCGATTCCTGCGCCAGGCGCGGGCCCTGGAGGCGCGCGCCGACGTGCTGCTGCGCCACCAGGTCTGGAACGTCTCCCGCCAACCCGACGGCGAGTTCCTCGTGCACTGCGCCACGCGCGGCCCCGATGGGGAGCGCGTTGTCGAGGTGCGCGGCCGGCGGTTGCTGATCGCGACCGGTGCGCACGATCGGCCGTTGCCCTTCCCCGGCTGGGATCTGCCCGGGGTGCTCACCGCCGGTGGTGCGCAGGCGCTGCTCAAGGGGGCCGGGGTGGTCGCGGGGCGGCGGATCGTGGTGTCCGGTACGGGGCCGTTCCTGTTGCCGGTCGCGGCCGGGCTGGCCGCGGCCGGGGCGCGGGTGCTCGGTGTGCACGAGGCCAACGGCGGGTTCGGGCTGGCCAGGCATCCCCTGCGGGCCCTGGGCAAGGCGGGGGAGGCCACCGGGTACACCGCCGCGCTGGCCCGGCATCGGGTGCCGTACCGGACCAGACAGGCGGTCGTGGCCGCGCACGGCGAGCGCGAGGTCCAAGCCGTCACCGTGGCCAGGCTCGACGCCGATTGGAACGTGCTGGCCACCCGCGTCGTCGAGTGCGACACCGTGGCCGTGGGCTACGGGTTCGTGCCGCAGATCGAGCTCGGCACCCAGCTCGGCTGCGCGACCAGGCACGACGTGGACGGCAGCCCCGTGCTCGACGTGGACGTCGTCCTGCGCACCAGCGTCCCCGGCGTCTGGGCGGCCGGCGAGCCCACCGGCGTGGCCGGATGGCGGCCCGCCGAACTGGAGGGCCGCATCGCCGGCCACGCCATCGCCGCCGCCGCCGGCCGCACCCCCGACGCGGGCCGCTCCAGCGCCGCCGGTCGCTCCGCCGCCACGGGCCGCGCCGCGGCAGGGCCGGGCGCTGGGGGCGACGGTGTTCCTGCGGTGCTGCTGCGGCGGCGGGAGCGGGGGCGGGGGTTCGGAGCGGCGTTGCAGGAGGCGTACCCGGTCAAGGCGGGGTGGCGTACCTGGTTGCGTGACGACACACTCGTGTGCCGGTGTGAGGAGGTGCCGCTGGCGCGCGTACGCGAGGCGCAGGAGCTCGGCGCCACCGACGCCCGCGCCGTCAAGCTCCTGGCCCGCCCCGGCATGGGCTGGTGCCAGGGCCGCATCTGCGGCTACGCCGTCTCCTGCCTGGCCGGGGAGCCGCCGCAGCCGCCGCGCCGCCCGATCGCCCAGCCGGTGACGCTGGGCGCGCTGGCCGAGCTCACCACCGACCCCGACGAGCGCCCCGCTCACTGACCCCTGGAGGACTGCCCCGATGGACAACCGCAGCAAGCCCTGGCACGGCATCATGGTCGCCACCGCGCTGCCCCTGCGCGACGACCTGTCGGTCGACTACGGCCGCTACGCCGAGCACTGCGCCTGGCTGGTCGAGCACGGCTGCGACGGCGTCGTGCCGAACGGCTCGCTCGGCGAATACCAGACCCTCACCCACGACGAGCGGGCCAAGGTGATCGAGACCGCCGTCGAGACCGTGGGCGGCGCACGGGTGATGGCCGGGGTCGGCGCGTACGGCGCGGGCGAGTCGCGCCGCTGGGCGGAGCAGGCGGCCGAGGCCGGCTGCGGCTCGGTGCTGCTGCTGCCGCCCAACACCTACCGGGCCGACGAGCGGGCCGTCATGGAGCACTCCGCGCAGGTCGCCGAGGTGGGCATCCCGGTCGTGGCCTACAACAACCCCTACGACACCAAGGTCGACCTGACCCCCGCGTTGCTCGCCAGGCTGCATGAAGAGGGGTTCATCGTGGCGATCAAGGAGTTCTCGGGGGACGTGCGGCGGGCGTACGAGATCGCCGAGCTGGCCCCCGAGCTCGACCTGCTGATCGGCTCCGACGACGTGCTGCTCGAGCTGGCGATCGCGGGCGCGAAGGGGTGGATCGCCGGCTACCCGAACGCGCTGCCCGAGTCGAGCGCCGCGCTCTACCGGGCGGCGGTGGCGGGCGACCTGGAGACGGCGCTGCCCCTCTACCGCAGCCTGCACCCGCTGCTGCGCTGGGACTCCAAGACCGAGTTCGTGCAGGCCATCAAGCTGTCGATGGACCTGGCGGGCCGGCACGGCGGCCGGTGCAGGCCGCCCAGGCAGCCGCTCACCGACGAGCAGGCCGCTATCGTGCGGGCGGCGACCGAGAAGGCACTGGCAGAAGGGCTGCGATGAGGACAAAGCGCGTTTTCCACGCCGTCGACTCCCACACCGAGGGCATGCCGACCCGCGTCATCACCGGCGGCATCGGCGTCATCCCCGGCGCGAGCATGGCCGAGCGGCGCGTCTACTTCCGCGACAACCTCGACCACATCCGCACCCTGCTGATGACCGAGCCGCGCGGCCACTCGGCCATGAGCGGCGCCATCCTGCAGCCGCCGACCAGGCCGGACGCGGACTTCGGGGTGCTGTTCATCGAGGTGTCGGGGCTGCTGCCGATGTGCGGCCACGGCACCATCGGGGTGGCGACCGTGCTGGTCGAGACCGGCATGGTGGAGGTCGTCGAGCCGGTCACCACCGTGCGCCTGGAGGTGCCCGCCGGGCTCGTCGAGGTGGACGTCGAGGTCGAGGACGGCATGGCCATGTCGGTGACGCTGCGCAACGTGCCGTCCTACTGCGACCGGCTGGACGCCAAGGTGAGCGTGCCGGGGTTCGGGGAGATCCCGTACGACCTGGCCTACGGCGGCAACTTCTACGCCATCGTCAACCTCGACCACTACGGCCTGCCGTTCGACCGCGCCGCGAAGAACGAGATCATCGCCGCCGGCCTGGCCACCATGGAGGCGATCAACGCCGCCGACGAGCCGGTGCACCGCGAGGACGACCGCATCCGCGGCTGCCACCACGTCTACTTCGCCGCGCCGGGCTCCGACGCCACGCACTCCCGGCACGCCATGGCCATCCACCCCGGCTGGTTCGACCGCTCGCCGTGCGGCACCGGCACCAGCGCCCGCATGGCGCAGCTGCACGCACGCGGCGAGCTGGAGACCGGGAAGGAGTTCGTGAACGAGTCGTTCATCGGCACCCGGTTCATCGGCCGGGTGCTGGAGGAGACCGAGGTGGGCGGGCAGCCCGCGATCCTGCCCTCGATCACCGGGCGGGCCTGGATCACCGGCACCGCCCAATACTTCCTCGACCCTCGCGACCCGTTCCCCGCCGGTTTCGAGCTGTGAGGACGCCGCGATGATCACGACCGTCGACTACCACACGGGCGGTGAGCCGTTCCGCATCGTCACCGGCGGGGTGCCCGAGATCGCCGGGTCCGGGGTGCTCGACCGGCGCACCACGGCGATGGCCGAGTTCGACGACGTGCGGCGGCTGCTGTGCAACGAGCCGCGCGGCCACGCCGACATGTACGGCTGCTTCCTGGTGCCGCCCGACGACCCGGGCGCGCATCTAGGAGCGCTGTTCTGGCACAAGGACGGCTTCTCCACCGCGTGCGGGCACGGCACGATCGCGCTGGGCGCGTACGCGGTGCACGATGGGCTGGTCGAGGCCCCTGCCGACGGGGTGGCCGACGTGGTGGTGGACGTGCCGTCGGGGCGGGTCACCGCCCGCGTACGCACCGCCGCCGGCCGCGTCGACACCGTCACCTTCGTCAACGTGCCCTCCTTCGTCCTGGCCAGAGGCGTGCCCGCCGGGGACGTCCTGGTGGATCTCGCGTACGGCGGCGCCGTCTACGCCTCGCTGCCCGCCGCCGACCTCGGCCTGACCGTCGAGCCCCGGCACCTGGGCGCGCTCATCGAGCACGCCCGCCGCATCAAGGCGGCGCTGGCCGGCCACCCCGCCACCCGGCACCCGTCGGACGAGCGGCTCTCCGGCGTGTACGGCGTGATCTTCCACGAGGACCTGCCCGGCCTGGACGGCGTACGGCACCAGCGCAACGTCACCGTCTTCGCCGACGGCGAGGTGGACCGCTCGCCCTGCGGCTCCGGCACGGCCGCCCGCATGGCGCTGCTGCACGACGCCGACGGGACCGCGACGCTGGTGCACGAGAGCGTCGTGGGCAGCGTCTTCACCGCCCGCGTGGGCACCACGACCAGCGACGGCGTGGTGGCGGAGATCGACGGCACGGCCTACAGGACCGGTCGGCACACCTTCGAGCTCGACCCGGCCGACCCGTTCCCGACCGGATTCACGCTCCGATGAGCGCGCCGGCGGGAAGGCAGGGAAGCGGGGCCTCCGGCGCTGGGCCGGACAACCCGCAGGAGCGATTGGCCGGGTCGGCGAGCCAACCCACGACCGGGCCGGGGAGCCCACACGAGAGCGGGCCGGCGAGCCCGGCCATCACCGCGCCGACGGGTGGGCTGCCCTATCTCGACGCGGCCACCGTCGAGCGGCTGGTGCCCATGGGGCGGGCCGTGGCGGTGCTGGAGGAGGCGTTGCGGGCCGGGCTCGATCCGGAGGCGACGCCGCAGCGGCCGGTCGTGGACGTGGCCGCGGGGCAGCTGCTGCTCATGCCCGCCGCCACCCGGCGCTATGCGGGCGTCAAGGTCGTCAGCATCGCTTTCGGGAACCCGGAGCGCGGGCTGCCCCGGATCCAGGGGACGTACCTGCTGTTCGACGGCGACACCCTGGCGCCGCTCGCCGCCCTGGACGGGATCGCGCTGACCTCGCTGCGCACGCCCGCCGTCTCGGCCCTGGCCGTCCGGCACCTGGCCGAGGAGGGGGCGCGGCGGCTGGTGGTGTTCGGCAGCGGGCCGCAGGCGTACGGGCACGTCGCGGCCCTGCGCGAGGTGCGGCCCGTCGAGGAGGTCACGGTGGTCGGCCGCGACGCCGCCCGCGCCGAGGCGCTCGCCGCCCACTGCCGCGCCCAGGGCCTCACCGCCCGCGCCCTGACCAACCGCGAGGCCGTGCCCGCGGCCCCCACCGCCGCCCCGGCAGCGGACGCAGGGGAGGCCGCGGTGAGCCGGGCGGTGATGAAGGCGGGCGCGGTGGACGGTGCCGTGGACAGTGCCGTGGACAGTGCCGTGGACAGTGCCGTGGCGGAGGTCGTCCCGGTGGACGGTGCGGTGGCGGAGGCGGTTGCCGGGGCTGATCTGGTCGCGTGCTGCACCACCGCCAGGACCCCCCTGTTCCCCGGTAAGCTCGCCCGCGACGGCGTCACCGTCGTCGCCGTCGGCTCCCACGAGCCCGGCGCCCGCGAGCTCGACGACGACCTGGTCGCGCGCGCCACCGTGGTCGTGGAGGCGAGGGCGGCCGCCCTGGAAGAGGCGGGAGACCTCCTCGTGCCGATCGGCCGGGGTACGATCACCTCTCGCCATCTCGCCGGTAACCTCGCCGACCTGATCGCCGGAAGGGTGGTCGCGGGTCCGGGGCCGCGCGTGTTCAAGAGCACCGGCATGGCGTGGGAGGACCTCGTGGTCGCGGCAGCCGCTTACGAGGCGTGGACATAGAAGGGATGGGCGGATGACTGCCGACGACCGGCTGGATCTGCCGATGGTGGGAGAGCGCCAGAGCCTGCGCGAGCAGGTGGCGCACGCGTTGCGGGCCGCGCTGATCACGGGTGAGATGCGCCCCGGCGTGGTCTACTCCGCGCCGGTGCTGGCCGCCCAGTTCGGCGTCTCGGCGACGCCCGTCCGCGAGGCGATGCTCGACCTGGCCAAGGAGGGCCTGGTCGAGGCGGTGCGCAACAAGGGCTTCAGGGTGACCGAGCTGTCCGACCGCGACCTCGACGAGCTGACCGAGATCCGCCAGCTCATCGAGGTGCCGACGGTCTCGCGGCTGGCCGACAGCTCGCGGGCGGAGGAGTTCGAGCGGCTGCGGCCCATCGCCGAGGAGATCGTCTCGGCCAGCGAGCGGGGCGACCTGCTCGCGTACGTGGACGCCGACCTGCGCTTCCACGTCGAGCTGCTGTCGCTGAGCGGCAACGCGCACCTGGTGTCGGTGGTCCGCGACCTGCGCAACAGGGCCAGGCTGTACGGCCTGTCGCAGCTGTCGGAGCGCGGCACGCTGACCGACTCGGCCAGGGAGCACCTGCAACTGCTCGACGCGCTCAAGAGCGGCGACGGCAAGGCGGTCGGGCACCTGATGGCCGAGCACATCGGCCACGTACGAGGCATCTGGGCAGAACACTGAGCGAACACTGAGCGGGGAACAGAACGCTGCACTGACCGCAAGTTCCGACATTCACGGATCGAGCACTCCCCGATAGGGGTAATCTCGATGCGGGCTGCCAGAGCGGCGAACGCCGGCGGTCCCACCATTCTCGTCCACGACGGCTGCGGTCAACCCGCATCCGCTGATGGCGCATGCCTGGTCAAGCGGACTCCCGCACTCCGCTGACCTTCCCGGGCTCGGCACACCCCGCCCACCGAGCCGAGCCCACCGCCGCGCGCCCGAGAGACCCCATCCCACGGGCGCGCGGCGGAACCCTCGTGACTATCCCCGGGCCCTGCGGCTCCTGGGACCCGTCCTCGTCGAGCCGAGGCTGGCGGCCACGATGCACACGATCGCCGCCCACTGCTGCACGTGCAGGATCTCGCCGAGCAGCAGCACGCCGATCAGCGCCGCCGCGGCCGGCTCCATGCTCATGAGGATGCCGAAGACGTGCTTGGGCATCCGCCGCAGCGCCTGCAGCTCCAGCGAGTAGGGGATCACCGACGACAGCAGGCCCACGCCGAGCCCGATGAGCAGCAGCTCGGGCTGCAGCAGGTCGGCGCCGCCGGTGGTGACGCCGACGGGCGCGATCACCACGGTCGAGACGATCATCGCGAACGCGAGCCCGCTCGTCCCGGGGAAGCGGCGCCCGGCCGCGGCCGACAGCAGGATGTACGCCGCCCAGAACACGCCCGCCATCAGCGCGAACGCGATGCCGAGCCAGCTCACCGTGTCGGACTCGCCCCACGGGGCCAGCAGCACCACGCCGGCGCCCGCCAGCCCGACCCACAGCAGGTCGATGCGCCGCCGGGAGGCCGCCACGGCGACGCCGAGCGGCCCGAGGAACTCGATCGCCACCGCGATGCCCATCGGCAGCCGCGCGAGCGCCTCGTAGAAGACGAGGTTCATGAGGGCGAGCGTGATGCCGAACCCGGCGCCCACCGCCCAGTCACGCCAGGAGAGCCCCCTCAGCCTGGGCCGGACGAACGCCCCCATGATGAGCGCCCCTGCCGCGATGCGCAGGAACACCACCGCGCTCGGCGGCAGCACCCCGAACAGCTCCTTGGCGAACCCGGCGCCCAGCTGCACCGAGAAGATGCCGAGCAGGACGAGCCCCGTGGGCGGGATCGAGTCGGCGGCGCTGCGCAGCAGGTTGCCGGCGCCGCTCAGGCGGGATCCGCGGTCGAGCGGATCATCGAGGGCGAAGTCGGTCACGGAACTCCTCGGTGGTGCGGGACAACCGTCTGAGCTTACCCAGGTCAGGCGACATTCCCAGCTTGAGGTGGTACTACTGACGGTTGGCTCGTAATGGCTCATATTTCCGGACAAAACCACCAGGGATTCATGAAAGCCCCCACCCCGCGGGTGAACCTCGCCCGGCCGCCGCTGGCCCTGTCCGTGTCCTCCTTCGTCAGCAGCTTCGACCGGTTCGCGGTGAGCCCCATGCTCGTGCTCATCGCCGCCGACCTGGACGTCTCGCTGTCGGCCTCCGTCACCGCCGCCAGCGGCTACTACCTGGCGTACGGGCTGACCCAGCCGCTGTGGGGCCTGCTGTCCGACCGGTTCGGGCGGGTGCGGGTGATGCGCTGGGCGCTGTCCGGCGCCGCCGTGGCGGGCGCGGTCTCCGCGCTGATGCCGGTGCTGTGGGCGCTGGTGCTGGCCAGGGTCGTCACGGGCGCGTGCTTCGGCGCGGTCATCCCGACGGGCCTGACGTACGTGGGGGACACCGTCGCGCCCTCCGTACGCCAGCGCGCGCTCACCGACCTCATGGCCGCCGCCGCGCTCGGCACGGCGCTGGCCACCGGGCTCGGCGGGGTCGTGGCGGGGTTCGTGGACTGGCGGGTGGCGTTCACCGTACCGGCGGTGTGCGCGCTGGTCTGCGCCCTCGCGCTGCGCTCACTGCCTGAGCCGCCCGCGCACGCGGGAGCGGGCAGGAGCGTCGCCGGGCATCTGGGGGCGGTGCTCGGGCAGCGGTGGGCGCTGCTGGTGTTCGGGCTGGCGTTCGCCGAAGGGGCCATCATGCTGGGCGCGATGCCGTTCCTCGCCACCGCGCTGCAGCACACCGGGCTGGCCGCCGCCGTGGCGGGCCTGGCCATCACCGCGTACGGGCTGGGCCTTTGGGGCTTCTCCCGCCTGGTCAAGACGCTCTCGGGACGCTGGCCCGCACCCGTGCTCATGCTGGTCGGCGGCGCGCAGCTGTGCCTCGGGTTCGCCCTGGTGAGCGTGCACGTCAACGTGCCGCTGGTGGCCGTCACCGCGCTGCTGCTCGGCGGCGGCTGGTCGTTCCTGCACTCCTCGCTGCAGACCTGGGCCACCTCGGTCGTGCCCGAGGCCAGGGGGACCACGATCGCGTTCTTCGCCTGCGCCTTGTTCGTCGGCAGCGCGGTCGCGTCGTGGGCGGCGGGCCCGCTCGCCGAGGACGGACGGTACGCGCTGCTGTTCGGCCTGGCCGCGGCCGCCGCCGTGCCGCTGACGGCGGTGGCCGTGCTCAGCCGCCGCCGCTACGGCGCCCTGCGCGCCGCCACGGAGACAGGAAGCTGAGCGTCACTCCCAGCGGAACGTCCGCGAGACCAGCCCCAGCGACAGCACCGCCCACGCGGCGAGCACGGCGAGCGGCATGAGCGGGAGCGCGGCGCCGTCGGCGAGCACCGAGCGCAGGCCGCCGGTCAGCGCCCCGATGGGCAGCGCCTCCAGCACCGGCCGCACCCCCTCCGGGAACGCGTTCAGCGGGAACATCACCCCGCCCACCCCCAGCAGCACCAGGTAGACCAGGTTGGCGGCGGCCAGCGTGGCCTCGGCCCGCAGCGTGCCGGCCATGAGCAGCCCCAGCCCGCTGAAGGCCGCCGTGCCCGCCACGATCAGCAGCGCCGCGCCCAGGAACGACCCGTGCGGCCGCCAGCCCAGCGCCAGCCCCACGGCCACGATCACTGCGGCCTGCACCAGCTCGACGCCCACCACGGCCGCCGTCTTGGCCAGCATGAGCCCGCTCCTGGACAGCGGCGTCGCGCCCAGCCGCTTGAGCACGCCGTAGCGGCGCTCGAAGCCGGTGGCGATGGCCTGCCCGGTGAAGGCGGTGGACATGACCGCCAGCGCGAGCACCCCCGGCACCAGGAAGTCGACCCGCCGGCCGCCGCCCACGTCGATCAGCGGCGCCAGCGAGAAGCCGGTCAGCAGCAGCACGGGGATGATGAGCGTCAGCAGCAGCTGCTCGCCGTTGCGCAGCGTGGCCCGCATCTCCGCGCCGGCCTGCGCCAGCACCATGCGCGGGAACGGCGCCGCGCCGGGCGCGGGCGTGAGGTCGAGCGCGGTCATCGCAGCTCCTTGCCGGTCAGCTCGAGGAAGACGTCTTCGAGGGTGCGCCGCTCGATGCGCAGGTCGTCGGCCGTGACGCCCTCGGCCGCGCACCAGGCGGTGACGGTCGCCAGCAGCTCGGGCCCGACCAGGCCCTCGATGATGTAGTGGCCGGCCGGCGACTCCTTGGCCGCGCTGCCCGTGGGGAGCGCGTTGAGCAGCTCTTCCAGCGCCAGACCGGGACGCGCCCTGAACCGCAGCTGCCGCTCGGCCCCGGTCAGCGAGGCCGGGCTGCCCTCGGCGACCACGCGGCCCCTGTCGATGATGACGACGTGGTCGGCCAGCCGCTCGGCCTCGTCCATGTGGTGGGTGGTGAGCACGACCGAGACCCCCGCGCCGCGCAGCTCGCCGACGAGGTCCCAGCACGCGTGGCGGGCCTGCGGGTCGAGGCCGGCGGTCGGCTCGTCGAGGAAGACCAGCTCGGGACGCCCGATGACGGCCGCGGCCAGCGACAGCCGCTGCTGCTGCCCGCCGGACAGCCGCCGGAACGGGGTGCGGGCGTGCTCGGTCAGCCCCAGCCGCGCGAGCAGCGCACCGGGGTCGAGCGGGCGGGCGTAGAAGCGGGCGACCAGGCGCAGCCACTCGGCGCAGCGCGTGGCCGGCGGCACGCCACCGGCCTGCGGCATGATGCCGACGCGGGCGCGCAGCTCAGGCCGCGTCGGGGCGAGGCCGAGCACCTTGACCGTGCCGCCGTCGGCGCTGCGGAACCCCTCGCAGATCTCCACGGTGGACGTCTTGCCCGCGCCGTTGGGGCCGAGGACCGCGGTGACCTCGCCGCGTTCCGCCCTGAAGGTGAGGCCGTCGACGGCCGTGGTGGCGCCGTAGCGTTTGACCAGGCCGGCGACCTCGACGGCCGGCTCCGGCGGCTGCCGTGGGACCGGCCCTGGCAGCGGGTCGGCGGCTCGGGATTCCATGGCCACGAGTTTAGGGACTCCACGGGGCGGTTCGCCGCGCAGGTGAGAGCGACGGCGGGCGTGGCTCTTGCGAAAAGTCGGGAAATATCAGATAACCGGGAATTAGGAGGACCGGAACACCGTTCCTACACCTCGGCCCTCGGGGGCCAGCGCCGACGAGGGAGAGGGGAACACGCATGTCCGTGGCCGAAGCCGCCACGTCCGCAGCACCGTCCGTCACCACACCCGCAGCACCTGGTTCAGCACAGAACGCAGCAGGCACGGCCGTCCCGCAGGAGCGGAGGAGCCGCCGCGGACTGCTGCTGCTGATCCTCGGCGCGCTGTCGGCGATCGGCCCGCTGTCCATCGACATGTACCTCCCCGCGCTGCCCGCCATCACCTCCGAGATGCTGAGCGCGCCCGCGCAGGTGCAGCTCACCTTGACCGCCTGCCTCATCGGCGTGTCCGTCGGCCAGGTGGTCGCCGGGCCGCTCAGCGACGTGCGCGGGCGGCGGGTGCCGCTGATGATCGGCGTCGCCGGATTCATGGCCGCCTCGCTGCTGTGCGCGTTCGCGACCTCGGTGCCGGCCCTCATCGTCTTCCGGCTGCTGCAGGGCGTGCTGGGCGGCGCCGCGCTGGTCATCGTGCGCGCGGTCGTGCGCGACCTGTACGACGGCGCCGCCATCGCCCGCATCTTCGCCACGCTGATGCTGGTCAGCGGTCTCGCGCCGATCCTCGCCCCGATCGCGGGCGCGCAGCTGCTGGCGTTCACGTCGTGGCGCGGGGTGTTCGTGGCGCTCAGCCTCGCGGGCCTCGTGCTGCTGGTGGCCGTGCTGGCCGGCGTGCGCGAGACCCTGCCGGCGGGACAGCGCGAGGCCGGCGGGCTCAAGCACACCGTGGGCACGTTCTGGCAGCTCCTGCGCGACCGTACGTTCATGGGCTTCGCCCTGACCGGCGGCCTGGCGTTCGGCGCGATGTTCGGCTACATCTCCGGCTCGCCGTTCGTCCTCCAGGAGGTGTACGGCGCCACGCCCCAGCAGTACTCGCTCATCTTCGGGCTCAACGCCCTGGCGCTGACCATCACCGCGCAGGTCGGCGGCCGGCTGTCGGGACGGGTGCCGCCCGTCCTGCTGGTCCGCATCGGCCTGGCCACCTCGCTGGCGGGCGCGGTGCTGCTGCTGACCGCCGCGCTGGCCGGGCTCGGCCTGTGGGGCGTGGTGGCGGGCCTGTTCGTCATCATGCTCGGCCAGGGCCTGACCCTGCCCGGCACCGGCGCGCTGGCGCTCGGCTCCCAGCCCGCCCAGGTCGCGGGCAGCGCCTCGGCGCTGACCGGCGTGCTGCAGTTCGCGCTGGGCGCGGCCGCCGCCCCGCTGGTCGGACTTGCCGGATCCGGCTCCGCGCTGCCCATGGCATGTGTCATGCTCGGGCTCTTCCTGTGCTCGGCGCTGTCGTTCACGATCCTGGGCCGGGCAAAGGCGACAAAAGTTAGGTAAGCCTACCCTGCGTGACAAATTCCATTCCCGCCCCTGCTCAGATCCGTTTGTGCACCGGGAAGGAATTACGGCACACTGATGTTGTGAAAAACATGTCCACGATGGAGCCAGGCAGCGAGCGCGGCACGCGCGCCCGTGTCGCCAGGCTGATCCTGGAGCATGGTCCCATCGCGGCCGCCGCCCTGGGCGAGCGGCTCGGGCTCACGTCCGCCGCCGTCCGGCGTCACCTCGACGCCCTGGTGGCCGAGGGGATGATCGAGCCTCGCACGATCCGCCCGCGCGGTCAGCGCGGGCGCGGACGGCCGGCCAAGCTGTTCGCGATCACCGATGCGGGGCGCAGTGCTTTCGAGCACGCCTATGACGACCTGGCCGGGAGCGCGCTGCGCTTCCTGGCCCGGCGCATGGGAGAGGAAGCCGTGGCCGACTTCGCCCGCGAGCAGGTGGCGAGCCTGCTTCAGCGGCTGGAGCCGGCCATGCGGACGGTGCCCGCGGACCAGCGCGTGCAGATGCTGGCGCAGGCTCTGTCGGCGGAGGGGTACGCCGCCTCGGCCACCAAGGCCAAGTCCGGCGGCGACCAGCTCTGCCAGCACCACTGCCCGGTGGCTCACGCGGCCGCGGAGTTCCCGCAGCTGTGCGAGGCCGAGACGGAGGCGTTCGCGCAGCTGCTCGGCACCCCGGTGCAGCGCCTGGCCACGATCGCCCACGGCGACGGGGTGTGCACCACGCACGTGTCCCCCCAGTCCCTGGCCGATTCCGCACATAAAGACAAGAGCAAGGAGACCGGAAGGTGACTGTCACCGACCGCCCGGAGCTGGAAGGCCTCGGGAATTACAAGTTCGGCTGGGCCGACCCGGATGCCGCGGGTGCGGCGGCCAAGCGAGGCCTGTCCGAGGAGGTCGTCCGCAACATCTCCGCGCTCAAGAACGAGCCGGAGTGGATGCTCGACCTTCGCCTGAAGGGCCTCCGCCTGTTCGACAAGAAGCCGCTGCCGACGTGGGGCTCCGACCTCACCGACATCGACTTCGACAACATCAAATACTTCGTGCGCTCGACCGAGAAGCAGGCCGCTTCCTGGGACGAGCTGCCCGCCGACATCAAGAACACCTACGACAAGCTCGGCATCCCCGAGGCGGAGAAGCAGCGCCTCATCGCCGGCGTCGCGGCCCAGTACGAGTCCGAGGTCGTCTATCACAAGATCCGTGAGGACCTCGAGGAGAAGGGTGTCATCTTCGTCGACACCGACACGGGCCTGCGCGAGCACGAGGACATCTTCAAGGAGTACTTCGGTTCGGTGATCCCGGTGGGCGACAACAAGTTCGCCGCGCTCAACACCGCCGTGTGGTCCGGTGGCTCGTTCATCTACGTGCCGCCGAACGTCGAGGTCGAGATCCCGCTGCAGGCCTACTTCCGGATCAACACCGAGAACATGGGCCAGTTCGAGCGGACCCTGATCATCGTCGACGAGAACAGCTACGTCCACTACGTCGAGGGCTGCACCGCGCCGATCTACTCCTCCGACTCGCTGCACAGCGCGGTCGTCGAGATCGTCGTGAAGAAGAACGCCCGCTGCCGTTACACGACCATCCAAAACTGGTCCAACAACGTCTACAACCTGGTCACCAAGCGCGCCGTCGCCTACGAGGGCGCGACCATGGAGTGGATCGACGGCAACATCGGCTCCAAGGTCACGATGAAGTACCCGGCCGTCTACCTCATGGGCGAGCACGCCAAGGGTGAGACGCTGAGCGTCGCGTTCGCCGGCGAGGGCCAGCACCAGGACGCCGGCTCGAAGATGGTGCACCTGGCGCCCAACACCAGCTCCAGCGTCATCTCCAAGTCGGTGGCGCGCGGCGGCGGCCGCACCTCCTACCGCGGTCTCGTGCAGATCGAGGAGGGCGCCCACGGCAGTGCCAGCACCGTCAAGTGCGACGCCCTGCTGGTCGACCAGATCAGCCGCTCCGACACCTACCCCTACGTCGACGTCCGCGAGGACGACGTCTCGATGGGCCACGAGGCCACGGTCTCCAAGGTCAGCGAGGACCAGCTGTTCTACCTCATGAGCCGCGGGCTCGACGAGGACGAGGCGATGGCGATGATCGTGCGCGGCTTCGTCGAGCCGATCGCGCGTGAGCTGCCCATGGAATACGCGCTCGAGCTCAACCGGCTGATCGAGCTGCAGATGGAAGGAGCCGTCGGCTGATGGGCCTGAACGAGAAGCCCCTGTCGACCCTGCACGAGAAGTCGTCCTTCGACCTGGCCGACTTCGACGTCCCGACGGGTCGCGAGGAGGCGTGGCGCTTCACGCCGCTCTCCCGCCTGAAGGGCCTGCACAACGGCAAGGCCGAGCCGGCCGGCCACGTCCGCGTCGACGTCGAGGCGGCGCCCGAGGTGACCGTCGAGACGGTCGGCCGCGACGACGCCCGCCTCGGCACGTCGTTCGTGCCGTCCGACCGGGTCAGCGCCCAGGCCTGGACCAGCTTCGAGAAGGCCACCGTCATCACGGTGCCGCGCGAGGCCGTCACCTCCAGGCCGACCGTGCTGACGCTGACCGGCGAGCAGGCCGTCGCCGGCGGCGCCGCCTACGGCCACATCGTGGTCAAGGTCGAGCCGCTGGCCGAGGCCGTGCTCGTGCTCGACCACAAGGGCAGCGCCGTCTACGCCGACAACATCGAGTTCGTCGTCGGCGAGGGCGCCAGCCTCAAGGTCGTCAGCCTCCAGGACTGGAACGACGACGCGGTCCACGTCTCGGCCCACCACGCCCAGCTCGCCAAGGACGCGACGTTCCGCAGCTTCGTGGTGACGTTCGGCGGCGACCTCGTACGCCTGTCGCCCAGCGTCTCCTACACCGCCGCGGGCGGCGACGCCGACATGTCGGGCGTCTACTTCGTGGACGCGGGGCAGCACCTCGAGCACCGCCTGCTGGTCGACCACTCGCAGCCCAACTGCAAGAGCAACGTCGACTACCGCGGCGCGCTGCAGGGCGAGGAGGCGCACGCCGTCTGGATCGGCGACGTCATCATCAGGGTCGAGGCCGAGGGCACCGACACCTACGAGCTCAACCGCAACCTCATCCTCACCGACGGCGCCCGCGCCGACTCGGTGCCCAACCTCGAGATCCTCACCGGCGAGGTCGCCGGCGCGGGGCACGCCTCCGCCTCCGGCCGCCTCGACGACGAGCACATCTTCTACCTCCAGGCCCGCGGCATCCCGCACGACGAGGCCCGCAGGCTGGTCGTGCGCGGCTTCCTCGGCCAGCTGGTCGAGAAGATCGAGATCGAGGAGATCCGTGAGCGCGTGATGAACGCCCTGGAGGCGGAGCTCGCGCGATGAGCGGTTTCGAGAAGGTGTGCAAGCTCGCCGACATCCCCGAAGACGGGGTCATCGGCGTCGAGGTCGATGAGACCCCGGTCGCGCTCGTGCGCAAGGGCGGCGACGTCTTCGCCCTGCACGACATCTGCTCCCACGCCGAGGTCAAGCTCAGCGAGGGCGAGGTCTACGACGGCACGCTGGAGTGCTGGCTGCACGGCTCGTGCTTCGACATCCGCACGGGCAAGCCCACCGGACCTCCCGCGACCCGCCCAGTCAACGTCTACACAGTGAAGATCGACGGCGATGACGTCCTCGTCTCGCTCTCGAAGGAGTCCTAAGCACATGTCCACCCTTGAGATCCGTGACCTGCAGGTCGCCGTCGAGGACAAGGAAATCCTGCGCGGCGTCAACCTGACCGTGAAGGCCGGCGAGACCCACGCCATCATGGGCCCCAACGGCTCGGGCAAGTCGACGCTCGCCTACGCGATCGCCGGTCACCCCAAATACACGATCACCGGCGGCCAGGTGCTGCTCGACGGTGTGGACCTGCTGGAGCTGTCGGTCGACGAGCGGGCCCGCGCGGGCCTGTTCCTGGCCATGCAGTACCCGGTCGAGGTCCCCGGCGTGTCGGTCTCGAACTTCCTGCGCTCGGCCGTCACCGCCGTCCGCGGCGAGGCGCCGAAGCTGCGCGAGTTCGCCAAGGACCTGAAGAACGGCATGGACGCGCTGTCCATCGACCCGGCCTTCGCCCAGCGCAACCTCAACGAGGGCTTCTCCGGCGGCGAGAAGAAGCGCCACGAGATCCTTCAGATGGAGCTGCTCAAGCCGAAGATCGCGGTGCTCGACGAGACCGACTCCGGCCTCGACGTCGACGCGCTGCGCGTGGTGTCGGAGGGCATCAACCGCTTCCGCGCCTCCGGCGAGACCGGCGTGCTCCTCATCACCCACTACACCCGCATCCTGCGCTACGTGAAGCCGGACTTCGTCCACGTCTTCGCGGCGGGCCGCATCGTCGAGGCGGGCGGGCCTGAACTGGCCGAGAAGCTCGAGGCCGAGGGCTACGAGCAGTACACGAAGGCATCTGCATGACTTCCATCAGCTTCGATGTGGAGAAGATCAGGAAGGATTTCCCGGTCTTCTCCCGCGAGCTGCCCGACGGGCGTCCGCTCGTCTATCTCGACTCGGGCAACTCCTCACAGAAGCCCAACCAGGTCATCGAGACCATGCGGGAGCACCTGGCGCTGCACTACAGCAACGTCGGGCGCGCCATGCACGTGCTGGGCGCCGAGTCCACCGACGCCTACGAGGGAGCCCGCGACAAGGTGGCGGGCTTCATCGGGGCGCCGGCACGCGAGGAAGTGGTCTTCACCAAGAACGCCTCCGAGGCGCTCAACCTGCTGGCCTACTCCTTCGGCAACCCCGCCAACACCGACCCCCGCTTCACGCTGGGGCCGGGCGACGAGATCGTCGTCTCGGAGATGGAGCACCACTCCAACATCGTGCCGTGGCAGCTGCTCGCGCAGCGCACGGGCGCGACGCTGAAGTGGTTCGGCGTCACCGACGACGGCCGGCTCGACTACGACCCCGCCCTCATCACCGAGCGCACCAAGGTCGTCTCCATCGCCCACCAGTCCAACGTGCTCGGCACGATCAACCCGGTGGCCCAGGTGGCGCGGCGGGCTCACGAGGTGGGTGCGCTGCTCGCGCTCGACGCCTCCCAGTCCGTGCCGCACCACCGCACCGACGTGACCGCGCTGGGCGCCGACTTCGTGGCCTTCACCGGCCACAAGATGGTCGGCCCTTCGGGCATCGGCGTGCTGTGGGGGCGGGCCGAGCTGCTCGAGGCGATGCCTCCGTTCCTGGGCGGCGGAGAGATGATCGAGGCGGTCTGGATGGACCGCTCGACGTACGCGCCGATCCCGCACAAGTTCGAGGCGGGCACGCCGCCCATCGTCGAGGCCATCGGGCTCGGCGCGGCGGTCGACTACCTCACCGAGGTCGGCATGGACGCCATCGAGGAGCACGAGCGCGCCCTGACGGCCTACGCCCTCGAGGCGCTGCGCGAGCTGCCCGGGCTGCGCGTCATCGGCCCCGAGACGCTGGAGGAGCGCGGGGCCACGGTGTCGTTCACGCTGGAGGGCATCCACCCGCACGACGTGGGGCAGATCCTGGACGACACGTTCGGGGTGGCCGTGCGCGTCGGGCACCACTGCGCGCGGCCGCTGCACCTGCGTTTCGGAATACCGGCGACCACGCGGGCGTCTTTCTACCTGTACAACACCACGGGCGAGATCGACGCCCTGGTGCGCGGCCTCCATCACGTTCAGAAGGTGTTCGCATAGCCATGATCGGCGAGTCGATGTACCAGGAGCTGATCCTGGAACACTACAAGCACCCGCAGGGGCGGGGGCTGCGCGAGCCGTACGACGCCGAGGTTCACCACGTGAACCCGACGTGCGGCGACGAGATCACGCTCAGGGTCAAGGTGGACGACGCCGGCACGATCCTCGACGTCTCCTACGACGGCCAGGGCTGCTCCATCAGCCAGGCCGCCGCCTCCGTGCTGCACGAGCTGGCCACCGGCTCGACGGTCCAGGAGACGCTGTCCGTGGTCGACGAGTTCACCCGGCTGATGCAGGGCAGGGGACAGGTGGAGGCCGACGAGGACGTCCTCGGCGACGCGGTCGCGTTCGCGGGCGTGGCCAAGTTCCCGGCGCGTGTCAAATGCGCGTTGCTTTCTTGGATGGCCTACAAGGATGCGGTTGTGAGGAGCGCTGCCCAATGAGCAAGCCAGTGGAGACGCCGACCGATTTCGACGGCGAGACGAGTGCCGACGAGGTCATGGAAGCCCTCAAGGACGTCGTCGACCCCGAGCTCGGCATCAACGTCGTCGACCTGGGCCTGGTCTACGGGCTCAACCTCGACCCGGCCGACGGCGGCAAGCCCGTCGCCACCATCGACATGACGCTGACCAGCGCCGCCTGCCCGCTGACCGACGTCATCGAGGACCAGGCGCATTCCGCGCTCGACGGCATGGTGTCCGACGTGAAGATCAACTGGGTCTGGCTGCCGCCGTGGGGCCCTGACAAGATCACTGACGAGGGGCGCGAGCAGCTCCGTATGCTAGGCTTCAACGTCTGATCTTTTCCGCTGTCACGGCTGGCGTAAAGCGTCAGCCGTTTCAGCGTGCAATAGCGTTTCCGGAAAGTCCGGGCGCGTCCCGGGGGAATATCCGATAACATCCCCGGCGTTGGTAACAGATATACCTGACGTCTCATCGCGCGTCTCGCACCGCCTGCGGCCGGTGCCAGGTATGTCCCCCCTCCTCTTCCCGCCCCCATGACGGCGGGTGCCCTTAACCTGTGCGGCCCCGCCGCATGCCTTGGCTCGTCCTTTCGCAGAAGTGACGTGCCACTTCGACGGAAAGGCACGACTTTCGTGACCATGCTTGACGCTGTCATGCCCACGCTCGACGACACCACGATCGAGCCGGGCCCGTCCGAATTCGAGCTGCTCGGCCTGCCGAAGCCGCTCGTCAACGGGCTGGCCAAGCTGGGCTTCGACAGCCCGTTCCCCATTCAGAGCGCGACGATCCCCGACGTGCTCGCCGGCCATGACGTGCTCGGCCGCGGCCAGACCGGCTCCGGCAAGACGCTCGCCTTCGGCCTGCCCACCATGGCCCGCATCGCCGGCGCGAAGCCCGCCCCAGGGCGGCCCCGCGCGATGATCCTCGTGCCCACCCGTGAGCTCGCGCTCCAGGTGCACGACGCCCTCGAGCCCCTCGGCCGCGGCCTCGGCCTGCGCATGAAGGTCGTCGTCGGCGGCATGTCGATGGGCAAGCAGATCGAGGCGCTGCGGCGCGGCGTCGACATCGTCATCGCCACCCCCGGCCGCCTCGGCGACCTCATCAGGCAGGGCGAGTGCTCGCTCGGCGACGTCGAGGTGAGCGTCCTCGACGAGGCCGACCACATGTGCGACCTCGGCTTCTTCCCGGTCGTCACCGACCTGCTCGCGCAGACCCCGTCCGACGGTCAGCGGCTGCTGTTCTCCGCCACGCTCGACGGTGACGTCGACAAGCTGGTGCAGCGCTTCCTGAAGAACCCCATCACCCACTCCGTGGCGCCCGCGACCTCCCCGGTCGACACCATGGAGCACCACGTCATGCAGGTGACGCGCGACGACAAGTTCGACGTCACGGCCGAGATCGCCAACCGCGAGGGCCGTACGATCATCTTCGTCCGCACCCAGCACGGCGTCGACCGGCTGTGCAAGCAGCTCGCCAGGGTCGGCGTCAAGGCCGGCGGCCTGCACGGCGGCAAGCGCCAGAACCAGCGCACCCGCATCCTGTCGGAGTTCCGCGAGGGCTCCGTCAACGTGCTGGTCTGCACCGACGTCGCCGCCCGCGGCATCCACGTCGACAACATCAGCCTGGTGCTGCACGTCGACCCGCCGCAGGACCACAAGAGTTACCTGCACCGGGGCGGCCGCACGGCGCGCGCCGGCGAGAAGGGCACCGTGGTGACGCTGGTGCTGCCCAACGAGCGCCGCTCGACCGACGCGCTCACCCGCAGGGCCGGCATCCACCCGTTCCGTCTCAAGGCCACGCCGGGCCACCCGCGCCTCGCCGAGGTGACCGGGGCCCGCACGCCGAGCGGCGAGTCCATCCCCGTGTGGGAGCCCGACGTCCGCAAGCCGCTGCGCCCGCGCCGCGAGGGCGGCACCTCCGAGCGCCGTGGCCGCCGCGGCCGCCGCGACTTCGACGGTGAGCGCCGCCCGCGCCGCCACGAGGACGGCGAGCGGTCGTTCGGCGACGACCGGCGTCCGCGCCGGGAGGTCGACGGTGAGCGCAGGCCCCGCCGCGAGTTCGACGGCAACCGCGCGCCGCGCCGCCACGACGGCGACCGGCCGTTCAGCGCTCCGTCCGACGAGCGCCGCCCGCACCGGCACGGTGAGGGTGAGCGGCCGTTCGGGCGCTCGCAGGAGCCCCGCACGTTCGGCGACGACCGCCGGCGCGAGGGGCGCGGCGGCCGGGGCGGCTACCGCTCCGACGACCGCCCGCTGCGCCAGGACGACCGTGGCCCGCGTTACGGCGCCGACCGTGGCCGCCCGTTCTCGGGTGACCGCGACCGTGGCTACCGTTCCGACGACCGGCCCGCCGGTTACCGCTCCGACGACCGTCCTGGGGGTTACCGCCCCGGGCGTACCGACGAGCGCGGCAACGGCGGCTACCGCCGCAACTCCGGCCGCCGCTACGAGCGCTGACCGGTTCTGATGCACGGACATCGCCCGCCGCACCCGCGAGGTGCGGCGGGCGTCGTGCTTTCCGCCTCAGCCCTTGAGCCCGCTGAGCGTGATGCCGCGGACGAAGTACCGCTGGAAGATCAGCAAGAACACGACGGCGGCAGCGAGGCGGTCAGCCGGCCGCCATGATGGCGCGCCCTGGTGGTCGCGGGGGCGTGGCCGTCCGCCTGCTCGGTCCTGGTCCGGCCGCTGGTGGCGCACGCCGCGCCGAGGAACGCGAGCAGGATGGCGCTGCCAGCCGGTTCATCGGTCGGGGACGGGACGAAAGCAGCCGTCCGATGTGTCCGGACTCATGACCAGGTGATGACGGTCGTCTCGCGTGGCGGACGCCGGGCGGCGTCACCCCGTGACGCAGACTAGGCTTAGCAGGCACGCCAGCCGAACGACGAGAGAGACCATGAAGACCTTCGAAGAGCTGTTCGCCGAGCTGTCAGAGAAGGCCAGGACCCGGCCCGCGGGCTCGGGCACCGTGGCCGCGCTCGACGCCGGCGTCCATGCCATCGGCAAGAAGGTCGTCGAGGAGGCCGCCGAGAGCTGGATGGCGGCCGAATACGAGTCAGACGACAGGGCAGCGGAAGAGATCTCGCAGCTCCTCTACCACGTCCAGGTGCTCATGATCGCCAGAGGCATCGGCCTCGACCAGGTCTACAAGCATCTCTAGGGCGCCCCGGCGCCCGGCCACCGCGGAGAGACAATGAGAGCGAGACACGTAAGGACCTGACATGCTGCGTCTGGCAGTACCGAACAAGGGCGCGCTCAGCGAGGGCGCCCAGAGCATGCTCAAAGAGGCCGGCTACCGGTCGCGCAGAGACAGCAAGGAGCTCGTCGTCGTCGACGAGGCCAACGGCTGCGAGCTGTTCTTCCTGCGTCCCAGAGACATCGCCGTCTACGTCGGCGAAGGCACCCTCGACGTCGGCATCACCGGCCGCGACATGCTGATCGACTCCGGCGCGCCGGTCGAGGAGATCATGCCGCTCGGCTTCGGCGGCTCCACCTTCCGGCTGGCCGCCGCCGCGGGGGCGATGACCTCGGTCGCCGACCTCGACGGCCGCCGCATCGCCACCGCCTATCCTGGCCTGCTCGACAAATACCTGTCCGACCAGGGCGTCGACGCCCGGGTCATCAAGCTCGACGGCGCCGTCGAGACCGCCATCAGGCTCGGCGTCGCCGACGCCATCGCCGACGTCGTGGAGACCGGCACCACGCTGCGCAACGTCGGGCTCGAGGTGTTCGGCGAGCCGATCATGCGCTCCGAGGCCGTGCTCATCAAGCGGCAGGGCGCGCCGGAGTCGCCCGGCGCGGGCCAGCTCGTCCGCCGCTTCCAGGGCGTCGTGCACGCCCGCGACTTCGTGATGATGGACTACGACATCCGCGCCGAGCGCATCGAGGAGGCCATCGCGCTCACCCCCGGCATGGAGGGGCCGACGGTCTCGCCGCTGCACCGCGAGGGCTGGGTCGCCGTGCGCGCCATGGTCCGCCGCAAGGGCCACCAGCAGGTGATGGACCAGCTCTGGGACATCGGCGCGCGGGCCATCCTGGTCACCGACATCTACGCCTGCCGCCTCTGATCTGACCCATGTCACGGCGAAGGCCGGAGGGAACGCACTGCCGTCCCCACCGGCCACGCCCGTGGCGTTCAACCGGGTCAGGTTCTGGTTGTCAGCTGTTTGATCAGGTCTGAGATGCGGACGATGCCGAGGCAGCGGTTCAGTTCGTCCGTTACCACCAGGTCGTCGTAGACGCGGGTTGCGTCGCGGCCGGCGGCTTGCATGGCGGCGACGGCCGGAGTCGTACGGGGGACCGTGCGTGGGGGGTCGGCCAGGCGGCGGGCCGGTTTGGAGCCGTGCAGGGCGTGGCCGTAGCGGGCGGCGATCGAGAGCAGGAAGCGGCTGCGATCGAGGCTGCCCGTCGGGCGCTGGAACTCGTCCACCAGGATCACGCTGGTGATCGTCGGCTCATGGCCGAAGGCGGCCACCGCCTCCTCCGCCTTGGCCTCGGCGGGCAGCGTCACGGCGGGCAGCAGCAGTTCCTGGACGCGGGGGCCGAGCATGGCTGAGGCGGGTGGCTCGTCGGCGATCGGTAGCGGGACACGTACCTTGCCGTCCGGGCCTGGAGCGAGCAGCGGGCCGTGTGCGAGGCGGACGCCCAGCCCGCGCATCACCGCCGCCTGCTGCTCCCGTTCCACGCCCGGCGCCATGACGTGTGCGCCGATGCCGCGTGCCAGCGTGACCACCGCCCGCGCCACCGCCGTCGCCCGGTGATCCCCTGGGATGCGCGCCACCACCTCGGGGTCCAGGGCCAGCAGGTACGGGGCCGCGCCGGCCACCAGGTCCAGGCTCGGGCCCGCCACGCCCGTGTCCGCGAAGCCCAGCAGGTAGCCGATCGAGCGCAGCCCGTCGATGCCCACCTTCAGCAGCGGCCGGTCCTGTTCGCGGCACGTACCGGTGAGGAGGAGGATCGCCTCGCGCGGATGCCGTCCCGCCCGCCGCAGCGCCTCGTGCAGCGGGGCCAGCGCGCCCGCGCCCGACAGCACCACCCCGATCGGCAGCTCCAGCACCATGGGCAGCGGTGTGGCGCGCAGGACGCCGGAGGGGTCCACGACGGCGGGATGCGCGATGACGGCCCCGGTGTCGAGATCCACCAAGGGGCTGGTGAGCAGGGAGGACACGTAAGGAATGGTGGTCCTTTCGCAGCTCCCGCCAGAAGACCCGAAAAGGAGAATTCACCGGCATTTCGGTTGAGGTTCTCGGGGGGTGGGGGGCGAGCGACCGTCCCTCAAGGTCTCGCGGGTGGGAGAGCGAGGGACCGTTCCACGGGTCGGCGTCCCGCGCCGCCCTGGGTGGGGTGGTCGAGGGGGTGGGGTTGTTCGGTAGGGTTCGCGGCATGGGCGGGCGTCCGGCGAAGGGCGGCGGCCGGTGGGTCTGCGTGCCGCCGGAGCGCCTGCACCCGTGGATCGACGGGTTCGCCGGGCGCCATGGGCCCTTCTCGGCCAGTGGTGATGACCGCGTCGTCCGGCTGGTGGCGGATGATGGGGCGCTGGCCGAGTTCCAGGTGCCTTTTCCACCTTTGGTGCCGCCTGGGCCGCCGCACGTCACTCGGCTGGTCACGCACGCGCGGGCCGCGCGGCGCGTCGGGGTGTTCCTGGTGCGGCTCGGTGGGTATGCGGCCGGCGTCTTCCATGGGGACGAGCTGGTGGCGTCGAAGGTGGGGTCGCGGCTGGTGCAGGGGCGTACGGCGGCCGGGGGATGGTCGCAGCAGCGCTACGCCAGGCGGCGGGCGAACCAGGCGGCGCGGGTGTACGACGACGCCGTGGAGACGGCGGTGCGGGTGCTGACGCCGTACCTGGGGGAGCTGGACGGGGTGGTGTTCGGCGGCGACAGGCGGGCCGTGGACGCGCTGCGGCAGGACCGGCGGCTCGCCCCGCTGCTGGCCCTGGAGCGGGAGCCGTTCCTGGTGGTGCCGGATCCGCGGCTGGCGGTGCTGCGGGAGACGCCGGAGCAGTTCAGGGCGGTACGGATCCGCGTGGTGGATCCTGGGTGACCTCTCTCGCGCGCGGCGAGGTCGGTGACGGCGCGGTGGGCGCCGGCGAAACCGGGCCAGATCGAGCTGTTGAGGAAGAGCCGGTCGCCGGGGGACAGCAGCGCACCGATCGTCTCGGGACGCTCGAAGTCGGGTTGGCCGGACGGTACACTATGCGGAATCGAATCGTCCACTTAGGAGCCGGTACGTGCGCGCCGACGCAAGACGGAACCTCGGCAAGATCGTCACAGCCGCCGCCGAGGCCATCGCGGAGCGCGGTGTCAACGTCCCCATGGAGGTCATCGCCCGGCGCGCGGGCGTCGGCGTCGGCACCCTCTACCGGCGCTTCCCCGACCGCCACGCCCTGATCGCGGCCATCGGCGAGCACTACGTGCACACGATGACCCAGGCGCTCGACGCCGCCACCGCAGAGCACGGCGACGCGTGGAGCGCGATCCGCGCCTTCGTCTCATGGGCCTCCGAGCCGGGGCGCACAGCGCTGTCCACGGCGCTCGCCGACCTGCCCGACGAGGTGATCGTGGGGCGAGCCGAGTTCAGGCGGGCGCGGGAGGAGTGGGTCGAGCGGCTCGACCACCTCGTACGCCGGGCGCAGGCCGGCGGCTCGATGAGGGCGGACGTCGGCGTGGACGACCTCGTCCACCTCCTGAACGTCTTCACCTGCCACCCCGGCCACCTCCCGGCGCCCGTGGCCGCCGATCCGGGGCGGTACCTGCGGCTGATGCTCGACGGCATGAGGTCAGGCGTCCCGAACTCGTGAGCGTAAAGCTCTTGAGACGATTCAATAGTTTGCCGCTATGATGAGCCGAGTTCTCGGTGAACCGCGTTCTGCGGCACACCGGACGACACCGGGTCACGCCTCTCGCCGGTGCGCCGCGTCAGGCGGGCACCCAGGGGGCGCACCCGCACCTTCAGCAGCACGGCCTCGTGAGGATCGATGGCGACCACGAACATCAAGGAGGTCGCGCAGCTGGCGCGCGTCTCGGTCGGCACGGTGAGCAATGTGCTCAACCGCCCCGAGATCGTGTCCCCGGCCACCCGCGAACGCGTCTTCGAAGCGATCAAGAAACTCGGGTTCGTCCGCAACGAGGTGGCCCGCCACCTGCGGGCGGGCCGCAGCCGCACGGTCGGGCTGGTCGTCCTCGACGTCGCCAACCCGTTCTTCGTGGACGTCGCCACCGGCGCCGAGGCGGTCGCCGACGACCACGACACGATGGTGGTGCTCTGCAACAGCGCCGGCGACTCCGGCCGCGAGCGCCGCCACCTCGACCAGCTCGAACAGCAGCGGGTGATGGGCGTCCTCATCACGCCCGTCGAGGCCGAGCCGCCGTGGCTCGAAGAGCTCGTCGCCCGGGGCACGCCCGTCGTGCTCGTCGACAGTCCCGCCACCGGGCTGCAATGCTCGGTGGCCGTGGACGACCGGCTCGGCGGCCAGATCGCCGGCGCCCACCTCATCGAACGCGGGCACCGGCGCATCGTCTTCGTCGGCGGGCCGCCGAGCATCAAACAGGTGGCCGACCGGCAGGCCGGCGTGACCAGCGCCGTCGCCGCCGCCGGCGGGGCCGTCGAGCTGCTCACCGCCACCTCGCCGACCCTCACCGTGGCGGAGGGGCGGGCCATCGGCGAACGCGTCGCGGCCCTGCCCCCCTCCGAACGCCCCACCGCCGCCTTCTGCGCCAACGACATGATGGCGCTCGGGTTCCTGCAGGCCATGGCATCTAACGGGCTGCGGGTGCCGGCCGACATGGCCATCATCGGCTACGACGACATCGACTTCGCCGCCGCGGCCGCCGTCCCGTTGTCCTCGGTCAGACAGCCCCGGGAGCTGCTCGGCCGCACCGCCATAGACCTGCTCCTGGAGGAGGTCTCGGAGCCCGGGGAACACCGCCACCGCCAGGTCATCTTCCAGCCCGACCTCGTCATCCGCGACTCCACCGCCCCCCACCGCCCCACCTGACCCGCCCTTACGGAGGGCAGGGGGCTGGGAGGGCAGCCGGCTTCCGGCTGCGCGGCTCCCGGGTGAGTGGTGCCCGGGTGAGTGGTGCCCGGTTGCGCGATGCCCGGCTGTGTGGCGCCTGGGTGGCGGGCTTTTTGGGGGCGATCCGCTTGGGCGGGTGAGCGGGAATCAACGATTTGGTCTCGGGGGGTGCTGGTTTCCGCGGTTCGGGCTGGTCGGGGGAGGGCTTCTGGGTGGGATCCGGAAATGTCGGATGTTTGTGTCATTGACTTTGAGTCGATTCAACACTAATTTCGCACCAACCGCCGTTCACTACCTTGTAACTGGGCAGGAACCACGGTGCAACACTCCACCCCCGCATTCGTGCACGTGCCACGAGAAGGTGGTGCCGGATGAACCATCCCGCCATGTCGATCAGGATCCAAGCTGCCTGCTCAGAGCTCATCTGGGTGGTGCGGCTCAACCTGATGTGGCTCGTCTTCACCCTGGCGGGAGGCGTGGTGCTCGGGATCGGGCCCGCCACCGTGGCCGCGTACACGCTGGCCCGGCGGCACGCCAGGAATGAATCGTTTCAGGCATGGGTCGAATTCTGGGCCGCCTACCGGCGGGAGTTCGTCCGCGGCTCGCTGCTCGTCCTGCCGCCGGCGGTGCTCGCCGTCGTCCTGGTAGGCAACTATCTGTACTTCTCCGTCCTCGGCCAGGACGCGGGCGCGCTGCGGGTCACGACGTTCGTGGCGCTGCTGGCGCTGGCCGCCGTCGGGGCCTACGTCGGCCCGCTCTACACGCACTACGAGCTGCCGCTGTGGGCGTACATCCCGAAGGCGTCGCTGCTCGCGCTGACCCGGCCGGCCTCCACCGTGCTGCTGATGTTCGCGCTGTGGGCGATCGTCTACGCGACCTCGCAGCTGCCCGTCCTGGCGCCCCTGGTCAGCATCGGCGCGTGGATCTCTGTCAACACCTGGCTCTGCCTGCGCTTCTTCGAGGAGAACGAGGCGCGGCTGCATTCGGAAGGAAACCCATGAGCGCATCCCGTAGTCGCTTCCTCGCTGGAGCGTTAGCGCTAACAACCGCCCTGGTGGCCTCCGCGTGCTCCGGCACCGGCGCCGGCGGCGGTGAAGGCCAGGCGGACGACGGCACGATCACGTTCATGACGCAGCTGTTCGGCACCGCCCCCGACCCCCAGGGTGAGCTGCACCAGGCGGTCGAGAAGTTCCTGGGCAAGAAGATCAAGGTCACCTGGGTGCCGAACGCCGAGTATTCGGAGAAGGTCAACGTCACCCTGGCCTCGGACAACCTGCCCGACGTCATGGTGGTCGACCCGAAGTCACCGGCGTTCGGCAAGGCGGCGGAGGCCGGGGCGTTCTGGGACCTCACCGAGAAGATCAAGAACTACCCGAACCTCGTCGGTGACCCCAAGGTCCTGCTGAACTCCTCGATCAACGGCAAGGTGTACGGCATCTACCGCATCAGGCCGCAGCTCCGCTCCGCGGTGATGATCCGCAAGGACTGGCTGAAGAAGGTCGGCCTGGAGGCGCCCAAGACCACGGACGACCTCTACGAGATCGCCGAGGCGTTCACCAAGAAGGACCCGGACGGCAACGGCAAGGACGACACCTACGGCCTCATCATCCCGAAGTGGCCGGGCGTCACGTTCTCCGCCTCCAGCCCGTTCAACGTGATGGACGTCTGGTTCGGCGCGCCGAACAACTGGGGCGAGCGCGACGGCAAGATCGTGCCGGAGTTCGACGTGCCCGAGTTCTTCGAGGCCAACCGCTTCATGAAGAAGATGATCGACGAGGGCCTGGTCAACCCCGACTGGAACACCCTCGACACCGCCAAGTGGAACGACCCGTTCGTCCAGGGCAAGGGCGGCATCATCATCGACGTCGACGTCCGCACGACGCAGCTGCTCGACCTGCTCAAGGAGCAGGACCCGGAGACGTACGGCGACAAGGTCCTGACGGTCGGCAACCTGGCCCGCCCCGACGGCAAGAAGTTCTCGCTGCCGTTCACCGGCTACAAGGACGTGCTGGCCATCTCCAAGCAGCGCGTCCGCACCGAGGCCCAGCTGGACCAGCTGCTCACCACGCTGAACAAGCTGGCCACCAAGGAAGGCCAGGTGCTGCTGTCCAACGGCATCGAGGGCCGCAATTTCAAGGTCGAGAACGGCGTGGCCGTGCTCATCAACCAGGACGACCCCAAGGTCAAGCAGCTCCAGGACGACGTGGACAAGGCGTTCATCCAGCTCGGCACGCAGGCCAGCACGGGCGTCGGCGGCGTCGCCTACCCGCGGGTGCCGCCGGAGGAGCCGTACCGCAAGGACCTGGAGGAGCGCGCGAAGCGCGTCGAGGAGGACCTGAAGACGGCCGTGTGGGACATCAGCGCCCCGGTGGTCTCGCCGACGGCGGTGGAGAAGGGCGCGACGCTCAACCCGATCGTCACCGACGCCCGGGTCAAGTACCTCGCGGGCCAGATCAGCGAAGACCAGCTCAAGGCTGAGATCAAGCGCTGGTACGACAGCGGCGGCACGCAGATCGCCCAAGAGATCCAGGACCTGGTCTCCAAGCTCGGCCAGTGACGCAAGCAGGGAGGGGCCCGGCCGGGCTCCTCCCGTGGAAAGGAGGCCGAGTGGCCACCGACCTGGCGACGCCACCGGTCAAGACGGCCAGGACGCCCGGGAGCACGCCCGGCGTGGCCCGCCGGCTGTGGCGGTTCCGATGGTTGTACCTGATGCTCGTTCCCGGGCTGGTGTACTTCCTGGTCTTCAAGTACGTCCCGATGCGCGGCCTGCAGATCGCCTTCCAGGACTTCATCCCGTTCCTGGGCTACAACGGCAGCGAATGGGTGGGCTTCAAGCACTTCGTGGACCTGTTCACGGGGCCGGACTTCAACCGCCTGATGTACAACACGCTGTTCCTGGCGCTGCTGAACATCATCTTCGTCTTCCCCGCGCCGATCATCGTCGCGCTGATGCTGAACGAGCTGCGGATCAACATACTCAAGCGCTCGGTGCAGTCGCTGATCTACATCCCGCACTTCCTGTCGTGGACGATCGTCGCGTCGCTGACGTACATCCTGTTCTCGGTGGACTACGGCGTGATCGCCGGCTGGATCCACGAGGTGGTCGGCGGCACCAAGGTCGACTACGTGGCGCAGCCCGAGTGGTTCAGGCCGGTCATCATCCTGCAGACGCTGTGGAAGACGACCGGGTGGACGACGATCATCTACCTGGCGGCGCTCGCGGGCGTGAACCACGACCTGTACGAGGCGGCAAGGATGGACGGCGCCGGCCGCTGGCGGCAGCTCTGGCACGTCACGCTGCCCGCCATCCGCCCGACGATCGTCGTCATGGCCATCCTCATGTCGGGAAACCTGCTCGACATGAGCTTCGAGCAGATCTGGCTCATGACCAACAACCTCAACCGCGCCACCGCCGACGTCTTCGACACCTTCGTCTACTACGTGGGCATCAACCAGGGCGCGTACAGCTACGCCACGGCCGTCGGCCTGTTCAAGGGCGTGGCGGGAGTCCTGCTGATCTTCGGTTCCAACTGGCTGGCCAAGCGCCTCGGCCAGCGGGGCCTGTTCTAGGAGCGCCGTATGTCCGTCAACCAGTACCGCTCCGCGGGCAGCCGGATCTTCGACGCGATCAACATCATCCTGCTGACCGGGCTGGGTCTGATCACGCTCCTGCCGCTGCTGTACGTCCTCGCCGGCTCGTTCGCCTCGGAGTCGGAGATCGCCTCGCGGACGTTCTTCCTGTGGCCGCACAAGTTCGTCACCAGCACCTACGAGTACATCTTCGCCACCGACGTGTTCATCAGGGCGCTGCTGACGACGGTCGGGGTGACGCTCGTCGGCACGGTCGTGCAGCTCATGCTGACGCTGACCATGGCGTACCCGCTGGCCAAGCGCTACCTGCCGGGCCGGGCGCTGGCGCTCAACCTGGTGATCTTCACGGTGGTGTTCAGCGGCGGCATCATCCCGACCTACCTGGTGGTCCGCGACCTGGGGCTGCTCAACAGCTACTGGGCGCTGATCCTGCCGCTCGCGATCAACCCGTTCTACCTGCTCATCGTCAAGAGCTTCTTCCAGGAGCTGCCGGAGGCGCTGGAGGAGGCGGCACGCATCGACGGCTGCACCGAGATGGGCGTCTTCTTCAGGATCGTGCTGCCGCTGTCGAAGCCGATCATCGCCACGTTCTCGCTGTTCTACGCCGTGGGCATCTGGAACGACTACATGTCGCCGCTGCTCTACATCGACGACTCCAGCAAGTGGACGCTGCAGGTGCTGGTCCGCCAGCTCACCGGCGCGGACGCGCAGAACGCGCTGTCGGCTCTCGAATCGGTCTTCTTCCCCACCCAGGGGCTGAAGTTCGCCGTCGTGGTCATCGCCACGCTGCCGATCCTGTGCTTCTACCCGTTCCTGCAGAAGCACTTCGTCAAGGGCGTGCTGATCGGGTCGGTCAAGGAATAAGGAATGCGAGGATCCCACATGACCGAGCTGCGCTGGCTGGACCGGCCCGGCGATCAGGGAACGACCTGGGGAGTGCCGTGGCCGCGCGGCGCGGTCGCGTCCGGCACGCCGTTCGCGCTGGCCGACGCCGGAGGGCGTGCGGTGCCGGTGCAGAGCTGGGTGACCGCCACCTGGCCGGACGGCTCGGTCAAGTGGTCGGCGCACACGATCGGGACGGGGGAGCGTGCGGAGGCGTACCGGCTGGAGCCGGGACGCGAGCCGGCCGCCACCGCGACGCCCGTCACGGTCGCCCGCGAGGGCCGCGAGCTGGTGGTGAGCACCGGCGTGATCACCTGGCGGATCGGCGGCGGCACGCTGGCCAGGTCGGTCACGCGCGCAGGCCGCGAGATCGCCACGGACGTGCGCCTGGTCAGCCTGCGCCAGCGCGAGCCGACGCCCGACGAGGGCGGCCACGTGGCCCGCGAACGGGCGGACGGCGTCGTCGAGAGCGTCACCGTCGAGCAGGACGGGCCGGTGCGCGCGGTCGTGCGGCTGGAGGGCAGGCACGGCGACTGGCTGCCGTTCACCGTGCGGCTCTACTTCCACGCCGGCGCCGAGCACGTACGGCTGATGCACACCTTCGTCTGGGACGGCGACCCCGACCGCGACTTCCTGGCCGGGCTCGGGGTGCGCGCCGACGTGGTCATGCGCGACGAGCCGCACGACCGGCACGTCCGCCTGGCCGGCGCCACGGGCTTCCTCACCGAGGCGGTACGCGGGCTCACCGGCCTGCGCATCGACCCGGGCGAGGCGGCCCGCCGCAACCAGGTCGAGGGCCGCCCCGCCGGGCCGCTCGCCCCCGGGGTGGCCACCCGGCTGCACCTCATCCCCACCTGGAGCGACTACACCCTCGACCAGGGCTCGGCCGACGGCTACGCGCTGCGCAAGCGCACCAAGGACGGCCACGCCTGGGTGACGATCCCGTCGGGGACGCGCTCGGCCGGCTACGGCTACGTCGGCGGGGTGAGCGGCGGCCTCGGTTTCGGGCTGCGCGACTTCTGGCGCCTGCACCCCACCCGCCTCGACGTCAGGAACGCCGCCACCGATCTCGCCACCGCCACCGTCTGGCTCTGGTCGCCCTCCGCCCCGGCCATGGACCTGCGCTTCTACCACGACGGCATGGGCCAGGACACCTTCGCCGAGCAGCTCGAAGGGCTCGAGGTCACGTACGAGGACTATGAGCCCGGGTTCGGTGACCCGCGGGGCATCGCGCGTACGCATGAGCTGAGCCTGCGCTTCCACGAGAGCACGCCGGCCGCCGGCGAGCTGGCCGCGCACGCCGCCGCGATGAACGAGCCTGGCCTGCTGACCGCGAGCCCCGAGCGGATCCGCGAGGCGGGCGTGTTCGGCGTCTGGGAGCTGCCCGACCGCTCCACCCCCGCCCGCGCCGCCATCGAGGACCGCCTGGACTTCCTGTTCGACCTGTACGTCCGCGAACGCGAGCAGCGCCGCTGGTACGGCTTCTGGGACTACGGCGACGTCATGCACACCTACGACGCCGACCGGCACACCTGGCGCTACGACGTGGGCGGCTACGCCTGGGACAACTCCGAGCTGTCGCCCGACCTGTGGCTCTGGCTGCAGTATCTGCGCACCGGCAGGGCCGACGTCTTCCGCTTCGCCGAGGCGATGACCCGCCACACCGGCGAGGTGGACGTCTACCACCTCGGCAGGTGGCAGGGCATGGGCAGCAGGCACAACGTGCAGCACTGGGGCTGCAGCTGCAAGCAGGTGCGCATCTCCAACGCCGCCTACCGGCGTTTCCACTACTACCTGACCGCCGACGAGCGCACCGGCGACCTGCTGGACGAGCAGAGCGCGCCCGAGCGCACGTTCCTCGCCGTGGACCCGCTGCGCAAGGTGCGCGACGACGTCTACACGCCCGACCCTTCCGCCCTGTCGGTCGGGCTCGGCACCGACTGGGGCGCGCTCGCCGCCGCCTGGCTCACCCGCTGGGAGCGGCACGGCGACGAACGCGCCCGCGACCGGCTGCTCGGCACCATGGCCGGCATCGCCGCGATGCCGCGCCGCTTCCTGACCGGGGAGGGCCGGCTGGACCTGGAGACCGGCCGCTTCGACACCTCGCGCGACCAGATCTCGATCTCGCACCTGTCCTCGCTGTTCGGGCTGCCGGAGATCTGCGCCGAGCTGATCGGGCTCGGCCTGGACGTGCCCGGCTTCGAGGCGGCCTGGCTGGAGTACTGCCGCCTCTACCTCGCCACCCCCGAGCAGCAGGAGGCGGAGGTGGGCCGGCCGCTGACCGGGATCTCGCTGATCGAGGCGCACAGTAGGCTCACCGCGTACGCGGCGGCGCGCACGGGGGACGCGGGGCTCGCCGCTTGGGCGTGGCGCAAGTTCTTCACCGGCGAGGGCGACCAGCTCAACGACAACCCGCTGACCGAGCAGAAGGAGTGGGCGCTGACGACGGTGGACGGCCCGCGGGTGCCGCACGCGGTGCGCGAGGCGGCGTTCGTCAGCACCAACAGCGCGGCGCAGTACGGCCTGGCCGCGATCCACAACCTGGCCCTGATAGGGGAGCACCTGCCGGAGAAATAGCCAGAGGTGGAGCCCCTGCCGGGGGCTCTACACTGATCGGTATGCATACTCCCGATTGACCGGCGTCGCACGCCCAATCCTCGTTTCCTAGCTCGGGAGTGTCCGGTCACATGATCATCGCCAATGATATCGAGCTGCGCGCGGGCGCGCGCCTGCTCATCGAGAAAGCCTCCTTCCGGGTCAACCCCGGTGACAAGATCGGGCTCGTCGGCCGCAACGGCGCGGGCAAGACCACGCTGACGAAGGTGCTGGCGGGCGAGGGGCTGCCCGCCGCAGGCACGGTGACGCGCACCGGCAGCGTGGGCTACCTCCCCCAGGACCCGCGCACCGGTGACCTGCAGGTGCTGGCCCGCGACCGCATCCTGTCGGCGCGCGGCCTCGACGAGGTCATCCGCGAGCTGCGCGAGGCGGAGCTGGCCATGTCCTCCGCCGACGACCGCACCAGGGAGAAGGCCGTGCGCCGCTACGGGCGGCTCGAAGATCAGATGCACGTGCTCGGCGGTTACGCGGCCGAGTCGGAGGCGGCCTCCATCGCCTCCAGCCTCGGTCTGCCCGACCGCGTGCTCGGTCAGCCGCTGCAAACGCTTTCCGGCGGTCAGCGGCGCCGGGTGGAATTGGCGCGAATTCTTTTCAGCGGGGCGGAAACTCTCCTTCTCGACGAGCCGACAAACCACCTAGATGCGGACTCAATCGGGTGGCTTCGTGATTTTTTGCGCAGTCATCAAGGTGGCTTGGTGATCATCAGTCACGACGTCGGCCTTCTTGAAGCCACGGTCAACAAGGTCCTCCACCTCGACGCCAACCGGGCCGCGATCGATCACTACAACGTCGGCTGGACGGCCTACCTCGCCCAGCGTGAGACCGACGAGAAGCGCAGGAAGCGCGAGCGCGCCAACGCCGAGAAACAGGCGGGCGCGCTGCTCGCGCAGGCCGACAAGATGCGCGCCAAGGCCACCAAGGCCAAGGCGGCGCAGGACATGATGCGCCGCGCGCACCGGCTGCTGGCGGGCACCGAGGAGGAGCGCAAGAACGACAAGGTGGCGAAGCTGCGCTTCCCCGATCCGCAGCCGTGCGGGCGCACCCCGCTGATGGCGCAGGGGCTGTCGAAGTCGTACGGGTCGCTGGAGGTCTTCACCGACGTCGACGTGGCCATCGACCGAGGTCACAGGGTCGTCATCCTGGGCCTGAACGGCGCCGGCAAGACCACGCTGCTGCGCCTGCTGGGCGGCCTGGAAAAGCCCGACACCGGGGAGATCAAGCCGGGACACGGGCTCAAGATCGGTTATTACGCCCAGGAACACGAGACCCTTGACGCCGACCGTACGCTATTGGAGAACATGCGTTCGGCCGGTGGCGAGTTCACCGACACCGAGTTGCGCAAGGTGCTCGGGTCGTTCCTGTTCACCGGAGACGACGTCGACAAGCCCGCCGGGGTGTTGTCCGGTGGCGAGAAGACCCGTCTCGCACTTGCGATCTTGGTGCTCTCCAGCGCTAATGTCCTGCTTCTCGACGAGCCCACGAACAACCTCGATCCTGTCAGCCGCGAGCAGGTTCTCAATGCTCTGAGGTCGTATTCAGGAGCAATCGTCCTAGTCACGCATGACGAGGGTGCCGTTGACGCCCTGTCACCGGATAGGGTGATCTTGCTACCTGACGGAACTGAAGACGCATGGAGCGACGAATTTTCCGATCTTGTGGCACTCGCCTGATCTTAATTTGAGTGGGTACGGATCTTTTCCCGTGGAGTAGGTAGCCGATCCCGCTGAAATGACTGATCATGGCGGAGTAACGCTGCGGAAGTCCGGCACTACAGGAGGTACTCGTGGCCGAGACACTGAAGAAGGGCACCCGGGTCACCGGGGCCGACCGGGAAAAACTGGCCGGCGATCTCAAGAAGCGCTACGCCGCGGGTGAGAGCATCCGCGCCCTGGCCGCTTCGACCGGTCGGTCCTACGGGTTCATCCACCGCATCCTGAGCGAGTCCGGCGTGACTCTGCGCGGGCGCGGAGGGGCGACCCGAGGCAAGTCCAAGCGCTGACGGCCGCCTCGGAACGTGCGACCGCAGCCGCCCGTCCCAAGTCAGCCGGCGTCGCGCCCGAGCCAGAATCATATTCTGTAGGCTCGGGCGCGACGGTCAGCATTCCGGGCATTCCGGAAGCGGAGGGAGCGGGCGATGGCGGAAGCGCAGGCGCGACAGCGCGGGGGGAACGCGGATGACGGCTCCGCTGCGGCGGAGGGCGGAGTCCGCTACGAGGTGGACGGTGAGATAGCGACGATCACGCTGGCCCGGCCGGACAAGCGCAACGCACAGACGTTCGCGACATGGTCGGCACTGGCTCGCATCGGCGAGAGCCTGCCCGAGCAGGTGCGCGTCGTCGTCGTGAAAGGTGAGGGACCGTCCTTCTCGGCAGGCATCGACCTGCGGATGTTCACATCTGAGGGGGTTCCCGGACAGGGCTCGTTCAGTACGGCGGCCAAGATCGGCGACGCCGGCTTCGAGCAGCGCATCAGACAGGCCCAAGCGGGGTTCCTGTGGTTGCGCCGCCCGGAGATCGTCTCCATCGCGGCGGTGCAGGGGCACGCGATCGGCGCGGGGTTCCAGCTCGCGCTCTCCTGCGACCTCCGGATCGTGGCCGAGGATGTCGCGTTCTGCATGAAAGAGCCCGCACTGGGACTGGTGCCCGACCTGACCGGGACGAAGCCCCTGGTCGACCTGGTCGGCCTGGCCAAGGCCATCGACATCTGCCTGACCGCCAGGACCGTGCACGCCGACGAGGCCATGCGCATCGGCCTCGCGGAGCAAGTGGTCGCCCGTGGCGACCTGGACGAAGCGGTACAGGACAAGATCGCCCAGCTGCTGTCCACCAACAGGGACGCGGCCGCGGCGACGAAAAGGCTCCTCCAGGGCGCGAGCCACCGCACCCTGGAGGAGCAGAGTGTGGCCGAGGGCATCGAACAGGCCGCACGCATCAAGGCGCTCTTCGGCTGAAGCAGGCTCGGGAGCCGGACCCGCGATCGGGGTGGGGTCCGGCTGAGCCGGGGATCAGTGCGGGCTGAGCCGGAGATCAGGGTCGTCCCGCTGACGTGCGCCGCTTGGCGGGACGGTGGCGCCCCGGCGCGCTCTGAGCCGTTGTGAGGCGTTCTGAGGGGGCGGGGTGGCCCGATGGTCCGGCGAGGCCGTCATGGGCGCTCAGCGGCACGCAGAGCGGCGATCAGCCCCGGTTAACGGCGACCCGTCCAGGTTTGCAACGGTCGGAAGGCCCGGGAGGGCCGGGCGGAGGCCCGGGTTCCGCGGGTGGGTTTGGTGGGTGGGTTTCGCGGTGAGCTGAGCGGGGAATCTCCGGGCGCCGCCGGAGCGCTGTCTTCCGCGGAAGAGGAGGGATCTGCCGGATGGCGATGATGGGTGGCGGCTTCGGGCCCCAGGTGTGGGCGTCCTTGCGGCGCGACGGCTCGGTCACCAAGCAGCGGCTGCGCCCCGGCATCGCCCGGCGCATCGCCGGCTACGCCCGCCCCTACACCCGGCAGATCGTCGCGTTCCTGCTGCTCGTCGTGGCCGGCGCGGTCATCGTGGTGGCCAACCCGCTGCTGATGAAGGCGATCATCGACGACGGCATCCTCGTCCAGCGCACCGGCGTGGTCATCTGGCTGGCGGTGGCGATCGCCGCCCTCGCGCTGGTCGACGCCGGGCTGACGCTGGTGCAGCGGTGGTTCTCCGCCCGCATCGGCGAGGGCCTCATCTACGACCTGCGCACCGAGGTGTTCGACCACGTGCAGCGCATGCCGGTGGCGTTCTTCATGCGCGCCCAGACCGGCGCGCTGGTCAGCCGGCTCAACACCGACGTGATCGGCGCCCAGCGCGCGCTGACCAGCACCCTGTCCTCGGTCGTCGCCAACGTGGTCAGCCTGATCCTGGTGCTGGGCGCGATGCTGGCGCTGTCGTGGCAGGTGACGCTGGTCGCGCTGGTGCTGCTGCCGATCTTCATCGTGCCCGCGAAATACGTCGGCCGCCGCATGTCGGCGCTGACCCGCGAGCAGATGCAGCTCGACGCCGAGATGAGCTCGGTCACCACCGAGCGCTTCAACGTGGCCGGCGCCACGGTCGCCAAGCTCTACGGCCGCCCCGAGGACGACGCCGCCATGTTCGGCGCCAGGGCCGCCAGGGTGCGCGACGTGGGCGTCACCGTCGCCATGTACGGCACGGTCTTCCGCGTCGCGCTCGGCCTCATCGCCGCCCTCGCCACGGCCCTGGTCTACGGCATCGGCGGGGTGCTGTCCGTCTCCGGCGCGTTCGAGCTCGGCACGCTGGTGGCGCTGGCCGCGCTGCTGATGCGCCTCTACGGCCCGCTGACCTCGCTGTCCAACGTGCACGTCGACGTGATGACCGCGCTGGTCAGCTTCGACCGCGTCTTCGAGATCCTCGACCTCGAGCCCATGGTGGCCGAGCGGCCGGGCGCCGTGCCGGTGCCGGGCGGACCGGTCACCATCGAGTTCGACGACGTGCACTTCCGCTACCCGGCCGCCGAGGACGTCTCGCTGGCCTCGCTGGAGTCGGTGGCCGGGCAGGACACCGGGCCCTCGCACCCGGTGCTCAAGGGCGTGTCGTTCACCGCCGAGCCCGGACGGCTCATCGCGCTCGTCGGGCCGAGCGGCGCGGGCAAGACCACGATCACCTCGCTGGTGTCGCGGCTCTACGACGTCAACGAGGGCGCCGTACGCGTCAACGGACTCGACGTACGCGACGCCACGCTCGCCTCGCTGCGCGACACCGTGGGCGTGGTGATGCAGGACCCCCACCTCTTCCACGACACGATCGGGGCCAACCTGCGCTACGCCAAGCCCGAGGCGAGCGAGGCGGAGATGTGGGAGGCGCTGCGGGCGGCGCAGATCGCCGACCTGGTCGCCGGTCTGCCCGACGAGCTGGAGACCGTGGTGGGCGATCGCGGCTACCGGCTCTCGGGCGGCGAGAAGCAGCGGCTCGCGCTGGCCAGGCTGCTGCTCAAGGCGCCGCGCGTGGTCGTGCTCGACGAGGCCACCGCGCACCTCGACTCCGAGTCGGAGGCGGCGGTGCAGGTGGCGCTGAAGACCGCGCTCGAAGGCCGCACCTCGCTGGTGATCGCGCACCGGCTGTCCACGATCAGGGAGGCCGACGAGATCCTCGTCGTCCAGGACGGCCGCATCGCCGAGCGGGGCAGGCACGAGGCGCTGCTGGCCCGCGGCGGCCTCTACGCCGAGCTCTACCGCACCCAGTTCAGCTCCTCCGACAGCAACCCGGCCGCCTGACGACTCTGGGGATGCTCCTATGGATGTCAAGCGGCATGTTCTTGATCGTTTGATGTGATGATGCGGTGGAGTTCTCGAGCGACGTAGCGCTTCAGGCAGCGGATGATCTCTTTCTTGGACAGGCCGTCCTGGGTGCGTCGTTGCATGTAGGCGCGGGT
>NZ_JBFAQB010000027.1:0-104976 GCF_040676995.1 Nonomuraea sp. NPDC049419 | reverse complement strand
TCCGCTGCCTGAAGCGCTACGTCGCTCGAGAACTCCACCGAATCATCACATCAAACGATCAAGAACATGCCGCTTGACATCCATAGGAGCATCCCACCCCGGCCTCGGCACGCCGGAGGCCCGCCGACCGCCTCCGGCCCAGGCCCCAACCGACCCGGGCAGCCCCGGCTCCACAGCCGAGACGCCCAGGCGACCCGCCTCCGGCATCGCCGTGCCACCCGGGGGCGGGCCCGGCTCCGTGACCGAGACGGCCAGGCGACTCACCTGACCAGCCTCCGTCCTGGGATCCGTTCGCCTCGGGCGGTTGCGTTCCGCGAACGAGGCGCCCGCGCGGCCCCGCCTGCCCCGCATCGTGGGTCAGGAGTTCTGGTTGGCGCGGCCTGTCGTGGTCGCGGCGGTGGTCTGCTCGGGCCGTCGCCGTAGGTCGCGGGTCGACAGGGCGATCAGGGCGGCCCACACTCCGCAGTAGAGCCCGAAGACCGCTCCCCCGCGGTCGGTGAAGAGCGCGCCGCCCACCATTCCGACGGCTCCGGCGGCGGCCATGAGGCCGCAGAGCCAGTGACCGGTGACCACGGTCAGGTGCACCCACCTGGCCTTCGCCCGACCGAGGCGGAGCCGGCCGGCCAGCAGGACCGCCATGACGACGAGGCCGGATGCGGCGTTCGCCCACTGGGCCGAAGCGACCTCGCCGGGGCCGTACGCGAGGTAGCTCTCCGGCTGTACCACCGGGCCGCCGGTGACTCCCAGGCGGCCATCGAGGGCGTACGCGATCTTGGAGGCGACGTAGAGGGCGGTCCAGGCGATTCCCACATCAGCGACCTTCATGGGCATCACCCTCCCGATCGCCGTACCCCTCGGGGCTCCCCCGTGCGGGGGATCCCGCTCCCCCGCACGGACGCTCAGAGGTCAGGGGACAGCAGCACCTCGGCGCCGGCGGGGACGTATCCGGCGGCCAGGAAGGCCCGTACGCTCGCCGCGTTCCCCGGCGCGACCTGGGCCCACACCGGACCGGGCGCCAGATGCCGGGCGGCGGCGGCCAGCGACCGGCCCAGCCCCCGGCCCCGATGGCCGGGCTCGACCTCGACCGCCACCTCCCACCGCCCGCCCACGCCCCGTCCGACGGTCAGCAGCCCCCCGGGGGCGGTCCAGACGCGTACGTCGTCACGGTAGCGGCGGGCCCGCGCCACCCTCGGGTGCCCGCTGTCGCGCAGTTCCTCCAGCGGGAGCGGCGCGCGCCCCGGCAGCGGAGCGGCGACGGCGAGCAGGTCGTGGCTGCCGGCGGCCCGGCCGGTCAGGGCGGCCAGCTCCTGCAGGAACGGCGGCCCGAGCGGCGCGGACAGGTCACCAGGGAGCAGCCGCTCACGGATCCAGGCATGATCGACGTCGGCGAAGACCACGGCGTGCGCGGTGAAGGAGAGCACCCCGAGGTCGCGCGCCGACGGCTGCGCCACGATGGTCACACCGCCGTCCGCAGCAGGAAAACGGCCGTCCTCAGCATCGCGAAGCACCTCTGCCAACGTCGTCATGAGCCGCCATGATGACACGCGCCCCCGCCCACCCCATCGCCCACCCCATCGCCCACCCCACCGCCGCCCTCACCGCCGCCGCCCTCACCGCCGCCCTCACCAGCGGAGACGACCACGGTCGGGCCGGGCAGCCGCGGGATCGGCCGGGCGGCCGGGGGCGTGAAGGCGCGCTCGGCTTCAGCGCCGCAGCCAGGGTCGGCGGTTTGTCGGGGGTTTGGACGTGGGGCGGGGTTTGGACGTCGGGCGGTGGTTTTGCCGGGGGGCGGGGTCCTGTTGATCAATTACGGGGTGTGGCGGGCCGCCCTACCACAAGATCGCTACGTATAGTGATGGCCGATGTCACTTCGTGATTACAGGGGGAGATCATGAGAAGTAGCCTCGTGGCCGCCGGCGGCGCGCTGCTCATCACGGCAGCGGTGTTCGGAACGGCCGGCTCTGCGGCCGCCGACATCTGGTCCGACCACAGCTGGAACGAGCACCCGAGGGCGTGCGGGCTCGTCCTGAACGACGACAGCACCTACCACCACATCACCAAGCACGGCGTCTTCGCCGGTACGCGCGACGCCGACGCCTGCAAGAACAGCCACAAGCACCACTGGGGCTGGGACGACGACGACGCGGACGACGACGACTGAGTCAAGCTGATGGCCGCCGCCGCCCGGGACACCCCGGGCGGCGGCGCGCCGTTTCCCGCCCCCGCGGAACGCCGATAGCCTGTGCCGATGCGACTGGGTGTGAACGTCCCGAACTTCGGTCCCGGCACCGACCCCGAGGTCCTGCGCCGCTGGGCGCTGACCGTCGAAGGGCTCGGCTACGACCTGCTCATGGTCTCCGACCACGTGGTGATCACCCCTGACGTGGCCGAGCAATATCCGGCGCCGTTCTACGACCCGTTCACCACCCTCGCCTGGCTGGCGGGCAGCACGACCCGGCTCACGTTCGGCACCACGGTCCTGATCGTCCCCTACCGTCACCCGCTGCTGATCGCCCGCATGGCGGCCAATCTCCACGACCTGAGCGGCGGCCGGTTCGTGCTGGGCGTGGGCGCCGGGTGGGCGCGGCAGGAGTTCGAGGCGCTCGGGGTGGCGTACGAGCGGCGCGGCCGGCTGACCGACGAGCACCTGACGGCGATCAGGGCGGCCTGGGCCGACGAGGCCGACTACCGGTCCGGTGGGGTGCCGATCTGGGTGGGCGGCGGCAGCGGCGCGGCCCTGCGAAGGACGGTGCGGTTCGGCCAGGCGTGGCATCCGCTGCGGATGACGCTGCCGTGGCTGCGCGAGCGGTGGGCCACCCTCCAGGAGGTCGCCGCCGCCGAGGAGCTGCCGGTGCCGGCCCTGGCGCCGCGCATCCTGCTGCGCGTCACGGGCACGCCGGTGACGGGCGACGAGCGGCTCCTCGGCGAGGGCACGATCGAGCAGGTCACCGAGGACCTCGAGCAGCTGCGGGAGATGGGCGCGGAGACGGTGGTGCTCGACCCGTTCTTCGAGGACCCGGCCGAGACCCTGCGCCCCGAGGCGGCCTGGGAGATGCTGGCCGCCGTCGCCGGCAGGTTTCAGAAGTAGGGGCCGTCAGCGGCAGGCGAGCGCCTGGGTGCGATGGGGGTCGGCGTAGCCGCCGCCCGCCGCTGGCAGCTCGGCGTGGCTGCCCTGGTCGCCGGCTCCCGCTGAGGCTCTGCCAGGAGAACCGCGGATAGGAGCCGGTCACGACACCCCCGAGATCGCCGGACAGGACGATCCTCACACGCCGGCGACCCCCACTTCAAGCAAGATATTCGGCTATGAATGAATGTTCGCGGAGAGGGTCGTGAGCGCGGTGGCCAGCTGGGGGTCCGCCTCCGCCAGTGCGGCTCGCAGGGTCTCCTCGTACGTGCGGCCCGCCTCGGCGTGGCGGGCCTTGCCGGCCTCGGTGACGACGGCGTAGACGCCGCGCTTGTCGTCGGGGCACAGGTCGCGGTAGGCGAGGTCGGCCGCGTTCAGCCGGGCCACCAGGCGGGTCACCGAGCTCTGGTTGAGCCCCAGCTTGTCGGCGAGCTCCTGCATGCGCAGCTCGCTGCTCGGCGAGGCGGCGAGATGGCCGAGCGCGCGGAACTCGGACAGGCCGACCCCGTGCCTGCGCTGCAGCGCGGTGGCGAGCCTGCTTTCGATGTGGGAGTGCAGCAGGAGGACCTGCTGCCAGGTGTCGGTGATGGACGGCTCGGTCGCCGTGTCGGTCATGCGGGGGCCCCTTCGTCCGGGACATCGGCTTGACATGACAATACATGTACATGCAACATACTACTCATTACTTGCACGTACATACATATAGGAGGAGCCGTGGCGTGGGTCTATCTGCTCATCGCGTCCGTCTTCGAAGTCGTCTTCGCCCTGGCCACCAACGCCACCGAGGGGTTCACCCAGCTGTGGCCCTCGCTGCTCACGGCCGTCGCGGCGGCCGGCGGGATCTTCTTCCTGAGCCTGGCGCTGAAGACCCTGGACGTCGGCGTCGGCTACACCGTCTGGACCGGCATCGGCTCGGTCGGCACCGTCGTGCTCGGCACCCTGATCTTCGGTGAGGAGATGAGCGCCTGGAAGGCCCTCGCCTTCGTCCTGATCATCGGCGGCGTGCTGGGGCTCAAGCTCTCCGACCGCCTGACCACCGCCTGACCACCCGCCTGATCTCATCCCATAGGAGCTGCACCATGGCCTGGATCTATCTGTCCGTCGCGATCGTCTTCGAGATCGCCTTCGCCCTCGGCACCAACGCCACCAAGGGCTTCACCCGGCTCTGGCCGTCGGTCTTCACGCTGCTGGCCGCGGCCGGCGGCATCTTCACGCTCAGCCTGGCGCTGAAGACCCTGGACGTCGGCGTCGGCTACACGATCTGGACCGGTCTCGGCTCGGTCGGGACGGTGATCCTCGGCGCCCTCATCTACAAGGAGAAGATCACGCCGGCCAAGCTGGGCTCGTTCGTCGCCATCATCGGCGGCGTCGCGCTGCTCAAGCTCACCTCGGGGATCTGAGCGGTTGCGGCCGCTGTTAGCCTTATGCCGTAAAGAATTGTCCGTACGGGGAGTTCCGCGTTGGTCGTCTACGCAGGCCAGGGTGACGCGCGACGGTCGATGGCGCTGCTGTGGCGCAGCGGCGAACCCGGCGAGGCGCGGCCGGGCCCCAAACCGGGGCTGAGCGTCGACGCGATCGTGGACGCCGCGATCGAGGTGGCCGACAGCGAGGGCATGGCGGCGCTGTCGATGCGCAAGGTGGGCGAGCGGCTGGGCCGCACGGGCATGGCGCTCTACACGTACGTGCCGAGCAAGGGCGAGCTGGTCGACCTCATGTACGACCGCGCCCTGGCCGAGCTGCCCGCCTCCTACGACCTCGACGCCGGCTGGCGCGCGGCCCTGACGGCGTGGGCCGAGCAGACGCTCGCCTTCTACCTGCGTCACCCCTGGATGTTGCAGGTGTCGCAGGCGCGTCCCGTGCTGGGGCCGAACGAGTTCGCGCTGCTGGAGAGCCTGGTGTCGGTCCTGCGCGGCACCGGGCTCGGGCCGCGCAGGGTGCGCGGGATGGTGGCGCTGCTGTTCGACTTCGTCAGGGGCGCCGCCGCGACGGTCGCCGAGTCGCGTCAGGCGGCGACGGCGACCGGGGTGTCCGACGAGGAGTGGTGGCAGGCGCGCGCGTCGCTGCTCGAGGAGGTCGCACCAGGGTTCGCGGGCCGGTTCCCGCAGGTGCGCTGGGTCGAGTCCGACGACTCCGAGCCCGTCGGCGACGAGCCTTACCTGGAGCATCGGGTGAGCGAGACGTTCTCGATCGGGCTGACGGTCCTGCTCGACGGCATCGAGACGGCGGCGAAGGCCGCGAGCCGTCAGCCGCTGTGAAACAGCCCCGCGGCGAAGGGAAGACGAGCCCGGGGTCATCGTCAGCGCGGGTGCCGGTTCGTCAGCGCGGAGTCAGGCGGGAGGTGAGTTCGGCGGTGCCGGGGACGAACCAGATGTGGTGGCCGCTGTTGCACTCCTCGACCCAGGCGCGCAGCGCGGAGCTGGCCTCCAGATGGCGGGAGATGTCGCCGACGATCGACAGGCCGATGCGGTAGTTGACGAACTTCTGCGCGATCTCCCCCGCCACGCCGGTGCTGAGCGTGAAGAAGGCGGCGGGCAGCCGGTCGGCGGGGACGGCGACCCAGGTGGCGCCGCTCGACCACGCCTCGCCGATGAGGTCGAGCACGTCGCGGACCTCGGCCAGGGGCGGGCCGTCGTAGGAGTGGACGTCGGGCATGGGGATCCTTCCGGGTGGTCATGGGCGGACGAGGGCGTCGATGATCCGCAGCACCTGGGCGGTCTCCTCCAGCCCGCCGAGTACGACGACCTTCAGCTGCCGCCGCCGCTCGTCGTAGGCGAACTCGACGCGCAGCCCGCTCCGCTCGGCCGACAGGGCGCCGAGGACCATGGTGCTGACGCGGTCCATCGCGGCCCGGTCGATGCCGTCGATCTGGACGATGCTGGTCGCCTCCGCGTGGCGCGGGCTCGGGGGTGGTTCGGCGGGCAGCCCGGTGAAGGCCGCAAGGTCGTCTCTGGCGATGCGGTATTGCTTGCCGATGCGTGCGGCGGGCAGGCGGCCGTCGCGGATGTAGCCGCGCACGGTCTTGACATGCAGACCGAGAAGGCCGGCCACCTGATCCACGGTGTAGTGCTCCATATCGTTCCCCATTATGCAGGATGATGGGGAGTGACAGGGAACGACTAGGCGTGTGCGCCGACCGTGACAGTGCCGATGGTCAGGCGGGGCGCTGCCTCCAAGACGGCTCCCAGGCGCTGCACCTGCTCGTCCAGCTCGCGGGCCTGGGCCGGGGTGAGGTCGCGCAGCGGCTCGACCGTGACGTCCACCGCGCGGCCCTTGCGCCGCTGGTGCCAGACGCCGCTCACCTGCCCGTCCACCAGCAGCACGGGGAAGTTGCCGGCCTGCCCGCCGGCCAGCGCCCGCTCCGCCGCGGCCCCGGCGTAGAGCAGCTCGCGGGGGCGGCCGGCGACCACGTACGCGTCGAAGTACGGCAGCAGCCGCACCCCGCGAGGCGGCTCGTCGGGCAACTCGGTGTCGTCCGCGAGCAGCCAGGCCCGCTGCCCCTCCAGCCGCACCTCCGCCGGCTCGACCCTTGCGAACGCCTCCGCCGCCCACGTCACAGGGCCGCCCGCCCATTGGGCGAACTGTGCGGGCGTGGCCGGCCCATACGCCGTCAAAAAGGCCCTGACCAGCCAGGCGGCCCCGTCAGTCGCAGGGCCGGCGGCGAGTGGGGCGGCGGTGTAGGTGACCTTGCGGCCACGGCCCGCACCGAAGACGAACGCGCCCCGGTGCGCCGCCAGCCCCATCACCTGCCGCCAGCGCGGCCACCACCCTTGGAACGCCGGCATGACCGGCTCGCCCGCCCACGGTCCTGTCGCGGCGACGACGGCCTCGCTCAGCTCGTCGATGGTCAGCTCGGCCCCGGCCACCGCGTCGCGGATGGCGGCGATGACCTGCTCGATCTGCTCGGGCGTCATCCTGATGGAGGCGGGCGCCCGGTCCGCGTACGGGATCGACGACATGGCGGCGACCCAGAGCGGCAGGTCGCGGGCAGGCAGCAGGTGCACGGTGCCGCGCGGCCCGTGCGTCTTGACGAGGCCCGCCCCCACCGCCGCCCGCACGCCGGTCCGCGTGACGCCGTCGAGCCGCAGCCCGATCGACGTCTCGGCGGCGGACATCACCTGGGCGTGCGCCCCGCACATGGCGGCCACCACCTCGGCGGGCTCCGCCCGCATGGGGGCGGTGAGCCCCGCGCGGGCCAGCCGGCGGGCGCTCACCTGCGGCCAGGTCAGTTCGATCATGCACTCCTCCTCGGTCAGGCGACCACCCTAGGAGGCATTGCGGAAAGGATCGTGCCGCGTTACCAGCGGTCGGTCAGGCCGCGGGGACGGGCTCTGCCGGCATGGCGACCGGGACCCGGGCGGCGCGCGCGGCCCAGCGGCCGTCGTCGCTGCGCACGAGGCGTACCGGATGGTCGAAGCAGGCGCTCACCAGCTCGCTGGTGAGGACGTCGGCGACGGGGCCGCTCGCCAGGCAGCGGCCGTCGCGCAGCAGCATGGCGTGCGTGGTGGTGGCGGGCAGCTCCTCGAGGTGGTGCGTCACCAGGACGGTGGCCAGCGAGGCGTGGCGGGCGCGCAGGGCGTCGATGCTGGCGAGGAGTTGCTCGCGGGCGGCCAGGTCGAGGCCGGTGGCGGGCTCGTCGAGGAGCAGCAGGCGCGGCCGCGGCATGAGGGCGCGGGCGATCAGCGTACGGCCGCGCTCGCCCTGCGACAGCGTGGGCCACCTGGACTCCGCCTTGTCACCCATGCCGAGCATGGCGAGGAGCTGGTCGGCGCGGGCCGCCTCCTCCCGCGCGGGCTGCCAGCGGGGCACGAGCGCGGCGGTGTTGGTCAGGCCGGTGAGGACGACGTCGCGCACCCGCATCGGCCCGTCGGGGGCGTGACGCGGGTTGACGTGCCCCAGGTACGAGCGCAGTTCCCGGACGTCCACCCGCCCGAGCGTGCGCCCGAGCACCTCGACCACGCCGCGGCTCGGATGGTTGACCGCCCCCAGCAGGGCGAGCAGCGTGCTCTTGCCGGCGCCGTTGGCTCCGAGCAGCGCCCAGTGCTCGCCGGGGTGCACGGTGAGCGAGATGTCGCTCAGCAGGTGGCGCCCGTCACGGATGAACGCGACCTCGCCGGCCCGCAGCACGGGACCGCTGTCGGCGGGGCGGGAGACCACGGTCATCGGGCCACCTCGCCGCCGCTCGCCGCCCGCGGCCTGGACGCTTCCGCCACCACATGTCTCCCTTCGTCCGGTCGTACCCGAGTCAAGCTATCAGGTTCTCAGACATCTGATCTTTAGGAGCCTCCGCAGGCGGCGCGGACCTCGGCGACGAGCTCGGCCGCGGCGTCCAGGGTGCGGCCGATCTCCTCAGGGGTGCCGCCCACGTGGGCCAGCAGCGCCTGGGCCCGCTCGCCGAAGCGCTCGGGCGCCGACGGCAGCCGGGCGGCGGAGGTGATCATGCCCTTCTCGTTGATCAGCCAGGCGCCGTCGGCGGCGTGCAGCGCGTGGCAGGCCACGCCGACCGCGCGGAACAGGGCTCCCGCCGCGTACGCGGGGTCGCGGCCGACGGCGCCGTACCGGGCGATGGTCAGGGCGAAGTCGCACTCCCACAGGCCGCTGATCAGCGCCTCCCGCAACGCGGGCGGGTAGTGGACGGTCTCGCGCAGCTTGGCCAGCTCCCCACGGGGATCGGCGAGCACCCGGCACAGGGCGACCTCCCCCGCGTACGCGTGCGAGAAGAAGCCGAGCGGATGCCCCGCCTGGAAGCCCACTTCGTAGCGGCCGGCCTGGCAGTCGCGCCAGACCCGCTGGACGCGGTCGAGGTCGCGGTAGATCCAGTCCACGTGCCGGCCGTCCACGATCAGCCAGCCGCCGCCGTCCACCCACGGGCCCCAGCCGCCCGGCTCGGTCACGTCGGTGTCATGGCCGGTGACCTCGCGGGCCAGCGCGCGCAGGTCGTGGACGGCGAGCGGGCCACGGTAGTAGAGCCCGAGGTCGATGTCGGAGTCGGGACGGTGGGTGCCGCGGGCGCGGCTGCCGCCCAGCGTCACCGCCACCACCCCGGGCACCGCCACCAGCCGCCGGGCGATGCCCTCCAGATCCAGTCCCGCGTACGGGTCGGTGTCGTGCATCCGACCGAGCATAGTGAGCCCCGACCCTAGGATGGCGGGGTGGAAGTGCGTGAGGTGGAGACGTTGCTGCGCGAGCTGGCCCCGCAGGTCCTCGGCACCCTCGTACGCCGCTACGAGCAGTTCGACACCTGCGAGGACGCCGTGCAGGAGGCGCTGCTCGACGCCTCCGTGCAGTGGCCGGAGCAGGGGCTGCCGGACAACCCGCGGGCCTGGCTGACGACCGTGGCGGCGCGCCGGGTCATCGACCACATCCGCAGCGAGCACGCCCGCCGCCGCAGGGAGGAGAGCGTGGCGGTCAGCGTCCCCGCCGACGCGTTCGTGATCGCGCCGCCCGGCGAGGAGCGGGCCGGCGACTCCGACGACACGATGACGCTGCTGTTCCTCTGCTGCCATCCGTCGCTGTCGGCGCCGTCGCAGCTCGCGCTGACGCTGCGGGCGGTGGGCGGGCTGACGACGGCGCAGATCGCGAGCGCGTTCCTGGTGCCCGAGGCGACGATGGCGCAGCGCATCAGCCGGGCCAAGCAGCGCATCAAGGCGAGCGGCCTGGAGTTCAGGATGCCGCCGCAGGACGAGCGGGCCGAGCGGCTGCGGGTCGTGCTGCACGTCCTCTACCTGATCTTCAACGAGGGCTACGCCGCCACCTCGGGCCCCGAGCTGCTCAGGGCCGATCTGACGGCCGAGGCGATCCGGCTGGCCAGGGCGGTGCACCGGCTGCTGCCCGATGACGGCGAGGTGGCCGGGCTGCTGGCGCTGATGCTGCTGACCGAGGCTCGCAGGCCGGCGCGCACGGACCGCGACGGGCGGCTGATCCCGCTCGCCGAGCAGGACCGGAGCCTGTGGAGCCGGCCGCTCATCGCGGAGGGCGTGGAGCTGGTCAGCAAGGCGCTGGCGACCTCGCCGGTGGGCCCCTACCAGCTGCAGGCGGCCATCGCGGCGGTGCACGACGAGGCGCCGGCCGCCGACGAGACGGACTGGCCGCAGATCCTGGCCCTCTACGACGTGCTGCTCGGCATCGAGGACAACCCCATGGCCAGGCTCAACCACGCGGTGGCCGTGGCCATGGTGCGCGGTCCGCGGGCCGGGCTCGCCCTGCTCGACGAGCTGGCCGCCGACGAGCGCCTGGCGCGGCACCACCGGCCGGTCGCCGTCCGCGCCCACCTGCTGGAGCTGGCGGGCGACGCGGCGGGGGCGGTGGCGGCGTACCGGGAGGCGGCGCGGCTGACCACGAGCCTGCCCGAGCGGCGTTACCTGGAGGAGCGGGCGGCGGCGCTGGCGTGAGGCGCTCGCCGCGGTGGGCAGGGGTGACGGGGTGAAGGTGGTCGCGCTGTCCGACACGCACGCACCCAGGCGCTGGCGCTCGTGCCCGCCTCGCGTGGCCGAGCACCTGCGCGGCGCGGACGTCATCCTGCACGCGGGCGACGTGTGCGTGCCGTCGGTGCTGGCCGAGCTGGCGGCGTACGCGCCCGTCCACGTCGTGAAGGGCAACAACGACGGCCCCGACGTGGACGCGCCGGAGACCCTCGAGCTCACCCTGGACGGGCTGCGGATCGGCATGATCCACGACAGCGGCCCGGCCAAGGGGCGGCTGGCCCGGATGCGGCGCCGCTTCCCCGAGGCCGATCTGGTGGTCTTCGGTCACTCGCACATCCCGCTCGACGAGCCGGGCGACGGCCTGCGGATCTTCAACCCGGGCTCCCCCACCGACCGCCGCCGCCAGCCGCACGGCACCGTGGGGCTGCTCACCGTCGAGGACGGCGCCCTGGTGCGGGCGGAGATCGTCCCGGTCACCTGAGGCGAGCTGGGCGTCGGGCGACCACGTCGTCGCGGGCCTTGTCCAGCTTGGTCGCAGCTCCTCACGCCGGCCGTCGGGGCGATCTCACCTGGCCATCTGCCCGCCGTGATGTACGCCCCCGCCTCCGCGCTACACCTCCTGGCGTAGCCCCGGCGGCGACGCGGGGCCGATTCGCGGGCCGCCCGCGCGGGCCGATCCTGGAGCTCTACGAAGGGCTTAAGGGCGGCGGTAAGAAGAGCGGAACGCCGCCGTAAGCGCCCTCCAGCAGAGTGATCTCAGATCGCGAAACAGAGAAGGGCCGACGACGATGAGCCAGCCGTACCGCATCCAGGACGACATCCGCCTCCCCGGCTTCACCGGGCCCGTGCACCGGCCGGGCGAGCCGGGCTACGACACCGGGCGCCGCGCGCTGAACCCGGCGCTCGACCCGCGCCCCGCCGTGGTGGCCGAGGCGTACGGCGTCTCCGACCTCCGCTCGGCCCTGCTGGCCGCCCGGGCCCACGGGGTGCCGTTCGCGGTGCAGGCCACCGGGCACGGCACGCACGTCGCCTGCGACGGCGGCGTCCTGGTCAAGACCGCGCCCATGGCGTCGGTGCTGGTGGATCCCGTCCGCCGGATCGCGAAGGTCGGGCCCGGCGCACGGTGGTCCGAGGTGCTGGCCGCCGCCGCGCCGTTCGGGCTGGCGCCGCTGTGCGGCTCGTCGCCCTCGGTCGGCGTCGTCGGCTACACGCTCGGCGGCGGGCTGGGCTGGCTGGGCCGCAGGCACGGGTTCGCGGCCGACGGCGTGCTGCGGGCCGAGGTGCTGCTCGCCGACGGCCGGCACGTGACGGCGAGCCGGGACAGCCACCCCGAGCTGTTCTGGGCGCTGCGGGGCGGCGGCGGCGGGTTCGGCGTGGTGACCTCGCTGGAGTTCCGGCTGTACCCGGTGGCGGAGGTGTGCTCGGGGTTCGCGTACTTCCCGATCGAGGCGGCGGCGGACACGCTGGCCGCCTACCGGACCTGGATCGAGGACGCGCCCGACGCGATCAGCACGGCGGTCGTGCTCAGGCGCATGCCGGACGACGAGGGCACGCCCGCCGCGGTGCGCGGCCGGCACGTCGTGATGATCAAGGTGCTGCACGCGGGTCCCGCCGGCGAGGCCAGGCGGCTGCTGGCGCCGCTGTGGCGGGCCGCGAGCGCGCACGGCGGGCCGCTGCTGGACGAGGTGCGCGCCACCACGTTCGCGGCCAGCTCGATGGGCGGTACGCCGGCCCGCCACCTTGACCTGTTCGACAGCGTCGGCGACGAGGTGATCGGCGCCCTGCTGCGGGCCGCCGAGCAGGCGCAGACCGTGGAGGTGCGGCATTGGGGCGGCGCGCTGGGGCGGCCCGGCCCTGACGCGGGACCGGTCAGCCGGCGCTCCACCCGGCTGTCGGTGATCGTCGACACCGTGGTGCCGGGGCTGGCCGAGGAGTTGCGGCCGTACGCCAACGGCGGGTCGTTCCTGAACTTCATGGCGGACACGTCGCGGACGGCGGCGGCGTACGCGGAGGGCGACTACGAGCGCCTGCGCCGCGTCAAGCGCGCCTACGACCAGGACGGCTTCTTCCGCATCGGGCACGTGACCCGATGATCCAGCCGATGGTCCGAGCGGCGCACCCGCGTGACACGGCTGACATGGGACGGCAGCCGTGTCACCGTCGGGACGTCACCCCGGCCGGCGGCCGGGGCATGGCCTGTCTACGGCCTGTTGCCGCGGTGTGTGACGTGCTCCGCGGTGCCGACGTGATTGCGCTGCTTGCGCATGCCGGCGAAGCCCAGCAGGCCCAGGAGGCCGAGCAGGCCCCAAAGGCCGGCGTTGCCGCCTCCGTCGTCCCTGTTCTGCTGCGGTGCGGGTGTCACCTGACTCTGTGCCACCGGCGCGGCCGGTGCCTCAGCCGTGGCTGCGGTGGCCGGTGCCAGCGTGAGAAAGAACGCCAGGCCCAGCCCGGTGAGGGTCTTGCGCATTGGGTTCCCCCGATCCGGCGGTCTCAACAACCGCGGAGACCGCCTATCACGCCTTCTCGATTGAAGGCTCCCGATAGCGGGGCGATCTCCTAATCCCCTGCTACCTGTGCCTCTACCATCGACGCCACACCATCAAACGCCTTCTCATCCCGCCTGACCGGCGGCGACGGCCCCGCATCCCCTGCCACGCACGGAAATCCGTTGCCCCCGGAATCCCTAGATCACTACACTCGCCACGACATCACCACGCGACGAAGGAAGGGAGCCGGCCGTGCGCCACAGCACCGCTGCCGTCGTCCCCCCGTCGCGTCACGAGGTGATCCTGGTGTCTTCGTCGCCCCGGCGCCCGCTGCGCGGCCGGCGCCGGCCGCTGCCCTGACGACGACCCCGTTCGCCGGGCTCAATCGCGCAGTCCTGTTCGGAAACATCCCCGAAAGGCTGTAGAGCCGTGCGTGCTCACCTTTCCTCTCCTTTGACCACCGTCCGCAACCTCGGCATCCTCGCGCACGTCGACGCCGGCAAGACCACCGTCACCGAGCGCATGCTGTACGTCACCGGCGCCACCTACAAGCGCGGCGAGGTGCACGACGGCACCACCGTCACCGACTTCGACCCGCAGGAGCGCGACCGCGGCATCACGATCTTCGCCGCCGCGGTGAGCTGCGTGTGGGACGGCCACCGGATCAACCTCATCGACACGCCGGGCCACGTGGACTTCTCCGACGAGGTCGAGCGCTCGCTGCGGGTGCTGGACGGCGCGATCGCCGTGTTCGACGGCGTGGCCGGGGTCGAGCCGCAGAGCGAGTCGGTGTGGCGGCGGGCCGACCGGTACGGCGTGCCGCGCGTCGCGTTCGTCAACAAGCTGGACCGGCCCGGCGCCGACCTGGACGCCGCCGTAGCCTCGATCCGGGCGCGGCTGCATCCCGCGCCGCTGGTCGTGCAGCTGCCGATCGGGCGCGAGGACGGCTTCACCGGCGTGGTCGACCTGGTCGCCATGCGGGCGCTGGTCTGGTCGGGCGACGCCTGCGAGGCGGGGCCGGTGCCGGACGAGTTGCTGGCCGAGGCGCGGCGGCGGCGCAGGCTGCTGGAGGAGGCGGTGGCCGAGCTGCACGCCGGGGCGCTGGAGGAGTTCTGTGCCGAGCCGTCGCTGTCCGAGGCGACGCTGGCCGGCGCGCTGCGCGACCTGACCCGTACGGGTGCGGGCGTGGTCGTGCTGTGCGGCTCCGCTTACCGCAACCGGGGCGTCGAGCCGCTGCTCGACGCGGTCGTCCGGTATCTGCCGTCGCCGCTGGACGTGCCCGCCGTGCACGGCCAGGACGGCGAGGAACGGCCGGCCGACCCGGCGGCTCCGCTGGCTGCGCTGGTGTTCAAGGTGACCTCGACCGCGTCGGGGCGGCTGACGTACCTGCGGGTCTACTCCGGCACGCTGCGCAAGGGCGACACGGTGCTCGACGCGGGCACCGGCGGGACCGAGCGGATCGCCCGCATCCTGCGGGTGCAGGCCGACCGGCACGCCGAGGCGGACGCCGCGGTGGCCGGTGACATCGTCGCGGTCGTCGGGCCGAAGGCGGCCCGCACCGGCACGACGCTGTGCGCGCGGGAGTCGCCGCTGCTGCTGGAGCCGCCGAACGCGACGGAGCCGGTGGTGTCGGTGGCCGTGGAGCCGCGCAGGAGCGTCGACGGCGACCGGCTGGCGGCGGCCCTCGCCCGGCTGGCCGAGGAGGACCCGTCGCTGTCGGTGCGCACGGACGCCGAGACCGGGCAGACCGTGCTGTCCGGCATGGGCGAGCTGCACCTGGAGGTGGCCGCGGAGAAGCTGCGCCGCGACCACCGCCTGGAGGTCACCGTCGGCCGGCCGCAGGTCGCCTGCCGCGAGGCCGTCACGCGCGGGGTGCCGGGGCTGGTCTACCGGCACGTCAAGCAGGACGGGGGCGCCGGGCAGTTCGCGCACGTCGTGCTGGACGTGGAGCCGCTGGAGGAGGGCTTCGCGTTCGCGTCCACGGTCACCGGCGGGCGGGTGCCGCGCGAGTACGTGCGCGCGGTCGAGGCCGGCTGCCGCGACGCGCTGGCCGCGGGACCGCTCGGCGGGCACCCGGTGACCGGGCTGCGGGTGACGCTGACCGACGGGGCCACGCACGTGAAGGACTCCTCGGAGATGGCGTTCCGCACGGCGGGCCGGCTCGCGCTCCGCGAGGCGCTGCGGGCCTGCACGATGGTGCTGCTTGAGCCGGTGGCCGAGGTGACGGTGACGGTGCCGGACGCCATGGCGGGCGCGGTGCTGGGCGACCTGTCGGCGCGGCGCGGGCGCGTGTCGGGCTCGCAGGCGCGCGGCGGCGCCGTGGTCATCACCGCGGTGGTGCCGCTGGCCGAGGTGTTCGGGTACGCGACCCGGCTGCGCAGCCGTACGCAGGGCCGGGGCACGTTCACCACCCGCCCGGCCGGCTACGCCCCTGCGGGCTGAACCGCGTCCCCGCCCCCGCTCGCCGGGGGCGGGGACCCGCTCAGGCGGCCGTGAAAGCGATCCAGGTGTCCGGCGGTGCCTCGGGCCTGCCGGGCACGGGGCGGCGCTCCTCGGTCCAGGCGTCACCGGCAAGGTCGGCGGCGACGCGCCGCCAGAACGCCACCGCGCCGGCGTTGGCCTCCTGGAACGCGATCTCCCACCGTCCCGGGTGCCGGGCGACGACGTCCCTGACGGCCCGCAGGCCGAGGCCGGAGCGGCGGGCGGCGCGTACCACGAAGAAGCTGTTGAGCACCCGGACCGGCCCGTCGAGCCCGCGCACGAACGCGAAACCGGCGGGCCGGTCGCCACAGCTCAGCAGATAGGCCGTCCAGCCGGGGTCACCGAAGGCGGACTCGAGGCGGTCGCTGCGGAAGGTGGCGTCGGGGCGGGGCAGGCCGCCCTGGAACTCGGACATGTCGTGGCGGAACATCAGCCACAGGCGTTCCACGACGGGCCGGTCGGCGGCGGTGGCGGGGCGTACCGCGAAATCGTCGAAGGTCATGAAACGCAGTTTCCGGCCGGAATCAGATCCGGCCGGAAGGGATGGAGTGGGTGAAGATTACCAGATCACGGGGTGGTGACCGCGGCCCCGGCGACCGAGGACGCCCAGTACAACGCCCTCGCCACCTGCGGGAACAGGCCCTTCGGGTGGTTGCGGAACATCGGCTCGGTGCCGAACATGACGACCGCCGCGCCGCGCTCGTCCCTGCCGCTGATCACCGCCGCCTGTCCCCTGGCCGACTCAGGTCCGCCGGCGCCTGCCGCGGTGGCCCGCCAGTGACCCGAGACGAGCGGGCCGTCGGCCGCGTACGACTGCTCGACCGCCACCTCGGGCCCGAGCCCGGTGAACCAGAGCGGCGAGTACACGAACGAGTGACCCGTCGCGGCGCCGCCGACCTGGCCGCCGTTCGGGACCGTGCGGACCACGCCGTTGGCGTCCGAGCGGCCCTCCACCGTGGTGGCGGTGAGCAGCCCGGCCGCGGCGTTGAACGCGGCGCCCGTACGGCCACGGGTGATGACGCCGCCCGAGCCGAGGAACGCCTCCAGGTCCGCCCGCGCCTGCGGCGTGAGCGCGGCGTGGCTGAGCCCGCTGGAGACGTACAGGACGTCGGTGCCGCCCCAGTCGAAGCCCTGGTTGAGCACGGCGGTCGAGACGGGCGTGACGTCGAAGCCCAGCTCGCGCAGCGTGAACAGCTCGTCGGCGGACGCCGCGGCGGCCACCCGCACCTGGGCGAGCGGGACCCCGCCCGGCGTGCGGACCGGGGTGAAGGCGACGCCGTAGCGGTCGGCGACGGCCCTGGCCGCCTGCCGGGCCGAGGACGGGACGACCGCCGCGCCGCCGTCCCAGCGCACGGCCACGCCCTGGGCGAGCAGGTCGTTGAGCGCCCGCGCGTCCTGGGCGTCGGCCACCTTCAGGGCGAGCGGCCCTGACGTGCGCGGCACCGAGCCGGTGGGCGCGGCGACCTTGACCGGCGTGGTGTGCGCGCGCAGCGAGGTCAGCGGCTCCACCTGGGCGCCCCAGAGCAGGGCGTGGCTCCAGCCCGAGATGTCGTACATGGCATCGACGCGGGGGGAGATGTCCGCGCCCGGCTCCAGCATGACGTTCGCCAGGCCGCGCTTGGGCTGGCGCATGTCCACGACGTACGTGCCCGCCGGGTACGTCTTCCCGCCCTGGCGGAACGCCGTCTTCGCCCGCTCCACCCGGACGTCGTTGGCGATCAGGTGGTCCACCAGCCGGGCGGCGGCAGGAGTGCCGGCCGGGATGGCGTAGGCGCGGGGGAAGGTCGTCGTGTAGACGTCCTCGGGGCCGAAGCCCGGGACGATGCCGAGCGGCACCGTCCTGGCCTGCTCGCCCGCCGCGCCCCGCCTGAACACCTCGATCTGGTCGGCGATCAGCCGGTCGTGGCGGTCCTGGACGAAGCGGTAGGTGGCGCGGATGGCCGCCGCTGCCACGTCGGTGTTGATCGCCGAGCGCCGCCGCAGCTCCTCGACCGGCAGGTTGGCGTAGTCGGCGTTGTTGACCCGCAGCGGGATCTCCACCGTGTGCGCGGCGACGGCCCCGTGGAAGGGCGCGTACTGCGGGGTGAAGATCGGCGGCCAGTCGTCCCAGCCCTCCGCCGAGTCGCGGAACGGGATCTGCGCCGGCTGCACGCCGTCCTTCTCCGGCGTGTAGCCGAGCCCGTTGACCGCGGCCTCCATGCCGAGGCCGTTGGCGTAGGTGTTGGTGATGAACAGGTCGTACTCGTAGTTCGCGCCGTGCGGGGGCGTGGTCGGCTCGATGAGCGTGCCGTTGACGTAGCCGTGCAGGTCGATCATGGCGACCGGCTGGGCGTCCATCATCACCTGCCGCATCGCCCTGACCTCGGGCTGGGAGGCGGTGACGAAGTCGCGGTTGAGGTCGAAGCCGGCCGCGTTCTGCCGCGAGTTCGCGATGCGGCCGTCGGGGTTGGCGGTGACGTTGAAGTAGAGGCGGGTGCGCTTGAGCAGCGCGGTGATCGCCGGGTCCCTGCTGGTGGCCAGCTCCTCGATGGTACGCAGCGCCGCGTCGGTGCCCTCCCACTCGTTGCCGTGGATGTTGGCGTTGACGTACAGCGGCGCCTTGTACTTCCTGGCCAGGCCGCGGTCCCTGGCGGCGGCGGCCGGGTCGTTCTCGATGCGCTCGCGCAGGCGGGCCTGCTCGCGCGCCTGCGCCGCGCTCTCCGGCGCGGTGACGGTGACGAGGTAGAGGTCGTGGCCGCCGGCCGAGCGGCCGATGATCTCCGCGCTCACCCGGTCGCTGCGCCCCTGCAGCTCGTTGAGCTTGGGCGCGATGCCGTGGTACGGCACCAGCCCCAGCTTGATCGCGGCGTCGGCCGGGTTCTCCTGCGGCAGCGGCAGCTTCGCGCGCCTCGGGTAGCCGCGGTCGTGCGGGATGCCGTACGAGCGCTCCTCGCCCTGCGTGGCGGCGCGGGCGGCGGCGGCCTGTTCGGGGAGGCCGGCCGCGACCTCGTTGCGCTCGGGACCGTTGCCGAAGTCGCGGACGGCCGGCGGTGGCGGCTGCGCGGGCTCGGCCATGGACACGTTCTGGGGGACGGTGAGCAGGGCGGCCGCGACGGCGGCGCCGAGCAGGGCTTGAGGTAAGCGCACGGAAGAGCCTCCGGGGTTCCGGCTTGCGGGACGTCGGCGCGAAGGCGGCCGGGCGGGGACCCGGCCGCCGGGGTTCGTCAGTGTTCGCGGTAGTCGGCGGCGATGCCGACCAGGGAGATCAGGCCGGCGGCGAACTCCATCGCCTCCTTGTGGCCCTCGTCGAACGGCGGCTGGAAGCCCACGCCCTGCCACGTGCGGGTATCGGCGTTCCACAGGTCGGCGCCGACCTCGAAGTCCCAGCCGTAGATGCCGTGGTCGTACCAGAGCTCGTCGGCCGAGTTGCCGGCCGCCGAGTACAGCACGTCCGTCACGGGCCCGGTCTGCTGCGGCCAGATGACGGTGCCCCGCTCGGCGGCGATGGCCTCCAGGATCGTCTCGGACGAGCGCTCGAAGAACGCCTCCTCCTTCTTCGTCGGCCTGGGCAGGGTGACGCGGCCCTCCGCCTTGTACGCGCCGGGCGGCCACATGAAGTAGCCGCCGTAGCTGTGCACGTTCATGGCGAACTTGATGTTGCGGAAGCGCTGCGCCAGCCAGATGACGTTGCGGCTCTCGGGCTCGGAATGCTCGGCCGGGCCCGCGTACGTGCCGCTCTGGCAGTTGGCGGAGGCGCCGAAGTAGCCGTCGTCGTGCGAGCCGACGGCGTAGTTGCGGTTGACGTCCACGCCCCACTGGTTGCGCAGCGCCGGGTCGGACTGCTGCGGCGGGCAGTGGTTGGTCATGTTCTTCCGCTGGGAGTTGAAGTCGTAGAAGCTGTAGTTCGCGCCGTCGGGGTTGACGGTGGGGACGATGAAGATGTCCGTACGCTCCAGCAGCCGCCTGGTGGCCTTGTCGCGCCCGTAGTTGCGCAGCAGCCGTTCCGCGGCCTCGATCGTGACCAGCGGCGTCACCCATTCGCGCGCGTGCTCCTGGGCGTAGGCGAGCACGCCGGTGCGCGAGCCGTCGCGGCGGGTGCCGATGCGCAGGGCCAGCACCTCGGCCGGCTTCCTGGAGACGTCGGCGGGGGCGTTCAGGAAGTCGTCGAGCTGGACCGGCTGCGCGGGCGCCATGACGCCGGCCCCCGGGTCCGTACGGTAGAGCGCCGCCTTGAGCGGCAGCCCGGGCGTCGCGTTGATCGCGGCGACCACGTCGGCGGCGGTGCTGGCGGGCGCGCCCGCCTCGTCGGTGCCCAGGCTGACCGTGACGAGCTTGCCGTCGAGCTTGACGCTCAGCGCGCTGCCCGGCGTGCCGGGGTCGGCGAGCTCGACGGACAGGTCGTTGCCGCCCTCTGAGCCGTAGGCGTTCGAGGTGATCACGACGGCGGCGCCCGGCGGGGTGCCGATGACGGCCTGGGCGTGGCGGCGGTAGCCGTTCGTCCGGTACGGCAGCGTGATCAGGTCGGTGAGCTTGGGGAACTGCCGGTGCAGCGTCTTGATGCGCTCGTTGAGCTGGGCCGGCGGCATGTACTGGGTGATGAAGTCCTTCTGGTAGCCGCGGTCGTGCTTGTCGGGGCGTTCGCCGTCGGGCCACTCCCGTACGTGCGCGTCGGCCCTGCCGCCGCCGGTCGAGGTGACGGTGATCTTCTGCGGCCGGTCGTCGGCCGGGACCGGGGTGCTGAACTGGTGCCCGAGGTACGCGCCCGCGTCCATGTACGCGACCATCTCGGCCCGCCCTGTCGTGCCGCGCTTGCCCCGCCACTCGACGGTGAGCGTGGCCGCCTGGGCGGCGCTGCTCGACGCCTCGACGGACAGGAAATAGCCGTCGCGGGACTTGTACCAGAGCGCCCGCTCCACCACGATCTGGTCGCCCGAGGGCGGCTTCTTGCGGGCGTCCGCTCGTGTCCCGGCCGGCGCCTCGGACGCGAGCGCGGCGCCGAGCGCGCGGATTTCGGTCAGCTGGGTCGGGGTGACGACGGCGTCGACCTGGACGCTGCCGTCGGGCTGGGGACGTACGCGTTCCGTGAGGTCGGCGCCGGACGCCACCAGCCGTTCCATGACCGTCCGGTCCGGCACGGACAGCGTGACCAGCGACGCCGCTTCGGGATCCGCCGGTCCGGCGACCGCGGGAACGGATGGCGCCGCCCCCGGCAACGCCGTGGCGGCGATCAGCAGAGCGACTACGGACGCCCGTAAACCACGCATATGGACCCTCCTGGATCTTGCCGTATGGGGCTCATTGAAAGCCGACAAACCACATCAAGCAAGACCCAGAACGGCGACTTCCGGCGATCACCTGCGCGAGTCACCTCAGTGAGGACGGCGTCTCCAGGCGATCACGTACGCGCGTAGCCCCCGTGCGGACGGCGGCTTCAGGCCGTCATGCGCGCGAGCTGGGCCACCCCCGAGCGCGGCGACGACAGCACCGGCACCGCGCCCGCCGGGGCGTCCCCGACGATGCGCGCCATGGACGCCTGCGCCAGCACCACCACGTCCACCTGCGCCGCGAGCTTGCCGAAGCCGTCGAGGACCAGCGTGTCGTGGCGGGCCGGGTCGCCGCCGCGCAGCGCCTCGAAGGCGCCCTCGCACAGGTACGGCACCACCTCCCGGACCAGTCCCTGCCTGGCCGCCGCCCGCTCGACCGCCCGCGTGGTGGGGCCCAGCGTGGACGCCAGGGTGGCCAGCACGCCGATCCTGGCGCCCGTACGCACCGCCTCCTCCGCCATCGGCTCGTCGATGCGCAGCACCGGCAGCTCCGCGTACGGGCGGGCCCGCTCGGCCGCCTCCCCGATGGACGAGCACGTCACCAGCAGCACGCCCGCGCCCGACTCCTTCGCGTAGGTGGCGTAGGCGATCAGCCGGCGCAGCACGTGCGGCGGCGGGTCGCCGGCCGCGATGGTGTCCTGCAGCAGGCTCTCGTCCACGAAGTTCAGCACCTTGGCATCGGGGCGCGCCTCCTTGGCCAGCTCGGTGAGCGAGGCGGCGAGCGCGGGCACGGTGTGCAACATCGCGACGGTCTCCTGCGCACCCTCCTGGCGCATCTGCCCGGCTTCCGTGCCTCGAACGGCTTCCCCGCGCCCCTGCGCGCCTTCCCGGCGCGCCTGGCCGGTCATCGGGCGGTCCAGGGGCGGGCGTGCTCGTCCACGATCGCGGCCAGCCGCTGCACCCTCGGCACCGACGTGGCGCGCAGTTCGGCCGCGAGGTCCGCCGTACCGACCAGGTCGCTCCAGACGGCCCGCCCGGCCAGCATGCCGGACGCGCCCGCGCGGCAGGCGGCGCGTACGGCGGCGGGGAAGTCGTCCCGCTCGACGCCCTGCGACAGCACCACCCACGGCACGGGGATCACCTCGTCCAGCGCCGCGCACTCCTCGACCAGCCGCTCCTCGGGCGCGGCGCCGCCGAGCGGGACCTGCGCCTTGTAGAGGTCGGGCCGCAGCCCGGCCAGCTCACGGGCCGCCTCCCTGATCGCGGCGGGCCCGTCGAACCCGGCGGCGTCCCCGGCCGGCTTCGCCACACCCTCCAGCACGGACAGCAGCCCGGCCGCGGCGCACCTCCTGACGAACTCGGCCGCCGTCTCCAGCCGCCGGCCCCGCTCCTCGTCGTCCCGCCAGATGAGCAGCAGCTTGGCCGCCACCGCCCCCGCCTTGCGGGCCGCCTCGAGATCGATCCGGTCGTCGATGCCGGTGTCCTCGACCGGGCCGTCCGGGTCCTGCTGGAGGCTGTCCACCGCCACGATCAGCCCGCCGGACACCGCGCCCTCCGCGGCCACCTGCTCGAACCCGTAGTCCTGGTCGATGAGGAACCCCGAGGCGTACGGGCCGACCTCCCGCGCCACGGTCAGCTTGAACTCCCGCAGCGTGTCGTCGCCGGCCCGCTCCCCCGTCGCGGCCGTGAACATCTGCCTGAGGCTCTCCCGCTGGTCCATGGCGACCATGGCGAACCCGCCGGAGGGACGGGCGAGCAGGTCGAGGGTGGGCCGGTCTGGGGTGGTCATGCGTGCTCCCGTTCGGGTGATGGGTTTGTCGAATGCGCGGTTCGCGTCAGGAAGGTGTCGTATCCGGGGAGGTAGGCGGCGCGCAGGGCCGGATCCTCGGAGTGACGTTCGAGGGGCAGCACGGGAACGTCGGCCGGCGAGCCGCCGGCCCGGCCCGCGATGAGCGCGGCACCGGCGCAGACCGCGTCGCCGGACCGGACGATCTCGACCGGCACCGGCGAGACGGCGGCCTTGATCCGCATCCACGCCGGAATCCTGACCTGCCCGCCGAAGACCGCCAGCCGTTCGGGAACGACACCGGCCACGGCGGCCAGCTCGTCGAGCATCCACCGCGCGTGCAGGCAGGTGCCCTCGACGACGGCGGCCAGCAGCTCGCCGGGCCCGTGGGCGGGGTCCAGCCCCGCCAGCACCGCCCGCCGCTCCCCGTCAGGCGCCGGAGCCACTCTCCCCCTCAGGTACGGCTCGACCACGATGCCGGTCGGCAGCCGCACCTCGCCGAGCAGCTCCGGCAGGTCGCCGTACCCCTTGCCGCCGACCAGGCGCAGCGCCCAGTCGAGCATCGCCCCGCTGGTGGGCAGCCCGCCGACGAGCACCGTGCGCGCGCCATCCAGCGACGGGTCCGCCGTGACGCCCAGCGCGATCCCGGCGCGCGGGCCTGGCGCCGTTTCCGCGGGCACCATGAGGGCCTCGGCGGTGCCGAGCGAGTCGGCCACGTCACCCGGCCGCCGTACGCCCGCCGCCCACGCTCCTACCGCGTGGTCGTGCCCGGCGATCACGACCGGCACCCCGCGCCGTACGCCGGTCACGTCCACGTTCAGCCCGCCGACCGGCTCTGTCGCGCCGATCACGGGCGGCAGGCGGTCGGGGCCGATTCCGGCGTGCGCGGTCAGGTCCGGGTCGTAGCGCCCGGTCCGTACGTCGTAGGCGAGCGTGCGCGCCGCCAGGGTCGCGGTCGAGCGCAGGACGCCTGTCAGCGCGTACGCCACCGCCTCCGGAACCCCGGCCCACCAGCGCATCGCCTTGAGCACCGCCGGATCGTGGCGGCCCAGCCACATCCATTTGGCGAGCGGTGCCTTGGCGTCGGCCCAGCGGCCGGTGGCGGCGTAGAGCGCGGCGTCGTCCGGCTTCAGCCCGGCGATCTCCGCGGCGCCGCGCGGGTCGTTCCACCAGATGAGCGGGGTGAGCGGCGCTCCCTGTACGTCGAGCGGCACCCCGGTCTCGGCCATGCCCGCGATCCCGATCGCCTCCGGCCCCCGCCCGGCCCGCTCCACGCATTCCCCGAGTGCGTCCGTCACGGCCGTGATGAGGGCGGGCAGGTCGGGGGGCGTCCTGCGCCGGACGGTGGCCACGTCGCCGCCCCGCTCGTCGAAGAAGCCCACCTTGACGTGGGTGGTGCCCACATCGATCCCGGCCAGCAGCCCGTTCGGCGTCATGTTGTCACTATAAATCCATAAGTTGGCGGAAAAGTGCCAACTTATGGTGCATCATGGCCGTACGTCCAGCGTACGAGCAACGGGCAGCACCGAAACGATCTACGCTACGTCCCAGCGATCCACGGAACGAGCAGGAGGTGAGAAGGCTGCGCTCCGAGCAGAACCTCAGCGACCCGCACGCCGGACAGGAGCCCGGCGCTGCGCAGGAGGCCGGAAGCCTGCGTTACGGATCCGCGCCCGGCCGGCGGGCCGCCATCCTGCGCCGGGTCTCCCAGGACGGCTACGTCTCCGCCGCCACCCTGGTCGACGACCTCGCGGTCTCCCCCAACACCATCCGCCGCGACCTGCGGAAACTCGCCCAGGACGGCTTGATCAGAGCGGTGCGCGGCGGAGCGACCCCGGCGGACGCCGGCGCCCTGCCGTTCTCCGACCGCTCGTCGCAGGCCGCCGACGCGAAACACGCCATCGCCGCCGCGGCCGTACGCCTCATCGAGCCCGGCACCACGGTGGCGCTCGACTCGGGCACGACCACGCTGGAGATCGCCAAGCTGCTCCCCTCCGACGCCGGCCTCACGGTCGTCACCCACTCACTGCCGGCCATCGCCGCCCTAGCCCCCCGGCCGGACATCACCCTCATCGGCATCGGCGGCCAGTACAGCCGCGACACCCGCTCCTTCGGCGGCCCGGAAACCGTCGCGGCGCTGGAACACCTCGGTGTGCGCACGCTCTTCCTGGCCGCCACCGCCCTCGACGAGGCCGGCGTGTACGGCGCAACACCCTACGAGGCCGAGACCAAACGCCGCCTGATCTCCATCGCCCGCGACACCGTCGTGGTGAGCGACGCCCGCAAGTTCGAGCTGAGCGCCCCGATCAGGGTCTGCCCCTGGTCAGCCGTCACCCACCTCATCACCGACGCCGTCCCCGAGTCGCTCACCCTCCCCACCCCCACGATCGTCACCCCGTGACCTCCCCAGGCAGGGGTGGGAACGGGTGGAGGGGCGGCGGTCCCGCCGCCCAGGCAGTGGGCGCACGGAGTGACCGGCGAGAAGACAGCGCGGGAAAGGCCGGCGAAACGCCAAGACGAGATCGGTTCGGCATCGCGGTGGGCCCGCACCCCCCGGATCAGGCACTACTCCCTAGCCGTAGTACTCCTCGGCCTCCCCGTAGGCGTCTTCCCTGCGCTCCAGAAGCTGCAGCCACGGGTCATCCCAGTTGCTGCGAGGCATCCTCAGCTTGCTCTCGTGAATGTCCTTGACACGCCACTTGAGTTCGAGGTGGTTCTGGTCGTTGACGAGCAGCCCGGGTAGGTTCTCCTCGATCCGCTTGGGCATCAGCTCGTAGACCTCCATGAACGCCTTGTTCGCCTGGGCGAGGAAGTCCCGGGCGCGGCTGTCCGCCGTGCCGCCGAAGTCCCAGAACTCGTCCCAGCCGCTGCGGTCGGGGTCGGCCATCGCCTCGAAGTTCTGGGCGCACCATGTGATGACCTCCAGGAAGCGGCTGCTGGCCCTGGTCAACGCGCCATTGACGGCGGCCAGCGCCGTCACGCTGCCATAGGTCTGCCGCAGCGCCCACTGCGCCTTGACGGCGGCTTCGCCACGCCATGGGCTGTCACGCAGGTCCTGCGCCCGCAGCCGCAGCATGTGGGCCAGATCGACCAGGGACTCGGCCATCTGCGCGTAGCTCTGCGGGTCGCGGTGACCGCCGTTCATCACCAGGATCTCGATGTCCCGCTTCGCCTGCTCCGCGGTCATGTCGTCGACGCCGTAGTTGATCGCCGTCGACAGTGTCAGCGGCACGATGCCGTTGGGGTAGATGTCGCTCGGCCCCCTCAGCATGCCGTTCCCCAGGCCATTGACCCGCTCCTGCAGCTGCTCGATCGGCACGTCGCCGAGCAGAGGATGGTCGGCGAGCTTGTAGTTGGCCGCGGCCCGCTCGATCAGCATCCCCGCCATGCCCGCCTCGGCGTACACATCGTTCCAGAAGCCCGCGACCGCTCTGTCGGCCTCGGCCATCATCCGGTGCAGCTCGCGCGGCAGATCCCAGCGCATCTGCGAAACGCCGATGTCGTCGGCGCCGCTGACGTTGAAGTCGCCCGCCGCGGCGGCCAGCGCGACGAGCTTGCCCCCCACCGATCTCACGGGGCCGCGAGAGATCTCGAATCCCTCCGGACGGTCCAGGTCGAGCCCCGGCCAGGAGTTGGGGATGGTGGGCTCCATCTCCCACGTGGACCACTGGTCGGCAGGCGTCGGCTCAGGCTCGCGCATCGTGACTCCGATCAACACATCGGGGGGTCGCCACACCCTACGAAGATCGTCATCACGTTCGCAACCGCAGACTTGTCGGCGAAGGCCGCCGGCACCGCGCTCAGCGGCTGAACGCTTTCAAGGTCGTTCGCAGCCCCCACCTGCACTCCCCCACGCCCGACGCCACCTGGCGAAACGAACCCTTGACAAACTTCACAACCCCACATAATCTCCAGCCCAAAATTTAATCGATTCAACGAGCGGAGCTCGTCACGATGAGACCCCCCAGCAGCATCCGCCGCACCTTGGCCGCAGGCTTAACCGCCCTGCTGTGCCTGCCCCTCACCGCCGTCCCCGCAGAAGCCGCCACGGCGGCAGGCGGCAAGCACCGTCCGGGCCCGCGCCTGGAGCATCTCGACCGGGGCCTGGTGGCCGCCTCTACCAGCGAGGGCGTGTTCCTGAGCTGGCGGCTGCTCGGCGACGAGGTCACCGGGCACGGCGCGAAGGGCATGACGGGCACCGACTTCCGCGTCTACCGCGACGGCCGCCCCATCGCCACGGTGACCGACAGCACCAACTACCGCGACCCCGCGGGCACGTCCCATTCCAGGTATCGGGTGGCGCCGATCGCCAAGGGTCGCGAGGGACGGAAGAGCCCTGCGGCCACGCCCTGGCTTAAAACGTTTTATGATCTTCGGCTGAGCAAGCCGGCCGACGGCGTGACCCCGGCGGGCGAGGCGTACACGTACGCGGCCAACGACCTGAGCGTGGGCGACGTGGACGGGGACGGCCAGTACGAGTACGTGGTCAAGTGGGACCCCTCCAACTCCAAGGACGTCTCGCAGCGCGGCTACACCGGCAACACGTACGTGGACACGTACGAGCTGGACGGCACCCTGCGCTGGCGCCTCGACCTCGGCGTGAACATCCGCTCGGGCGCCCACTACACGCAGTTCCTGGTGTACGACTTCGACGGTGACGGCCGTTCGGAGATGATGCTCAAGACCGCCCCCGGCACGAAGATCCTTGGCTACAACGCCAAGGGCAAGGTCGTCTCCGAGCGCTACGTCACGATGCCGCGCGAGGACCGCCGCGCCGGGTACTCCGACACCGACGACTACCGGCTGAGCGCCGCGGGCTACTTCGACCATCTCACGGGGATGTTCGCGAAGTGGCACAAGCACCCCGAGGTCGTCGCCGGGCACTGGCCGAAGACGATCGAGGAGGCACTGGGCATCGAGCCGAAGTACCGCTACCCGCTCTCCCAGGCCGACGCGGCCGCGCTGGCGACGTACTTCATCGACGTCTACGCCCCCGCCCGCAGCGGCAACAACCGGCTGCGCGAGTTCGCGGGCTACATCCTGACCGGCCCCGAGTACCTGTCGGTGTTCGACGGCGCGACCGGCCGCGAGCTGCAGACCGTCCACTACAAGCCGGGACGCGGCGACGACGGCCTCCTGTGGGGCGACTACGCGATGGGCAGGATCGAGCCGGGCAACCGGGTGGACCGCTTCCTGTCGTCGGTCGCCTACCTCGACGGCAAGCGCCCGTCGGCGATCTTCGCGCGCGGCTACTACACCCGCAGCACGCTGGTGGCCTACGACTGGGACGGCAGGCGGCTCAAGGAGCGCTGGTACGTCGACAGCGGCCACGCCCCGATGGCGAACCCGTTCAACGCCTCGCCGCACGGCGTCCCCGGCAGCAACCCGGAATATGCCGACCTGACCACGCAGGGCTTCCACTCGATGGGCGTGGCCGACGTGGACGGCGACGGCAGGCAGGAGATCGTGTACGGCTCCGCCACCATCGACGACGACGGCGACCTGCTGTACTCCTCCTTCGACGTCGCCCCGCCGCAGAGCAACGTGCCGGGACAGAACGTCCGGCTCGGCCACGGCGACGCCATGCACGTGGGCGACTTCGACCCCGACCGGCCCGGCCTGGAGATCTGGACCGTGCACGAGGGCGGCGCGTGGGCCCCGTACGGCTGGGCGCTACGCGACGCCGCCACCGGCGCGGTGATCCACGGCGGCTACAGCGGCATGGACACCGGCCGCGGCATGGTCGGCGACATCGACCCGGACGTCCGCGGCGTCGAGACCTGGTCCTCGATGCCGCCGAACCAGGCCATCGAGGCCGGCCTGTGGTCGGCGCGCGGCGACTACCTGGGCAGGAACGCCCCCGGCACCAACATGAACATCCGCTGGGCCGGCGACATGACCGCCCAGCTCATCAACGGCACCGCCACCGACGTCCTGCAGACACCGACCATCGACGACCACCGGCGCGGCACGCTGCTGACCGCCGAGGGCACGCTGACCAACAACTGGACGAAGGGCAACCCGGGCCTGGTGGCCGACGTCTTCGGCGACTGGCGCGAGGAGCTGCTGGTCCGTACGACCGACAGCACCGCGATCCGCATCTACCTGAGCACCGAGGTGACCGACAGGAAGCTGTACACGCTCATGCACGACCCGCAGTACCGCGTGGACGTGGCCAGGCAGCAGACCGGCTACAACCAGCCCGCCTACCCGAGCTTCTACTTCGGCTCGGACATCGACTGGTCAAAGGTCCCCGTACCGAACCAGCGATAACCACCCCCACCCAAACACGAGCCACCCGCCCGAGCCCGGACCCGAGCCATCCGGCTCCGGGCTCCGGGCTCCGGGCTCCGGGCTCCGGGCTCCGAGCTCCGGGCTCCGGGCTCCGGGCTCCGATACAAGCAAAGCACCGGCCCTGCCTGGTGGTCGCGGAACTTGCTGCCAGCACATCGGGGCTTGCGCTCAAGCACGGGCGCTGCGGTGATGGTCTCGTCCCGGGGCCCAGGAACGGCGAAGAGGGCGCTCCCACTACGGGAGCGCCCTCTTCGAGGGGGATTTCGGGGGTTGCGGGGGTTCTCCGGCGAACCGCCAGGCCCTTACCTGGCCGGTTCACCCGGCCGCTCAACGAGGCCGCTCAACGAGGCCGCTTAGCGAGGCCGCTCAACGGGGCCGCTCAACGGGGCACCGCCCAGCTGGGGCAGGGGTGCCGCTCAGCTAGGGCCGCTCTACTTGGCAGGGACCTTGACGGACACCTGCTGGATGACCGGGTTCTGGTCCTTCTCGGACCAGGCGCCGGTGGAGAACGCCACGGGGTAGCTCTTCTTGCCGACCCCATCGCCCCACTTGGTGATGATGTAGTCGACCTTGATGTGGCCCTGACCCTTGACGCCGTCGACGCCCAGCGTGCGGGAGTTGAACGTGCCGCCGGTGAGCTCGGCGAAGGTCTTGGCGTCGAGGTCGAGCATCACACCACGGTTGGAGGGGTCGCCGGGGCCGCGGTCACCCACGAAGAAGGGCAGCTTCTTGCCCTGGTAGAGCACGTAGCCCTCGGTCATGAGGGGCCAGCTCGGGCTGGCGGCCAGGCCCTTCTGCATGGGCTTGCCCGCGGCGGGCAGGCCGGTGTCGCCGGCTCGGCCGGAGGCGTCGTCCCAGAAGTAGGACGCGGTCGTCGAGCCCTTCAGCACACCACGCTGCTCGACGTCGGTCTCGGCGTGAGCGGTGGTCGCGCCGACGGTCATGGCCGCGACGGCGGAGGCTGCGAGCATGGCGACGGAACGCAGGCGAGCAGACATAGGAAAATTCAGGTCCTTTGTTAGGGGACGGGAACTTTGCGCTCGTCAGGACGAACGTAGCCGGGCAGCACGCCGTACAGACGCTACGTAGAGCGCGAGAATCCACGGGAACGGGATCCAGGGAAACCGGGGCAGGCCCCGCCTCTCTTGGTCAGGCGCGGGTCACTGCTCGGTAACGTCTACGACAGTACCCTCCTAAACCGGACATTGGCAAACATATCACCACGAAACCGGCATAGATCTACCTTGCCGGTAAAGCGTCAGGTCACATCCCGCTTCAGCACCCGCAGGGTGCCCACCGCGGCGGGGACGGCGATCCAGAGCGCCACCGACGCCGCCAGCCGGGCCAGACCGCCGGCCGTCACGTCGTCGCTCATCAGGACGTCGCTGGTGGAATTGAGGTCCAGCCACTGTGCCACGGCTTTACCTCCCGCGCCAAGTTGGGCGGCGAAGCTCCCCACCATGGGGCTGACCAGGTAGATCACGATGGCGGCCGGGGCGTTGAGCAGCAACAGCCCGAGGGCGAGGCCCTCAGCGGTCAGCAGCACGGTGGTGGCGATCCAGCCCACCAGCACGTGCGCCTCCAGCCCCCACGTCGCCTCCACGCCCCGCACGGACGCCACCACCGCCGTCGTCGGCACCGCGACCAGCACCGCCAGCAGGCACGCCAGCACGGCCGCCACCAGCACCGACACGCACTTGGCCACCAGCACCCGCGCCCTCCTGGGCTCCAGGGTGAACGTGGTCAGCGCCGTACGGTGCTGCCATTCGCCGGTGATCGACAGAATGCCCAGCACGGGCAGCAGGATCCCGAACACCGTCCCCGCCGTCCCCGCGAGCATGAACAGATCGGCCGTCTCCGTCACGACCCCCCGTCCGACGACGAGCGCCACCGCCACGACGACCAGGACCCCGGTCATGACGAGGCTGGTACGGGTATCGAGCAGCTTCCGCGCCTCAACCCGCAACAACCTCCCAAACGTGACGCGCTGCGGAAGCTGGATGGCGGTGTGGGTGGTCATGCCGAAGTCCAATCACTGAGTGGAGAAAGGGCGGTCGGTTCCGAATCGCTGACCGTGGTCGCTGCGATTCCGGCAGGAGTGCGGCGGTGAGCGGCGGGTTGTGAGTGCAGGTCAAACGGGGGTCTAGTGGTGAGCGGCAGGCTCTGGCCGCAAGCCAAACGGGGGGTCTAGTGGTGAACGGCGGGCTCTGAGTGCAAATCAAACGGAGGTCTGGCAGCGAGTGGTGGGGTGTGAGAGGGGGTTAGGCGGGGGTGCGGGAGGTTTGGGAGGTTAGGGCGAGGAAGGTTTGTTCGAGGGTGCGGCCCTGGCTGAGCTCGGCGAGGGTGCCGTCGGCCAGGACGTGTCCTGCGCCGATCATCACGATGCGGTCGGCGACCTGCTCCACCTCGTACAGCAGGTGGGAGCTCAGCAGGACGGCGCAGCCGGAGGCGGCCAGGCCGCGCAGGAGCTCGCGCATCCACTGGATGCCCTGGGGGTCGAGGCCGTTGGCGGGTTCGTCGAGGATCAAAGCTCTCGGGCGGCCGAGCAGGGCGTGGCCGATGCCGAGTCGTTGCCGCATGCCCAGGGAGTAGCCGCGTATCGGGCGTCCGGCCTCCTTGCCGGTCAATCCCACCAGGCCGAGCATTTCGTCGACGCGTGCCCTGGGCAGGCCGAGCATGAGGGCGCCCAGGGTGAGCACCTCGCGGCCGGTGCGGCCCGGATGCTGGGCGCCGGCGTCGAGGAGGGTGCCCACGTCGTAGCCGGGGCGGGCCAGCTCGGCGTAGGGCTTGCCGAGCACGGTGGCGCGGCCGGAGGTGGGTCTGGCCAGGCCGGCCAGGATGCGCATGGCCGTCGACTTGCCGGCGCCGTTGGGGCCGAGGAAGCCCGTGACGGAGCCGGGGTGGACGGTGAAGGACACGTCGTCGAGCGCCTTCACCCCGTTGTACGTCTTGGTGACGCGCTGGAGTTCGATCACGTGCCCCAGTTCATCGAAAACGCGGCCCGGCCTCATCGGACCAGGGTCGAGAGTCGCGGTCGCCAGGGCTACAACCACCGGCCGGGTTATGGCCGAGGGTCTATACGGGGATCGACCCAGGGTGCTGATGCGCAGGCCAAGCGATGTTTAGGCTTGGTGCCGTGCACGACCACCCCGGCCCTCCGCACCAGCCCACAGGCGACGCCCCCTGGCCCCCGGCCTCCTCCCCCGGCGACCGCCCGGTTTCACCGCCCCCAGCTCCGAACGAGCGGCCCGGCGTGGCGGCCCCGTCCTCGGACGAACGACGTCGCATCCCGGGTGCGGCCTCGGACGGGCCACGTCGTGTGCCGGGTCCGACCTCGAACGCGCCGCACGACATCCCAGGTCCGGCCTCGAACGCGCCGCACGACATCCCGGGTCCGACCTCGGACGCGCCGCACCACGTCCCGGGTCCGGGCTCGGGCGAGCCGGGGCCGGGCTGGGAGCAGGCGCCAGGCGTGTCCATCTCCCGGGGAATGCCGAGTCCCCTCCCCCACGGCCTGCCGGGTTCCTCTTCCGGTGAGCGGCCTGTGGAGTGGCTGGGGGTCGCGCTCTTCTACCTGTTCGCCTCGGCGCCGCTGCTGCTCCTCGTTCTGGTCCTCGTCAGCAGCGTCGGCGAGCGGGGGGCCGACGTGGGCATGCTGCTTACCGACATGGCCGCGGGGGCGGTGGGCATCGCGTTACTGCCGCTGCGGCGCCGGTGGCCGTGGCAGGTCGCGACGGTGCTGGCGGCGGCGTCGGCGTTCTCGTTCGCGGCGAACGGGCCGGCGATCGTCGCGTTCGCCTCGCTCGCCACGCATCGCCGGTGGCGGCAGGTGGTTCCGGTGGGGCTGCTGTTCTGGGTGTGCGTGGCGATCTCCACCCGGTGGAAGGACGACTGGCGGCTGACGGCGGTCTACGCGGTCGTCTCGGGCACGATCCTGGCCGGGCTGACCGTGTTCGGGCTCTACCTGCGGGGGCGGCGAGAGCTCGAGGCGGAGCGGCGGGCGGCGGAGCTGCGCGGACAGGCGCAGCGGGTGGAGCAGGCGAAGCTGGCCGAGCGGCTGAAGATCGCGCAGGAGATGCACGACGTCCTGGCGCACCGCATCTCCCTGCTGGCGATGCTGGCGGGCGGACTGGCGTACCGGAAGGATCTGACGCCCGAGCAGACGCGGGAAACGGCGCTGGCCATCCAGGAGAACACCCACCAGTCCTTGACCGAGCTGCGTGCCGTGCTCGGCACACTGCGGCGCGGCGACCTCGCCGGCCAGGACGGACCGGCCGCGCAGGACGGCGCGGCGGAGGGCGGGCCCGCGCCGCCGCAGCCGACGCTGGCGCATCTCGGCGCGCTCTTCGCGGAGGTACGCGCCGCCGGTCAGCAGGTCGAGGTGGACGACACCGTCACCGGCAGGGAGCTGCTGCCGGCGCAGACGGGGCGGCACGCGTACCGGATCGTGCAGGAGGCCCTCACCAACGCGCGCAAGCACGCGCCCGGGAGCCTGGTGCGGGCCGAGATCGGCGGGCGGCCCGGTGACGGGCTGCGCATCAGGGTCAGCAACGCGGCGGCGCCCGGCAGGCCAGGTCCTGGCGGGCGGCTGGGGCTGGTAGGACTGGCCGAGCGGACGCGGATGGCCGGAGGAAGGATCACTCATGACGTACGCGACGGGCGCTTCGTCCTCGACGCTACCCTGCCGTGGGAGGCTTGAGCCGTGGTGAGAGTCGTGATCGTGGATGACGATCCCATGGTGCGTACGGGGCTGCGGCTCATCCTGGGCGGCGAGGCCGACCTCGACCTCGTGGGCGAGGCGGCCGACGGCAGGCAGGCCATGACGGTGATCCGCGACCTGCGGCCCGACGTCGTTCTGATGGACATCCGGATGCCTGAGCAGGACGGGCTGACCACCACCGAGCTGCTGCTGCGGCAGGCGTCGCCGCCCCGGATCCTGGTGCTGACCACGTTCGACGCCGACGACATGGTGCTGCGGGCGTTGCAGCTCGGCGCCAACGGGTTCCTGCTGAAGGACACTCCGCCGCCGAAGATGATCGAGGCGGTGCGTGCGGTGGCCAAGGGCGAGCCGGTGCTGTCGCCGACCGTGGCCCAGCAGGTGATCGCCGCCGCCACCGGCCGCTACGAGCCGCGCCGCCCCGACGCCGCCCGCGAGCTGGCCGAGCTGACCGAACGCGAGCGGGAGGTCGCCGTCGAGGTGGCCAGGGGCAGCTCGAACGCGGAGATCGCGCGTGATCTGTCGGTGAGCGTGGCCACCGTCAAGGCCAACATCACCCGCATCTTCGCCAAGCTCGGCACCGACAACCGCGTCCACGTCGCCATGAAGGTCCGCGACGCCGGCCTCCTCTGACCGCCTGCCGGCTTCTGGGGCAGGACGGGTCCCCGAGGCCCATAAAGGCGTGCGGCGCATTGGGCTATCGGTGAATGGGGTCATGCGGGCGTGTGTGGGCCTCGTGGGCGCGGCTGGACGGGCGTGGGGGTCCTTGGAGGGGCGCGGGAGCATGGGTGACGGGAGTCGGTGACGGCGCCGATGACGGGATTGGGTGACGGGTGGGTGGGGCTTGGTGGCGGGTTAGCGGGCTTTGGCTAGCAGCAGGGCTATGTCGTCGCGGTCGGTGCTGGGGCGTTGGGCGCGGACGATCATGTCGCAGATGCGGTCGATGCCCAGGGGTGGGCCGGTCAGGAGGCCGCGGAGTTTGGCCAGGCCCTCGTCGATGTTCCACTCGCGGCCTTCCACCAGGCCGTCGGTGTAGAGGGCGAGGAGGCCGCCGGGCGGGAGGGCGAACGTGGCCAGGTCGAAGGTGTCGGTGCCGACGCCGAGCGGCGGGCCGGGGGTGACGGCGACGATGTCGGCGGTTCCGTCGGGCTGGACGAGCATGGGCGGGAGGTGCCCGGCGCTGGCGATCTCCACGGTGCCGGTGGTGCGGTCGTAGCGGGCGTACGCGCAGGTCGCGATCTGGTCGAGGTCGAGCTGCTGGGCGACCCGGTTGAGGCGGTAGAGCAGCTCGGCGGGGTCGAGGTCGAGGCTGGCGAGGGTCTGGGTGGCGGTACGGAGCTGGCCCATGGTGGCGGCGGCGCGTACGCCGTGGCCCATGACGTCCCCGACGACGAGGGCGGTGCGGTCGGCGGCGAGCGGGATGACGTCGAACCAGTCGCCGCCCACGCCGGTCAGGTCGCCGGCGGGCAGGTAGCGGTAGGCGACCTCCAGGCCGGGCGGGGCGTTGAGCCCGGTGGGCAGCAGGCTGCTCTGCAGGGTGAGGGCGGTGCGGCGTTCCCTGGCGTACAGGCGGGCGTTGTCGATGCAGATGGCGGTGCGCGCGGCCAGTTCCTCGACCAGCGCCACGTCACCGTCCTGGAACGGCTCGCTGCACGGCTGCCGCACGAGGACGAAGAAGCCGAGCACGTTGCCGCGCGCCAGCAGCGGGGCGACGAGGAACGAGCAGCCGGCCAGCGACCTCGCGATGACGTCGCGGCCGAACGCCTTGGCGATCTCGTCGGCGACGCTCTGGTCGAGGCGGGGCACGAGGACGGTCCTGGCGGTCGCCATGGCCTGGCCCTGCGGGAGGAACGGCGGGTAGACGGCGACCTCGTCGACGGGGAAGGCGGTGTCCCAGTCCCACGGGTTGTCGACGGCTACGGCCGTGGCGACGCGGCGGACCAGGGCGGAGCCGTCGGTGGGGCGTACGGGGAACTCGCCTTCGGTGATGAGGCGTTCCTGCACCATGATGCCGCCGGTGTCGGCGCAGCGGGGCACGGCCACGTCGAGCACCTCACGGCAGGTTTGTGCCAGGTCGAGGGTGCTGCCGATGCGGGTGCTCGCGTCGTTGAGGAACGCCAGGCGTTCTTGGGAGCCGGCGGCGCCGTCCAGCCGTAAGTCGGCGCGCGTGCGCGGATCTTTGATCAGGAACCCCGATGCCACCGACGTAGGCCCTCCGTGTGATGTGGATCACTTCCCTGCCGGTCCGATCAGGATAGAGGGAGATCTGCGGATTGCCTACGGACATGGGGTTTCGGGCATGACGACGCCCCGCCGACGGGCGGGACGAATCAGACCGCAGCGGAGCCGCGGGACGACTCAGGCAAGGGTCGAGTCAGGTCGCCAGGGGGGCGGTGCTGCGGCGGATGATCAGGTTCGTGGCCAGTTCGATGCGGGTGCCCGAAGGTCCTCTGGGGTGGGTGAGCTCCTCGTGGACGAGACGGACGGCCTCGTTCGCCATGTCGTCCAGTGGCTGACGGACGGTCGTGAGCGGCGGCGAGAGCATCTCGCACAGGGTCGAGTCGTCGAAGCCGACCACGGACAGGTCCTCGGGCACGCGCAGGCCGCGCTCCGTGGCGGCCTGGTAGACGCCGGCGGCCTGGAGGTCGTTGCCGGCGAAGACGGCGGTGGGCGGGTCGTCGCGGTCGAGCAGTTCGCCGCCGAGGCTCTTGCCGCCGTGGACCATGAAGTCGCCGTAGCGGGTGAGCGTGGGGTCGGGTTCGATGCCGAAGGTCCGGTGGGCGGCCAGGTAGCCCTCGTACCGGTCGAGCGTGCACTGCGTGTCGAGCGGCCCGCCGATGAAGCCGATCCTGGTGTGTCCGAGCTCCAGCAGGTGGGTGGTGGCCATGACGCCGCCCAGCCAGTTGGTGGCGCCGACGGTGGACAGGCGGGGGTCGCGCTGGCCGACGGGGTCGAGCAGGACGAGCGGCACGTGCAGCAGCTCTTCGATGGCGGCGATCTCGCGCTGGTCGGCCCGGGAGAGCACGAGCACGATGCCGTCGGTGTTGCGCTTGCGCACCATGCCGATCCAGCGGCGCAGGTCGAAGTCGGCGCGGTAGGAGGAGGTGACGACGAGGGAGAAGCCCCAGCGGGCGGCGGCCTGCTCGGCGCCGCTGATGAGCACCTGCGCCCAGGGCGAGCCGAGGCCGTCGATGAGCAGGTCGATGACGCCGACGCGGGGCTTGGTCGGCGGGCGCGGCGCCTCGTAGCCGGAGGCTCTGACCGCTTCGAGCACCTTGTCCCTGGTGGCGGCGGAGACGTGTTTCTTGCCGCTGAGCACTTTGGAGACCGTCGGTACGGACACTCCGGCGGCCGCGGCGACGTCGGCCAGCGTGGCTCGAGGCACAGGACCTCCCGTTTGCCGTGGCACCGCCGCTGGGCGGCACCGGCGAAGTTACAAACTTTCGGAAAACCGCCGGACCCGAGGCGGCCCGCTGACCAGGCGGGATTCCGCCATGTGAGCGGGTTATTGACAGGGCCGCGAGCCGGACCCTACCGTAACAGCTCGGCAATGTCACGAGCGTTTTTCGGTAACTTGCCCAGAAAATTTCCGCCGCTAGGGAAGTCGCGAGGGGTCATGCCAGCACTTGTTGATCCGCCGGAGCCGGAGATCGCCCGCCAGCGGGCGCGGCGGGTCGAGGAACTACTCGCCGGCATGTCACTGCGGGAGAAACTCGCGCAGCTCGTCGGCGTGTGGCTGAACGTCAACAGGAAGAAGGGCGTGGTCGCGCCGCTGCAGGACTCGATGCAGGGCGAGGACCTCGGATTCGAGGACTTCGCCCGCGACGGCGTCGGCCACATCACCCGCCACTTCGGCACCACGCCGGTCGAGCCGGAGGCCGCGCGCAAGACGCTGGCCGAGCGGCAGCGGTGGCTGCGCGCGAACACCCGGCTCGGCATTCCGGCGATCGCCCACGAGGAGTGCCTGACGGGCCTGGCGGCGTGGCGGGCCACGACCTATCCGGCGCCGCCGGCATGGGGCGCGTCCTTCCACCCGGAGCTGGTGGAGGAGATGGGCCGGGCCATCGGGTCCGGCATGCGGTCGCTCGGCGTGCACCAGGGGCTGGCCCCCGTCCTCGACGTGATCCGCGACCAGCGCTGGGGGCGGGTCGAGGAGTGCGTGTCGGAGGACCCGTACGAGGTGGCCACGGTGTGCGCGGCGTACGTACGCGGGCTGCAGTCCGCCGGCGTGATCGCCACGCTCAAGCACTTCGTCGGCTACTCCAACTCCCGCGCCGGCCGCAACCTGGCTCCCGTGCACGCGGGCGCCCGCGAGGTGGCCGACACGCTGCTGTTCCCGTTCGAGGTCGCGGTACGCGACGCCGGCGCCGGCTCGGTGATGAACTCCTACGCCGAGATCGACGGCATCCCGATCGCCGCCGACGACCACTACCTGACCGGCGTGCTGCGCGACACGTGGGGCTTCGACGGCACGGTGGTGGCCGACTACTTCGCGGTCGCGTTCCTGCACACCCTGCACGCCGTGGCCGAGGACGCCGGTGACGCCGCCGCGCAGGCGCTGACCGCGGGCATCGACGTCGAGCTGCCGACCGGGGTGACGTACCTGGACCCGCTGCAGGAGGCGGTGACGGCGGGCCGCGTCGACGAGGCGCTGGTCGATCGGGCGCTGCGGCGGGTGCTGCGGCAGAAGGCCGAGCTCGGCCTGCTCGACGACGGCTACGACCCGGAGCCTCAGGGCGAGGTGGACCTCGACGACCCGGTCTCGCGGGACGTCGCGCGCCGCCTGGCCGAGGAGTCGGTGGTGCTGCTGACCAACGACGGCGTGCTGCCGCTCGGCGACGCCGCGGGCCGCAAGGTCGCGGTCGTCGGGCCGAACGCGGACGAGGTGGCGGCGCTGTTCGGCTGCTACTCGTTCGTCAACCACGTGCTGCCGCACTTCCCCGACGCCGAGACCGGCATCAACGCGCCGACCCTGCTGGAGGCGCTTCGCCAGGAGCTGCCGCAGGCGCACATCGCGACCGAGCGCGGCACGGGGGTGGACGACGGCGATCGCTCGGGGATCGCCGCCGCCGCCCGCCTGGCCGCCGATTCGGACGTCGCGATCGTCGTGCTGGGCGACCGCTCGGGGCTGTTCGGGCGGGGCACCTCGGGCGAGGGCTGCGACGTGGAGTCGCTCGACCTGCCGGGCGCGCAGCAGGAGCTGGCCGACGCGGTGCTCGCGACCGGCACGCCGACCGTGGTGGTGCTGATGACCGGCCGCGCGTACGCGGTGCCGGGCATCGTCGAGCGCGCCACGGCCGTCGTGCAGGCGTACTTCCCCGGCCAGGAGGGCGCGGGCGCGCTCGCGCGGGTGCTCAGCGGCGCGGTCAACCCGTCCGGTCGGCTGCCGATGAGCCTGCCGCGCGGCACGGCCGGCCAGCCGTACAGCTACCTGCATCCCAAGCTCGGCGGGGCGGGCTCGGTGAGCAACCTCGACCCGGCGCCCGTGCTGCCGTTCGGCCACGGGCTGAGCTACACGAGCTTCGGCTACTCCGCCTTCACCGCCGACGGCGAGGTGCCGGCCGGTGAGACGATCCGCTGCGCGGTGACGGTGACCAACACCGGCGACCGCGCCGGCGCCGAGGTCGTGCAGGTGTACGCCTCCGACCGGATCGCCTCGGTCACCCGGCCGCTGGCCCAGCTCGTCGGGTACGCCCGGGTCGAGCTGGCGCCGGGACAGTCGGCGCGGGTGGAGTTCGCGGTGCCGGCCCGCCTGCTGTCGTTCACCGGCCGTGACGGGCGGCGCGTGGTCGAGCCGGGTGAGGTCGGCCTGTCCGTCCGCCGCTCGGTCACCGACGTGGTGGAGGAGCGCACGGTGCTGCTGACCGGCCCGGTCTACGCGTGCACCGGCGACGAGCCGCGGCTGACCACCGTCGTCGTGATGGCCGAGGAGCGCTGAGCGTGGACCGCATGGAGGCGTTCAGGCGGCGCGTCGGCGGTTTCGCCTTCGGCGGCGACTACAACCCCGAGCAGTGGGACCGCACGGTGTGGAAGGAGGACGTCCGGCTCATGCGGCAGGCCGGCGTCAACACCGTCAGCCTGGGCGTCTTCGCGTGGGCGTCGCTGGAGCCCGAGCCCGGCAGGTACGAGTTCGGCTGGCTCGACGAGGTCATGGACCTGCTGCATGACAACGGCATCAGCGTCAACCTGGCCACGCCCACGGCGGCGCCGCCCGTCTGGCTCACCCACCTGCACCCCGAGGTGTTCCCGATCAGGGAGGACGGCCAGCCGTTCGGCTTCGGCAACCGGCTGCACTACGACCCTTCGTCGCCGATCTACCGCGAGTACGCCGCGCGCATCACGACCAAGCTGGCCGAGCGCTACTCCTTCCACCCGGCGCTGGCGATGTGGCACATCAGCAACGAGTACGGGCCCACGTCGTACGGCGAGGCCGCCTCGGTGAACTTCCGCCACTGGCTGCGCCGCAAGTACGGCACCCTCGACGCGCTCAACGAGGCGTGGACCACCCGCTTCTGGGGCCAGGTCTACACCGACTGGGAGCAGGTCGATGTGCCGCACATCCCCCGTACGTGGATGAACCCCACCCGCCGCCTCGACTTCAAGCGCTTCACCTCCGACGCGCTGCTGGAGTGCTACATCGCCGAGCGGGACATCGTGCGCTCCTTCCGCGACGACATCCCGGTCATGACGAACTTCATGCGCTTCTTCCGCCACGCCGACTACTGGAAGTGGGCGCGTGAGGAGGACGCCGCGGCGCTCGACATCTACCCCAACCCGGCCGAGGCGGACTCGCACGTGTCGGCGGCGTTCAACTACGACCTGTTCCGCTCGCTCAAGGGCGGGCAGCCGTGGATGCTGATGGAGCAGGCGGCCAGCGCGGTCAGCCAGTGGAAGCTCAACATCGTCAAGGAGCCGGGACGCATGCGGCTCGGCTCGCTGCAGGCCGTCTCGCGGGCCGCCGACTCGGTGATGTACTTCCAGTGGCGGGCCGGCAGGGGCGGGCAGGAGCGCTTCCACTCGGCGATGCTGCCCCACTCGGGGCCCGAGTCGCGGACGTTCAAGGAGGTCACCGACCTCGGGCGGGAGATGAAGCTGCTGGCGCCCGTCGCCGGCACCCGCTCGTCGGCCGACATCGCGATCCTGTTCGACTGGGACGGCTGGTGGGGCCTTGAGGAGGTCTTCGGCCTGCCGCGCAACGACTGGAGCTACACCGACACGGTGATGCGGCACTACACACCGCTGTGGGAGCGGCACCACGCGGTGGACGTGGTGTCGGCGTCGTCCTCGCTGGACGGGTACAAGGTGCTGGTGGTGCCGAACGCGTACCTGATCGACGACGCGGGCGCGGCCCGCATCAAAGCGTTCGCGCGCGACGGCGGCACCGTCATCATGTCGTTCTTCTCCGGGGTCGTGGACGCCGACAACCGGGTCAGGCCGGACGGCTACCCGGGCGCGTTCCGGCGGCTCATCGGCGCGAAGATCGACGAGTACTGGCCGGCGCGGCCCGACGAGTCGTTCACCGTCGAGTTCACCGGCGAGTCCACCGGCGAGTTCGCCGGCGGGCGGCGGGCCACCTCCACCTGGTGGCGCGACGACCTGCACCTGGAGAGCGGCACGGCGCTGGCCACGTACGCCGACGGGCTGCTCGCGGGGCGGGCGGCCGTGGTCGAGAACCGGTTCGGGGCCGGGCGGGTGGTCTACTTCGCGACGCTGCTGGAGCAGGAGGCGTTCGGCGAGACGGTGGCGCGAGTCGTCGCCGAGTCGGGCGTGCGCTCCCGCTTCGAGGGCGTGCCCGCGCACGTGGAGTGCTCGGTACGCGGGGACGCCGCGCACGAGTACGTGTTCCTGCTCAACCACAGTGCCGAATCGGGCGTGTCCGTGCCCGTGGGAGGGGAGGGCACGGATCTGCTGACCGGGCGGCCGGTTTCCGGCGAGGTGTCCCTCGACCCGCTGGGCGCGGCGGTCGTCCAGCTCGCCCGCGGCTAGGCTCGCCGGGCCGGCACAGGGCGTCGGCGACCGCGACCGCCGACGCCCACGGGGCGGGCCGCCTCCCACCCGTCCACCACCCATCCGCCGCCCGCCCGGACGGGGCGGGCGAGCCGGAACTCCGGCGACTCGGGCAGGGATGCCAGCACCTCCCCACCCTCCGGAGAGGCCGCGCCTTGAGGCGAGGGGTCGGGGCCGGTGGGGGCCGAGGTGTCGTGGTCGCTGGTCATGCGGGCTGCTCCAGCCAGGCGTCGACGCCGGCCCGGAGGGCCGACTTGAGGGGGTCGGGGGCGAAGGAGGCGTCGATGCCCGCGCGGGCCAGGGCGGCGAGGTCGGCGTCGGTGAAGCCGTGGACGTCGCGCAGGCGGGCGTACTCGTCGGCCAGCGCCGTCTCCCCGTCCGTGTTGACGGTGACGGCGAGCCCGGCGGCGCGCAGCCGGGGCAGCGGGTGGTCGGCCAGCGACGGCACGAGCCCGAGCAGCACGTTGGAGGTGGGACAGACCTCCAGCGGGATGCCGCGCTCGCGTACCTCCGCCACCAGCAGGTCGTCGTCGAGCACCCGGATGCCGTGCCCGAGCCGTTCGGCGTGCCCCACGTCGAGCGCCTCACGGATGCTGGCCGCCCCCGCCGACTCCCCCGCGTGGTGCACGAGGTGCAGCCCGGCCTGCCTGGCCTCGTCCAGCACGCCGGCGAACGGGGCGAGCGGGTGGCTCTCGTCGCCGGCCAGCCCGATGCCGATCACCTCGTCGTGCCGAAGCGCCAGCTCGTACGTCCGCCGCAGCCGCTCGACGGGCCGCCGCCTGGAGTGGTCGAGCAGCACCCGGCACTCGATGCCGTGACGGGCCCGCCCCTCGGCCAGCCCGTCGAGCACGGCCTGCAACGGCATCCCGGGCTGCCCCACCCGCTCGCCGTGGGCGGCGGCGGTGAACGTCACCTCGGCGTAGCGGGTGCCCTGGGCGGCCTCGTCGGCGCAGAACTCCAGCGCGACCCGGCGGAAGTGATCGGCCGTGCGGAGCAGCCCCCGCACCTGGGCCCGCTGGTCGGCGAACTCCCTGAAGGTGCGGAACACCCCCTCAGGACCGGGCTCACCGCCCAGCTCCCGCACGGTATCGGGACGGACGGTGCTCTCGAGGTGCACGTGCAGGTGGGCCTTGGGCAGGGCGCGAAGATCTCTCACGTGCCCCCACGATAGACAGCCGCCGGCACCGGCCGCACCGCATTATCGCCAGGTCAGACGGCCGGTCGCTTGGTCAGGCGCATCTTGGACTGCTTGTGCGGCGAGCGTTCCCAGTCCTCCATGAACGTGGCGGTGAAGCCGTAGGAGGCGGCCAGGGCGGCCAGCGTCTCGGTGCGGTAGTAGAAGTCCTCGCGCAGCACGTGGTGCTCCTTGCCCTCGGTGCGGTCGAAGGTGAAGTCGAACCACCCGCCTGGCTTCATCACCCGTCCCACATGGGCGAAGCACTCCTCGATGACGTGCAGCGGCGAGTGCGAGAACACGCTGTGGGCGTGCACCACGTCGAAGTGCGCGTCGGGCAGGAACGCGAAGCGCAGGTCGCGTACGGGGGTCAGGTGGGGCAGCTTGTCGGCCAGGCCGTGCCGGACGAGGGTGTCCTGGGCGGCCATGAGGATGTCGGGCGAGATGTCGATGCCGTAGTAGTTGCCAGTGTGCAGGTAGTCGATGAACAGGTGGCCGGCTCGCAGGTTGCCGCAGCCGATCTCCAGCATCCGGCACTCGGGCTTGAGCCCGTGCTCGACGAGGTAGTCGAACTGCATGCGGCCGAGTGCCAGCCAGCGCTTGTGGGTGTGGGAGCCTACGGCGCCCTCGGGGTCGCGGGCGGTGTCGGAGCGCATGACGGCCCGGTAGTAGGCGACGTGGTCCCGCGTACGCAGCCTGAACCACGTGTCGCGGGCCAATCGCCGCAGATGGGGCACGATCTTGTGCGGATGCTTGATCGCGTACGTCGCCTGGTGGACGAGGCTCGAACGGGAGCGTTTCACGCCTTGGAATCTAGGCCGACGGCCCCGGCCCTCATAGGGCTGTGGCGACACTCTTGATGAGCCTTTGGCGCAGCCTTTCTCCGCGGCCAGGCCATGTGGCGGCGGGCTCAGCTCAGGTAGTCGCGCAGGGCCAGGGAGCGGGACGGGTGGCGGAGCTTCGACATGGTCTTGGCCTCGATCTGGCGGATGCGCTCGCGGGTGACGCCGTAGACGCGGCCGATCTCGTCGAGCGTCATCGGCTTGCCGTCGTTGAGGCCGTAGCGCATGCTGATCACCCCGGCCTCGCGCTCGGAGAGCTGGCCGAGCAGGGCGCGCAGCTGCTGCTGGAGCAGCGTGAACGAGACCGCGTCGGCCGGCGAGACGGCCTCGGTGTCCTCGATGAGGTCGCCGAACTCGCTGTCGCCCTCCTCGCCGAGCGGCGTGTGCAGGGAGATGGGCTCGCGGCCGTAGCCCTGGATCTCGACGACGCGGTCGACCTCGAGCTCGCAGTCCTGGGCGATCTCCTCGGGCGTGGGTTCGCGGCCGAGGTCGCTCTGCAGGCGGCGCTGCACCCGCACGACCTTGTTGATCAGCTCGACCATGTGGACGGGGATGCGGATCGTGCGGGCCTGGTCGGCCATCGCCCGGGTGATCGCCTGCTTGATCCACCACGTGGCGTACGTGGAGAACTTGAAGCCCAGCCGGTAGTCGAACTTCTCGATCGTCCTGATCAGGCCCAGGTTGCCCTCTTGGATGAGGTCGAGGAAGAGCATGCCGCGGCCGGTGTAGCGCTTGGCGATGGAGACCACCAGGCGCAGGTTGGCCTCCAGCATGCGCTGCTTGGCCCGCGTGCCGTCCTCGGCGATCCACTCCAGGTCGGCCCGCAGGTCGTCGGGCAGGCCCGGCTCGGTGTCGAGCCGTTCCCTGGCGAACAGCCCGGCCTCGATCCGCTTGGCCAGCTCGATCTCCTGCTCGGCGGTGAGCAGCGGCACGCGGCCGATCTCCTTGAGATAGGCCTTGACCGAGTCGGCGCCGACGGTGGTGACACCCTCGGCGGTGCTGTCGTCGAGTTCGAGAACCTCTGCTGCTTGGGACAAAACCTTCTCCTCGCTCACGTACGGCACGAACGACATCCTAAACTTAGGTCGCGCCTAACTTTAGGCTCCCTCGATAGAAGAGTCAACCTAAAATAAGGTTGAACCTAAATTTTTGTGTAAGACTGAAGCTATGAGCATCGACACCTTGGGCTTGAGGGAACAGAAGAAGCGAGAGACCAGGCAGGCCATCTCTGACCACGCTACCCAACTGTTCCTGGAACGTGGCTTCGACCGCACGACGATCGCCGACATCGCCGCCGCCGCGCGGGTCGCCAAGATGACCGTGACCAACTACTTCCCCCGCAAGGAGGACCTGGCGCTCGACCACCACGAGGAGTTCGTGGCGGGCCCGGCCGCGACCCTCGCCCGCCGGCCCGACGGTGAGCCCGCGCTGGCGGCGATGCGGCGGGAGTACATGGCCGCGCTCGAGCGCCACGACCCGGTGATCGGCTTCACCGGGCCCGCGTTCGCCCGCATGATCGCCGAGAGCCCGACCCTGGTCGCGCGCCTGCGCGAGCTGCACGACCTCAGGGAGGAGGCCCTCGCCGAGCGCCTCACCGCCGAGGCGCCTGACGACCCGATCGGCGCGCGCGCGATCGCGGCCCAGCTCGCCGCCGCCGACCGGCTGCTCTTCCGCGAACTGCAGTCCCGCATGCTGACCGCCCCGGACGGCGACCCGCTCGACGGCATCGCCGCCGAACTCGCGGAGATGGCCCACCGCGTCTTCGACCTCCTGGAACCCTCGCTCGGCACCGCGGCCATCCGCTGACCACCCCGCGCGGCGGTGTGGTGGGTGGCCTGAGGACGGGGGCCGCTCGGGCAGCGGCCGTGCGCGGGGCCGTGGCCGGTCAGCCGGCCAGCTCTTCGCCGTAGGCGGCGGCTTCGCCGAGGAGGTGGCGCCAGGTTTCCTCGTCGGGCTGGGCGAGGCCGACCCACTCGCGCATGCGGCGGCCGCCCATGCGCATCTCCTCGGCCGTGCCGTCCTCGACCAGGGCGGCCGCCCGCGGAGCCGGGAGCTTGACCACCACCCGCCCTCGCGATCTGGCGTAGAAGGCGTAGACGCGTCCCCTCACCTGCAGCCCCTCGGAGTTGAACATGCGCCCCATCCGCACCCCCGGCCGGGCGAGGTGTTCGGAGACGAGGTCCTCGTAGAGCTCCTCGGCGGTGGCCATGCGATCTCCCCTTCGTATGGGCGCCGGCCGGCCCCCGGCCGTGTGCACGCCGAGGTCCAAGATTTCACATGCCACCGACAAAAGCCCGTGCGGGCCGGGGCTTTCAGTGCGGCAGGCCGGACTCGGCCGCGCGCAGCTCCCGCAGCGCCGCGCGCAGGTCGGTGACCAGCTCCCAGGCGTCGGGCACCATCTCCCTGTCGGTGACGACGCCGACGTCCAGCGAGCCGTCGTAGGAGAAGGCGGTGATGTTGACGCCGCCGCTGACGTCGGTGATCACCGAGACGGGGTAGTGGGCGAGCAGCCGGACGCCACACACGTACAGGGGGAACTGGGGTCCTGGCACGTTGGAGACGATCAGGTTGATCGGCGGCGCGGCCTGTCCGACCAGGTCGAACGCCGAGCGTGAGGCGAGCCCCATGAGCGCGGCCGGCATCGACTCGCTGAACTCGCGCAGCCACCGCGCCGACGCCGGCGCGAAGCGGTCCTTGATGCGCTGCATGGAGTGCCGAACGTGGTACAGCCGCTCCACCGGCTCCGCCAGGTGCACGGCGAGCGGCGCGGTCATGATGGCCACCTGGTTGCCCGCCTCCCCGCCGCCTTCCCCGCCGCCTTCCCCGCCGCCCTTTCCGCCGCCCTCCTCCGGCCGTACCGAGAACGGCACCCCGGCCACCAGCGGCCGGCCCGGCACGCCGCCGTGAGCGGCCAGCCACCGCCGCAGCGCTCCCGCGCACACGGCCATGACGACGTCGTTGACCGTGACCCCGAACGCCTTGCGCACCTGCTTGATCTCATCCAGCGGCAGCGAGACGAACGCGAAGCGGCGGTGCGCGGAGACGGGGCCGCTGAACGGCGTGCGCGGCGGGGGCAGCGTGGGCAGATCGGGCACCTGGCCCGCACCGGCCAGGCGGCGGGCGACGGCGGAGACGGCGCCGGCGCCGGGCAGCCGGGACAGGACGGGGATCTCATCGAGGTGCGGGACGGCCTGGGCGGCGAAGCGTACGGCGTGGGCGGGGTTGGCGGCCAGGCGGGCCAGGCCGCGCACCACCATCTCGGCGCTGCCGGGCGGCGGCGCGTCGTGCTCGGGCTCGTCGCTGGGCGGCGGCGCGGGCTCGGGGCCGACGTCGAGCAGGGCGGCCAGCACGTCGGCGCCGCCGATGCCGTCCACCGCCGCGTGGTGGATCTTGGTGTAGAGGGCCGTACGGCCGCCGGGCAGGCCGTGGACCAGGTAGATCTCCCACAGCGGGCGGTTCCTGTCGAGGCGGCGGGGGTGCAGGCGGGCGACCTGCTCGGCGAGCTGCCGGTCGTCGCCGGGCGGGGGCAGGCCGATCTCGCGTACGTGGTAGTCCAGGTCGAGATCGTCCTCCTGCCGCCAATACGGGTGGTCGAGCCCCAGCGGCACGGCGGCGAGCCTGCGCCGCAGGGCGGGCACGTACGGCAGCCGCCGTTCGAGCAGATCCTGCAGGTCGGCGCGGTGCAGGTGGCCGTCCAGCACGGCGAGCCCGGCGATGTTGGCGACGTTGGTGGCGGTCTCGAAGTGGAGGAACTGCGCGTCCAGGGCGGAAAGCTGCGGCATCGTCACACCTCCGCCCCGAACGCAATCACTGTGCGCCGGTCACTTCAAGAGCGGTCGTCGTCGCGTCCGGCTCGGCGAAGGCCAGCAGCCGGAGCCCCTCCTCCTCCTCCACCTGCCCCAGGTCGGTGGCGACGAACGGGCTGATGAGCAGCCTGGCCTTCTTGCCCGAGCGTTTGATCTGCCAGGTGCCGGCGGCGAACCCGTCCACCAGGTAGACGGCACCGGTCATGACCTCGCGCATGCCGCGCAGCCCGCTCCAGGTCGCGACGTCGGCGGGGGTGGCGGGGCCGTCGAAGCGGCGCGCGGCGGCGGCCAGCCCGAGGTACGGCGGGCGCGGCTCCTGCGCCTGCAGCCCTGCCGGCCGGTGCACGACGTCGGCCACGTCACCCTCGTGACGGGACAAAAGATGCTGGCGAGTCAGGGTCGCACGGTTGAGGTCGCGCAGGGTGAGCATCTACATATCATGCCCTTCCCCATCAAAGAGGTACGCGCCGCGTACCCCGCACTCTCCGACGGTCACGCCTATCTCGACGGCGCCGCCGGCACCCAGGTCCCTCAGTCCGTGATCGACGCCATCGCCACCGCCTACCGGACGGGGATCGGCAACGTGGGCGGCACGTTCCCGGCCAGTCACCGCTCCGACGCGATCGTGGCCGCCTGCCGCGCCGCCGTCGCCGACCTGGTGGGCGGCCGGCCGGACGGCGTCATCCTCGGCCCCAACATGACGACGCTCACCTATCGCCTGTCCAGGGCGATCGCGGGGCCGGGCGACGAGGTGGTGGTCTCGCGGCTCGACCACGACGCCAACGTCCGGCCGTGGACGCAGACCGGCGCCACCGTACGGTGGGCCGAGGTCGATCCGGTCACCGGGGAGCTGCCGGTCGAGCAGTACGCCGGCCTGATCAACGAGCGGACCAGGGTGGTCGCGGTCAGCGCGGCGAGCAACATCCTCGGCACCCGTCCCGACGTGGCCGCCATCGCCGAGCTGGCGCACCGGGCCGGGGCGCTGATGTACGTGGACGGCGTGCACGCGACCCCGCACGGGCCGGTGGACATGGGGGCGATGGGCGCCGACTTCTACGCGACGAGCGCGTACAAGTGGGGCGGGCCGCACATCGGCGCGGTCGTCGCCGATCCCGGGCTGCTGGAGACGCTGCGTCCTGACAAGCTGACGCCCTCGCCCGACACGGTGCCGCAGCGGTTCGAGACGGGCACGGCGGCCTTCGCCGACCTGGACGGCGTGACGGCCGCCGTGGACCACCTGGCCGCCATGGTGCCCGGCGCCGGCACCCGCCGCGAACGCCTGCTCGCTTCCATGGCCGCGGCCGAGGAGCACGAGCTGGGGCTGTTCGCGGAGCTGGTGGCGGAGATGGAGTCGATGCCGCACGTGACGCTGTACGGCAAGCCCGCCCGGCGCACCGCGACGGCCTACTTCAACGTGGCCGGGCACGAGCCGCGCCGGGTCGCCGAGCACCTGGCGAAGCTGGGCGTCAACGTGTGGAGCGGGCACAGCTACGCCTGGGAGCTGACCGGGGCGCTGGGCATCCGCGACTCGGGCGGCGCGGTGCGGGCGGGCCTGGTGCACTACAACGACCGTACGGACGTCGAACGCCTCCTCGACGGCCTGACCCGCCTCCGCTGATCCGCGGCCCGCACGACCCCGGGGTCACCGCACAGCGGCCATGACGCCGGCGTGGGGTGGCCGGCGCTCCCCTATCGGTGCTCAGCCCTTGTGGCGCTCCCCGACCGGTGCTCAGCCCTTGTGGCGGTCCAGGAACGTGACGATGCGGTCGAGGACCGCGGGGCCGTGCGGGCTGCTGAACAGGGCGGAGGCGTGCAGGCTCTCGCCCGGGATGACCATGGTCTCGTTGGCGGCCGCCTTCGTGGCGGCGGCCTGCGCGGCGGCGAGGTCGTCCGCGCCGCCGTAGCCGTCGTTCTCCGAGCCGATCTGCAGGAGCGGGACGGTCAGCCGGGCGGCCTGCTCCGGCTTGATCTGCCCGGACAGCGCCACCACCCCCGCCACCACCCCCGCCGCCTCCGAGCCGAGCTTGAGGGCGGCGGGGACGGCGGTGGTGGCGCCGATCGAGCCGCCGACGAGGAAGACCCGCTCGACGCCCTTCTCCTTGGCCAGCCTGCGGGCGAGGGCGATCGTGGTGTCCTCGGGCAGCATGGCCGAGTCCCTGACGTACAGCAGGACGCGGTAGCCGGCCGCGACCAGCCGGTCGGACAGCGGGCGCCAGCTGCAGACGGTGCCGCGCCGCTCGTACGTGATGACCACGCCGACCGGGCCGTCACCGGCGATCACGGCGGGCATGCCGTGGGCGTGCTTGATGATCTTCCCGTCCGCCTCGGTGAAGCACCCGGAGACGTTGGGCCCGGTGGGGATCGGCGACGGGCTCGTGACGGCACCGGCCGAAGGGCTCGGAGCTGACGGTGCCGCGCCGGTGCCGACCGCGCCCCCGCAGGCCGTCAGCACCAGCACCAGCACCCCTAAGACCGCCGATGAACCCGTCCACCTGCGCATGGCCGCCTCCTCCCGCCAAACTATGTCAGAACTGACATAGAAGCAACGGCACCTTATCCTTGGTCGGACCATGACCTCAACGACCTCGCCGGCCTCGACGCCCCCGACGCCCCCGACGCCCTCGACGCTCGGCTTCGCGATCCTCGCCGTGCTCGCCCGGGGCAACCGCACCGGATACGACCTCGCCGCCGCCATGCGCAGGCCGGTCGGCTACTTCTGGACGGCCCGCCACAGCCAGATCCACGCCGAGCTGCAGAAGCTCAGGGCCGCCTGCCTCATCGCGTACGAGTCGGAGCACGGGCCGGGCCCGCAGGACAAGAAGGTCTACCACCTGACGCCCGAGGGCCGGCGGGCGCTGCGCGCGTGGGTCACCGAGCCGCCGCGCGAGCGGCCGGAGCGTGACGAGCTGGTGCTGAAGGCGTACGCGTCGTGGCTGGCCGAGCCGGGGATGGTGCGGCGGATGTTCGCCGAGCAGCTGGCCGCGCACGAGGAGCGGCTGGCCGAGTACGAGCGCCACGAGGCCTCCTTCGGCGGCCCGCCCGCCCTCGGCGACCCGCGTTTCGGCAACTACGCGACCCTGCTGTGCGGCCTCGGCTACGAACGGCACCGCATCGAGTGGTGCCGCTGGATGCTCTCCCGCCTCGACGACGACGCGTGACCCAGGTCAGGCGGGTTCGATGGCGGGGATGTCCTCGCAGGCCGGGAGGCGGACGACGAAGCGGGCGCCGGACGGGCAGTCCTCGACCGTCAGCGTGCCCCCGTGCGCGACGCAGGTCTCCCGGCTGACCGCCAGGCCGAGCCCGCTGCCGCCGGGGTCGAGCCGCTGCCCCTCGGCCAGCCGGACGAACGGCTCGAAGACCCGCTCGCGGTCGCCGGGCGCGATGCCGTGGCCGTCGTCCTGCACGACCAGCACGGCGTGCCCGTTCCGGCGCGCGATGGAGACGTCGATCCTGGACCGGGCGTGCCGGCGAGCGTTGGCGAGGAGGTTGTCGAGCACGCGCGAGAGCTGCACGCGCGAGCCGAGCACGACCGGGTGTCCGGCCCGGTGCAGCTGGATGCAGGTGCCGGTGCGCGGCTGGGCCGCCAGCTCCTCCTCAACCAGCGCGGTGAGGTCGATCGGCTGGTACGCGACCGGCCCCGTGTCCTTGACCTTGGTGTAGGCGAGCAGGTCGTCGATGATCGCCTGGAGGCGCTCGGTGGTGCGCAGCGTCAGCCGCAGCGCGGAGTGTGAGTCCACCTCGTGGGGGTACATGAGGGCCTCCTCCAGCTGCACGTGCAGGCCGGCGACCGGGGCGCGCAGCTCGTGGGAGACCAGGGAGGCGAAGCGGCGCTGCGCGGTCACCGCCTTCTCCAGCCGGTCGAGGTAGAGGTTGGAGGTGCGGGCGAACCTGGCGATCTCGTCGTCGCCGGGCGGGGTTGGGACCCGCAGGCTGAAGTCGCCGGCGGTGGCCTCGCGCATGGTGTCGCTGATCGTGCGCACGGGGCAGAGCATGCGTCCCACGACCACCCAGGTGACCCAGGCCGCGGCCGCGGAGGCGATCAGCACCGCGGCCGCGAAGCCGATCGGCATGTACGGCATGGTCAAGGCGAGCGGGAGGGTTTCGCCGGCGATGATGTAGTGCTCCTGGCCGCCGAACAACGTCTGGGCCACCGGCCCGTCGAACCGCAGCACCGCCACCAGAAGGCACGGGCTCTGCTCGGGGCAGGCCATGACGTCCTCGAGGCGCTCGCCGAGTGCGGGCCGTACGTCGGTCAGCGGCGGCAGGTGCGACGCGGCGTCGTTGGCCGCCACCACCCGCCCCTCCTGGTCCACCAGCTGCAGGTAGTCGGTGCGCAGCTGCGGCTGGGGCTGCGGGTAGTGGCCTGGCGCCATCTGGTTCGCCCAGCTCAGGATGTCCTGGCGCAGGCCCTCTTCGATGTCCTTGGTGATGCTGTTGCGGATGCCGAGGACGACGAGCGTGGCGACGATCGTCAGGACGACCAGGAACAGCAAGCCGACCCAGCAGGTGTAGCGCGCGCGGATCGACCGCAGGAACGGCCGTCGCCGTCCCGCTCGGCTCAGCCCCATGCCACCACCTCCTCGAGTGGCCGCGATCGGCCGGCCCGGCCCCGGGCGAATCGTTCGATACGCTCCCCCCGTCATGGTCTCGGCAGGTGTTTGAGCAGCAGCAGCGCGATGTCGTCGCCGCGCTGCTCGGCGGCGGGCGCCTGGTCGAGCATGGCCTCTCCCAGGCTGGGCAGCGCTTGCGGGCCCGCCTTGGTCAGGTGGGCGGCCAGGCGGGCGATGGCGTCACCGAGGTAGACGCCGGGCGCCTCGATCAGGCCGTCGGTGTAGAGGGCGAGCACGGCGCCGGGCGAGAACGGCACCTGCATCGTCGGGTACTCCGCGTCGGGGTCGATGCCGAGCAGCGGCCCAGGCGGCACGTCCACGGGCTCGGCGACGCCGCCGGGTGCGCGCAGCAGGGGCGGCGGGTGCCCGGCGTTGGCCACGGAGAAGGCGCGCAGCCGCAGGTCGAGGTGGAGCAGCAGGCAGCTGGTGAACAGGTCGGTGTCCAGGTCGAGCAGCAGCCGGTTGGCGTTGCGCAGCACCGTGCCGGGGTCGGCGTCGGGGTCGGTGGCGGTGGCGTGGATCGCGGTGCGCACCTGCCCCATGAGGGCGGCGGCGGCCAGGTTGTGGCCCTGCACGTCGCCGATGACCGCCACGGCGGCGTGGTCGTGCAGGCGGATGAGGTCGTAGAAGTCGCCGCCGATGCCGACGCCGCGGGTGGCGGGCACGTAGCGGGCGGCCGTCTCCAGGCCGTCGATCTCGGGCAGGCGGCGCGGCAGCAGGCTGGTTTGCAGGCAGTGGGCGGCGTTGTCCTTCGCCTCGTACAGCAGGGCCCGGTCGAGCGCCTGCGCCATCATGCCGGACAGGGACGTGAGAGTGGCCCGGTCCGCGCAGGTGAAGGGATGCGGCTGCCGGAAGGCCACGATACAGGTGCCGGTCAGCCGGTCCGACAGGGACAGCGGCAGGAACGCCCACGCCTGCATGTCGTCCGGGTCCAGTGCGGGCTGGTAGCGGTCGCCCATCTCCTGCCGGTCGCCGAAGAACCTGGCCTCGCCGGTCCGCGCGACCTGGCCGGTCACAGTGCTGAGGTCCGCCGGCAGCCCGTTGAACCGGTCGAGGAGCTCGCGGCTGAACCCGTGCGACCCGAGTGCCCGCAGCCTGCCTCCCTCGGCGAGGAAGACCGCCATGGAGTGCACCCCGCAGGCGGCCATCATGTGGTCGCTGACCAGCTCCACGACCTGGCGCACGGTGAGCGCCCTGGTCAGGGTGGCGGCCAGGTGCAGGAGCTCGTGCAGGTGGTGCGGCTGCGGGTGCGCCGAGCCGTCGCCGAGCGCCGTCTGGCCGGTGGTCACGAGGTGCAGGCTGACGCCCGAGGGGTCGGGGTGCAGGCGGGCCTCGACGGTGGTGCCGCCCGACGTGGCGAGCCGGCACGAGGTGGGCTGCTGGCCGACCACGGCGTGCCTGAAGCGCTCCTTGAAGGTGGGGCCGCGCAGCCAGTCCACCGCCTCCCACAGCACGCGGCCGAGCAGCGCGGTGGGTGCGCTGCCGAGCAGCGCGGCGGCCGCGTCGTTGAGGTAGGTGATATGGCCGTTCAGGTCGAGCGAGACGCAGCCGTCCCGCAGCCGGTCGGCGAAGCCGAAGGCGGCGAGCGAGCGCCCCATGTCGGAGGGACGCGGCGGCAGGGGGGTCAGCGTGCGGGGCTGCGGGGTGACGGGGGGCCGCTGCCCGTCCTCCGCCGTCTCGGCGAGCAGGTCCTGCATGCGGCGGGTGGCCTCGTCGACCACCCCCAGCTCGTACGCGCCCAGCCGCGGCGCCTGCGACGACGACCACATGAGCACCCAGGATCCGGCGACCCGGCCGCCGACTCTGAGCGGCGTGGCCAGGACGGAGAAGTGGTACGGCACGAGGAAGGCCATGGAGGGGAAGCGGCGGGCCAGCTCCTCCAGGTCGGGCACCCAGACGCGCTCGCCCTTGCGGACGGCGACGGTCGCGGGGACGCCCGCCTCGGCCCGCAGCCTGCCCCACTGCCCGATCATGGGGCCTGGCAGTCCGAGCTGGGCCTGCATGAGGAGCACGTCGTCGTCGGCGTCCAGCAGATAGAGGACGCCGATGTGCGCGCCGGTCGCGCGCGCCGCGTGAACGAGCGTCTCGTCCACTGCCGAGGTGGCCGGAGGCCCGGCCGGCCGGAGCCGGTGAGACGCGCTGAGCCACTCGGTCCCGCGCGACAGCATCGGCTCCTCACGCCTCCCTACGCGAGCCATACGGTTACGGTATCTACCGCTTTGTACCGATAGGGGAATGCTTGTCGTAATCTGACCCGTTTCCGGGGTGCGGATGGCGCTCTTCAAACCCTCCCATGGCGTGCCCGCCCGCCGATGCGGCGGACGGGTCCCGCACCCCTTACCAGGCGGCTACTCCGCGAGACTTCCGCAGGTAAAGCCCTTCTCCCGGTCGGGCGAGAACATCTGCACCTCGGTGAGGATCGTGCTCTCTGAGAACTTGCGGAAGGTCAGCGCCCTGTCGCAGTCGTAGACGGCGTAGCCGCCCTCGTGCTCGCCGAGGATCATCATCCAGCGGCTGTCGTAGAGGGGCTTGCCGCTGCTGTCCTGGAGCTTGGCCCACTGCGTCTGGAAGCCGACGGCGTCCAGCAGCGCGGTCGACTCGCCCTTCTCCAGCACGTTGATCGCGCCGTAGATCATCTGGATCATGAGGATGTAGCCGAGCCCGATCCCGGTGAGCGCGCCCACCAGCACCTTCAGCCCCGCCCTGCCGATCGGCTTGCGGCGCAGCAGCCGGAACGGCACCACGTACGCCAGCACGCCGAGCCCGCCCGCGATGAGCACGTCACCGGCCTCGACCGAGATGGAGGCGGTGGGGTCGGCGGCGTCCAGCGCGGTCATGAAGTACATGAAGCCCAGGTACGACGCGCCGGCCCAGGCGGCGGCGAGCACCGCGACGATCCACGGCTGCCTCCGCATGCCCTGCACGGCGCGGCCGGCCAGGCCGCGGGTGACGACGTTCAGCAGCCAGGCGACGCTGATGAGCAGGCCGGTGACGATCGCGCCGAGGATCAGCAGCGGCAGGATCGTGCCGAGCAACCGGCCGAGCAGCACCGACTGGTCGATGCCGGCCTGCTCGGGGGTGATGCCGAAGATGCCGTACATGCCCTGGTAGCCCATGTAGAGCAGCGCGTACAGGGTGACGCCGAGCGGGACGACGACGGAGCCGACCTTTTCCAGCAGGTCGAGGACGCCGACCTTGTCCTCGGCCTCCTGCTCGGGAGCAGCGGACGTTAAGTCCGGAATATGAGTATCCGCAGAGTGAGCGGTATACGACGGAGAAGTCATGGCCTGGGAGCATAGGGGATGATCACACCGCTCAAGGGCGATTTCGCCGCGCCAAGCGAACGTGCCGTCAGTGGTGGTCGTCACAGTCCGCTCGTGTCCGGATCCGGACACGACCTGGGAAAACGGGCGATGTCGATCGCAACGTGTGCCGGATTACCGGCGGGATTCTGTCAAGTCACGCGGGTCCCCCGGTCAAACCCCGCTGTTTACACTCCGGTTCGGAACCACGCTCTTTTACGGCGCCGTTCCCGCTCGTCACCCGCCGGGGAGGGTCATGGCTCTCCCCCCGCGCGCCCGCGGACGGGGTGACCCGACGGCCTCCCGGGCGGTGCGGCCGAGCCCGCGCAGCCCTCGACGAGGAGGTCCTTCCGTGTCATCCAGTGCGCTCTTATCCCGCTTACGCCGGCTGATCACCGTCGCCGCCGGTCTGAGCCTGGTCCTGGCAGCCGCCCCGCTCTCGGGCGCCGCGGCCGCGGCCACCCCCGACCCGCCGGACAAGAAGTGGACGGCCATCCCGCTCACCCCTTCCACGGTGGTGGACGGCGCCAAGTCACCGACGGGCAAGCTCGCCGAGAGCGACCCCGCGCTGCTGCGCGCCACCTCCCCCGCCCCGGTCAACGTCGTCGTGAAGCTCGACTACGACTCGCTCGCCGCCTACCAGGGCGGCCTGCCGGGGCTCGCCGGCACCAGCCCGTCCGTCACCGGCCGCGCGCTCGACACGCGCAGCGCGGACGCTAGGAAGTACGGCGAGCACATCGCGGAGGTCGAGAACGCCTTCCTCGCCGAGCTGAGGTCGAAGGTCCCTGGAGCCGTCGTCGGCCAGCGACTGCGGACCGTGTACGGCGGCATCGCGCTGCGCATCCCCGGCGACAAGGCCGACGAGGTGCTCAAGCTGCCCGGCGCGGTCGCCGTCCAGGAGGACAAGCCCGAGCAGCTGCTGACCGACTCCAGCCCCGCCTTCATCGGCGCCCCCACGATCTACAACAAGCTGGGCGGCGGCACCGGCACGGCGGGCAAGGGCGTGATCGTGGGCGTGCTCGACAGCGGCGCCTGGCCCGAGCACCCGTCGTTCGCGGATCGGCCCGGCCTGCCCGCTCCCCCGCCGACCAAGGACGGCACGCCGCGGGCGTGCACCTTCGGCGACAACCCGACGACGCCGGCGAACGACCCGTTCACCTGCACCAACAAGCTGATCGGCGGGCAGCCGTTCCTGGAGACGTACAACGCGGTGTTCGGCGGCGAGGTCTATCCCGACAGCGCCCGCGACTCCAACGGCCACGGCACGCACACCGCGAGCACCTCGGCCGGCGGCCCTGTCGCCGACGCCAACCCGCTCGGCATCAGCCGCGGCCCCATCCAGGGCATCGCGCCCGGCGCGGCCGTGTCGGTCTACAAGGTGTGCGGCCTGGAGGGCTGCTTCCCGTCCGACTCGGCGGCGGCGGTGGCGCGGGCCATCCTGGACGGCGTCCGGGTGATCAACTTCTCGATCTCCGGCGGCGACGACCCGTACAGCGACCCCGTCGAGCTGGCCTTCCTCGACGCGTACGCGGCGGGCGTGCTGGTCGCGGCGTCGGCCGGCAACGCGGGCCCCGGCGCGGACACCACCGACCACCTCGGCCCCTGGACGACCACGGTGGCCGCCTCCACGCAGACCAGGACGTTCCAGACCACGATCAAGCTGCACGGCGGTCCCACCCCGGTGACGATCAAGGGCGCGTCCATCACGGCGGGCGTCTCCTCGCCACTGCCCGTGGTGCTCGCCTCCGCGCCGCCGTACTCGCGGCCGCTGTGCGACGTGCCCGCGCCCGCCGGGCTGTTCACCGGCAAGATCGTCGCCTGTGAACGCGGCCCGAACCGGGTGCTGAAGAGCTTCAACGTACGGCAGGGCGGCGCGGCCGGGATGATCCTCTACAACAGCTTCCCGTTCGACGTCTTCACCGACGCCCACTGGCTGCCGTCGGCGCACCTCGACAAGCCGGAGTCCGACACGCTGCTGAGCTTCCTCGCCGCCAACCCCGGCGCCACGGCCTCGTTCGAGCAGGGCGCCAAGAGCACGTGGCAGGGCGACGCGATCACGCACTTCTCCTCGCGCGGCCCCGGCGGCGACTTCCTCAAGCCGGACGTCACCGCGCCGGGCCTGCACATCATGGCGGGCATGACGCCCACGCCCGAGTCGCCGCTAGAAGGCCCGCCGGGCAACCTCTTCCAGGTCATCTCGGGCACCTCGATGTCGTCGCCGCACGTGGCGGGGGCGGCGGCGCTGCTGTTCGCGCTGCATCCCGACTGGACGCCTGGCCAGGTGAAGTCAGCGCTGGAGACGACGGCCAAGACGTCGGTCACCAAGCAGGACCGTACGACGCCGGCCGACCCGTTCGACATGGGCGGCGGGCGCATCGACCTGACCAAGGCCGGCGACCCCGGCCTGACGCTGGACGAGAGCGCGGACGGCTTCGTCGCGTCGGCCGCCGACCCGCTCAACCGCATCGACCTCAACCTGCCGTCGGTGAACGCCCCGACCATGCCGGGCGTCATCACCGCCAAGCGCACGGTGAAGAACGTCACCGGCAAGACGCTCACCTTCACCGCGTCGGGCAAGACCGTCAGCGGCGCCGCCGTCACCGTGCTGCCGCCGCTGTTCTCCGTCAAGCCGGGCAAGACGGCCAAGCTGAGCATCGTCATCACCGCGCCCGACCTGCCCGACGGGCAGTACTTCGGGCAGGTGAACCTCAAGCAGGTCGGCGGCTCCCGGCAACTGCACCTGCCGGTCGCCTTCTACCGGCAGGAGGGCGCGATCCCGGTCGACCAGACCTGTACGCCCGACACGATCGCCAGGAACACCGGCGAGTCCACCTGCACGGTCACCGTGCACAACGGCACCTTCCAGGACGCCGAGGTGACCGCGCTCAGCACGCTCGACTCCCGGCTGCGGCTCACCTCCGTCACGGGGGCGACCAAGGTCGGCACGCACATCGCGACCACGAAGAAGACGCTGGCCGCGACCCAGCCGCCGAAACCCGTGATCGCGCCAGGCGCGGGGCCGGCCGGATATCTGCCGCTCGACCTGTTCGGCGTCACCCCGTTCCCGCTCGGTGACGAGCAGGCGGTGAACTTCACCTCACCTGCGCCGTTCACCTTCGCCGGGAGCACCCACACCGTACTCGGCGTGACGTCCAACGGCTACAGCGTGGCCGGCGGGGCCACCTCGGCCGACATCTCCTTCATCCCGCAGACACTGCCCGACCCGGCGCGGCCGAACAACGTGCTCGCCCCCTACTGGACCGACCTGAACGGCACGGGCGCGCCCGGCATCCTCGCCACGGTCCTGACCGACGGGACGAACCGCTGGCTGGTCGTCGAGTGGCGGGTCAACCTCTACGGGACGAACGAGCTGAAGGTGTTCCAGCAGTGGATCGGGATCAACGGCACCGAGGACATCAGCTACGCCTACGACCCGGCCAACCTGCCCGGCGCGCCGCCCGCCGAGTACGGCCTGACCGTCGGGGCCGAGAACGCGGAGGGCACCGCCGGCAGCCAGATCGCCGGACCGCCGGCCGAGGACCTCGTGGTCACCAGCACCCCGGCCGTCCCCGGCGGGACGCTGACGTACACGATGAAGGTCAAGGGCGTCAGCAGGGGCGCCGGGACCGTCACCACGGCCACCTCGACCCCGCAGGTCAGGGGCATCACCGTGGAGGTGGACCGGATCAACGTCCAGTGACATGACGGGCCGCGGGCGGCTCCGGCCGCCCGCGGAAACCGCGGCGATCTCCATGGCCGCCGGGCCCGCGGCGATCTCCATGGCCGCCGGGCCCGCGCGATCAGCCTGCTCTAGACGGTCTGGTCGGTGGGGCGGATGAGCAGCTCGTTGACCGCGACGTGCGGCGGTTGCCCGACCGCGTACACGACGGCCGCGGCGATGTCCTCCGGCCGGAGGGTGCGCATGGCCTCGCCCATCTCGCGCGCGACGGCCCGCCGCGCCGGGTCGGTGATGTGGCCGATCAGCTCGGTGGCGACGAAGCCGGGCTCGACGACGACCACGCGGACGCCCCTGGTGGTGACCTCCTGCCGCAGGGACTCGGCGAACGCGTTGACGCCGAACTTGGTGGCCGCGTAGACGCCGCCGCCGGCCGAGGCGATGCGGCCCGAGGTCGAGGAGACCTGCACGACCGTGCCCTTGCTCGCCAGGAGGTGGGGCAGGGCGGCGTGCACGGCGTACATGGAGCCGAGCAGGTTGGTCTCGACCATGCGCACCCACTCTGAGGTGTCGGCGCCCTCGATGGGGCCGCTGAGCATGACGCCGGCGTTGTTCACCAGCACGTCGAGCCTGCCGAAGTGGTCGACGGTCGCGGCCACGGCCGCGCGTACGGACTCCCGGCCGGTGACGTCCAGGTCGAGCGGGAGCAGCTCCCCCCGCGCCTGGCCTGCCAGGTCCTTGAGGCGGTCCGCGCGCCTGGCTCCGGCCGCGACGCGGGCTCCGCCGGCCGACAGCGCCAGGGCGGTGGCCGCGCCGATGCCCGACGACGCGCCGGTGACGAGGGCGACCTTGCCCGCGAGATTGTGGTTCATGTGCGTCCTTTCCGCAGCTCACCGGCCCGCTTTCACGAAACGGACCGGCTGGTCAGCTTCACCGTAGCAGCTAAACGGACCGCCCGGTCACCTTGGCCGGTAGACTGGCCGGCATGAGCGCGAAGCCCCCTTCGACCCGCAGCGACGCGGTGCGCAACAGGAAGCTGCTGCTCGACGTCGCGGCCAGGACGTTCGCCGAGCGCGGCGTCGAGGTGTCCATCGGCGAGATCGCGCAGCGCGCCGGAGTGGGCAAGGGCACGGTCTTCCGGCACTTCCCCACCAAGGAGGACCTGCTGGCGGCGATCATGCTCGACCTGCTCGACGAGCTGATCGGCACCGCCACAGGGCTGCTCACCGACGACGACCCGGTGCGGGCGCTGCGCGCGTTCATGACCGCCGGGGTCGAGGCGTTCGTCAGGGACCGCGCGTTCTGCGACGTCATCGGCCGTCCCTCGCTGCAGAGCCAGGAGGTGCGCGACGCGATCCACCGGCTCTGCGAGGTCGCCGAGCGGCTCACCGCCCGCGCCAGGGAGCGGGGCGCCGTGCGCCCCGACGTGACCGGCATCGACGTCGCCCTCCTGCTGAGCGGCATCCAGCACACCGCGGCGCCGCTGCTCGACGCCGACCCGCAGGCCTGGCGGCGCTACCTGGAGCTGGCCTTCGACGGCCTGACCGCCGTCACCGGCCGTCCGCTGCCCCACCCGCCCGGCCGCCTCACTCTGTAGGGGAACCCTCTTGACCACATAGCCGTTTCGCTGGACGCTCGAAGGCACCCGGCTTGATCGACGGATCTTCCCCGGCTGGCCGCGCGACCACGTCCGAGGTGGACCACGCCGAGAGCACCATGGCGCGCGCGAGAGGGTGAAGGTCGAGTGACCATCGCGGAAGAGCTGCTCCTACTCGCCTACGACAACGAAGGCCGCCCGGCCGTCACCACGACCTGGCTGGATCCCGCGATCGCCGCCGCCGTGCTGGCCGAGCTGGTCGTGCGCGGCCGGATGGAGCTGTCGGGCAGGAAGCTGTCCGTCCGCGACCCCGCCAGGCTCGGCGAGGACGAGCTGGACGCGGCGCTCGCCCTGATGGGCACCCGCAGCAGGCGGCCCGTCTCGTGCATCCAGCTGCTGGAACGGCACGGCCTACGCCGGCGGCTGCTGGCCCGGCTGGTGACGGGCGGGGTGCTGGCCGAGACGCGCGGCAAGGCGCTCGGTCTCTTCCCGGTCAGGCGGTGGCCGGAGGCGCGGCCCGGCGGGCGGGCCGAGATCAGGGCCCGGGTGACGGCGGTGCTGGCCGGGGCGGAGCCCGACGCCCGTACGGGGACGCTCGTCGCGATCCTGCACGCCGACCGGTACACCCGCACGTTCTTCCCCGGCTACGACGACCGGCGCTTCAAGGAGGTCTGCGAGGGCGGCTGGGCCGCCGAGCCGGTCAGGCGCGCGGTGTCCGTCATCGCCGACGCCGCGCTCTACGCCATGGCCGGGGAGTGACGGCCGCTCGGGTGACGGCGCGGGTCAGTAGCTCGGCGGGGTGGCGGCGATCAGGAAGTCGGCGGGTTCGTCGCCCGGGTTGAGGTAGCGGTGCGGCAGCGCCGAGTCGAAGTAGCAGCTGTCCCCCGCCTCCAGCAGGTGCTCGGCCCCGGCGACCTCCACCACGAGCCGCCCGCGCAGCACCAGCACGCACTCCTCCGACGGGTGCGTCCACGGCTCGGCGGCCGACGAGCCGCCGGGCAGCAGGTGGCCCTCCAGCACCTCGAGCCGCCCGTGACCGGGTGAGACGCGCGTGTAGGAGATCCCGCCGGCGGGCGATTTCACCACCATCCGCCCGCCGCGCCTGACCACGGCCACGGCCTCGCCGTCCGGCTCCTGGAACAGGCTGAACAGCGGCAGGTCCAGCGCCTTAGCGATCTTCCTGAGCGTCTCCAGGCTGGGGTCGGCGAGATCGCGCTCGACCTGGCTGATGAGCCCGCTGGACACGCCGGTGGCGGCGGCGAGCTGGGCGAGGGTCAGCCCGCGTTCCGTACGGAGCTGCCGGATCCTGGCACCGATCACCCGGCGATCCTATATGCCTTCAATCCCATTAAATCGGTATTGACCTGGTTAAAACTCCCCGGATAGGGTGCCCGAAATGTCGCACCTCTTGAACCCCGCCCAGTTCCGCGCCGAGTTCCCGTCCCTGGACGGCTCCGTGCACCTCGCGAGCTGCAGCCAGGGCGCGCTGTCGTCGCGGCTGGCGTACGCGCTGCAGGAGATCGGCCACTCGCTGCGCGAGGAGGGCGCCCCCTGGGGGACCTGGATGGGGCAGGTCGAGCGGGCCAGAGAGCGGTTCGCCCGGCTGATCGGCGCGAAGCCCGGCGAGGTGGCCGTGCTGTCGTGCGCGTCGGAGGCCGCCTTTCAGGCCGCCTCCTCGCTCGACTGGGCGCGGCGGCCCGGCATCGTCACGACCGACCTGGAGTTCCCGTCGATCGCGCACGTCTGGCTGGCCCAGCAGCAGCGCGGCGCCCAGGTCAGAGTGGCGGCCGACAGCGGCGAGCAGGTGGCGGCGGAGGCGTACGAGGAGCTGATCGACGAGCGCGTGGGCCTGGTGTCGGTGCCGCTGCACACCTACCGCAACGGCGCCCGCCTGCCGGTCGAGGACGTCGTACGGCTGGCGCACGAGCAGGGCGCCCGGGTCTTCGTGGACGCCTACCAGGGCGCCGGCGTCACCCCGATCGACGTGCGCCGGCTCGGCTGCGACTACCTGGTGTCCGGCTCGCTCAAATACCTGCTCGGCCTGCCCGGCATCGCCTTCCTGTACGTGCGCGGCGGGCTGGAGCAGCAGCGCGCGCCCGAGCTGACCGGCTGGTTCGGCCGTACGCAACCGTTCGCGTTCGACCCCCGCCTGCTCGACTTCCCCGGCGACGCCCGCCGCTTCGAGACCGGCACGCCGCCCGTCCCGTCCGCCTACGCGGCCAACGCCGGCTTCGACCTCATCGAGCGGATCGACCTGCACGACGTGCGGCGGCACGTGTCCGAGCTGGTGGACGAGCTGGCCGAACGGCTGACGGCGGAGGGCGTGAAGGTGGCCTCGCCCGCCGGTGCGCGCGGCCCGCAGGTGGCCATCGCCGACGACGCCCCCGACCGGCTGGCCGCCGCGCTGGCCGAGCGGCGCATCTGGACGGCGCCCCGCGGCGACCTGCTGCGGCTGTCGTTCCACTACTACAACGACCGCTCCGACGTGGACGCGGCCGTCGCAGCCATCAGCTCCTGCCGCAGGAGCTGACCACCCCCTTCGTCGAGAGGTACGCCGTGGACGAGAACGCATCCGGCCTGCAACGCCGGCTGACCGGGCGCCAGCTCACCATGATCGGGCTGGGCGGGGCCATCGGCACCGGGCTCTTCCTCGGCTCCAGCCTGGCGATCTCGCAGGCGGGCCCGGCGACGATCGTCGCGTACGTCATCTGCGCCGCGGTCGCCCTGGTGATCGGCTGGTCGCTGGCCGAGATGGTGGTGGTGCATCCTGAGGCGGGCGCGTTCGGGGTGATCGCGCATCGCTATCTGGGGCCGTGGGCCGGGTTCGTGGTCCGGTGGACGTACTGGACGATCCAGGTCATCGCGATCGGCGGCGAGGTCATCGCGGCCGGGATCTACGTGCAGTTCTGGTGGCCGTCGCTGCCGCTGTGGCTGCCCGTCGCGGTCTTCTCCGTGGTCGTGCTGGGGGTGAACGCGGCCGCCGTCCGGCTGTTCGGGGAGATCGAGTACTGGTTCGCGATGATCAAGGTGGTCGCGATCATCGTGTTCATCCTGCTCGGCCTGGTGCTGGTGACGGTCGGCCTGCCCAGCGCCGGCGCCACCGGCCTGACGAACCTCACCGCCCACGACGGCTTCCTGCCCAACGGGATGAGCGGCCTGTTCCTCGCCATGGTGTTCGTCCTGTTCAGCTACATCGGCACGGAGGTCGTCTCGGTGACCGCCGCCGAGTCGGAGAACCCCGTACGCGACATCCCCCGCGCCGCCCGCCGCATGATCACCCGGCTCGCCCTGTTCTACGTGGTCGCCATCGCGATCGTGCTCACCGTGGTGCCGTGGACCACGACGGCCCAGGGCGGCTCGGTCACCGAGAGCCCGTTCGTCACCGTCTTCAGCGCCGCCGGCGTCCCCGCGGCGGCGACGGTGATGAACTTCGTCGTGCTGACCGCCGCCCTGTCCAGCGCCAACACGAACCTCTACCTGACCACCCGCATGATGCACTCCCTGGCCGCCAACGGCTACGCCCCCCGCTGGACCGGCCGCCTGAGCGCCGCCGGCGTACCCCGCAACGCCCTCGCCCTGTCGGCCCTCGGCCTGGCGCTCGCGGCAGGCGTGTCGGCGGCCAGCGAAAGCGGCGCCTACCTGGCGCTGTTCGGCGTCTCGGTCTTCGGCGCCCTGGTGGTCTGGCTCCTCATCCTCGCCACCCACCACGCCTTCCGCCGCACCCGCACCGCCCAGGGCCTGCCACCCTCCCCGGTCCGCTTGTGGGGCGCCCCGGTCACATCGGGCGCGGTGATGCTGTTCCTGGCCGCAGTGATCATCTCCACCCTGTTCATCGAGCCCCTGCGACCGGCATGGTGGGCAGGCATCCCGTTCTTCATCGTCGTCAGCATCGCGTACGCGGTGACGTCCCGCCGCACTCGATCGGACGCGGCCCGGACCGGATGAAGGTATTTCCACAAGCAGCCGGCGACTCCATAGCGAGAGGAAACGATTACTCTACGTGAGGAGTTGCCCACGATGCGCCCCGTTCCCGGCCTGGACCCCGTATGGTTCCTCGAACTCGAGGTCACCACGGCCTGCCAGCTCAAGTGCCGGCACTGCTACAACAGTTCGTCCCCCGCAGGTACGCACGGCACCATGACCCGCGGCGACTGGGAGCACCTGCTCGACAGCGCCCCTGCCGCCGGCGTCCGCCGCGTCCAGCTCATCGGCGGCGAACCGTCCATGCACCCGCATTTCCTGCCGCTGGCCCACCGCGCCCTGAGCGTCGGCCTGGAGTTGCAGGTGTTCTCGAACCTGTACTGCGTCACGCCGGCCCTGTGGGCGCTGTACCGCGAGCCGGGCGTCACCCTGGCCACGTCGTACTACAGCGACCGCCCTGAGCTGCACGACCAGGTCACCGGCCGTCCCGGTTCCCATCGGCGGACGCGGGCCGCGATCAGCGTCGCACTGGAGTCCGGCGTCCCGCTCAAGGTCGCGATCGTCGAGACGTTCGAAGGGCAGCGCGCTCACGAGGCGCACGCCGAGATGGCCGCGCTCGGCGTGAGCAATCTCGCTCCCGTCGACCGGATGCGCGGCATCGGCCGCGCCATCGAAGGTGAACCCTTCAGCGCGCATGTCAACGAGCTGTGCGGTCAGTGCGGCGACGGCCGCGCCGCCGTCTCGGCTTACGGGGACGTCACCATGTGCGTCATGGCTCGGTTCCTGCCCCCGGCGGGGAACGTCCGCGACACCCCGCTCCGCGAGATCCTGCACGGGCCATATTGGAACGCTCTCCTGCCGCTGGTGCCGCGCCGCGGCGACAAGCCGCCCTGCGCGCCGATCTCGGAGTGCCCGCCGGCGTCGGACGGCAACGACTGCCCGCCAGCGAGCACCGAGTGCGAAGGCAACGCGCTCGTGCCGCCCGTCGCCAGGACCGTGAGCGGTGACCGGTGAGTACGCACACCGGGCGGCTCAGGGAGGAGGGATACTGCCTCATGGGCTGGAGGGAGTTCGCGGGCCGGCTTGCCGCTGAGGTGGCGCCGGCGGGGTCGCGGTGGCGGGGTGCGGTCGGGAGCATTCCGCGTCACCCGTTCGTGCCCCGCTGGTGGGCCAGGACGCCCGAGGGGTGGCGGCTGCGTGTCGGTGCCGACGATCCCGGGGCGTGGCATCGCGCCGCCTATCGCGATTGGACGCTGGTCACCCGGGTCGGTGACGTGCACGCCGACCGCGCCGGCCCCGGCGCCGTCCTGCAGGGGTCGGCGACGTCGTCGTCCACGCTGCCCGGGCTGCTCGTGCAGATGTTCCGGCACGCTTGCCTCGACGACTCGCCGACCGTGCTGGACGTCGGCACCGGCACCGGTTACGGCACAGCCCTGCTGTGTCACCGGGTCGGCGACACCCGCGTCACGGCGATCGACGTGGACCCCTACCTGACGGCGGCCGCCGAACAGCGGCTGCACGAGCACGGCCTGCGGCCTCGGCTGCTGACCGCCGACGCCACCGGTCCGATCGACTGGGAGGGGGACCGGATCGTCGCCACGGTGGCCGTCCGGCCGATCCCGCCGTCGTGGCTGGCCGCATTGACGCCGGACGGCAGGCTGGTGACCACGATCGCCGGGACGAGCCTGATCGTCACGGCCGACAAGCAGCCGGACGGCGGCGCCGTCGGCCGGGTCGAGCACGACCGGGCCGCGTTCATGCGCAGCCGGGCCGGCGTGGATTATCCGGCGCGGGACTCGTCGGTGCTCGAACGTGCCCGCCTCGAGGACGGCGAGCAGGTCGAAGGCAGCCCGTATCCGGTGATGGACGTGGTCAACGGGTGGGACGTCGCGACCATGCTGGACCTCGCCGCGCCCGGCATCGAGCACCGGTTCACCACCGACGAGGCCGGTGCCGGCCGGGTCGCGCTCATGGCCCACGGCGACGGGTCGTGGGCCCGCGCCGAGGAGCGCGACGGCGAGGTGACCGTCCACCAGGGCGGTCCGCGCCGCCTGTACGACCTGCTCGACCAGGTGCGCGAGCACTGGCTGAGAGCCGGCGAGCTGCCGATCCGGGGCGCCACCGCGACGATCAGCCCCGAGGGGGAGATCACGCTCCGGCGCGGCACCTGGACGGCGGCCATCGGCCGGTGACCGACCTCCTCCTGAACGCCGTCCGCCCGAGGGGCATCGGGTAGAGTACCGGGCATGCATGTGTACTTCCTCTGAGGACGACGCGGCTCGCCCCGCCCGCCACGGGCGCGGCTTGAGCGCTCCCGCGTCAGCTCTCACCTTTCAGGTCCCCGCGCCGCCGCGTGCCGCGCCGGGGCCTGCTTCCCGGAGGAAGTATGTCCATCGACATCGTGCTGCCCGCCCGTGCGCGGGCGCAGCTCAACGCCACCGGCCTGCACCTCGCCCGTGGTGGCCGGCCCGTCCTGTCCGGCGTGGACGTGACCGTCTCGGCCGGCGACCGGCTCGGCGTGGTCGGCGAGAACGGCCGTGGCAAGACCACGCTGCTGCAGGTGCTCGCGGGCACGCTCGCGCCCGACACGGGCACCGTGCACCGCGTCGGCACCATAGGGGTGGCCGACCAGGAGATGCCGGTCGGCGACGACCGTACCGTCGGCGATCTCATCGACGCCGAGCTCGCCCCGGTACGCGCGGCGCTGCGGGCCTTCGAGTCGGCCACGCTCGCGCTCGCCGAGGAGCGGCCGGGCGCCGAGCAGGCGTACGCCACGGCTCTGGAAGCCGCCGAGTCGCTCGGCGCGTGGGACGCCGACCGGCGCGTCGACGTCGCGCTCGCCGCGCTGAACGCCGTGAGCGACCGTGCCAGGCCGCTCGCCGGGCTGTCCGTCGGGCAGCGTTACCGGATCCGGCTGGCCTGCCTGCTCGGCGCCGGACACGATCTGCTGCTGCTCGACGAGCCCACCAATCACCTCGACGCCGCCGGGCTCGACCATCTGACCGCCGCGTTGCGCGCCCATCCGGGCGGGCTGGTGCTGGTCAGCCATGACCGGGCGCTGTTGTCTGACGTGGTGACCACCGTGCTCGACCTCGACCCGACGAGCGACGGACGGCCGCGCACCTATGGCGGCGGGTACGCGGGTTACCGCGAGGGCCGCAGGGCGGAACGCGAGCGGTGGGAGACGGCGTACCGTGACCAGCAGCTCGAACGCCGGCGGCTCGCGCAGGACCTGTCCGAGGCACAGAACCGGCTGGTCACCGGCTGGCGTCCGGACAAGGGCACCGGCAAGCACACCCGCGCCACGCGGGCCCCCGCCCTGGTCCGCGCCGTGCATCGGCGGCAGGAGGCGCTGGAGGCGCAGGTGCTCGACGTACCGGTGCCGCCGCTGCGCTTCTCGATGCCGCACCTGGACGCCCCGCCCGGTGCCGCGCTGCTGCAAACCGCCGACGTGACGCTCGATCCCCGGCTCACCACGCCGCAGTCCCTGCTGCTGCGGGCCCGCGACCGCCTGGTGGTCACCGGGCCGAACGGCTCCGGCAAGTCGACCCTCATGCGCCTGCTCGCCGGGGAGCTCGTCCCTGGCTCTGGGACCGTGCAGCGCGGGCGGGGCGTGCGGGTCGGGCTGCTCGGCCAGGAGTCGCCGCCGCCGTCCCGGCTGCGGGCTTTCGAGGTGTACGAGGCCGCGGTCGGCCGCTTGGTCAGCTCAGGACGCCTTGCCGAGGCCGACATGGTCGGGCTCGGACGGCTCGGACTGCTGCCCGCCGAGGCGGCGCACCGGCCGGTCACCGAGCTGTCGGTCGGGCAGCAGCGGCGTCTCGACCTGGCGATCCTGCTGGCCGAGCGGCCTCACGTGGTGCTGCTCGACGAGCCCACCAATCACCTGTCCATGGCTCTGGTGGAGGAACTGACCCAGGCGCTCGCCGGTACGGGCGCCGCCGTCGTCCTGGCCAGCCATGACCGGCAACTCCTCCGCGACACGGCCGCCTGGCCCCGTCTCCACCTGGACGGCTGAAGCCGGGGACCCCTCCCGGGGCGGGGTGGTTAGCGTGACGAGACGCGTACGGAGAGGAGACGATGCCACCATGGCCCCAAGCCACCCCCCGCCCTCCCTGCTCCCGGCCCTGCCCCCGCTCAGCCCGTCCATGCCCACGGCACCTGCGCCCATGTCGTTCGTCGCCCCTCCCCTACCGGCCCGGTACGGGCGGGGACGTCGCGTGCTGGCGGGGTGCGTGCTGGTGGGTGTGGTGGCGGGGTGCGGGGCGGCGGAGGAGCCGCCGGCCGCGGCCGCTCCCGCGAGCACGCCGGCCGGCACCGCCCCGACCTCCGCCGCTCCGGCCTCCACTGCTCCGACCTCCATCGCCGAGGCGTCCGCCACCCCGAGCACGAGCCCCACACCCTCGCCGTCCCCCTCCCCCACGAAGAAGCGCAAGGCCACCAGCCGGGTGAGGGACTGCTTCGACGGCGACTGCCTGCTGCGGGTGTCGGGGCCGGTCACCATCCGCCTCAACGCGAAGAAGTTCTACTACCGCCAGTTCCACATCCTGGACGTCGGCAAGAGCTCCATCACGTACCTGGTGGAGTATCCGCACGGCGGCGGCGCGCAGGCGACGCTGGGCAAGGGCGGCACGTCGAGCTTCGGGTTCCGCAAGCGGCCGACCGTGGAGGTGAGCCTGGTCTCGGTGAAGAGGGGCAGGGCGCTGGTGTCGATCACGGCGGGCAAGCCCGGCTGACCCACGGCGGCATCGGGTCGCCATCTCCAAAATGTGCTCAAGTTTCGCCTGATATCAGGTTCTTTGTCCCCTTTGAGGGCAGGCGGCGGGCGATGTCCCTCGCCTGCACAGACGCGGCCTCGGGGAAGGAAAACTTGATCATGGCGAACAAGATGCGAATCGCTTGTGCCCTGCTCGCCGGGTACTACCTCGGGCGACGGCGCAAGCTGCGCACGGCGGCGGTCCTCGTGGCGGCCGGGCTGGCCGGAAAGGCGTCCGGGAACGGCGGCGGGCTGCTGTCCCAAGGGCTCAAGACTCTGGGCTCGTCGGCCGATCTGGGCCAGTTGACCGAGCAGCTCCGTGGGGGCCTGCTGGAGGCGGGTAAGGCCGCGACCAGCAGGCAGATCGACTCGCTGAGCGACAAGCTGCACGAGCGCGCAGAATCGCTCAGGTCGCCAGGGGACGCCGAGGGCTCGGAGAAGCCCTCCGAGGCGACGGGCGACACCGCCTCCTCCAACGGCTCCCCCCAGAACGGGGCCACGCACGAGCCCCAGAACGGGGCCACGCACGAGGCGCAGAACGGAGCTCACAACGGGGCTCACGACGAGGCGCAGAACGGGGCCGAGAGCGGGGCCGAGAGCGGGGACGGCAACCAGAACGAGGCCGAGCGGGAGCCCGCCGGACCGGAGCGAGCGCGGCGGCAGTCCCGTGCCATCCGGCGGACCTCCATGCGGAGGTGAGCACAGGTGGCTGAGGAAAACGCGAGACGGCACACGAGCGCGGCCCGCCCCACGGTCCGGCGGGTGACACCTACGGCGGGCAAGGCCGCGGGCGCGGGCAAACGAGCAGCCAGCAGCCTCGGCAAGGCCGCCGGCGCGGCGAAACGGGGCACCGGCGCCGCGAAGGACACCACCGGCCAGGCCACGGGCACAGCGGCAGGCGCGGGCTCGAAGGCGACCGGCACGGCGAAGCGCGCCACAGGCACGGCCACCGGCGCCGCGAAGCGGACGGCAGGCACCGCCACCAGCACCGCTTCGGGCGCCGCGAAGGGGGCCGGAGGCGCAGCCGAAGGTGTCACCGGCGCCGCCAAAACAGCGGGCGAAGCGACCGAGGGGGTCGCCAAGGGAGCCGGAGGCGTCACCGGTGCCGCCAAGGGGGTGACGGGTGTGGCCAAAGGAGCCGCGGGTGCCGCCAAGGGGGTCGCGGGCACGGCGGCGGGCGCGGTCAAGGGAGTCGGCAAGGAGTTCCTGGCCGCCCTGCCGACCGACCGGCTCGCCGGCGAGGCACGCAACCTCATGCACGCCGCGATCGGACGCGTGGTCTCGGCGGCGGGTGACAAGGTGGAGAACCTCACCGGCCGCCTGACCGACTACGCGGAGCACGGGGGCGGCAAGGGCCTGGTAGGCGCGCTGACCGGCTCGGGCGGCTCAGGCGGCTCAGGCGGCTCAGGCGGCTCAGGCGATTCCGGTGACTCCGGTGGCGGCGGCAGCGTGCTGGGCGGCGTGTTGAAGGGCGGCTTCAAGGGCGGCCTGCAGAGCATCATGCAGAAGATCACCGGAGGTGGTAAGGGCGGTAAAGGCGGCTTCGAGAAGGTCACCAACATCGTCGAGACGATCGACGTGGGTGCGCCGCGCCGCCTGGTGTACGACCAGTGGACGCAGTTCCAGGACTTCCCGACCTTCATGAAGAAGGTGCAGACGGTCAAGCAGGAGTCCGACGAGAAGCTCACCTGGAAGGCGCAGGTCTTCTGGTCGCACAGGAGCTGGACCTCGCAGATCATGGAGCAGATCCCCGACCAGCGCGTCATCTGGCGCTCGGAGGGGCCGAAGGGCCATGTGGACGGCGCGGTGACGTTCCATGAGCTGAGCGACGACCTCACCCGGGTGCTGGTGGTGCTGGAGTACCACCCGCAGGGCCTGTTCGAGCGGACCGGCAACCTGTGGCGGGCGCAGGGCCGTCGCGTACGGCTGGAGCTCAAGCACTTCCGCCGCCACGTCATGTCGCACCTGCTGCTGCACCCGGAGGACGTCGGCGAGGGCTGGCGCGGCGAGATCCGCGACGGCGAGGTGGTCAAGGACCACGAGACGGCGATGGAGGAGGAACGCGCCGCCGAAGAGGAGGAAGAGGAGTTCGAAGAGGAAGAAGGCAAGGAGCCCGAGGAGGGCGAGGAGCCCGAGGAGGGCGAGGAGCCCGAAGAGGGCGAGGAGCCCGAAGAGGGCGAGGAGCCCGAAGAGGGCGAGGAGCCCGAAGAGGGCGAGGAATCAGAAGAAGAGGAAGAGGAAGAGGAAGAGGAAGAAGGCAAGGAAGAAGGCGAGCAGCCAGGCCGTTGACAGGCGCCCGGCCCGAGCACGGAGCGGAGGCGAAGCGACCCGTGCCACGGCTGGACGACCGGTCCGAGCCACACCCATGAACGTGCCCGCCCCCGGCTCAGCGGCCCGGGGACGGGCACTCGGCAGCGGCCGGCAGCAGGGCGAGCAGCGCGATGACGGCGAAGGGCAGGGCGACTTCTCAGCGCAACTGGTCGCGCAGCCACTTCGGGTCAGGGTTGACGTGCGGCTCGCCCGCCAGCACCACGGTCGGCACCGTCTCGTCGCCGCCCGTGATCGCGCGGACCGCCGCCGCTCCCTCCGGGTCGCGCCAGATGTCCACCCAGTACGCCCGCCGCGCGGCACGCCCCAGCCGGAGCCGGAGCCGCATGCAGTAGCGGCAGCCCGGCCGCCAGTAGACGACCGCCCGCCCGTCGGCGGCGCTGCGCCGCCGCGCCTCCTCGGCATCGACCGGCCTGGGGAACGCCAGCGGCGACAGCAGCAGGCCGAGCAGCGCGTACACCACGAGCACCACCGCAGCCTGCACCAGGTCGCCTCTCGCGACCTGCCAGGCCGCGATCGCCGCTCCTAACGCCAGGAGCAGGCCCGGCACCTTCCATCCGCGGCTCACGGTTGAGCAAGCTATCGGAGCGCCGGCCGCGCCGGTATCCCGGCCCCGCCAGAGCGTGTCAGCCGGAGGGCCATCTCGGGGTGCCGGAGAGGTCGGCGAGCGCGTCCTCCACGGTGCCGGCCGCCTCGATCTCACCGCCGTCGTCGTCGGACGCCCGGGCGGCGAGCTCCCCGTACACCACGATCATGCGCCCCTCCGACACCCTGGCGTGCCGCGCGGCCGAGCGCAGGATGTCGCGCCCGTGCTCGTCCATCGCCGCGAGCGAGCGCAGGTCCACCGCGAGCAGCGGCGGTATCCGCGCCACCAGCGCGTTGACCAGGTATTGCTGCAGGACCAGGCACGCCACCCCCTCCAGCCGCCCGGTCAGGGACAGCAGGACGACCTCCCCGTGCCTGTCGAGCCGGATGTCGAAGTCCGGATCGCTCTCGTGGATGCCAGGTTCGGAGGGGTGCATGGGCGAATCCCGGTGAAGACGACGGCATGACAGGTCAACGCCGACCAGACTTCCCGGCTCACCTGCTGCGACCATAACATTCCATTGCTCAATGCAACGATCCGGCGGTGCGGACCGTGACCTAAACGACGCGCAAGCCCTCGCCTCCTCCGCACTACCCTGGGCCTCGGGGACGGCGGCGGCGCCGTCCTCAGGCCGGACGGAGGGATGGCCGAGGTGAGCGAGACCGACCCGCACATCCATGTCGATCGCAAGGTGCTGCAGGCCGGCGCCGACTTCCGCAATGTGCTCGCCTCGACGCTGGGCCGCGCCCCCGACGCGCCGTCCGAGGTCACCACGGGCTGCGGCCTCAAGGTGCCGTACGCGATGACCTCGCCCCACCCCGAACGCGTCACCTGCCTGCCCTGCCGCGAACACGCCCACCGCGAACACCTGAACTTTGCCGACCAGGTCGAACGCCTCGGCCGCCACCCCGGCAGGGCCCTCCCGGACGACCGGACGGCCGAAGTGGCTCAGTGGGCCCGCGACCGCGCCCAGAGATTCGCCTCCGGCTGAACCCCAGCCCTGCCCCCGCTCCTGGCGGCGACGATGGGTGGGTGGCGTTGCGCTGGGAGTGAAGCCGGGCGGTCCTGACGCTCGCGGTGGGTCAGGATGAGGGGCATGCGAACACTTGTTTTGGGTGGCACGAGGTTCCTGTCCAAGGAGATCGCGCGGCAGGCGCGCGATCGCGGGCACGAGGTGGTGTGCGCGGCGCGCGGGCAGGCGGGTGACCCGCCGCCGGGGGTGGAGTTCGTCCGGGTCGATCGCTCGGAGGGCGGCGGGCTGGCTCCTCTGGAGGGGTCGTTCGACCTGGTCATCGACGTCGCCAGGCAGCCGAGCCAGGTGCGCAGGGCGGTCGATGAGCTGGCGGGCCGCGCCGGTCACTGGACGCTGGTGTCCACCGTCAGCGTCTACCCCGACACCCACGAGGCCACCCAGGTGCTGCACGAGCCGCTGGCGCCCGGCGCCGACGAGAGCGACGCGGCCAACTACGGGCCGGCGAAGGTGACGTGCGAGCAGATCGTCGGCGACGCGGCGCTGATCGTCCGCGCCGGGCTGATCGTGGGCCCGGAGGATCCGTCCGACCGGTTCACCTACTGGGTCGACCGGCTGGCGCGCGGCGGGCGGGTGCTGGCGCCGGGCTCTCCCGGCGACCTGGTGCAGCTCGTGGACGTACGCGACCTCGCCGCCTGGACGCTCGACGCCGCCGGGAAGGGGCTCGCCGGGCCGTATGACGCGATCTCCAGCCCGTTCCCGAGGGGCGAGCTGCTCGCGGGCATCGCCGAAGGGCTGTCGGTGCGGCCCGAGCTGGTCTGGGCCGGGCAGGAGTTCCTCGCCGAGCACGACGTGAACGCCTGGATGGGGCCGCGTTCCCTGCCGCTGTGGGTGCCGCTGCCGGAATACGCCGGCTTCATGGCCCGCGACGTCTCGGCCGTCCTGGCCGCCGGCCTGCGCATCCGCCCGATCGCCGACACGGCCCGCGACACCCTCACCTGGCTGCGCGACTCCGGCCACACGGTGACCCGCTCCGGCCTCACCGCCGAGGACGAGGCCGAACTCCTCCGCCTCCTCGACTGACCTCCCCTCCACCTGATCAAGGGACACCTGCCCACCCCTCCCCCGCCGGCGTGCCCACTGCCTGGATGACGGGTGCGCCGAACGGCGCGGGAAGCCTGAAGGATCCGCGACGGATGGCGGGCGACCGGTCGCCGATCGATCGTCAGGATGGCGGCATGAGCCGAGAACCGGAGACGTCCGTCCCGCTGATCGCCCAGCACGACATGAGCGGCCCGGTCACCGCCCATGAGACCCGAGCGGAAGCCCAAGGGACGCGAACGAAGGTCCGACAGGCCAGAGGGGGCGTGCCAGAAACTCGGGTAAGTGCGCGAGAAACCCGGACGGATGGGCGAGGGCGAGGAGCCGGGGCACGTGCGGGAGGTGCCCGGGCGGGTGAGGCAGAAGCCCAGGCAGATGGGCGGCGGGCCGGGCATCGGCGGCCTGCGGGCGGGCGGGAAGCGCCGACCGCGTCCGGGCTGCGCGACGAGGGTGGCGTCCCGGCGGCGGTGACGCCGTTCGACCTGCTGATGTCGATCGTTCGCCTGAGCGCGAGCGGCGAGATCCACGCCGGTCGGGGAGGCGTGGATCGGGACGGCTGGCGGCTGCACGTCTTGCACGCGAAGACCGCCACCGACGTGCACGGCGGCCACTGGGCGCTGCACCCGGAGGCCGACGAGCTCGTCTCCTGCATCGTCGGCAAGATCCGCCTCTATCTGCGCGGGGAAGGGCGGGGTGAGGAGGAGGTCAAGCTGTGTGCGGGCACCGCGGCGATCGTCCCGCGCGGCCGGTGCCACCGCATCGCCCTGGACATCCCGAGCACCATCCTGACCGCCACTCTCCGACCCGCCGACCGCCCGGACCGACCCGCCTGACATTCCGAGCAGCGGCCTGGCCTCGTCGCAAACCTCCCGGAGAACGATCCCCGCCACCTCGGCGAACCCGTCGGCCACGAACCGGTCGAGGTCGATGCCGGTCATGCCGGGCACGCTGCCAACGGTGTCCAGCACCTTTCCGGCATGACCTCGCAGGTAATCGACGTCCGCAGGGGTGGGGCGGAAGGATGATCGGCATGAGTCAAGACACCCGTGACGTCGTGACCGAATTGCTGACGAGGATGGCCAAGGGGGACCACGAGCGTACGGCGGAGTTGTTCGCCGAGCCGGTGGACTGGCGGCTCTCCTGGCCGGATGAGGGGCATCCGGCGGTGCCGTGGATCCGGCCGCGGTCGAGCCGGGCCGAGGTGGCGGACCACTTCCGTTCGCTCGAAGCTCATCACGTGCCCGAGCTGAACGGCACGTCGGTGGAGCGCATCCTGGTGGACGGGCCGCATGCCGTGGTGCTGGGGGTGATCGCGCAGACCGTACGGGGCGGCGGTCCGGCGTACACGTCGCCGTTCGCGCTGCATCTCACCGTCGAGGACGGGCTGATCACCCGCTATCACATCTACGAGGACAGCCTGACGGTCACCCGCGCCCTCAACGGCGCCTGAACGCCTGAGTTCGATGCCCTGACGCGTTGACGCACTGATTGCGGCGCCTGGGCCGCACTTTCGAGCGCGGCCTTCGTCAGGGCCTCCCGGCCGCACCGACCGCCCGCACCCGGTCAGGGGCCGGCGCGCAACTGCTCGGCCGCCTCCTCGTAGGCCCGGGCGGCCCGGCGGAAGTAGTCGTAGAGCACGTCGAGCTGGTCGTCGTCGTATCCGGCGAGGATGTCGCCGACCTCGCGCCGCGCGGCGGCCATGACCTGGTCGAGCTGGGCGGGCTTGCCGATGGGCTCGACGATGACCTTGCGCCGGTCGTCGGGGGCGGGCACGCGGCGGACATAGCCGGCCTGCTCGAGCCGGTCGATGAGCCGGGTCGTCGGCCCGGTGGTCAGGCCGGCGCGGGCGCCCAGCTCGCCCGGCGTCAGGGGGCCTGACAGCTCAAGGATGTTGAGTGCGTACAGGTCCGTGGCGCCCAGGCCGCACGCGCGCGCACTGGCGTGGCCGTGCAGCAGGACGGCGCTGAAGTAGCGGCGATAGACGCGGCCGGCGTCGGGGCGTTCACGCGGGATTGACACGGGCTCCCTCGATTCCTAATCTCTTCTCCAACGAAGAGAAATCTTCTGAGAAGAAACTTCTCCGAAGAAGTTATCATGGAGAGAGTCATGACCACCACCGCCACCAGCTCCACCGCCACCACCGACGCCCCCACCGACGAGACCGCAATCCTGGGCGTGCTCCGTAACAGCCAGGACGCCTGGAACCGCGGCGACGGCGCCGCCTACGGCGCCTGCTTCACCGCCGACGCCACCGACGTGACGTTCGCCGGCACGGTCTACCGGGGCGGCGCCGAGATCGGGCGCGCCCACCAGGCCCTGTTCGACAGCTACCTCAAGGGGACGTGCCTGGTCATGGAGATCCTCGACGTCCGCCGCTACGGCTCCGGCACCGCCGTCGTGGTCACCCGTGGCGAGGTCGTCAAGGGCACGCCGGGGAAGCTGGGCAAGCTGGCCACGTACACGCTGGTGCGCGACGACGCCGGCCTCTGGCGCATCGCCGCGGTGCAGAAGACCAAGCACAAGCCGCTGATGGAGGCGGTGTCCTTCAAGCTCCAGCCCGCCACCCGGCCCACCGCCCCCGCGGCGGGCGCGCGCTGAGCGGCGCGCGGTCAGGGCGTGCGCCAGACTCCGTTCAGCGGTACGCGGTGCACGATCAGCTTGCGGTGGCTGATGCGCCAGCCGCGCTCGCCGCGCACGACCGTGTCCTCGTACGTGAGGCTGCCGGTGGTGCCGTCGGCCCGGACGCCGAGGCCCTTCGAGCGCGCGTGCACGAGCCCGTCGGCCCGCTCCGCCAAGATGATGTTGGTGACGTGGTGCCCGACCGGGTTCCCCTCGCCGAGGGCCAGGCCGGCGGCGGCCAGGGCATCGAGGCCGTGCAGTTCGCCGCCGCCCAGGTCGCTCACGTCGTAGACCACGTCGTCGGTGAACACCTCGCCGAACCGGTCGAGCTCGCCGCTGTCGCACAGGTGGCCGTGCAGGTTGATCAGGTCGGTGATGGCGCAGCGGTCGTCGTGACTGAGGGGCATGAACATCCTTCCCGCGTACGGAACGCCGCACCACTCTGCCACCCGGTCAGGCCGCGGTCACCCCGAAAGCGGCCACCAGCTCGTCCGTGGCGAGGATGGCGTGGGCGAACGTGGGGCCGTTCAGCTCGTGGGCGGCGTGCATCATCTCGGGGCTGAACGCCGCCGTCGCGTCGCGCACCAGCGTGACGTGGTAGCCGAGCTCCATGGCGAAGCGGCCGGTCGACTCCAGGCAGGTGTTGGCCAGCACCCCGATCAGCACGACGTGGCTGATGCCGTGCTGCTTGAGCTGGAAGTCGAGGTCGGTGTTGGCGAAGCCGCTCTGCGCCCAGTGCTCGTGGACGACGATGTCGCCCGGCTGGGGCCCCAGATCGGGGTGGAACTCGCCGCCCCACGTCCCGCGCGCGAACGAGTGCCGCTCCATGATGCCGCGCTGGGTCGGGTTGGGGTGGTCCCAGGTCTCGTAGTCGCCGGGCTGCCAGCGGCGGTGCGGCACGATCAGCACCTGTACGCCGGCCCCGCGCGCGGCGGCGGTCACCGTGCGCAGGTGGTCCACCAGCCCCACCTTCGTGGCCACGGGTGCGAGCCTGGGCCACAGCTTGCCGCCCTCGGACATGAAGTCGTTGTACGGGTCCACCAGCAGGACCGCCGTGTGGCGGGGATCGTAGGTGCGGCTCACGGGGTGCTCCTCCGCGTACAAGGGGACGGCGCAACAGCCCGCACCTACCCCGCCGACCCGCACGTGCGCCTCCCGTCCAGGTCAGTGTCGCGCCAAACCCCCTTGACCCGCGATCAGCCGAGCAGGATGTCCGTGGTCTGCGACGGCACGGCGTCCAGCGCGGCGAGGGTCTCCTCGTCGAGGGCGATGGCGCCGGCGGCGACGTTCTCCTCCAGGTGGGCGGCCGTCGCGGTGCCGGGGATGAGCAGCACGTTCGGCGCGTGCCGCAGCAGCCAGGCCAGGCCGATCTGGGACGGCGTGCGCCCGAGCTTCGCGGCGGCCTCGGTCACGGCCGGCTGCTCCACCACCTTGGGCATGCCGGGGAACGCGCCCCCGAGCGGGAAGTACGGCACCCACGCGATGCCCTCGGCGGCGCAGAGGGCGAGCATCTCCTCAAAGTCCCGGCCGACGAGGCTGTAGGCGTTCTGCACGCAGGCGATGCCGGCCGGGAGGGCCCGGCGCAGCACGTCGAGCGAGACGGCGCTCAGCCCGATCGCGCCGATCTTGCCCTCGTCGCGCAGCTCGGTCATCACCGCGAGCTGGTCGTCGAGGTCCACCACCTGGGGGCCGGTGGCGCGGATGCCGGGGCCGACGTCGAGCCTGCGCAGGTTCACGACGGGGATGCGGTCGAGGCCGAGCGACTTCAGGTTCTCCTCGACGCTCGCGCGCAGTTCCCCGGGACGCTGGGCGGGGCGCAGCGGCAGGGGGCCGCCGGGGTCGCTGACGGCGCCGACCTTGCTGACGATCACCACGCCGTCCTCGGGGCGCAGCGCCTCGCGGAGCACGTCGTTGACGAAGCCGGCGCCGTAGAAGTCGGCGGTGTCGACGTGGTCGATGCCCAGCTCGACGGCGCGGCGCAGCAGGGCGACGGCGGCGGCGCGGTCGTCGTGCAGGCGTTCGAGCTGCATGGCGCCGTAGCCGACGCGGGAGACGGTAAGGTCACCGAGCAGGCCGGGACCGCCGGGGCGCGGGGCTCCGGTGGCCGTGACGTCGGAGGAAGAGGTGCCAGTGGACATCAGGAGTACACCGTCCTTCAGACAATGACGACAGAAAGCGGAGGACCCTCCGCCACGAACGACCCTAGCACTATCGGAGGTGCCTCCGCTTTGGCTTCCCCGAGTTCTTCCGAACCTCCCGCCGCCGGGCGGCCCGTTCGCGCGCACGCGCGGCGCAACCGCGAGAACCTGCTCGCCGTCGCCCGCGCCGCCTTCGCCACCGCCGACGGGCCCGTCTCGCTCGAAGGCATCGCCAAGCAGGCCGGGGTCGGCATCGGCACGCTCTATCGCCACTTCCCCACCAGGGAGGCGCTGGTCGAGGCCGTCTACTCGGCCGAGCTCGACGACGTGACCGGCTGCGTGCCCGACCTGCTCGCCGCGCATCCGCCCGAGGTCGCGATGCGGGTATGGATGGAACGCTACGGCGCGTTCGTCTCGACCAAGCGGGCCATGCTCGACACGCTGCGCACCGGCTGGGCCTCAGGACGGCTCGCCACGCCCACCACCAGGGAACGCATCACCGCCGCGATCGGCGCGATCCTGGAGAGCGGGGCGCGGGCGGGCACGCTGCGCGGGGACGTCGAGGCCAGCGACGTCACCTCGATGATCCTCGGCGTGTTCCTGTCCACGGCGGCCGGCGACACATGGGACCGGATGGACCGCCTGTTCGACCTCCTCCTGGACGCCCTGCAGCCCCGCCAGGGGTAGCCGCCGCTTCGCCGGGCCTCGGATATGAACAAAGGAATTTGCGCAAAATTCTTGCGCAAATTCTTTTGTGCATCTAGCGTGAGGGTATGGCCAGGAAGAACGTACGCCGCGTCAAGGATCTCGAGACGGTCAAGGCACTCGGGCATCCGCTGCGCATGCGCCTCTACCGGGCGCTGACGGTGACCCAGCGCGCCACCGCCTCGCAGCTCGCCGAGCAGGTGGACGAGGCGGTGTCGCTGGTCAGCTATCACCTGCGCAAGCTGGCCGCGCACGGGCTCATCGAGGAGGCCGAGCAGGGCAGTACAGACGGGCGCGAGCGCTGGTGGCAGGCGGCGGTCGGCGGGGTCAGCACCGAGGACGTCGACTTCAGGGACGCCCCCGAGAGCGAGGGCGCCTACGTCGCACTGTCCAGACTGGCGGCCAGGCAGCGCCACGAGCTGTACCAGAGCTACCTCGACACCAAGTCCGCCTGGCCCGACGAGTGGCGCGACGCCTCGTTCAACTCCGAGTACCTGCTCTCGCTCACCCCTCAGGAGCTGGCCGGGCTCAGGACGGAGATGAACGAGCTGCTCAAGAAGTGGGAGGCGCGCAGTGACGCCGCCCGCGAGGCCGGCGAGCGCGAGGGCCGCGAGCACGTCGCCGTGCACACCGCGGGCTTCCCGTTCCGCCCGTGACGACGACCCCGGAGGTCGCGATGCATCCAGACCTGCATCTGTACGTAGAGCGAGTACGCGCCCGCGAACTGCGCCAGGAAGCCGAGCGGCACCGCCTGGCCGGATCCCCCTCCGCCACCGGGGCCCTGGAGGAGCGGCTCGGGTGGGTGCTCGTGCGCGCGGGCCTGCGGCTGCTGGAGCGCCACGCGCCCGCCCCGTACTGATCCCCCCGCCGGTCAGCGGACGCGCAGGCCGGCGATGAGGAGGGCGACCATGCGGCGGGCGTCGTAGGCGCCCTCCTGGCCGGCGCCGATGCAGAGGTTGCCGACGCCGCGCATGAAGCTGAGGGCGTCCATGCCGGGCTCGATCTGGCCGGCGTCGGCGGCGGCCTCCAGCAGGCGGGCGCAGACCGGGACGAGGCGGTCGATGAAGTACGCGTGCAGCGACTGGAACGAGGCGTCCTCCGACTGCATCGCCTCGGCCAGGCCGTGCTTGGTGACCAGGAAGTCCACGAAGAGGTTGATCCAGTTCGCCAGCGCGTCGTACGGCGTGGGCCCGGCCTCCAGCAGCTCGGGCCCCGCCGCCGCGCATGCCTCCACCTGGTGCCGGTAGACGGCCACGATGAGGTCGGCGCGCGTCGGGAAGTGCCGGTAGATGGTGCCGACGCCGACCCCCGCCCTGGCGGCGATCTCGCGTACGGGCACGTCGACCCCTGAGGCGACGAAGGCCGCGGCGGCCGCGTCGAGCAGCGCCTTCTCGTTCCGTCTCGCGTCGGCCCGCTTCTTCGGGGCTGCCTGTGATCCGGCCACTGTGCCGCTACCTCCACCACGCCGTTGGACAAACGGAACAGCGTTCCGTATGGTGTTTAGCGGAACGCGGATCCGCTTTCAGGATGCCAGAAGCGCGGCCGCCGGACAAAGCCGCCGCGCACGTGGAGGAGACATGACCATGCAGTACCGCACCCTGGGCCGCACCGGCGTCCAGGTCAGCACGCTCGCGCTCGGCGCGATGAACTTCGGCGCCATCGGCCGCACCACCCAGGACGAGGCCACCGCCATCATCGACGCGGCGCTGGAGGCCGGCGTCAACGTCATCGACACCGCCGACTGGTACAGCGGCGGCGAGTCGGAGGAGATCGTCGGCAAGGCCATCGCCGGCCGCCGCGACGACATCGTGCTGGCCACCAAGGCCACCATGCCGATGAGCGAGGCGCCGAACCACCAGGGCGGCTCGCGCCGCTGGATCGTCAGGGCGCTGGACGACAGCCTGCGCCGCCTCGGCGTGGACCACGTCGACCTGTACCAGATGCACCGGTGGGACCCCACGACCAGCGACGAGGAGACGCTGTCGGCGCTGACCGACCTGCAGCGGGCGGGCAAGATCCGCTACTTCGGCAGCTCGACGTTCCCCGCGTACCGGATCGTGCAGGCCCAGTGGGCCGCCCGTGAGCACCACCTCAGCCGGTACGTCACCGAGCAGCCCAGCTACTCGATCCTGCAGCGCGGCATCGAGGCCGACGTCCTGCCCGTCGCGCAGGAGTACGGGCTCGGCGTGCTGGTGTGGAGCCCGCTGGCCTCGGGGTGGCTGTCGGGCGCGATCCGCGCGGGCCGCGCGGCGGACACCCACCGCTCGTCGGTGCTGCCGGAGCGCTTCGACCCGGCGCTGCCGTACAACAGGGCCCGTCTGGAGGCCGTCGAGCGGCTGGCCGGGGTCGCCGACGCGGCGGGGCTGACGCTGATCCAGCTCGCGCTCGGCTTCGTGACCGCGCACCCCGGCGTGACCGGCGCGCTCATCGGCCCGCGCACGATGGAGCACCTGAAGGCGCAGCTCGACGCGGCGCAGACCGTGCTGTCGCAGGACGTCCTGGACGCCGTCGACGAGATCGTCGCGCCGGGCACCGACCTGGCCGCGCACGAGAAGTTCGACACCCCGCCGGCGCTGCTCGACCCGTCCCTGCGACGCCGATGAGCAGCCCCGGGAGCCGGACGCGGTTCGGCATCATGACCGCTCCCATGCAGGTCGGCTACGAGGACGTCCTGCGGGTCTGGCGGGAGGCCGACGACGTGCCGGAGATCGAGCACGCCTGGCTGTTCGACCATCTGCTGCCCATCCAGGGCGACATCAACGGGCCGATCCACGAGGGCTGGACGCTGCTGTCGGCGCTCGCCGCCCAGACCAGCCGGCTGCGCCTCGGCCTGCTGGTGACCAGCAACAGGTTCCGCCCGCCGGCCGTCCTGGCCAGGATCGCCGCGACCGTGGACATCGTGTCGGGCGGCCGGCTCGACTTCGGCATCGGCGCGGGCTCGCGGCCCGACCACCCGCTGGCCCGCCGCGAGTACGAGGCGCACGGCCTGCCCTTCCACGACTTCCGCCACTCCGTGGAGAGCCTGGCCGAGGCGTGCACGGTGATCCGGCGGATGTGGAGCGAGAGCGAGCCGTTCGACTTCCACGGCTCGCACGTCACGCTGACCGGGGCGTACTGCAATCCGAAGCCCGTGCAGCGCCCGTACCCGCCGATCCTGCTCGGCGGGCGTTCGGCGGCGCTGCTGCGGGTGGCCGCCGAGCACGCCGACCTGTGGAACATCCCGGGCGGCGACATCGACGACGTCGTCCGCCGCAGCGCGTTGCTCGATCGCTACTGCGCGGAGATCGGCCGCGATCCGGCCGCGATCACCCGCTCGATCCACCTGCCGGTCTCCTACGACCGGCCCGGCGCCACCAGGCAGGCCATCGGCGAGGCGGTGGCCGCGGGCTTCCACCACGTGGTGCTCGGGCTGCCGGCGCCGTACCCGGAGAAGGTGGACCGCTGGGTGGCGGACGAGCTGATCACGCCCTCGCTCTGACGGCTCAGCCGGGTTCGTGCTCGCCGGCCAGCGGCAACCGCAGGACGAAGCAGATGCCGCGCGGGCTGTCCTCGATGGTCAGGTCGCCCTCGTGCGCCTGGGCGATCGCGCGGGAGATGGCCAGGCCGAGCCCGCTGCCCGCGGGGTCGCGCCTGCGGCCGGCGGCCAGCCGGACGAAGGGCTGGAAGACCTGCTCGCGCTCCTCTGGCGCGATGCCCTCGCCGTCGTCCCAGACGGTCAGCACGGCCTCGTCCTCCTCACGGGCGACGCTCACCTCGATCGCGCCGCGGGCGTGCCGCTGGGCGTTGACCAGCAGGTTCGTCAGCACCTCGGTGAGCTGGGTCCTGTTGCCCCACACGCGGGGCGAGTCGTGGACGACCAGCCGGGGCCGGCGGGGGCCCGGCAGACTCCCGGCCTCCTCGCGGACGAGGTGGCCCAGGTCGACCCGCTCGGCCTGCTGCGGCGACGACGTGCGGATCCGGGTGAGCAGCAGCATCTCGTCGATGATCTGCTGGAGGCGGTCCACGCTGCCGAGCGCCCCCCTGATCGTCTCCTCACGATCGGCGTCGGGGTACGTCACCGCCTCCTCCAGCCGCATGCGCAGCCCGGCCAGCGGGGTGCGCAGCTCGTGGGAGACCATCGAGGAGTAGTGGCGCTGCTGGCTGACCGCCTCCTGGAGCCTGGCCAGGGTCCTGTTCACGGTACGCGCGAGCGAGGCGATCGCGTCGTCGCCCGGCGGCGCCGGCACCCGCAGGCCGAGGTCGGTCACGGTGATCTCGGCGATCCTGGCCCGCATCTCCTCGACCGGGCGCAGCGTGCGGCGGATGAGGAGGGCGGCCAGGCCGGTCAGCAGCGCGGTGCCGGTGAGGACGGCGGCGGCCAGGCCCAGCTCCAGGTCCCAGCCGGCCAGGAGCTCGGGCTCTGGGCGGCCGGCGTACACGACGTGGGAGGCGCCGCCCCACAGCTCCTCCTCCTGCGGCGACGGCCGGTAGGCGGTGAACATGACGCAGCCGTCCCGCGTGCACTCCTTGCCGTGCTGGATGCGGTCGTCGGAGTTCGGCCACAGGGTGCTCATGGGCGGGCGGCCCTCGGCTTCGCGGCTGGCCTGCACGACGTGGCCGGTGGCGTCCACGAGCTGGAACAGGCTGACTTCGTGCGTGGTCACGGGCTGCGGGGTCGAGGTGCCCATGGCGCCGATCCACTCGGTGGCCGCGCGCTGGGTGCTCGCGTACACCTCGCGCTCGATCCTGTCGCGGACGATCAGGTCCACGGCGACGGCCACCCCGGCGAGGCTCGCCAGCGACAGCAGGGCGGTCACCAGGACGAGGCGGGCCTGCACCGAGAGGCGGCCGGGGCGCAGGAGCCCCAGTGCCAGGGGGCCCGGACGATGGGGCATCGCCACCTCCCCGCTCGCCTCACTCCTCAGTGGCCATGTTTCCAACTACGGGTTCATGGGGAGCCAATGGCTTCGCAAGCGGCGGGTCATAGGTGTCGAAATCGGGTCAACGCACGTCGTGCACCAGCCGCCCGCCCACCGCCGTGGCGATCACGGTGATGTCCCTGATCGTGGCCGGATCGACGGCCAGCAGGTCGTCGGAGAGCACCGCGAAGTCCGCCAGCCTGCCCCGGCCGAGCGTGCCCTTGAGGTGCTCCTCGTGCACCGCGTACGCCGAGCCCTCGGTGTACGCGCGCAGCGCCTGCTCGGGCGTCAGCGCCTCCTCCGGGTTGAACGGCCGCCCGCTCGCCGTGACCTGGTTGACCAGGTCGTGGATGCCGAGCAGCGGCGCGCCCGCCACCACCGGGCAGTCGGAGCTGCCCGGCAGCACGACGCCCGCCTCCAGGAACGAGCGCTGCCGGTAGCAGCCGCGGGCCCGCTCGGGGCCGAGCGCGTCCAGCATGCCGTCGCCGATCTCGGAGATGAACCGGCCCTGCGGCACCGGGATGACGCCCAGCTCGGCAAGCCTGGCGACCTGGGCGTCGCTGGTGACCGCGCAGTGCTCGATGCGGTGCCTGGCGCCAGGCCGCGGCGTGCGGGCCTGGGCCTCGGCGTAGGCGTCGAGGACGACGTCCACGGCGGCGTCGCCGATGGCGTGGGTGGCGATCTGCCAGCCGGAGTCGTGGGCGCGCAGGATGAAGCCGCGCAGCGCCGCCGCCTCCTCCTGCAGGAAGCCCCGGTTTCCCGGCTCGCCCGCGTAGTCGCAGCACATGGCGGCGGTGCGGCCGATCAGCGAACCGTCGGAGAACAGCTTGACCGGCCCGATCCGCAGCCACTCGTCGCCGAAGCCGGAGCGTACGCCGAGGTCGAGCCCGAACTCGGCGTCCACGTCGTGCAGGTTGGGCGAGCCGGGCATGAGCGTGGCACGCTGCGGAAGCAGGCCGCGCCGGATCGCGTCCTGGAAGCCGGCCACGTCCCAGCGGCCGTTGCCGGCCAGCCCGACGCCCACGCCCGGCTCGGTGAAGCTGGTCAGCCCCTCGGCGGCGGCGGCCCGGCCGGCCAGCGCGATGCCCTCCACGAACTCCTCGTGCGCGAGCGGCCGCAGCACCCGCAGCGCGAGGTCCTGGGCCTGCTCGGCGAGCAGCCCGGTGGGCAGCCCGCGCTCGTCGCGGCCCACGGAGCCGCCAGGCACGTCGGGCACGTCCTCAAGGGAGGGAAAGCCCATGAGCGCGAACGCCGCCGTGCTGGCCACGCCCATGTGGCCCGAGGTGTGCTGGAGCCAGACAGGGCGGCCTCCCGCGGCCTTGTCGAGCGCCTCACGGTCGGGGTGCGCGCCGCCCAGCTTGTTCTGGTCGTAGCCACCGCCGCGGATCCACGCGCCGGCGGGCAGCTCGGCGGCGCGCTCGGCGACCCGCGCGTACAGCTCGTCGAGGCTGGTCACGCGCACGTCCAGCTCGCGCAGCCGCTGCCCGCGCATGCTGAGGTGGTGGTGCGCGTCGTTGAAGCCGGGCACGACGGGAGCGCCGCCGAGGTCCACGACCGTCCCGGCGCTCGCGCCGTCGAGCTCCTCGTCCAGCCCGGCGATCCGGCCGTGCAGGACGCCGAGGCGGGTGGCGTACGGCCGGTCGCGGTCGAGCGTGGTGAAGCGGCCGTTGACGAACAGCGTGTCGAGACGCATCAGACCTCCAGCGGTTCCCGCACGGCCGCCGCGCTCCTGCGCTGCAGGGCGGCCACGCAGGCCATGGTGAGCAGGATGATGACCAGGTACTGGGCGACGACCGCCCAGATGGTGCCGGTCGAGGTGAGCAGCGCCTGCGCGATCATCGGGGCGGTGCCGCCGATGAGGGCGCCGCACAGCTGGTACGCCAGCGAGATCCCGGTGTAGCGGACCCGCGCCGGGAACGCCTCGGCGAGGAACCCGGCCAGCGCCGCGTACGACATGCCGCCGAAGACGATGCTCAGCGCCAGCCCCAGCGTGGCGAGGACCGGCGAGCCGGTGCCGACCATGGCGAACGTGATCGGCGTGCACACGATGAGCGCGCTGAACGCGATCAGCATGAAGCGGGCGGCGCCGTAGCGCTGGCCGAGCACCGCGCCGAGCGGCTGGGTGACGAACTGGGTGATCGCCACGATGAGCAGCACGTCCAGCATCGTGCTCTGGGCGATGCCGAGGTCGGTGGTGGCCCAGGACAGGATGAAGGTGTTGGTGAAGTACGCCGAGGCGATGCCGACGCCGCTCGCGCCGATGCCGAGCAGCACCAGCGGCCACGCCGTGCGGAAGACCTCGGCGACCGGCAGCTTGGCCACCTCGCGCCGCTCCTGCATGCGGGTGAACTCCGGCGACTCCTCCACCCGCAGCCGGATGACCAGGCCCACCACCAGCAGCACGGCGGAGCACAGGAACGGGATGCGCCAGCCGTAGGACAGGAACGCGTCCTCGGGCAACGTGCTGACCAGCGCGAACATGGCGGTGGCGAGGATCGACCCGGCGGGCGAGCCCTGCTGGGCGAAGGCGGCGTAGAAGATGCGCTTGGGCCCCGCGTGCTCGGCGGCGATCAGCACCGCGCCGCCCCACTCGCCGCCGACCGCGATGCCCTGCACCAGCCGCAGCGTCGCGAGCAGCACCGGCGCGAGCATGCCGACCTGCGCGTACGTGGGCAGCACGCCGACCAGCGTGGTGGCCCCGCCCATCAGCAGCAGGGTGACGACGAGCGTGCGCTTGCGGCCGATGCGGTCGCCGAGGTGGCCGAAGACGACGCCGCCGAGCGGCCTGGCCAGGAACCCGACCCAGAAGGTGGCGAAGGAGGCCATCACGCCGGCGGCGGGGCTGACGTCGGGGAAGAACAGCCTGCTGAAGACGAGGGCGGAGGCGGTGCCGTAGATGTAGAAGTCGTACCACTCGATGGAGGTGCCGACGAAGGACGCGATGCCCGCGCCGCGGGCGGTGGTGGAGCTCATACGGGGGGATTCCTAAGCGAAGTGGTGGAGCTGGGCGAGCGGCACCTCGGTGGCGGGGGCCATGCTCACCGCGGTGCCGTCCACGAGGACGGGCCCGGGTTCGCGCGGCACCTCGACCCGAGGAGTAGCCATATTTCGGCACATGTCGTGTCGGGTGAGGCCGCGGGCGTGCCGGATCGCCGCGTACCGCAGGCCGCGTGGCAGGGCGTCCCTGCTGTCGGCCGAGTCGAGCGCGTCGTGCGCGACGAAGATCCGCGACAGCAGCGCGGGCGCGTCGCCGAGGCCGCCGAAGTACGGCCGGTAGACGCGCGGCTGTGTGAGCCGGGTGGAGCCGGACCCGCTGCCGGAGACGCCGTGGGCGACGAAGCCGCCCTTGATCACCAGCTCGGGCTTGCTGCCGAACCATCCCGGCTGCCAGAGCACGATGTCGGCGAGGCGGCCGGGCCGCAGCGTGCCGACCTCGTGGGCCAGGCCGTGCGCGACGGCCGGGTTGACGGTCAGCTTGGCCAGGTAGCGCAGGATGCGCGCGTTATCTCCCACTGGATCCCCCGCCGGCCACCCCACGCCCGCCGCCAGGGCGTTGAGGTGGGCGACCTGCCACGTGCGCCGCACGGTCTCGGCCACCCGGCCCATGCCCATCGAGTCGGAGTTGACGATGCTGATCGCGCCGAGGTCGTGCAGCACGTTCTCGGCCGCGATGCCGTGCTCCCTGACCCGGCTGCGGGTCACCGCCACGTCGCTGTCGATGTGGTGGTTCTGCCGGTGCACGGTCATCGTCATCGGGAACAGCTCGCCCGCGGTGTTCGTCGTGTAGGGCAGCGTGGGAGTGGTGGAGGAGGGCAGCACGTGCGGCTCGGAGAGGATCTCCAGCAGGTCGGGATGCCCGCCGCCGCCCTCCACGTGGTACGCGTGCACGGTGCGCCCGCGCGTCGCCGCCACCGTGTCGGCCAGGTAACCGGACTCGTTCATCGAGTCCGAGTGCAGCGCCACCGGCAGGTCCGCCTGCTCGGCCACGCCGAGACAGGTGTCGATGACCCGTGGCGTCGCCCCGAAGTCCTCGTGGATCTTGAAGCCGCCGGCGCCCGCCAGCACCGCCTCCTCCAGCAGCCGCCGCGAGCTGGACGAGCCCCGGGCCAGGAACGCCACGTTGAGCGGGGTGCCGTGCCAGGCGGCCATCAGCGTGTGCAGGTTGTGCGCCGGGTTGACGCCGACGTCCCAGACGCCGCCGAGTCCCATGCCGACCACGGTCGTCACGCCGGAGGCCAGCGCGGCGGGCGCGATCTCCGGCGAGGACAGGTGCACGTGCGAGTCCACGACGCCGGGCGTGGCGATCAGGCCCTCGCCCGGCACGATCGCCGTGTGCGAGTCGATGATCGCGCCCTCGACCGGCACGATCCGGCCGTCCTTGACGCCGATGTGCGTCTTGCGCACGCCGAGCACCGGGTCCATCAGCACGACCCCGGCGACCACCAGGTCCAGCGCGGACTCGCGGTCGCCGCGCGGGCTGGCCAGCAGCCCGTCGCGCAGCGTCTTGCCGCAGCCGCCGAGCAGCTCGTCGCCGTGCGGCACGTCGTCGGCCTCCACCTCGGCCCACAGGCAGGTGTCGCCGAGCCTGATCAGGTCACCGGTGGTCGGGCCGTAGATCGCGTTGTACGTCTCGCGCCTCATGACGTGATGACCTCCACCTCGACGGTCTCGCCCGGCGGGAAGGCGGTGGCCGTGCCGGCGGGGATGGCGAGCCTGAGCCCCTCCGGCTCCCTGTCGAAGGACAGCGCCGCGTTGACCTCGCCCAGCGGGAAGTGCGAGGAGACGTAGACCGTGCGCTCGCCCCGGTTGGTGACGCGCAGGGTGCCGCGCTCGCGGCCGGCGTTCAGCTCGACCTCGCGCGGCAGCGGGCGTACCGCGCCGGGTCCGTCTTTCTCCGGCGAGCCGATCGGGGCGTCCACGGCCACCAGCGCGGTGCCGTTCGGGAACAGGGCCTCGACCTGGACGTGGGTGACGAGCGCGGGGACGCCGTCCATCACGTCGCCGGGTCCGAGCACGGCCTTGGCGCCCTCGATGACCTCGGGCAGCGTGGCGCCGTCCCAGGCCCGTTCGAGGATCTCGTCGCAGATCAGGGCGATGGCCTCGGGGGCATTGAGCCTGCGCCCTCGGGCGCGGCGGCGGCGGGCGAGCTCGGCGAGCGTGAAAATGGTCAGCCGCTCCTGCTCGCGAGGTGTCAGATGCAACGTCCAACCTCCCTTTCGCTCACGCTATGGCGAGGTCAGGGGGCCGACCAACGGCGATACGGTGCGTAAATGCGCGGCTAGATTGTGCATGTGACCAATGACGTGCTGGTCCGGCTGGCCAGGCGGTGCCTGGAGAGCTACGAGGACCTCATCGACGACTGGGCCGAGCAGGTCATGGCGATGGAGCCGTACGCGCGGGGCCTGGTCAGCCGCGAGGAGGTGCGCGAGGGGGCCAGGGTCGGGTTCGAGCTGATCCTGCGCCACCTGGCCGAGGGACGGGTGCCGCCCGAGCAGCGCCCGCACTCGGAGAAGCTGGGCGAGCGGCGGGCCGGGCAGGGCGTGCCGCTGGAGTCGCTGCTGGCGGCGGCCCGGCTGGACGCCCGCGCGCTGTGGCACGGGCTGGTCGGGCTGGCCGCGCCCGACGACGTCCCGGCGCTGCTCGAAGGGGCCAACCTGGTGTGGGAGGCGGTCGAGCAGCACAACACCGGCCTGATGACCGGCTACCAGCGGGCCGTGCTGGAGATGGGCAGGCAGCAGGAGGACGAGCGGCGCACGTGGTTCGCCCGGCTGATGGACAACGACGGGCGCAACCCCGACGTGGTCCGCGACGTGGGGCGGGTGCTCGGCTTCGACGTGCCCGCTCCGTTCGTGGCCGTCGTGGCGGCGCCCGCGTCGGGGGCGGCGCTGCGGGTGGCGGCGGGCGGGATGAGCGGGCTCGGGCTGCGTACGCACCGTCACGAGTCGCCGTCAGGCGACATCCTCGTCGTGCAACTGCCCTCCCGGGTGCCCGACCCGGAACGCCGGGTGCTCGACGCGCTCGCGCACGTGGCGTGCGGCCTGTCGCCGCGGGTGACGGGGCTGGCCCGGGTGCCGCACGCGGTGCGCCTGGCCTCGGCCACGGTCAGGGCCGGCGGCGCGGCGCCCGCGGGGCCGATGCGGCTGGAGGACCGGTGGCTGGAGGTGTTCGTCGCGCACAGCCCCGAGCTGGCCGCCGAGCTGGCGGAGCGGGTGCTCGGCCCGCTGGAGTCGATCGGCGCGGTGGAGCGGGAGCGGCTGCTGGAGACCGTACGCGTGCATCTGGCGGGCGACGGCTCGATCGCCGACACGGCCGCTGCGCTCTACTGCCACCGCAACACCGTCCAGCACCGCTTCGCCCGCTTCCGTGAGCTGACCGGCCGCGACGTGCGCGTGCCGGGGGACGCCGCCGTGGTCGCGCTGGCGCTGCGCGTCCGGGTGAGCGCATGAGAAGGGCCGGTCACACGGGCCGGCCCGGGTCTCATCGCCTCCTCGTCATGCTCATGCCGAGCGCGACCAGGCCGCAGATGAGGATGATCGCGCCGACGATCACGTTGGTGGTGATCGTGGTCTGCGTGTCCGCCTCCCCCCTGATCAGCCAGGGCGCCAGGATGGTCCACAGCCCGATGAGGGGCGCGACCCACGCGATCCCGTGCGTGCGCCCGTACGCCGAGCTGAAGGCCAGCGCGAGCACGGCCACGGCCAGCCCCGTGACCAGGTTGTTCATGGTCAGTGACGTTATGCCGGTGAATCCGATGATCCACGGCGACAGCGCCAGGAACAGCCCGGCCACCATGGTCAGCCCGTCCGCCAGCTGAACGGCCGGCTTGGCCGCGGCCATCTCGTACTTCTCGCGCATGCTGATGATGTCGGGATGCCGCTCCATTTCGCGAGTCATCAGGGACATCACCTCCCCCGTTGCGAGCGGCGGGAGCCCTTCCCGTCGCCGCTCTCCACTACCCGGATTGGGGCCGGTCATACCTGCGGTTTGCCTGGTCAGAGGGGGGGAAACGACAAGGAGCCGACAGGAGGGGGGCGCTCGTGACAGCGGTCGACGCCATCGGGGGACACGCCCGTGAGAGAACCGGCGGGCCGGCGCCCGCGCTGCCCGCGCCGCGCGGGCCCGTCACCGCACTGCTGTTCCGCCGTCTGGCCGGGGCGCCCGACGGGCGGGCGCTGCACCTCGACGTGACCGGCGCCGACCTCGGCGACGCCGATTTCCAGCTCGCCCTGTTCGCCTGTTACGAGCTGCACTACCGGGGGTTCGCCGGGGTGGACGAGCGCTGGGAGTGGGATCCCGCGCTGCTGGCCGCCCGGGCCGTGCTGGAGCGGCACCTGGAGGAACTGCTGGCGCGCGAAGTCCCCATGCCGCCTCTGGAGGGGGCGCGGGACGTGCGGCGGGTGCTCACCGCGCTCGCCGCCGACGATCGCGGGCCGTCGGTGTCGGCGTTCCTGGCGCAGCGGGCCGGCCGCGAGCAGTTCGGCGAGTTCGTCGTGCACCGCTCGATCTACCACCTCAAGGAGGCCGACCCGCACACGTGGGCGATCCCGCGCCTGGCGGGCGGGCCCAAGGCGGCGCTGGTGGAGATCCAGGCCGACGAGTACGGCGGCGGCCGCACCGAACGCATGCACTCCGAGCTGTTCCGCGCCACCATGCGCGGGCTCGGCCTCGACGACTCCTACGGCGCCTACCTCGGCCGCGTCCCTGGCATCACGCTGGCCATCTCGAACGCCATGTCGCTGTTCGGCCTGCACCGGCGGCTGCGCGGCGCCCTCGCCGGGCACCTGGCGGCGCTGGAGATGACGTCCTCGCTGCCCAACCGGCGCTACGCGCAGGGGCTGCGGCGGCTCGGCGGCGACGCCGGCACCGCGCGCTTCTACGACGAGCACGTGCAGGCGGACGCCGTGCACGAGCAGATCGCCGCCCACGACCTGTGCGCCGCCCTGGCCGCCGACGAGCCCGCCCTAGCCGCTGACATCGTCTTCGGCGCGGCGTGCGCGCTGGAGCTGGAGCGGTTGTGGGCGGGGTACGTGCTCGCGCGCTGGGAGCGCGGCGACACCTCCCTGTGCCGCCTCCCCTGACCTGGGCCCACCACGCGACCATCCTTACCCTTCGGCCATCGGCCCGGGCATCCGGGCCGATGGTCCGACCTGGCCCGCCCATCCGACCTGGCCCGTCCATCCGGGCGGCCTTTTTCAGCCCGGCAGGCGGTACACCGACACGTGGTTGGTGCTGTCGTCGGTGAACGGGCTGCGGGTCCAGTCGGCCCAGCGGTGCTCGCGCTCCATCCCCGCCAGCTGCGCCATCAGGTCCAGCTCGGCGGGCCAGGCGTAGCGGTGGTTGGCGGGCAGGAGGCGGACGCCGCCGGCGGTGAGCCGTATCTTGGTGGTGGCCATGAGCTGCTCGGCCGGCGAGATGCGGGCGGCCTCGGCGAGCACGACGTCCTCGCTCAGCGACAGCAGCCGCAGCGCGGAGCCGCGGCGGAAGGCGCCGGGGTCGGGCACCCACGCCTCCACCACGAACCTGCCGCCCGGCCGCAGGTGCGCGGCGGCGTTGCGGAAGCAGGCGACCTGGGCGGCCTGCGAGGGCAGCGCGTAGATGGTGTTCGTGGTGAGCGCCACCAGCGCGTACTCGCCCTCGACCCGCGTCGCCGAGAAGTCGCCCACGGTGACCGGGATGTTCTCGCCGCCAGGCTTGTCGCGCAGGATCTCCACCATCTCGGGCGAGCCGTCGATCCCGGCCACCTGGTGCCCCCGCTCGGCCATCGGCACCGCCAGCCGGCCCGTCCCGATGCCGAACTCCAGCACGGGGCCGCCCTCGGCGAGCAGGCACAGCTGCTCGACGGTCGCCTCGGTCGGCAGGTTCCCGACGGTGACGTCGTAGATGTCGGCGATGCCGCGCCCGTACGCGGCCGGGTCGAACGCCGTCGTCATCGCCGCTCCCCCGCCCGCTTCCCGCCCGTCACACTCTGCTCACGTAGCTTCACGGCGGCAGTGCTACCCCGCAGGTCAGGGATCATTCCGGCATACCGCCGTGCCTGACGGGAACGTGGGGGGAATGTCGCAACACGGGGATGACGGGGACAGTGTGGCCGCCGCGGTGACCGTGACGCCGTGCGAGGACGGGCCGCTGCTGGTCAGGGGGCCGTTCCGGCTGGTCACTCAGGACGGCGTGCCGATTCCCGCCGGACGTTCGACGGTCGCGCTGTGCCGGTGCGGGCGCTCGGCGGTCAAGCCGTTCTGCGACGGCTCGCACAAGGTCGCCGGGTTCCGGGCGGCGAGCGAGCCGGACCCGCCGGCCTGACGGTTCCGGCGCAGCCACCGTACGGAATGGGCCGCCCGCCGCAGCCTGCGTCCCGCGTACGGGACGCCGCCCCGCAGCGCGGCGCCCACGGCGAGCCAGCCGCAGGTGGCCCGCTCCAGCACCCACACGGGCGCGAACAGCGCCGACGTGCCGGGGAAGACGTGCCGCCCGCCCGCCCGGCGCCGCCCCGTCTCCGCCAGCGTGACGGCCAGCGCGGCGCCCGCCACCGGAAGCGCCCACCTGCCCCGCCACAGGCACCAGGCCAGCGCGGGCAGCACCGGCAGGAACACCGCCAGCCGGCCCGGCTGGGCCAGGTCGTCGTAGGCCTGGCGGACCCGCTGGTTCCAGAAGCGGGCCGCGTCGGGCGGGAGCCGCCGCACGTACAGGTCGAGGGGGCGCAGCTCCCTGCCGCCGTGGGCGCGGACCGTGCGGATCAGCTCGAGGTTCTCGAACAGCACGTCGCCGTCGTAGCCGCCCATGCGCTCGAAGAACGCGCGGCGCACGCCGAACGTGCCGGGGTAGTCGGCGCCGAAGCTGCGGTTGAGCAGGGTGCGCGCGGTGTCCCAGCGGGCGTGCCAGGGCAGCTCGGTGAAGTGGTTCTGGGGGCGTACGAGGTCGGCGGCGGCCAGCAGCGTGTCGATCCTGGCGAGCGTGTCCCGGTCGTGGCGTACGTCGTCGTCGGCGATGACCACGTGCGGGGCGCGGGCCAGCCGCATGCCGGTGAGCACGCCGTTGACCTTGCCGTTGGCGTGGCGCAGGCCGACGGCCGGGCGGACGTGCGTGACCAGGCCGCGCCAGGCTTCGGCGTGCCGCTCGTACAGCGGGGGCGGCGAGCCGTCGACGACGATGACCGCGCCCACGTGACGGGCCAGCGTGCGCAGGTAGGCGGTCAGCTCGTCCAGGCCGCGGTCGTCCTCCCAGCGCAGCGGGAGCACGTAGTCCATCATGGGCGGCGGCTGCCCGGGGAAGATCGGGTTAAACGGGCGATGACCTGCGCCTACCTGGCCAGGCGGCCGAGCAGCGCGGCCGCCGCCGTGATGCCCGCCGCGGCGGCCACCGCCAGCACCGCGAAGTCCGGCGCCAGGTGCGCGGGGACACCGAGCAGCAGCCCGCGCAGCGCGTCCACCTCGTAGCTGAGCGGGTTGACCGCGCTGACCACCCGCAGCCAGTCCGGCATCGAGGTCGTCGGGTAGAGGGCGTTGGAGGCGAAGAACAGCGGCATCGTGATGGCCTGGCCGAAGCCCATCAGCCGGTCGCGCGTACGGACGATGCCGGCGATCGTCACCGACAGGCAGGCGAAGAACGCCGAGCCGAGCAGCACCGCCGCCATCACGCCGAGCAGGCGCAGCGGATGCCAGGACAGGTGCACGCCGAGCAGCGCGGCGATGACCACGACCACGACCGCCTGCACGATCGCCTTCACCCCTGCCGCGAACGCCTTCCCCGCCACCAGCGCCGCCCTGGGCGTCGGCGTGACCAGGAGCTTGGTCAGCACGCCTGAGTCGCGTTCCCAGATGATGTGGATGCCGTAGAAGATGGCGATGAACATCGTGGACTGCGCGATGATCCCCGGCGCCAGGTAGTCGCGGTAGGGGATGCCGCCGGTCGGGATCACGTCGATGCGGGTGAACGTCTCGCCGAAGACCAGCAGCCACAGGGCGGGCTGGACGGCGCGGGTGTAGAGCTCCGTACGGTCGTGGCGCAGCTTCTGCAGCTCCACCACGCACATCGCGGCCACCCTGGCCGGGACGACCCGCCAGGCGGGCCGGTCCTGCGCCGGCGCGGGCAGCAGGACCGCCGCCGCGCCGTCAGCCGACGCGGGAGGCGGTGTTGCGGGTACGGCGGACATCGCGGAACTCCCCTCCCTCGTCGAGACCGCTGCCGGCGACGTCGCGGAAGACGTCCTCCAGGGTCGGCGTGCTGTCGTCGCCGCGCCGGGCGCGCAGGTCGTCGGTCAGTTCGCGCGGCGTGCCCAGGGCGCGGATCCTGCCCTGGTGCATGAGGGCCACGCGCTCGCAGTACTGGTCGGCCTCGTCCATGTAGTGGGTGGTGACCAGGACGGTCATGCCGGTCGCGGCGCGTACGGCCATGATGTGCTCCCACACGACCGTGCGGGCGATGGGGTCGAGGCCGATCGTGGGCTCGTCGAGTATGAGCAGGCGGGGTGCGCTGACCAGGGCCTGGGCCAGCTCCAGGCGGCGTACCATGCCGCCCGAGTAGGTCTTCGCCAGCCGGTCGGCGGCGTCGGTGAGGCCGACCGCCTTCAGCGCCTGGGCGACCCGTTCCCGCCGCTCGCGTCTCGGGACGTCGAAGACGCGCGCGAAGAGCGAGACGTTCTCCCTGCCGGTCAGCCCTGAGTCGGCCGAGAGCTGCTGCGGGACGTACCCGAGCAGGCGCCGCACCCGCATCCGGTCGGCGGCCACGTCCAGCCCGAACACCCGCGCCATGCCCTTGGGCACGGGCAGCAGGGTCGTCACGCACCTGATGGCCGTCGTCTTCCCCGCCCCGTTGGGCCCGAGCAGCCCGAACACCTCCCCTGCCCGCACGGTCAGGTCGAGCCCGTCCACGGCGACGGACTCGCCGAACGCGTACCGCAACCCGGTGCACGCGACCGCCGCCTCCTCACCGCCGGGCGCATCACCCGCTGGGCCGTCCGGGACGCCGTCGCGGGCGGCCTCGGTGGGCGTCATTTCGCGCTCACCTCCTCTTCCTGCTCTTCCTGCAGCCCGGCGGCCAGGCGGCGCAGCGCCGGGAGTGCCGCCTCCAGCGCGGCCCTGTCCTCGTCGGGGAGCCGCGCGAGGTGCTCGCGGACGAGCGCCGTGCGGCGTTCCTGCCAGGCCCGCAGGCGGGCCTCGCCGTCCGGGGTGGGCAGCAGCCTGGCGGACCTGCGGTCCTCGCTGCGCACCTCGCGGTACAGCAGCCCGGCCGCGCTGAGCTGGTTGACCAGCGTGGAGACCGAGTTGCCCGCCAGGTAGAGCTCCTTGGCCGCGGCCGAGACGCTGATGCCGGGGTGGTCGGCGACCAGGCGCAGCAGCTCGACCTGGGCGCCGCGCAGCCGCGGCCCGGTCAGGCCCTGACGCAGGCGGCGCCGGATCAGCCGGTTGAGCCCGAGCAGCACGCCGGCGAACGCACTGGGCAGATCCTCTTCCTTACTCATGCCCGAAATGTTAGCTCTGCTTACGATGTAATTGGAAATTTCCAGCTCAAGGGATGTTTGTCGGCGGCTTACCGTGTTTCATGGTCGAGCGGGCTCGTGCGCGGGCATAGCCTTACCCCATGGTGCGCTTCGCTGTCGGGCTGCCGAACGTCGGCGAGTTCGGAGACCCCACGCTGCTGACCGAGCTGGGCGTCGCCGCCGAGGAACACGGCTGGGACGCGGTCTACCTCTGGGACCACCTGCTCTACCACGACCCGAGCTGGCCGGTCGCGAACCCGGTGGTGGCGCTGTCCGCCATCGCCGCCCGCACGCGGCGCGTCCGCCTCGGCATCCTGATGACGGCTCTCCCCCGGCGCCGGGTGCAGACGGTCGCCAAGGAGACCGCCTCACTCGACCGCCTCTCCGGCGGCCGGCTCGTCTTCGGCGCGGGGCTGGGCTCGATCGACGAGGAGTACACCGACTTCGGCGAGGACCCCGACCTCAAGGTCCGCGCCGCCAAGCTCGACCAGGGCCTGGACGACCTGACGCACCTCTGGGAGCGGCTGCTGCCGGCTCCCGTGCAGCGGCCCCGCATCCCGATCTGGTGCCCCGGCCGCTGGCCCACGCGGGCCGGTTTCCGCCGTGCGGCCCGCTGGGACGGCGCGATGCCGACCTTCCGCGACTACGGCCACGACCTCCCGCCGGTGCCGGTGGCCGAGTTCGCGCGCGTGGTCGACTTCCTGGGCGAGGAGCGGGGCTCACTGGACGGCTTCGACATCGCCCTGGAGGGCCGCGCAGCCGACGGCCTCGTCGAGGGCTACGCGGAGGCGGGCATGACCTGGTGGGTGGAGGCGATGGGCTGGTGGCGCGGCGGCGTCGCCGACGCCCGAAAGACGATCACCGCCGGGCCGCCCCGCTGATTTCATCGGGCTTGCCCCTCGAACCGCAGAAGACCGCGCTGCCAGGCCGGCGGCTTCCCCTCAACGCAAAGGCCCCACCGAAACGGCGGTCGGCCCCGCGCGTGGACAGCGCTGTGGCGCGGCGGCCTTCGCAGCCGTCGCGCCACAGGGTTCAGAGGGAGGTCAGCCTGCGCTGCAGGAGACCGAGGGCCAGGTCCAGTTGCCGTTGTGCTGGATGGTCACGCCCCAGTTGTTGCCGTTGCCGTTCGGGCGTGCGGTGAGCACTTGCGAGCTCGGGTAGCTGGCGGTGATGTTCCAGGTGGACAGGACACGGGCCGGGGAGGGCACGTTCATCGTGACGGTCCAGTTGCTGGAGCCGCTGACCGAGACGTTGAGGTTGTAGCGGTCGCTCCACTGCTGGCCGGCGGAAAGGGTCGCGGTGCAGCCACCACCGCCACCACCGCCACCGCCGCCGCCTCCACCACCGCCACCGCCGCCCCCGCCGGAGCCGCCGATGGTGATGTTGGAGTTGCCGCTGCTCTGGTAGCCCTCGGTGGCGAGGATCTGGTAGTCGTGGTTGCCCAGATTCATGCCGGCGCGGGCCCAGGCGTCGAAGTGGTTGCCGGCGGTGATGGTGCCGCCCGTCCGCTTCTGCTGCCTGACGCTCCAGAACTGGTCGAAGGTCCTGGTGCCCTCGATGGACGGGGCGTTGTAGCGGGTCGTCTGGTAGATGTCGTACGACCCGCCGTCGGTGGTCACGGTGCCCCGGTAGTTACCGGTGGGCCGGTACGTGCCCCAGTTGTCGACGATGTAGTACTCGATGAGCGGGTTCCTGGTCCACCCGTACAGGGTCAGGTACGCGTTCCCCGACGGGTTGAAGCTGCCCGAGTACGACACGGTCCTGCGCCCGCCGGTCGACCAGCCCTTGCCGGCGACGAAGTTGCCGGTGTTGCGCCAGGACGTGCTGTAGTTCCCGCCGGAGCCGAGCTCCATGGAGACGGTGCCCTGGGCGTCGGTCCAGAAGGAGTAGAAGTAGCCGTTGTTGTTACCGGTCTGGTTCGTCGTGATGGCGGCGTGGGCGATGCCGGGGAGCATCGCGACGGCCAGCGCCACGGCGATGGCGCCCGCGCGGGCGATGAACCGCCGTGCGCGGCCGCGTCTGCGGCCCGGCGGGTAGGGGGGTGCGCCGTTCATGGGGGTGCTTCCTCCTCGCGTGATGACGGCGGGGATGCGGGCAGCGTGGTACGCGCCCGATGGCCGAGGTGGCCCCGATCGAACGTGGTGAAGCCGAGCGCCCGCCGAAAATATCGGTGGGCTGGCGAAAGTATCGGCCCGCTATCCGGCACCTGTCAACGGCCTCTTGCGCGAAGTGAAGACCCCTTTACCACGCCGACGCTTGAAGCTGCGGAAATGATGCCATCAAGTGTCGATGAAACTTTCGTACGAACCCCGAAACACTCAGCCGACGTCGGCCGCGGCCCGGATGATCTCCAGTGCACGATCGACGTGACGGGCATGGGTGCGGAAGCTCAGCACGCACAGCCGCAGATACAGCCGCCCCTGGACGTTCGTGCTGCTCAGATAGATCTGTCCGCCGTCGTTGATCTCCTGGAGCAGGCGCCGGTTGCGCTCGTCGTCTCCGTCGCGCAGCCGGAACACCACCACGGTCAGGTCGGGCCGCCACGGCACGGAGAAGCGGGGATCGGCGGCCAGCTCGCGGTGCACGACGGCGGCGAGGTCGAGCTTCTCCTCCAGCTCGCGGGTGAAGGCGTCCACGCCGTGCAGGTGCAGCGGCAGCCACAGCCGCAGCCCGCGGAACTCCCTGGTCAGCTCGACGCCGAGGTTGGCGAAGTCGGGCAGGCCGTCCATCGCGGCGAGGTCCTGGAGATAGTCGCCGCCGTCGGCGTGCGCGGCGTGCAGCGTGGCGGGGTCGCGGACGAGCAGCACGCCGGTCCCGTACGGCAGGAACATGCTCTTGTGCGGGTCGAGGGCGATGGAGTCGGCCCGTTCGACGCCGGCGAGGAGCGGCCGGCCGCGCTCGGTGAGCTGGAAGCCGCCGCCGTAGGCCGCGTCCACGTGGAACCACAGCCCCTCGCGGGCGGCCAGTTCGGCCACCTCGGGGAGGGGGTCGATGGTGCCGGTGCCGGTGGTGCCCGCCGTGCCCGCCAGCAGGAACGGCCGCAGCCCCCTGGCCCGGTCGGCGGCGATCAGCCCGGCGGCGGCGCGTACGTCCATGCGCAGGTCATCGGTCATGGGCACCTCGCGCACGGCGGCGGCGGGCAGGCCGCAGATGCGGGCGGCCTTGGCCACGCAGTGGTGGGTGTGGCCGGTGACGTACAACGTCGCGCCGGTCAGATCGTCGCCCAGCCGGCTCTGGCGGGCGGCCAGCACCGCCGACAGGGTGGCCGTCGAGCCGCCGCTGGTGGTGATGCCGCCCGCGCCGGACGGCAGCCCGAACTGCTCGCACAGCCAGGTGAGCACGCCGTGTTCCATGGCGACCAGCGCGGGCGACATCTGGGCCAGGCCCGTGTACCGGTTGGCGGCGTTGGCCAGCAGCTCCGCCAGCGCGGCCGAGTACAGCCCGCCGGCCGGGAAATAGGCGAGGTAGCCGGGGCCCGCGGTGTTGACGCCCTGCCCGGCCGCCCGCAGGAACGTCTCCGCCAGCTCCCCGAAGTCGCCCGGCCCGGCGGCGGGCGGGCGGCGCAGGCGCTCCGCGAGACCGTCGGGCGGCGAGTAGTCGCTGGCGGGCGACTTCTCCAGGGCGTCTTCTCCAGGGCGTCGAGCCAGTCGGCCAGCAGGTCCACGGCCTGCCGGCCGAGTGCCGCCATGTCGGGGCGATTCAGGTCGAGTTCCGTCATGCCCGGAACCCTAGAAGAAGTCGGGCAAGCGGGGATTGGACGTTATTGCACGCTGGTACGCGCCCGGCGGCACGCCCACCAGGCGGCGGAAGTGCCGGGACAGGTGCGACTGGTCGCAGAACCCCACGAGCTTGCCGGACGAGGCGGGCGTGCATCAGGTCGAGCCCGCCCAGACCCGGATGCCGCCGGTGATGCGCGGAGTCGACGGTGGTGCGCGGAGTCGACGGCGCCTCTGGCGTCTCCTCCCTGGTGATCGTTCATGGCCTCCTGCAACTTTTGCACAGTGCCATGAACGACCTCGCCTCCGGCGGCGTACCTCATGATGACGGCCGCCTCAGGCCGGGGAAGGGGACGATGATCATGGGACCCCGACGCGTACTCGTCGTCTGCGCGACCGCCGCGCTCCTGCCGGTGACCGCGTGCGCCGGCTACACGCCGACGCCCGCCGCGGACGGCGCCAACACCGCCGCGCTCGCCGAGGTGGCGAGCGAGTCGCCGTTTCCCGACGAGGAACCCTCCGAGTCCTCCGCCCCGCCCGCGGAGGACGAGGACGAGGGGGTCTGGGAGACGAAGTGGGGGCCGGTGTCGAAGATCGACAGAGAGCTCATCCGCAAGGTGCGCCTGGCCAGCCTCTGGGAGATGCCGATGGCGCAGGACGCCGTGCAGCGCGCCACCACGGCCAAGGTCAGGCAGGTGAGCGAGACGATCGCGAGCCAGCACCACACCCTGGACCGGCAGGTGCGCGAGGTGGCCTCGAAGCTGGAGGTCACGCTGCCGGTGAAGCCCACCGAGCAGCAGCAGAGCTGGATGAGCGACATCTCCGGCAGCACCGGCTCCGCCTACGACGCCACGTACGTCAAGTGGCTGCGCCTGGCGCACGGCCAGATCTTCGGTCTGATCGGCCAGGTGCGCGGCAGCACCCAGAACACGCTGGTCCGCCGCTTCGCCGAACAGTGCAACGCGGCCGTCCTGAACCACCAGCGCCTGCTCGAGAGCACGGGCCTGACCACCCCGGAGAGCTTCCCCGACCCGGCCGCCTGACCTGACCTGACCTCGCCTGATCTGACCGGGGCTGCGGGGTCAGACGTCCTGCCAGCCCAGCGGCCGGGGCGCGGTCTCCGGGGACTCGCCGCCCGCCTCGTTGAAGGCGTTCATGGCGGAGATGAGCGCGCGGCGCTGCTCGGCCGACATGCGGGCGACGATGGCGCCGATCTCGGTACGGCGGCGCTCCATCACCTGGTCGACGATGCGCCGCCCCTCGGTGGTGAGCCGCATCAGGCTCTCGCGCCGGTTGTGCGGGTTGACCTCGCGCACGACCAGCCCGGCGGCCATCAGGCGGTCGGCCATGCGCATGGCGGTGGAGGAGTTGACGCCGAGCAGGTCGGCCATGGTGACGAGCTTGGTCTCGCCGTGCCCGGCCAGCACCACCATCATCCGGAACTGCGGCAGCGTGATGCGGTCCTCGACCGCGCCGAGCGACCGGGCGGCGACGGCGACGAGCAGCCGCGACCCGCTCAGCACGGCCGTGACGACGGCCGACAGATCGTCGTCCCGATCATCAGCAGATTTCCCGCTGATCGCGGACATGTCACCCATGACCACAGTTGTACCGCGCTACCCCTCCTGCCGGGCGCCGGCCCCCTCACAGGAGCTGAACGGCACCCCCGGGCACTCCCGCTCCCCCGTCGTCAGCAGCAGCACGATCCCCATCATGAAGATCGCGCAGGTGAGCAGCATCAGCATCAGCCAGACGTGCACCGCCGACCTGCGCCGCAGGGAAGAGCCAACCGACCCGGAGAGCAGCGCGTCCAGCTCGGGCTCGTCGAGCGCCAGCCGCTTCTCCAGGTCCTCCAGTGCCCGCCGCTCTTCCCGGGAAAGCCCCATCCCTCACGCCTCATCTCCTCGGCGGCCATTCCGCGGCACCCAGGACACGCCCCCGTGCCTTCCCGCATCTCGACGACCATTTCAGCCGGACGGCCTGAGGAGACCAAGCGAACCTTGCACACTGCAACAAACCTGTGATGCGGGCCTGCCCCGCGAGGAGTCAGGCGGACACGGACCGCACAGGCGACGCGGCGGGGCGCCGGCACGGCCGCCATGAGCTCACCAGGGCGAGGGCGAGCAGCAGCTCGGCCAGATCCCCGCCGTAGTACATGATCTCGGCGGCGCCACGCCGCTGCTCGGCCGGTACGGGCAGGTCCACGGCGAGGCCGGCGTACATGAGCTGGGACAGCCCGGCGTGCACGGCGATCGCGACGCCCAGCACGACCAGCCGCACCGGTACGGACGGCCGCCGCGGCGCCGGGTCGGGACCGGCGATCACCCACGCGAACAGGCAGCCGGACAGCAGGAAGTGCAGGTGGACGGCCTCGTGCAGCCAGGGGTTCGTGAGGGTCTGCCGGTAGAGCGGCGTGCAGTACAGCACCGCCATCCCGCCCACGCTGAGCAGCAGCGCGACGACGGGATCGGCGACGGGGTGCACCGAGCGCAGCAGCGCCGTGAGCCGGCGGGCGCGGGCGGCCGGCAGCGTACGCAGCAGCAGCGTCACCGGCGCGCCCAGCACCAGGCCGAGCGGCGCCAGCATGCCGATGAGCAGGTGCTGCAGCATGTGGCCGCGGAAGTCGTGCGCGGCCAGCTCGGCGACGGGCCCGGCCAAGGCCGCGGCGACGAGAGCGAGACCGGCCAGGAAGGCAGCGGAACGCCACGGGCTCCACTTCCTCCGGCCCGCCAGAGCCAGATAGGCGGCCGCCGGGAGCAGGAGCAGCAGCACCGTGCCGCCGACGTGGTGGTGGCTCACCGCGGGGCCTGGCACAGGTCGAGCGTGCCGGCGCCGCGCCGCAGCGCCCACCCGCCGACCACCAGGATCACCCCGAGCACCAGGAACCCGAGGTCCCACGCCAGCTGGTACGGCCCCGTACGAACGTGGTGGATGCCCAGCAGGTGATGGTCGATCACGCCTTCGACCAGGTTGAACAGCCCCCACCCGGACAGGATCCAGCCCCACAGCGCCCGCGAGCGCCACACCCGCCCGCGCGAGGCGGTCACGCGGGAGTAGAGCAGGCCGATCCCGGCGAGCACGGCCAGCCACGTCACGGTGTGGAACAGGCCGTCCCACACCGTGTTCATCCGCAGCCCAGGCACGGTGTCGACCGGGTAATACCGCACCCCGATGCGGTCGGTGTCGGTGCTGCTCAGCATGTGGTGCCACTGCAGCAGCTGGTGCAGCAGGATGCCGTCGACGAAGCCGCCCAGCCCGATCCCCAGGATCGTGCCGGGCAGGCCGATTCCCTTGCGGGCCGCCATGATCAGGGGTTCTTGCCCATGACCTGGCGGATGACGTCGCGGACGCGGTCCATCATCGCGATCGGCGTGCCCATGAGCACGTTCTTGGTGGCCGACTCGGCGCCGGGGTGCGGGTGGGTGGGCGCCATGGCCTCGGCGGCCTTGACCCCGGCGGCCATGCTGCGCCGCTCGGCCTCGGTGGTGTGGGCGATGATCTTGTTGAACTCGTAACGCTCCTCGGCGCGGGCGTGCGCCTCGACGGCGCCGCGCAGCATCAGCAGGTTCTCCATGAAGTCGGGCGCGTCGGGGCCGGCCTGGTCCATGCGGGACAGCATCTCCTTGGCCTGGTTCTCCTCGGCCAGCCGGTCCTCCACCACGCCGTCGCCGCCGTCGATCTTGCGCCGCGCGTACGGGTGCACGATCTCCTCCTCGGCGGTCTCGTGCACGGCGAGCATGCGCACCAGGCGGGTGAACGCCTCTCCGCGCTGGTCGGCGGGGGCCTGCTCGACCTCGTCGAACAGGTTCCTGATCATCCCGTGCTGGGCGATCAGCAGCTCGATGACGTCCGTCTCGGCCATCTTCTCCGGCGCCGTCTTCGTCATGTCTCTCCTCCTTCGAGTACGGGGCTGCCTACCCCGGGCGCGGCCTGACACGCTCATGAGGCGAACGGATTACCCAAACGCGGAGCTTCGGCGGAACGGGCGCCGAGATTGCACCGGGACGCCTCGGGTAGGCGGGCACATCGCATGTTCCCGACCGCGAAGGAGCGGACGCACATGACCTTCAACCCACTGCAGGAGCGGGGCATCCCGCTGGACAAACAGCTGCGCAACTGGCGGGAGCTGAACGTCACGCCGACCGATCCCGACCACGCCGACCCGTACACGCGGTGCCGCATCATCACGATGAACGGCAT
>NZ_JBFAQB010000026.1:29723-122472 GCF_040676995.1 Nonomuraea sp. NPDC049419 | reverse complement strand
CCGCCGGACGACCCGCCTGCCACCCCGGAACCACACCGCGGTTCAGGGGCGTGGTTCCGGGGCGTGGTTCCGGGGCGCCCGCCGATCACATCCCGGCGATCAGCTTGTCGACCCGCTCGTCCACACTCCTGAACGGGTCCTTGCACAGCACCGTGCGCTGCGCCTGGTCGTTGAGCTTGAGATGCACCCAGTCGACGGTGAAGTCGCGCCGCTTCTCCTGCGCCTTGCGGATGAACTCGCCCCGCAGCCGCGCCCTGGTCGTCTGCGGCGGCACCGACTTCGCCTCGAAGATCTTCAGATCGGACGCCACCCGCTCCACCGAGCCGCGCTTCTGCAGCAGGTAGAACAGGCCGCGCTTACGGTGCACGTCGTGGTAGGCCAGGTCGAGCTGGGCCACCCGCGGCGACGACAGCGGCAGGTCGTACTTGCGGCGGTAACGCTCGATCAGCTGATATTTCGTCACCCAGTCGATCTCCCGCGACACCAGGTCGAGATTGCCCGTGTCGACCGCGGTCAGCGTGCGCTCCCACAGCTCCAGCACCTGGTGGGCGATGGCGTCGCCGCCGCGGCGGTCGACGAAGTCCTTCGCCTTCGACAGGTATTCCTGCTGGATCTCCAGGCTCGACGCCTCGCGCCCGTTGGCCAGCCGCACCCGCCGCCGGCCCGTCATGTCGTGAGAGACCTCGCGGATCGCCCTGATCGGGTTCTCCAGCGACAGGTCGCGCATCACCGTGCCCGACTCGATCATGCGCAGCACCAGGTCGGTCGCGCCGACCTTCAGCAGCATGGTCGTCTCGCTCATGTTGGAGTCGCCCACGATGACGTGCAGGCGGCGGAACCGCTCGGCGTCGGCGTGCGGCTCGTCCCGCGTGTTGATGATCGGGCGGGACCGCGTCGTCGCGCTGGAGACGCCCTCCCATATGTGCTCGGCCCGCTGGGAGACGCAGTAGACGGCGCCGCGCGGCGTCTGCAGCACCTTGCCCGCGCCGCACACGATCTGCCGCGTCACCAGGAACGGGATCAGCACGTCGGCCAGCCGGCCGAACTCGCCGTGCCGGCCCACCAGGTAGTTCTCGTGGCAGCCGTAGGAGTTGCCGGCCGAGTCGGTGTTGTTCTTGAACAGATAGATGTCACCGGCGATGCCCTCTTCGCGCAGCCGCTTCTCGGCATCCACCAGCAGGCCCTCGAGGATGCGCTCCCCGGCCTTGTCATGGGTGACGAGCTCGATGACGTTGTCACACTCGGGTGTTGCGTACTCAGGATGGCTGCCCACGTCGAGATAGAGACGTGCGCCGTTGCGGAGGAAGACGTTGCTCGATCGGCCCCAGGACACGACCCGCCGGAACAGGTAGCGCGCGACCTCGTCGGGGGACAGCCTGCGCTGGCCCCTGAACGTGCAGGTCACGCCGTACTCGTTCTCCAGCCCGAAGATGCGACGATCCATCACCTCACACTATGCCCACGGATCGGCGAGCGGGAGAGATCTTCGCACGTGTTTTCCGGTCCGGGTCCCGCGAGACGCGTTTTCGTCCCCCGCGCCCGCCCCCACGGGGCGCGGGTCGTCCACGACGTACGTCAGGGGGTGAAGATCTCCTGAACCTTGACGATCTGCCCCTTGTAGACGGTGATGAGCGAAGGCCGCGGCGTCTTCCCGTGCCGCTTGATCAGCGTCGCCCTGGAGCACCGCTTGACGCCCAGGCTGCTGTTAAGGCTGACCGTCAGCTCCGCCTGGGAGGCCTTGCAGCCCAGCGCCGACAGGTAGACGACGTCCTTGGCGATGCGCGAGGCGTACGCCATCGCGTCGCCCTCGGGCGGGCCCGCGAAGTAGCCCTCGGTGTGCTTGCCCTTCTTCCACTTGACCGGCACGTACTCGGCGACGCCGCCTCGCACCGCGACGATCTGGCCGCGCAGGATCCCGTTGCGGCGGGAGTGGATGCCCTTGGTGAAGTCGTGCTTCGGGTCGGGCTGGAACGAGGTGCCGAAGGTCTTCGGCGCCTTGAACTTCGGAATCGCGGGGGCCGCCTGTGCCGGCGCACCGGAGGCCAACAGCACGGCGGCGGCGGCTCCGGCCACCAGCAGGCCACGTAGTGGAGTTGTCACGGCTCTTAAGATCCACGAGCGGCCCGGCAAGTTCGGACGTATCACAGTGAAACAGGTCACACTCCCCCGGCCCTCACGTCCGCGCCTGGGAGCCCTCCCACCCCGCAACGGAACCCCAGACGCCCCACCGGCGCTCAAAGCCCGCAACGGGCCCCTCACGGCCCGCCCGGGGGCCTCCTGAAGCGCCGGGAGCAGCCGGACACGACAGTGGGGCCGCCGGATCGGCGGCCCCACCGGATGACGTCAGGAACTACAGCGGCGACGAACCGTCGTCCACCGGACCCTCGGGACCCGTGGGCGGCGGCGTGGACGGCTTGTCGCCGGACGACGGCGCGCTCGGCCCGGCAGACTCACCCGAGGACTCACCCGAGGGCTCGCCCGAAGGCTCTGCCGCATCGGCCGGCGGGGTCGAGGTCTGGGCGAGCAGCCGATCGAGCCGCGCCCCGGTCAGCCGCAGGAACTTGCGGTGCTCACGGTTGCGGTCGAGCACCGCCACCTCGAGCTGACCCACCGGCGGCCGCTCACCGCCCGGCTCGGTCAGCGCGGTCAGCGCCACCTCCAGCGCGTCGGCCAGCGTCATCGACTCGCGGTAACGCTCCTTCAGCCGGGACGCCACGGCCTCGGCCTGCCCGCCCATCGCCGCGAAACCGTGCTCGTCGAACACCGAGCCGTCGAAGGTCAGGCGGTAGATCGCGTCGCCGTCCTTCGTCTCGCCCACCTCGGCCACGACGACCTCGACCTCGAGCGACTTGATCGACTCGGTGAAGATGCGGCCCAGGTTGGAGGCGTAGAGGTTGGCCAGGCCGCGCCCGGTCACGTCGGAACGGTCATAGGTGTAACCGTTGATGTCGGCGTAGCGGATGCCGCCGAGCCGCAGCTCCTCGAACTCGTTGTAGCGCCCCACGGCCGCGAAGCCGATGCGGTCGTAGATCTCGCTGATCTTGTGCAGCGCCCTCGACGGGTTGGGCGCCACGAACAGAATGCCGTCGACATATTGGAGCACGACCACGGAACGGCCCCGCGCGATGCCCTTGCGCGCGTAGTCGGCCTTGTCCCGCATGATCTGCTCGGGGGACGCATATCCGAATGGCATGGACACAGTGGTGATCCTTTGCTTAGCGCAGCGGGGCGATGGGACCGTCGGGCGAGATCAGGCGGGCGTCGAGCATCTGCTGGACGTAGGTGCTCACCTCGTCGTCCGACAGGCGGCGGAAGCCGTCGGCGTCGATCACGGCCACGACCGGCCAGATCTTCCTGGTCACGTCGGGCCCACCGGTCGCCGAGTCGTCGTCGGCGGCGTCGTAGAGCGCCTGGATCAGCGTCATCACCATGTCGTCGGCCGTCGAGCCGTCGCGGTAGAGCTTCTTCAGCGACCCACGCGCGAAGATCGAGCCTGAGCCGATCGCGTCGAACCGCTCCCGCTCGTAAGGCCCGCCCGCCACGTCGTAGCTGAAGATGCGGCCCTCGTCCTTGTCGGGGTCGTAGGCGGCGAACAGCGGCACCACCACCAGCCCCTGCATCGCCATCGCCAGGTTGCCCCTGATCATCGTGGCGAGCCTGTTGGCCTTGCCCTGGACCGACATCGTGCGGCCCTCGAGCTTCTCGTAGTGCTCCAGCTCCACGCGGTAGAGGCGGGCGAACTCAAGACCCGTGCTGGCCGTGCCCGCGATGCCCATGCACGAATAGTCATCGGCGCGGAACACCTTCTCCACGTCACGCTGCGAGATGATGTTGCCGGACGTGGCCCGCCGGTCGCCCGCCATGACCACGCCACCGGCGAAGGTGGCGGCCACGATCGTGGTCGCGTGCGGAACCTGGTCGCCGATCGGGGTGGCCAGCATCTCGTCGCGCCGTGGCAGCAACTCGGGCGCGTACGAGCTGACGAACTCCGTGAACGAGGAACTCCCGGTGTTCTGGAAAAGCTGATTCACCAAGCCGACGGGCAGATCCCTGTGCGATGCCACGCGACTCCCTCCAAACGTTCAGTGTTCCTAGGGCGACCCTACTCATGTTGGGTTGCTGTCTGCACTTCCCACGATCAGCTCACGGCGAACCAGGATCGCCCTGCCGCCCGAAAGATTCCGTACGCCCGAAAGGTCGGTAACCGCCCTCCGCAACCACTCCCCCAGCCCGCCGCCACGCTCACGCCATACTGGCGACATGGGCACCACGCCCCAGCGAGACTGGATCCTGCACCTCGACCTCGACCAGTTCATCGCCGCGGTCGAACTCCTGCGCCACCCCGAACTCCGCGGCAGACCCGTCGTCGTCGGCGGCACCGGCGACCCCACCCAGCCACGCACCGTCGCAGCCACTGCCACCTACGAAGCCCGCGAACACGGCATCCACTCCGGCATGCCCCTCCGCACCGCGCTCAGGCGCTGCCCCGACGCCGTCTTCCTGCCCACCGACCCACCCGCCTACGAGGCCGCCTCCCAACGCGTCATGGCCGTCCTGCGCGAACACCCCGTCCGCGTCGAAGTCTGGGGCTGGGACGAAGCCTTCATCGGCGCCACCACCGACGACCCCGAAACCCTCGCCGCCACCCTCCAGCACGACGTACGCCGCCGCACCCACCTCGACTGCTCCATCGGCATCGGCGACAACAAGCACCAGGCCAAACTCGCCTCCGCCTTCGCCAAACCCGCCGGCATCCACCGCCTCACCAGCGACGACTGGGCCGACGTCATGAACGACCGCCCCACCGACGCCCTCTGGGGCATCGGCGCCAAAACCGCCAGAAAACTCGCCGCCCACGGCTTGCACACCGTCGCCCAGCTAGCCGCCGCCGACCCCCGCGACCTCGCCCGCCACTTCGGCCCCACCAACGGCCCCTGGTACCGCTACCTCGCACTCGGCAAAGGCGAAGCCGAAGTCGTCACCACCCCCTGGATCGCCCGCGGCCACAGCCGCGAGACCACCTTCACCCACGACCTCACCGACCCGGCCGCCGTCGCCGCCCACCTCACCACCCTCGCCACCCAGGTCGCCCACGACGCACGAGAAGCCGGCCGCGAGATCACCCGCGTCACCGTCAAGATCCGCACGACCCCGTTCCAGACCAGAACCCGCCAGACCACCCTCACAACCCCCACCACCGACCCCGCCGCCATCACCGAGGCCGCCCACACCACCCTCGCCCGCCACGACCTCACCCGCCCCATCCGCCTCATAGGCGTGGCCGTGGAGTACACGATGCCCGACCCACCCACCACCTCAGAAGAACCAGAGCCGGGCCCCACTCCCGGCCCCTGACACCACCCCTCACCCCACCCGCGTCACCCGCGCATAGAACTCCGACCGCAACTCCTCCTCGGCCCTGATCAGCTCCTCCAGTTCCTCATCCGACACCGCCACCTCACCGAAATCCCCGACCGTCGCCTCCACATAGCAAAGCGCCCGCCGCACCACCCCCGGATCATCACGGAACTGCCCGATCCCGGTATTGCACGGCAAACACAACGCATGCCGCACCGCCCCCGACCGATGACAATGATCCACATGCTCCGGCGGCCGATCCCAGCACACCACGCACAACCCGTGCTGAGCCGCAATCATCCGCTCGACGTCCTCATGCCGCACGCGATAACGCCGCGACAAGTGATATGTCCGCGACGGCGCCACCGGAGAATCACCACGCCCCTCAGGAAGGACCACGAACTCCGGCCAGAGCACCTCCCCTTCCAAATAGAGCGCGGCCAGCTCCAGCAACACCAGGTTGTCGGTGAAATGCCCCAGCCCGTTGTTGCAGTTGAAACAGAGCACGCCACGCACCCTGCCGGTCGCGTGACAGTGATCGACGAACGTCCCGGGAACGACCTGGCAGATGGCGCAGAGCCCGCCCTGACGGGCGAGCATGCGCCCGAAGTCGTCCTCGGTGATCCCATAGCGGTACTGGAGCAGATAGTTTCGCTCGCTCCCGTACTTCTTGACCTTGTTCTCCCGCGTCACGATGGTGTGGCACGGGCGGCAGTAAGCAGTCAGGCCGTCTTTCATCGCGTTGTTACTGCCGAACTCGGTCGTGCTTTTCACGTCCGCACAACGGGGGCAATACTTGCACCCTTCGGGCACCTGCACCCGCTCGCGCACGGTTTTCCCCTGTTCGGCCTTGCGTTTGCGATAACTCGCGGTGGAACGCCGCCGGAAGCAGACCTTGCAGTAGCGCGCCCGCCCATCGGACATGCGCTTGTTGGCCCCGAACGCAGCAAGCTCTTTCACTTCCTGACAGTCAGGACACCACTTCAATCCGTCCGGCGTTTCCACCCGATTACCCCTTATGCCTGTCCGTTTTGCCCTACTCCCCGCCCTTTTGGACGTAGCTGCGCACGAATTCCTCTGCGTTCTCTTCGAGAACTTCGTCTATTTCGTCCAGAATGGAGTCGACGTCGTCCGTGAGCTTCTCCTGACGCTCCTGGACGTCCGGCGCCACCGATGCCTCGGTCTCCTCGACCTCGTTCTCGCGCCGCCCGGTCTGCTTCTGACCACCGGTGTCCTTGGTTGCCATGTCCTACCTCCGTTGGGGGACTGCCTCTAGGCATATCTTCCCCGAACCGGGCGACATTTCGCGCCGATCGCCCCGCGATCTTGCCGGCTTGACTGGATAGCGAAACTATCCAATACTGGATCCCCGTATCCACAGGAGGTGTGAGATGTCCGAAATGTCGTTGACCATGGCCGGTGTGCTCCTCATCACAGTCCCGCTCGTCGCCTACGGCGGCACGACGCTGCTGACGTTCCTCATGCGGAACGTCCCCGGCTACCTGGACAACCCGGTGCGCCGCGGCCTGTGGCGGGCCGGGCACGCGCATGCGGGCGTGCTGGTGCTGTTCGCACTGGTGGCGATGCTGTACGTGGACCAGACGGGGCTGCCGGAGCCGGCGCGGATGGCGGCGCGGGTGCTGATCGCGGCGGCGCCGATCCTGATGCCGCTGGGTTTCTTCCTGTCGGTGGTGCGTCCGCGGGACACGAGGCCGAGCCGGTTGATCTGGCTGGCGGTGGCTGGTGGGGTGTCGCTGGCGGCGGGCACGCTGACGCTGGGGGTGGGCCTGCTGTGAGTGCGGGCCGCCCCTGGCGGGTGTCCGCCAGGGGGCCTGGTGTCATTCGCCGCCGGTGAGTGCGGAGACGAGGTCGGCGGCGGTGCGGCAGCGGTCGAAGAGTTCGCCGACGTGGGCCTTGGTGCCGCGGAGGGGCTCGAGGGTGGGGACGCGCTGGAGGGATTCGCGGCCGGGGATGTCGAAGATGACGGAGTCCCAGGAGGCGGCGGCGACGGATTCGCTGTATTGGCTGAGGCAGCGGCCGCGGAAGTAGGCGCGGGTGTCGGTGGGCGGGTGTTCGACGGCGCGCTGGACTTCTTCTTCTGTGACGAGGCGTTGCATGCGTCCGCGGGCGACGAGGCGGTTGTAGAGGCCGCGGTCGGGGCGGATGTCGCTGTATTGGAGGTCGACGAGCTGGAGTCTGGGGTGTGACCAGGCGAGGCCGTCGCGGCTGCGGTAGCCCTCGAGGAGTTCGAGTTTGGCGACCCAGTCGAGTTCGCGGGCGAGTTGCATGGGGTCTTCGGCGAGGCGGGTGAGGACGGATTCCCAGCGGTCGAGGATGTCCTTGTTCATCTCGTCTTGGGCGGTGCCGCGCTCTTCGACATATTTGCGGGCCTGCTCGAGGTATTCCATCTGGAGCTGGACGGCGGTGAGCTTGCGTCCGTCGCGCATGGGGATCTCGTAGCGGCAGCTGGGGTCGTGGGAGACGGCGCGCAGGGCTTGGACGGGGTTTTCGACGGCGAGGTCGCGGGTGAGGAAGCCCTCTTCGATCATGGCGAGGACGAGCGCGGTGGAGCCGAGTTTCAGGTAGGTGCTGATCTCGGACATGTTGGCGTCGCCGATGATGACGTGGAGGCGCCGGTATTTCTCGGGGTCGGCGTGGGGTTCGTCGCGGGTGTTGATGATGGGGCGTTTGAGGGTGGTCTCGAGTCCTACTTCGACTTCGAAGAAGTCGGCGCGCTGGCTGATCTGGAAGCCTTCGCCGCGGCTGTCCTGGCCGATGCCGACTTTGCCGGCGCCGGTGACGACCTGGCGGGAGACGAAGAAGGGGGTGAGGTGGCGGACGATGTCGGCGAAGGGGGTGGCGCGCCGCATGAGGTAGTTCTCGTGGCAGCCGTAGGAGGCGCCTTTGGCGTCGGTGTTGTTCTTGTAGAGCTGGATGGGGGCGTTGGAGGGGATGGCGGACGCGCGGGTCGCGGCGTCGTACATCACCCTTTCGCCGGCTTTGTCCCAGATGACGGCTGCCCGGGGGTTGGTGCACTCGGGCGAGCTGTACTCGGGATGGGCGTGGTCGACGTAGAGCCTGGCGCCGTTGGTGAGGATGACGTTGGCCAGCCCGAGGTCCTCGTCGGTGAGCTGGGTCGGATCCGCCACCTCCCTGGCCAGGTCGAATCCGCGCGCGTCGCGCAGCGGGTTCTCCTCCTCGAAGTCCCATCGTGCCCTGCGCGCGCGGGCCGCCGAGGCGGCCAGGTAGGCGTTCACGACCTGTGAGGAGGTCACCATCGCGTTGGCGCCTGGCTGGCCGGGTACGGAGATGCCGTACTCGGTCTCGATGCCCATCACCCGACGCACCGTCATGCAACACCCTCTGTTCGTCCGGGTCTGTCTATCCGCCGTTTATATGCCCGAGCCTATGCCCTTCACAGTGCCCCAGGGTCACAGAGTTATGGCACCGACGCCTTTTCAACCTGTACAACCGGAGCTGATGTGATTTGCGGGGATCTGCGGGGCTTGAGTAGCCGCTGGATGGGGCGTTCGGCAAAGGAGTAGACGAGATACGACACCACGATGGCGGTCAGGGTCGTGATCGTGACGACCGCCCAGGGGGGAAGATCCCCGACGAGCAAGGGGATGAGGGCGACCGCGATGACGCTATGGAACAGGTAAAGCGGGTATGTCGTGCCGCCGAGCGCGGTGAGCAGCCTGGAGGGCCTGAGCCGGACGAGGCCGAGGGCGACGAGGGCCGTCGCGGCGAAGACGAGGGTGATGGTGACGATGACGCCGGCGTCGGTGACCGGCATGTTCTTGAACCCGGCGGCGTCGATCCTGCTGTGCACGCGGCCGAGCGCGGATTCCCAGGACAGGCCGTATCCGGCGAGCACGTAGAGCCACGGGAGCCAGGCGTTGCCGTGCTTGTGGATGAGGTAGAGGGCCATGCCGGCGACGAAGTAGGGGGCGTACTTCGGCATGACGATCTCGTCGACCACGGGGTTCTCGAGCTGCCTGGCGATGACGACGGCGGCCAGCCAGACGCCGCCGAAGACGAGCACCCGCCGGTACGTGACGCCGACGATCACCAGGATGGCGATGAGGAGGTAGAAGCGCAGCTCGGCCCAGAGCGACCAGTAGACGCCGCTGGCATCTGTGATCTTGAACAGCCGCTGGAACATGGTGGCGTTCACCAGGTATTCGGCTGGGGAAAGTTTTGGGTTGAGCGGCTTGGCGGCGGTGAGCCCGTAGAGGACGGCGATGGCGGCCAGGCTGAGCCAGTACGCGGGGTAGAGCCGGACGAGCCTGGATCGTGCGAACGCGCCGAGGCCGCGTCCCCAGACGCTCATGAGGATGACGAACCCGCTGATGATGAAGAACAGCTCGACGCCGAGGATGCCTAAGCCCGCGAGGGGGGCCAGTGCGGGGAAGAGTTCGGCGGGCCGGTCTCCCCACACGCTGGCGTAGGCGACCAGGTAGTGGAAGGCGACGACGGCCAGGGCGGCGAGGAAGCGCAGCAGGTCGAGCTCGGCCAACCGGCCGTTCTCCCGTGCGTGTCTGGGCCGGTTCGGAGCGTGCACGCCATCTTTGACGTATCAGTGATCACTCTGGTTCCACTGGTCCCTCTGTTCCCACCAGCAACACACGTGAGGTGTCGTCGAGGCCGAGGGCGTCGCGGGCGGCGGGGGTGAGGGCGAGCAGGCCGGCGGCTCCCGCGGCGCCGCAGCCGGACAGAGCGATGCCGTGGCCGGCGAGCAGCCGGGCGGCGGCGCCGGCCTGCTCGTCGGTGACGGTGACGTAGAGGTCGGCGAGGTGGCCGAGGAGGCGGTGGGCGAGGAGCGAGGGTTCGCGGCAGTCGAGCCGGCCGAGTGTGGTGTGGCCGCCCGGGACGCGGACGGGGCGGCCCGCGCGGGCGCTCTCGGTCAGGCAGGGCGCACCCTCGGGTTCGACCACGACGATCTTGGGCCGATCGCCCCACCGGTCGCGTACATATCCGGCCGCGGCGGCGGCCAGCCCGCCGACGCCCGCCTGGACGACCACGTGCGTGTACGGCCCGGTCTCGGCGGCCTCGTCGAACAGCACGGTGTAGCCGCGCATGACGTCGAGGGGGACGTCGGTGTAGCCGGGCCATGAGCTGTCGGACACGAGGCGCAGGCCGTGCGTTCTGGCGTCGTCCAGGGCGGCCGCCATGCTGGCCTCGTAGTCGGGGCCGCTGCGGCGTACCTCGGCGCCGAGGCCGCGCAGCCGGTCCGCGAACGTCTCGGGCACGCCTTCGCCGAGGTGGACGACGCAGGGGACGCCCGCCTCCGCGGCTCCTGAGGCGACGGAGATGCCGTGGTTGCCGGCGCTGGCGCAGACGAACGGGGCGCCGCCGGGCTCGCGTTCGTGGAGCAGGTGGACGGCGTACGCGCCGCCGAGCGCCTTGAAGCTGCCGAGCCCCATGCGGCCGCTCTCGTCCTTGACGTCGGCGGCCAGGGTGCCGGCCAGCCCCGGGACGGTGCGCAGGGGCGTGGGCCGGTAGCGGGGGTGGCGGGCGAAGCGGGCGCGGGCCCGCCTGGCGTGCCCGGCCCCGATGAGTGCACGGTCGTCCGCGGTGTACGGGGTGCGGGCGGGGTTGAGGAACTCCATGATCGCCATGCTAGGCGGGGTGGTCGCGGGCGGCGGCGACGGCGGCCTGGCCGAGGCTGAGCCCGCCGTCGCCGGGTGGCACGCGTACGTGCCGCAGGACCCGGAACCCGGCCGCCCGCAGCCGCTGCAGGGTGCGTTCGAGCAGGAGCGCGTTCTGGAAGAGCGCGCCGGTGAGCGCGACGGCGGTCAGGCCGGTGGCCTGCCTGAGCGCGGCGCAGGTGCGGGTGACGGCGGCGGCGAGGCCGTTGTGGAAGCGTCCGGCGATGACGGCGGGGTCGGTGCCGGCGGTGAGGTCGTCGGCGGCGGCCCGCACGAGATCGGCCGCCTCCAGGACGAGGAGGCCGCCGACGGGGGCGAGCCCGGCGAAGGCCGGCTCGCCGGGGGCCGGCTCAGCGCGGGCCGGCTCAGCGCGGGCCGGCTCAGCGCGGGCCGGCTCAGCGGCGGCCGGCCCGGCCGGGGATGGCCCTGCGGTCATGAGTCCGGCGGTCTGTCTCAGGGCGGCCGGGTAGGCGCCGGTTTCGGCTGGGTCGGTGAGCTGTTCGAGTTCGGCGGCGGCCTGCCCCTCGTACGTGATGGTGTCGCGCAGGCCGAGCAGCGCGGCGACGGCGTCGAACAGGTGGCCCGCGCAGGAGGTGAGCGGCGCTTCCTGGCCGGTGCCGGCCTGCTGGAGTGCGCCGGCGAGCCGGTCGCGCAGCTCGGGGTCGCAGGGGTGGCCGCGCAGGTAGGCGGCGGCCATGCGCCAGGGGCGGCGGGCGGCGGCGGGCCCGCCCGGCATGGGCACCGGGGCGAGGTGGGCGAGGCGCTGGTAGCCGGTGAGGTCGGCGCGCAGGAACTCGCCGCCCCACAGGGTGCCGTCGGGTCCGTGCCCGAGCCCGTCGAGGACGACGCCGATGACGGGGCCGAGGTCGCCGTTGTCGGCCAGGCAGGCGGCGACGTGGGCGTGGTGGTGCTGGACGGCGACGTGGTCGACGCCGGTGAGCTCCAGGGCGTGGCGGGTGGCGAGGTGGCCGGGGTGCGCGTCGTGGGCGACGATCTCGGGGTGGATGCCGAGCAGGGCCTGGTAGTGGCCGATGGTCGCGGTGAAGGTGCGCAGGGTGTCGTGGTCGTCGAGGTCGCCGAGGTGCTGGGAGAGGTGGGCGCGGCGCCCTTGCAGCAGGCAGAAGGTGCCGGCGACGGTGGCCCCGCAGGCGAGGACGGGTCGTGGGGCGGGGCGGCGCAGGGTGATGGGTTCCGGGGCGTGACCACGGCCGCGGCGCAGCACGGTGATCTCGCCGGCGATGGGCCGCAGGACGGTGTCGTCGGCGCGGCTGTGGATGGCGCGGTCGTGGGTGAGGAAGGCGTCGGCGATGCCGGACAGGCGGGTGAGCGCGTCGGCGTCCTCGTAGGCGAGGGGCTCCCCCGCGACGTCGCCGCCGGTGAGCGCCAGGGGCGCGCCGAGTTCGGCGAGCAGAAGGTGGTGCAGCGGCGTGGCGGGGAGGGTGATCCCCAGCGTGCGGCGTCCCAGCGCGCCCGAGGACGCTGAGAGGGCGATGGGGGCGTCTGGGCGGAGGGGTAGCAACACCACGGGTCTGGTGGGGCTGGAGAGGAGGGCGGCGGCGGTGTCGTCGATGACGCAGTACTGCCGGGCCTGGTCGAGGTCGGCGGTCATGACGGTGAACGGCTCCTCCGCCCGGTGCTTGCGTCCGCGCAGGGTGGCGGCGGCCCGTTCGTCGGTGGCGGCGACGGCGAGGTGGTAGCCGCCGAGCCCCTTGACGGCGACGACGCGGCCGGCGCGCAGGAGGGCGGCGGCGCAGGCGACGGGGTCGCCGCACAGTTCGGTGCCGCGCGGGTCGCGCAGCGTCAGGGTGGGGCCGCAGGCGGGGCAGCAGGTGGCGGGGTCGTGGTGGCGGCGGCTCGCGGGGTCGTCGTGTTCGCGGGCGCAGTCGGCGCACATGGTGAAGGGCGCCATGGTGGTGTGGGGCCGGTCGCCGGGCAGGGCGCGGGTGATGCTGAGGCGGGGGCCGCAGTTCGCGCAGCCGGTGAAGGGGTAGCGGTGGCGGCGGTCGGTGGGGTCGGCCAGTTCGCGCAGGCAGTCGTCGCAGGTGGCGGTGTCGGCGAGGGTGGCGGCGCGGGGCCTGGCGGGGTCGGTCGCGGCGATGGTGAAGCCGCGGTGGCCTGCGGGTTCGCCGCTGACGACGGTGACGCGCTCGATCTCGGACAGGGCGGGGGCGTCGCGTTCGAGTGCGGTGAGGAATTCCTCGACGCCTTGGCAGGCGCCCTCGACTTCGATGTGCACGCCGGTGACGTCGCCGCGCACCCGGCCGGACAGACCCAGGCGGTTGGCGAGCGAGTGGACGAACGGGCGGAAGCCCACCCCCTGGACGATGCCTTCGACGTGCACGTCTACCCGTTTGAGCGTGGTCACAGGGCCAGTGTGCGCCTGTCGGGGGTGGCGTGCATGCGTATCGGCTCGTGTCGGCGCGCCGCATGGAGGGACGTTTCCGTCCTTCCTGGACGTACGCGACACGTGTGAGGGCTGGGCGCACGTCCGAAACCCACCGGCAGGTCCGAAACCTGCGCCGCGTCCGAGGCACTACGGCCTGTCCGAAATGGCCCACCGTCCCCACTCGGTGAGGGCCGGCCGAGGTGCGAGCGGGGCGTGGAGATGCGGCAGGGCCGCGCGGTGGTGGCCGCGCGGCCCTGCCGTCCGAGAGGTTCTACAGGTATTGGCCGGTGTTGGCGACGGTGTCGATGGACCGGCCGGCTTCTGTGCCCTGCTTGCCGGAGACCAGCGTGCGGATGTAGACGATCCGCTCGCCCTTCTTGCCGGAGATGCGGGCCCAGTCGTCGGGGTTGGTGGTGTTGGGCAGGTCCTCGTTCTCGGAGAACTCGTCCACGCAGGCCGTGAGCAGGTGCTGCACCCGCAGGCCCTTCTGGCCGGTTTCGAGGAACTGCTTGATGGCCATCTTCTTGCCCCGGTCGACGATGTTCTGGATCATCGCGCCGGAGTTGAAGTCCTTGAAGTAGAGGACTTCCTTGTCGCCGTTGGCGTAGGTCACCTCGAGGAAGCGGTTCTCCTCGCTCTCGGTGTACATGCGTTCGACGACGCTCTGGATCATCCCCTGGATGGTGGCCTCGCGGGAGCCGGAGTGCTCCGTCAGGTCGTCGGGGTGCAGAGGCAGGTCGGAGACGAGGTACTTCGAGAAGATGTCCTTGGCCGCCTCGGCGTCGGGCCGCTCGATCTTGATCTTGACGTCCAGGCGGCCGGGCCGCAGGATCGCCGGGTCGATCATGTCCTCGCGGTTGGAGGCGCCGATGACGATGACGTTCTCCAGGCCCTCGACGCCGTCGATCTCCGACAGCAGCTGAGGGACGATGGTGTTCTCCACGTCGGAGGACACGCCGGAGCCTCGGGTGCGGAAGATCGAGTCCATCTCGTCGAAGAACACGATCACCGGGGTGCCCTCTGAGGCCTTCTCGCGGGCGCGCTGGAAGACCAGGCGGATGTGCCGCTCGGTCTCGCCGACGTACTTGTTGAGCAGCTCCGGGCCCTTGATGTTGAGGAAGAAGCTCTTGCCGGACTGGCCGGTCTTCTCCGCGACCTGCTTGGCCAGGGAGTTGGCGACGGCCTTGGCGATGAGCGTCTTGCCGCATCCGGGCGGGCCGTAGAGCAGCACGCCCTTCGGGGGACGGAGCTTGTGCTCGCGGAACAGGTCGGAGTGCAGGTAGGGCAGCTCGATGGCGTCCCTGATCTGCTCGATCTGCCGCATGAGGCCGCCGATCTCCTCGTAGGAGATGTCGGGGACCTCTTCGAGCACGAGCTCTTCGACTTCGGACTTGGGTATGCGCTCGTAGACGTAGCCGGAGCGAGGTTCGAGCAGGAGCGAGTCGCCGGCCCTGATGGGCTGGCCGACGAGCGACTCGGCCAGTCGCACGACGCGCTCTTCGTCGGCGTGCGAGATGACCAGGGCCCGCTTGCCCTCGTCGAGCAGTTCTTTGAGCATCACGATCTCGCCGACCTCTTCGTAGCCGAGGGCTTCGACCACGTTGAGCGCCTCGTTGAGCATGACCTCCTGGCCACGCCGCAGCGAGTCGACGTCGACGGACGGGCTGACGTTCACCCGGAGCTTGCGGCCGCCGGTGAACACCTCGATCGTGCCGTCTTCTCTGGCCTCGAGGAAGGTGCCGAAGCCGGATGGCGGCTGCGCCAGCCGGTCGACCTCCTCCTTGAGAGCGACGATCTGGTCCCGGGCCTCCTTGAGTGTGGCGACCAGGCGCTCGTTCTGGCCTGTCACGGCCGCGAGATTCGCCTGCGCCTCATGGAGACGTTCTTCGAGGACCCTGGCCTGACGGGGTGACTCGGCCAGCTTCCGCCTCAGCGCGGTGATCTCCTCCTGGAGGAAGGAGACCTGTGTTGAAAGATCAGCGACCTCCCGTTCGCGCTGCGCGGCTCGAGCCTCAGCATCATCGCGAGCTGCCACGCCCCGTCACCTCCTTCCCAGTCGAGGGCGACTACTAAGGACCTTACCTATCTCGGGCCCCTCCGTAACCTGGCCGGGCAGTGTTCGTAGAGTGACATTCAGTATTCGGCGAATAATCCCCAATAGTGCGTTTAATACTCCCAGCATAGGAACACTGCGATCTGTTCCCGTGTCACGCACCAACGCGCCCTCGTGGCCAAATTGTCATAGTTCTTCAGTCGTCCCCTTCGGTCGGCGGCGGCGCGGCGGCGGGGTCACGCCGTCGGCCATGCGGCGGGCCGAGACGAGGAACCCGGTGTGGCCGATCATGCGGTGATCAGGCCGTACGGCGAGCCCTTCGACATGCCAGTCGCGAACCAGGGTCTCCCACGCATGCGGCTCGGTGAAACACCCGTGATCGCGAATGGCCTCGACCGTCTTGGACATCTGCGTGGTCGTGGCGACGTAGCAGCAGATCACGCCGCCCGGCGTGAGGGCCTTGGCGGCGGCGTCGACGCACTCCCACGGGGCCAGCATGTCGAGGATGACGCGGTCGACGTCGGCCTCGTCGATGGAGGCCACGAGGTCGCCCACGACCAGGCGCCAGTTGTCGTCCATCGGGCCGCCGTAGAACTTCTCGACGTTCTTGCGCGCCACGTCGGCGAACTCCTCGCGGCGCTCGTAGGAGGTGACGTGGCCGTCGGGGCCGACCGCGCGCAGCAGGAAGCAGGTCAGCGCGCCGGAGCCGACGCCGGCCTCGATGACGCGGGCGCCGGGGAAGATGTCGGCCATGCCGACGATCATCGAGGCGTCCTTGGGGTAGATGACCGCCGCGCCGCGCGGCATCGCGAGCGTGTAGTCCTGCAGCAGATGGCGGAAGGCGAGGTATTGGGTGCCGCCGGACGAGCGCACCACGGAGCCCTCGGGCTGCCCGATCAGGTCGCTGTGGGGGATGGCGCCCTTGTGGGTGTGGAAGACGCCGTCCTCTTTGAGCGTGATCGTGTGGCGCTTGTTCTTGGGGTCGGTGAGCTGCACCTGATCCCCTGCCTGGAAAGGCCCATGCCTGCGGAAACCCATGGCGGCAAGGTTATAGGGCTTTCGGGCGCGTCAGGACGCACGATATCTATGGGGGATGCTCCCTCGCGACGTGATCTCCACCGGCCCGCTCATCCTGCGTCCCCCCGTGGAGGCGGACGCGGCGGCGATCGCCGAGGCGTGCGGCGACGCGGTGACGGGGCGGTTCCTGCCGTGGCTGCCCCGGCCGTACGCGGTGGAGGAGGCGCTGGCGGAGGTCAAGCGGGCGGCGGTGCGGTGGGAGGACGGCGGGGCGGCGTACGCGATCGTCCGCGACGGCCGTTACGCCGGCGGCGTCTGGGCGAGCCCGCCCGACCACTACGAGACGGCCGGGCTGGGCTGCCTGGTGGCGCCGTGGGCCCGGGGCGGCGGCGTGGCGGCGACGGCGGTGCGGGCGGTGACCGACTGGCTGTTCGACCACGGGGTGCGCAGGGTCGAGGTGCAGGCCGAGGTGGAGAACGTGCCGGCGCTGCGGATGGCCTACCGCTCCGGGTTCGTCGAGGAGGGCCGACGGCGTGACGCGGTGCGGCTGCGTGACGGGCGGTGGGCCGACGTCGTGACGTTCGCCAGGCTGCGGGGCGAGGGGGTGGCGGGCGCCGAGCCGTACCTGCCGTTCTTCCCCGGCGGTGAGCTGAGCGACGGCGTGGTGCGGCTCGCGCCGATGGGGCCGGGCGACGCGGGCGACTTCCACCGGATGATGGCCGAGCCGAGCGTGTCCGCCTTCTCCGTGGGGCCGCCGACCTCGCTGGAGGACGACGAGCGGCGCTGCCGCTACACCGGCTACTGGTGGCGGTCGGGGCAGCGCATCGAGCTGGCGATCAGGGACGCCGCCTCCGACTCCTTCGCGGGGCATCTGCAGCTCATGCAGGTCGCGCCGGCGCTGGGGCAGGCGATGATCGGCTACTCGCTGGTGCCGGAGTTCCGCGGGCGCGGGTTCATGACGCGGGCCGTACGGCTGCTGGTGGACTGGGCGTTCGCGGCGACGCCGCTGCACCGCATCGTGGCCGGCACCGACGTCACGAACACGGCCTCGCACGCGGTGCTGGAGCGGGCCGGGTTCCAGCGGGAGGGGCTGCACCGGGAGCTGCTGCCGCGGCGGGACGGGACGCGGGCCGACGACGTCTACTGGGCGGTCGTACGCTCCGGGTCCTGAGCGGCGATGAGGCGCGGCCGGGCAGGGGCCGGCGACGGCGCCGGCTCGGGGACGGGTGGGGCCTCCGTGACGGGACGAGCGTCACGAGTGAGCAAAAATCCCGATTTCCTGTTGGAGGCTGGTCAAGAGCCGCGTCGGGGGCGATAGTCAGGGAACCCGCAGGTGAGTTTCGTGCGAACGGGCTGCGCGAGCTCGCCGCCTCCCGCCTCGAGGGATCACCGCGATGCCATACAACCGTGTCGATGTCGCCGTGCGTGAACTCATCACCGTGTTCTCCGGCGTGGAGCTCACGGACCTGATCGATCGGCTGGCGCGTGCCGCCGCCGCGGTCGCGGGCACCGCGTACGCCGGGTTCGTCCGCGTGGACCCGCTGCGGCAGGACGCGTGCTGCGTCCACGTGCACGGCCCGCCCGGCGACCCGCTGCGCGTGCGGGCGTGGCTGCGCGAGTCGGGGGTGCTGAAGGAGCTGGCCACCTCCCGGCAGGCGCTGCGCCTGGCCAGGGACGAGCCGGTGGGCGAGCCCGGTTTCCTGGCGATGTCCGTGCCGGTGCCGGCGCGCGATCACGCGTTCGTGTGGGTCGCGGGGCGGGAGTTCTGCGAGGCCGACGAGCACCTGCTGAGCCGGTACGCGACGGCGGCGGGCCGGGCTCTGGAGGCGGCGATCGGGATGGAGGCGGCGGTGCGGCTGTTGCGCGGCGTACGGGCCTTCCGGCCGTCTCCGCTCTGATCCCCCGCTCTGATCCCCCCGGCTGCTTCGGGACGGGCCGGATCGCGGAATCGGGAGGACCGGTTCCGGGGTGCTTTTCCCCGTGGACGCGGCCGGTAATCGCGTTCCCGTACGGAAAGATCTTCCTATTGGGCCGGACGGAAAGAGTAATGCGAATTTCCGGGAGTTGCGGATTTCGCCGGTGATTCCGCCGCTCTCCCGCGGGCAGCCGGATCCCCGACCGCGCCGGGGATCCGGCCTCCTCCTGAGGAGGTTGTAGCGTGGCCGCTCATGAGGGTGCTGATCGTGGGTGGCAGCGGGTTCCTGGGCGGCGAGCTGATCCGGCTGTGCGCCGGCCTCGGCCACGTGGTGGGTGCGACCCGCTTCAGCGGGCGGGCGGGCGGCGGGTCCTCGCCGGCCGAGTGGTTCCCTGTCGATGTGCGGTCGCGGGCGGCCGTGGCGGAGGTGGTCGGCGGGTTCCGTCCCGATGTGACGATCAACGCGGCGTACCGGCCGGGTGACTGGGCCACCACGGCGGACGGGGCGGCGCACGTGGCGGCGGCGGTCGCCGGCTCGGGTGGCCGGCTGGTGCACGTCTCCAGCGACGCCGTCTTCTCCGGAGACGCCCCCTCCTATGACGAGACGTGCCCGCCCGACCCGGTCAACCCGTACGGGGCGGCCAAGGCGGCGGCCGAGACCGCCGTGCGGGCCCTGGTGCCCGGGGCGGCGATCGTCAGGACGTCCCTGATCGTCGGTGGCGGCGCCTCGGCGCACGAGACGTTCGTACGCGCGCTGGCGACCGGCTCGGCCTCGGGCGTGCTGTTCACGGACGACGTACGCTGCCCCGTCCACGTCGCGGACCTGGCGGCGGCCCTGCTGGAGCTCGCCGAGCGCGACCTGCCCGGCGCCCACCATGTGGCGGGCCCCGATGCCGTGAGCCGCTATGAGCTGGGCCTGCTCATCGCCCGCAGAGACGGCCTGCCGGAGGAACTCCTGCGCCCCGGCCTCCGCGCCGCCGCAGGAGTGCGGGGCCCGCTGGTGGTCAACCTGGACTGCTCGGCCACCCAGCGTCGTCTCCGGGTCCGCCTCCGCGGCGCCTCGGAGTTCCTCAAGCCCACCCGGTCCTGACAGCTCGACGGCACGCGGCTCCGCCCGCACCTCAATCCAACGCGAAGCGCCCGCTCCTCCGGGACGGGTCCGGAGGGGCGGGCGCCCTGGCGTCGGAGACCGGGGTCAGCCGCGGTGGGCCTCGAAGCGGAGGGTGCGGGAGACGCCGACGCGGACGGTGGTGCCCGGTGCGATGGTGACGGGTTCGTTGGGCGGGATGTCGTAGAAGTTGGGGTCGCCGGGCGGCTGGATCTGGGTGCCGTTGACGGAGCCCAGGTCGACCAGGTTGACGTCCCAGCCGTCGAGGGCGACGCGCAGGTGGCGCCGGGAGACCGAGCCGTCGGGGCTGGTCACCTTGGCGGGCCTGGCGCTGCCGCCGGCCACCTCGGGGGCGCGCTCGGGGTCGCGGCCGAGCAGGTAGTCGCTCTCGAGGGGCAGCGCGGTGCCGTCGTCGAGGATGAGGACGCCGAGCGAGGGGCGCGGGCCCTTGTAGGGGACGAGGGTGCGCTGGACGAGGGCGATGCCGCAGACCGCGCAGTAGGGCACGCGCGGGTCGTTGAAGTGGTCGTTCTTGCAGTCGACGCCGTAGACCATCGGCCGGTCGCCCTGCTCGGGCTGCTCCTGCTGCGGCGGGCCCGGGTGGTCGAACTGGTCGGGCGGGCCGAGCACGGGCGGCGCGGGCTGGTCGTAGTGGTCGGGCGGGCCCATGTGCTGGGGCACCGGGTGGTCGCCCGAGCCGTTGCCGGAGGGCTGCGGCTCGTCGTAGGTGGGGAACTGCTGCTGCTCGGGCAGCGACGGCTGCTGCTCCTGCGCCGGCGGGTAGGGCGGCTCGGGAGGGGTGAGGTAGGCGGGCGGCTCGTGGTAGCCGGAGTCCTGCTGCTGGTAGGAGGGCTCGGGCTGGTAGGGCGGCGGCTCGGGGGCCGGGTGGACGGGCTGGGGACCCGAGTGGGCGGGCTGGGGGCCCGACTGCGGCCCAGGCGTGAACGGGGGCTGGTCGGCCAGCGGGTAGGGGGGCCGCTGCTCGGCGGGCTGCTGCACCGGCTCCGGCGGGGCGGGCGGCGGCTGCTGGGCGGGCGGCTGGATGAGGTCGGGCTCCATGTGCAGGCCGGTGGCCGGCATCTCGCTGGTCAGCATCCTGGCCGGGGCCGGCGCCTGCGGGGCGGGCTGGTCGGTGAGGTCGCCGATGAGGCCGCCGCCGTGGACGACGCCGCCGTCGAAGCGGACGGCGTGGTGGGGGCTGCCGGCGCCGGGCAGGCTGAGCTCGACGCGGTCGACGGGGCCGGTGACGAGGCGGTCGGCCCAGGTCAGGGAGTCGCTGCCGGCCAGCCGCGTGTCGCCGCCAGGAGTGGTGACGGTGGCGGAGGCGGAGCCGCTGACGAGGACGGCGACGCCGTCGCCGACGGGGCCCGCGACGGCGCAGGTGGCCGGGTCGCCCGCCATGTTGGCCGCCAGCACCTGCGCGGCGCGGCGGGCCAGGGCGCGGCCGTCGCCGCCTGATTCGGCCGTCTCGCGCAGCGCCTCGAGCAGCGCGTCGGCGGCGGACTCGGCCGAGTCGCACACCAGCAGCAGGCCGCCGGTGTAGGCGACGAGCCCGTTTCCGGGAAGCGGACGCACCACTCCGAATCCATGGCCGGTCATGCGTCCTCCCTCAAGACGACCGTGCTGCGCTCATCGGTGCCCTCGCTGCGCTCGGTCACTCAACTCTCCTCCCCGGAAGCCGGCGATGTTACGGCACCCCGCACTGCCGTGCCGGCCACCAGCCATACGCATACCCAGACGCAGAGGCCGTGTCGCGGCCCCGTCGTCTCGATTCGATGAACCGGTGGGCCGCAACAAACCTCTTAACTGTGCAAGTTTGGCCAAACAGAACACTATCGGCCAGTCGTCGCATCGCAGAAATCGCACGGGGACCGGCGGCGGCCGGCGCGAAACTGCTGGACACGACCCTATCGATGGGCCGCCGCTTAAACGAGTGGGACAAATCAGACGCCGATGAAAACCCTGTTCACATCGGCCGTGGCGAGCACGCCGTAGATCTCGCCGCCGGGCTCGACGAGCAGGTATTCGCTGCCGGGAGCGTCGCGCATGGCCTCGATGAGCGCCTCGCCCTCCAGGTCGGCGCCCAGGATCATGGTGCGCTCGAGCGACTTGGCCAGCGAGCCGACGTTGACCCAGGGGCGGCGGTGCTCGGGGGTGGCCTGGACGGCCGCCTCGTGCACGATGGCCACCGGCCTGCCCTCGTGGTCGACGACGACCATGGCGCCCGCACGCTGCTCGCCGGCCTGGCGCAGCGCCTCGGAGAGCGGTGTCTCAGCGGTGACCGGGATCGCCCTGCGGGCCAGCGAACGGGCGTTGACCTGCGGGATCCGGGCCCGGATCTTGGCGACGCGCAGCGACTGGCTGGCTCCCATCCAGATGAACGAGGCCAGCACCAGCGGCCACACCAGGTCGGCGAAGTCGAAGTCGCGCTCGCTGGTCAGCGCGGTCACCAGCGGGAAGGCCACGAGCGCCACGGCCAGCACCCGCCCGCCCCAGGCGGCCACGACGGTGCCTGAGCCGGGGTTGCCCGCCAGCTTCCACACGCCGGCGCGCAGCATCCTGCCGCCGTCGAGCGGCAGCCCCGGCAGCAGGTTGAAGACGCCGACGATGAGGTTGGCGAACCACAGCTGCCAGGTGAGCACCTCGAGGATGCCGCCGTCGTTGATGAGGAAGAGGTCGGCCAGCCCGCCGAGGCCGGCCAGCGCGAGCGACAGCGCGGGCCCCGCGGCGGCGACCATGAACTCCTTGCCGGGGGTGGGCGGCTCCTTCTCGATCTCGGAGACGCCGCCCAGCAGGTAGAGGGTGATGCGGCGGACAGGCAGTCCGTAGGCCTTGGCGAGCACGCTGTGCGCCAGCTCGTGCAGCAGCACGGAGACGTAGAGGAGGACCGCGAAGACGAACGCGATGCCGTAGGCGGCGAACTCGTCCAGGTACGGCAGCATCTGCCGCATCTGTGGCCCGAACATCACGGTGATGAAGCCCGCCACCAGGAACCACGTCCAGGAGACGTACACCGGAATGCCGAAGGGTCTGCCCATGCGTAGTCCGGAGAACTCCTGCCGCGGGCTCTGCTCGCTCACCGCACTCCTCGTCCAATACGTGCTGTTGCTGCCTTGATGCTACGCGCCGGATCACGTGATCCTGGTTCCGCGAAGGTTATTCTGTCGGCGTCTTGACCTAGAGTGCGGTGCATGACGTTGACCGAGCCGGTGATCATCGGAGCTCTCTCCCCGTCCCGGGCGGGCGATTTCATGACCTGTCCCCTGCTCTACCGCTTCCGGGTGATCGACCAGCTCCCTGAGAAGCCGTCGCAGGCGGCGGTGCGCGGCACGGTGGTCCACGCGGTGCTGGAGCGGCTCTATGACCTGCCTGCGCCGCGCCGCTCGGTCCAGGCGGCGCTGGAGCTGCTGGAGCCGCAGTGGGAGCGGCTGCTGGCCGACGACCCCCAATACGCGCAGATGTTCGCCGACGAGGCGGAGCAGGCCGAGTGGCTCGCGCAGGCGCGAGGCATGCTGGAGCGCTACTTCACGCTGGAGGACCCGACGCGGCTGGAGCCGGCCGAGCGCGAGCTCTATGTGGAGGCGGTGCTCGACGGCGGGCTGATGCTGCGCGGCTACGTCGACAGGATCGACGTGGCGCCGACCGGCGAGGTCCGGGTGGTCGACTACAAGACGGGCAGCGCGCCCGGGCCCGACTTCGAGGCCAAGGCGCTGTTCCAGATGAAGTTCTACGCGCTGGTGCTGTGGCGGCTGCGCGGCGAGGTGCCGCGGCTGCTGCAGCTGGTCTATCTGGGCGGGCGGGGCGAGGTGCTGCGGTACGCGCCCGACGAGGCCGACCTGCTGGCCACCGAGCGCAAGGTGATGGCGCTGTGGGCGGCGATCGAGCGGTCGCTGGAGACCGGCGAGTGGCGGGCGCGGCGCAGCAGATTGTGCGACTGGTGCGACCATCAGGCGCTGTGCCCCGAGTTCGGCGGCACCCCTCCCCCGGTGCCCGACCGGCAGCCGGGCGACACCGTGCGCAGCAGCCGGCGGTCGGCCACCGACGAGCTCTGACCGCCCCCAGCTCGGGGATCAGATGGGTGCTTTTCCTCCCGTGGGAGGAGGTTGCGGGCTCTCACCTGGTCTTACAGTGAAGCGGTGCGCATGGATCGGAGCAGGCTCCACGACACGGTGCTCGCCGGGGTGGTGGCCATGGCCTCCGTGGCGCTGTTCGTGCTCTACGGGCCCGAGCGGCTGCAGGCCGAAGGGCTGCCGGTGCACGGCATGCGGCCACCGGACGCGCTCGGCGGGCTGCTGGTGGTGCTGGCCTGCGCCCCCATCGTGGTGCGGCGGCGCTGGCCGCTGAGCGCCCTGTGGGCGGGCCTGCTGCCGGAGACGCTGCTCAGCTCGCTCGGCTACGGCACGGGCACGTCGAGCCTGTCGGGGATGGTGCTGCTGTACTCGGTGGCCTCGCACCGGGGGCTGGCGATCTCGCTGGTGGCGCTGGTGGTGTCGCTGGTGGCGTATCTCGCGGGCGCGGCGGCGGGTCCCGTCGGGCCGGTGGCCTGGAACCAGTACGTCATCGTCGCCGTGGTGCTGGTGGCGGTGTGGGGGGCGGGCAGGAGCCTGCGGCTGCGCCGGGCGTACATGGAGGAGCTCAAGGACCGTGCGGCGCGGCTGGAGCGGGCGCACGCGGCCGACACCAGGGCGGCGCGGGCGGAGGAGCGTTCGCGCATCGCCCGCGAGCTGCACGACGTGGTGGCCCACCACGTGAGCGTGATGACGGTGCAGGCGGCGGCCGCGCGGCGGGTGCTGGCCACCGACCCCGAGCTGGCGCGTGAGGCGCTGTCGGCGGTGGAGCACACAGGGCGGCTGGCGATGACGGAGATGCGCAACATCGTGGGCGTGCTGCGCACGGACGCGCAGGCGGAGCTGGGCCCCCAGCCGGCCGTGCGCGACCTGCCCGCGCTGGCGGAGCTGATGCGGGAGGCGGGGCTGCCGGTGCGGCTGCAGGTGGAGGGCACGGAGGTGGCGCTGCCCGCGGGGGTTGACCTGGCGGCGTACCGGACGGTGCAGGAGGCGCTGACCAACAGCCTGCGGCACGCGGGCGCGGGCGCGAAGGCGACGGTGACGGTCCGCTACGAGCCGGGCGAGCTGGACGTGCGGGTGGAGGACGACGGCGTGGGCGCGGCTGCCGGGGAGCCCAGGTCCGCAGGGCACGGCTTGGTCGGCATTCGCGAACGTGTCACGCTCTATGGTGGAATCCTGAACATCGGTCCGCTGCCGGGGGGCGGTTTCGAAGTGCGGGCCCGGTTCCCGTTGAAGGACGGCCAATGACGATCAGAGTGCTGCTGGTGGACGACCAGCCGCTGCTGCGCACCGGTTTCCGCCTGATCCTCGAGGCCGAGCCCGACATCACGGTGGTGGGCCAGGCGGGCGACGGCAAGGACGCGCAGGAGCAGACGAGGGCGTTGCTGCCCGACGTCGTGCTGATGGACATCCGCATGCCGGGGGTCGACGGCATCGAGGCGACCCGCCGCATCGTGCGGGAGGCGGCGCCGGCCGCGCACGTGCCGAAGGTGCTGGTGCTGACCACGTTCGACCTCGACGAGTACATCGTGGAGGCGCTGCGCTCGGGCGCGTCGGGGTTCCTGCTGAAGGACGTGCCGCCCGACGAGCTGGTGCAGGCGATCAGGGTGGTGGCGGCGGGCGACGCGATCGTGGCCCCGAGCGTGACGCGGCGGCTGCTCGACAGGTTCGCGACGCGGCTGCCCTCGGCGTACGAGCAGGCGGCGCCCGCGCGGCTCGACCGGCTGACCGAACGGGAGCTGGAGGTGCTGCGGCTCATCGCCAAGGGCATGTCCAACGCGGAGATCGCGGCCAAGCTCGTGGTGAGCGAGACCACGGTCAAGACGCACGTCGGCAACGTGCTGACGAAGCTGGGGCTGCGTGACCGGGTGCAGGCCGTGGTGCTGGCGTACGAGACCGGGTTGATCACGCCGGGCGCCATCTCCTAGGACAGGGGGGCGCCCGGCGCGCGGAGGTGCGGCTAGCCCGCCTTGGCGGCGGGCGTCTCGGGGGCGTTCTCCGGGAAGTGGCAGGCCACCTGGTGGCCGCCGGCCAGCTCCTGCAGCGGCGGCTCGACCGTCTTGCAGATCTCCTGCGCCTTCCAGCAGCGGGTGTGGAAGCGGCAGGCGGGCGGCGGGTTGAGCGGGCTCGGCACGTCGCCGGTGAGCCGGATGCGCTCGCGTCCCTTGGCGCCCTTGGGGTCGGGCACGGGCACGGCCGACAGCAGCGCGTTGGTGTACGGGTGCATCGGCGAGGTGTAGAGCTGCTTGCGGTCGGCCACCTCGACGATCTTGCCGAGGTACATGACGGCGACGCGGTCGCTGATGTGCCGCACCACCGACAGGTCGTGGGCGATCACGACGTAGGTCAGGTCCAGCTCGCGCTGCAGGTCCTCCAGCAGGTTGACGACCTGGGCCTGGATGGACACGTCGAGCGCGGAGACCGGCTCGTCGGCGATGATCAGCTTGGGCTTGAGCGCGAGCGTACGGGCGATGCCGATGCGCTGGCGCTGCCCGCCGGAGAACTCGTGCGGGTAGCGGTTGTAGTGCTCGGGGTTGAGCCCCACCAGCTCCAGGATGTCCTGGACGGCCTTCTTGACGCCGTTCTCGGTCTGCACGCCCTGGATGCGGAACGGCGCGCCGACGATGGCGCCGACGGTGTGGCGGGGGTTGAGCGACGAGTAGGGATCCTGGAAGATCATCTGCATGTCGCGCCGGAGCGGCCGCAGCCGGCTCTGGCTCATGTGCGTGATGTCCTGGCCCTCGAAGACCACCTTGCCGGCGGTGGGCTCCAGCAGGCGGGTGACCAGGCGTCCCGTGGTGGACTTGCCGCAGCCGGACTCCCCCACCAGGCCGAGCGTCTCGCCCTTGTACACCTCGAAGCTGATTCCGTCGACCGCCTTGACGGCGCCGACCTGCCTTTTGAGCAGGCCCTTCGTCACGGGGAAGTGCTTCTCCATGTCCTGCACGGAAAGAAGCAGCTCGTTGTCGCTCACTGGGTCTCCAGCACTGGCTTGATCTCGTTAACCCACAGGCTCTGCCGCTCGTCCCTGCTCATGTGGCAGCGCACCAGGTGGCCGCCCTCGGTCTCGGCGAGGGCCGGCACCTCGGTCGTGGCCTTGCCGGCGGTGCGCTCGGCGTACGGGCAGCGGGGGTGGAAGGCGCAGCCCTGCGGCACGTTGATGAGGGACGGCGGCGAGCCCTTGATCGGCAGCAGCCGCTCGGTGGGCTCGCGGTCGAGCCGCGGCATGGAGCCCAGCAGGCCCCAGGTGTAGGGGTGCTCGGGGCGGTAGAAGACGTCGTCGGTGGTGCCGTACTCGACGCACTTGCCGGCGTACATGACGAGGATGTCGTCGGACAGCTCGGCGACCACGCCCAGGTCGTGGGTGATGACGATGAGCGCGGAGTTGAACTCGCGCTGCAGGTCGCGCATCAGGTCGAGGATCTGCGCCTGGACGGTCACGTCGAGCGCGGTGGTCGGCTCGTCGGCGATGAGCAGCTCGGGGTCGCACGACAGCGCCATGGCGATCATGGCGCGCTGGCGCATGCCGCCGGAGAACTCGTGCGGGTAGCTGTCGACGCGCCTGGCCGGCTCGGGGATGCCGACGCGGCCGAGCATGTCGACGGCGTGCTTGCGGGCGACCTGCTTGGAGACGTCGTTGTGGATCCGGTACGCCTCGATGATCTGGTGGCCGACCGTGTAGAAGGGATGCATCGACGACAGCGGATCCTGGAAGATCATCGCCATCTTCTTGCCGCGCAGCTTGCGCACGTGCTCGGTGGAGGCGCCGATGAGCTCCTCGCCGTCGAGCCAGATCTCGCCCGAGATGCGAGCCCGGCCGCCCTTGTGCAGGCCGAGCACGCCGAGGCTGGTCACGCTCTTGCCGGAGCCCGACTCGCCGACGATGCCGAGGGTCTTGCCCCGCTCGACGCTGAACGACAGCCCGTCGACGGAGCGGACGAGGCCGTCGTCGGTCGGGAAGTGGATCTTCAGGTCCTTGACGTCAAGGAAGCTCACGACAACCTCACCCTCGGGTCGACCACGGCGTACAGCAGGTCGACGACCAGGCTCGCGACCACCACGAATCCGGCGGCGACGAGCACGACACCCATGACCTGCGGCAGGTCCTGGTTCCTGATCGCCAGGATGGCGAACTGGCCGAGCCCGGGCAGAGTATAGGTGGTCTCGGTGAGCACGGCGCCGCCGATGAGCAGGCCGAAGTCGATGCCGAACAGGGTCAGGATCGGGGTGAGCGCGGCGCGCAGGCCGTGCTTGACCACCACCTGGTTCTCCCGCAGGCCCTTGGCTCTGGCGGTGCGGATGTAGTCCTCGCCCATCGTCTCCAGCATGCCCGCCCGGGTGAGCCGGGCGTACGTGGCGGCGAACAGGAACGCCAGCGTGATCCACGGCAGCAGCAGGTTGTACGCCCATTGCAGCGGGTTGACGGTGAAGTCGGTCCAGGCGCCGCCCGGCGGCGTCCAGCCGAGGCCGTAGCTGAAGACGACCAGGGAGATCATGCCGGTGAAGAAGATGGGCAGCGAGACGCCGGCCAGGGCGGTGCCCATGGAGATCCGGTCGAAGAAGCTGCCTCTTCGCAGGGCCGACAGCACGCCGACGCTGACGCCGCCGATCACCCAGAGCAGGGCGGCGCCGATGGCCAGCGAGAAGGTGGTCGGCATGCGGTCGAGCAGGTCCGGCCAGACGGGCTGGCCGGAGATGAAGGAGTAGCCGAAGCAGGGCGCGGGGCACTGCTCGACGCCGGCGCCGTAGTTGTACTCGGCTCCGGCGACCAGGCCCTTGACGAACCTGCCGTACTGCACGACGACCGGGTCGTTGAAGCCGAGCCGTTCGGCCACCAGGTGGACGGTCTCCGGTGTGGCCGCCCGGCCGACGTACCGCGACGCAAGGGCCTCGGGTGTCGCCCCGGCCCACTGCGGCACGACGAAGAAGATGCCGAACGTGACCATGCTGATCAATATGAGCATGGCGATCGCGCCGATCAGACGCCTGATGATGTATGTGACCACCGCTACCGGCCGAGTGGCCCGCCCGCCGGGGCGGGCGGGCCACTCCTGCCTTCACCTGCCTTCGCTAGATCCCCGAACCTCGCCTGGTCACTCGACGCCGAGCAAGATGTAGTCGTACATGCTCTGGCCCTCGTTGTAGGCGACGTTCGTCACGCCCTGACCGCGCATGAGCAGCGACTTGGCCCACACGACCGGCAGGAGGGACGCGTCCTCCATGACCTTCTTGTCGACCTCGACCCACAGCTTGGCGCGGGCGGTGTCGTCGAGCTCGGCGGAGGCCTGGTCGATCAGCTTGTCGACCTCCGGGCTCTTGACGCTGAGGTTGTAGTTGCCGGCCTTGCGGATGGTGCGGCTGTCGACGATGGCCTGCATGAAGCCGTAGCCGTCGGGCCAGTCGGAGCCCCAGCCGTGCGTGGCCAGGCCGATCTTGTTGCTCTTGACGTAGTCGGTGTTACCGGCGTAGTCGGAGAAGTAGCTGGAGGCCGGGAAGCCCTTGAGGTCGAGCTTGATGTTCACCTTGGCGAGAGCCTGCTGCATGGCCTCGGCCAGCGCCTTCTCGCGCGGGCGGTCCGATCGGAACGCCATGGTGGTCTCGAAGCCGTTGGGCTGGCCGCAGGCGGTGAGGGCCTGCTTGGCCTTCTCGACGTCACCCTTGTTCTCGGGGGTGGCGTACAGGTCGAACTTCTCCTGGCCGACGATGGGCGGCGGCATGACGTTGGTGGCGATGTCGCCACCGGCCAGCGGGCCTCCGTAGGCGGTCTGGTTGGCGACGCGGTCGGCGGCCCACATCACGGCCTTGCGGCACTCGACGTTGTCGAGCGGCGGGTTGTCCGGGATGACCGAGACGTACCAGAGCCTGGGGATCGTCGGGTTGTCCGTACGGGCCTTGAGCGCCGGGTCCGGCAGCACCTTGCCCAGCGCGGCGGGCTGCATGCCGGTGCCGGGGATGTCGAGGTGGATGTCACCCGCGATCAGCTGGTTGTCGAGGTCGTCGGCGTTGACGTTCAGCTGGACCTCGATGCGGTCCGGCAGGGCCGGCCTGTTCGGGTCGGTCGCCGGGTCCCACTGGTCGTTGCGGACCAGGGTGAAGCGCTTGCCGATCTCGTTGGTCTCGAACTTGTACGGGCCGGAGGAGACGACGTGCTCCTTGTACTTGGCGCCCGTGTCCTTGTCCTTCGGCACCGGAGCCGTCATCGGCATCTGGACGATGTAGTCCATCGACGCGAACGGCTTCTTCAGGTGGAAGACGACGGTGCTGTCGTCGGTGGCCTCGACGGCGGACTTGTAGTCGACGTCCGGGGTCTTGTAGACGCCCTTGAAGTCCTTCGGCCAGTCGAGCAGCTCGTTGAGGTAGGAGGGGCCGTGCGCGAAGGTCTCCTTGTCGAAGGAGCGCGCCACCGCGTAGGCCACGTCCTTGGCCGTGATCGGGGTGCCGTCCTCGAACTTCAGGCCGCTCTTCAGCTTGTACGTCCAGGTCTTGCCGCCGTCGCTGGCCTCGCCGAGCCCTTCGGCCAGGTCGGGGATGACGGTGTTGCCCTCGGGGCCGGGACCCGGCTTGTACATCGTCAGCGTCCGCCAGTAGAAGCGGCCGAAGTTGAACGAGTAGCCGTAGTAGGTGTCACCCGGGTCGAGGCTGTCCCAGTCGGAGGAGTGGGCCGCCTTCAGCGTCCCGCCCTTCTTCGTGGACGGGTTGTAGACCGAGGTGAGCGCGGCGTTGAACGCGGGTTGCGCGGCACCGCCTGACGCCGACTGGGCGGGCTGCTGTGAGGTACTCCCACCTCCGCCGCCACAGGCGGAGAGCACCAGGGCGAGGACCGCTGTCGCGGCTCCGGCCAGTGCGTGTTTCCTTCTCATTGACTAACCCCTTGATGAGTGAGATGCGGGGGATGAAGCGTTGGCGGGACTCAGTGCGCCCGTGGGTCGAAGGCGTCGCGCAGTCCGTCGCCGAACAGGTTGAACGCCAGGACCGTGATGAAGATCGCCAGCCCCGGGAAGAGCACGAAGTGGGGCAGTGTGTAGAAGCGGACCGCCTCGGACAGCATGCCACCCCAGGTCGGGGTGGGTGGGCTGACGCCGACGCCGAGGAACGACAGCGCGGCCTCGAAGAGGATGTTGGTCGGGATGAGCAGCGTCGCGTAGACCAGGATCGGCGCGAGCAGGTTCGGCAGGATCTCGCGGAAGAGGATGTAGCCGTGGCGGGCGCCGAGGCTCTTGGCGGCGTCGACGAACTCGCGCTCACGCAGCGACAGCGTCTGGCCGCGCACGATGCGGCCGATGCTGGGCCAGCTGAAGAAGCCGATGATGAAGATCAGCATGGCGATGCGCAGCCCGTTGCCCTCCAGGCCGAACCCCTCGTCGGGGATGACGCCGGCCAGCGCGATGGCGAAGACCAGCAGCGGGAAGGCGAGGAAGACGTCCATGAGCCGGCCGATGATCTGGTCGACCCAGCCGCCGAAGTAGCCGGCGATGACGCCGAGCGTGGTGCCGATGATGACCGACAGCAGCGTGGCGACGAAGCCGATCAGCAGCGAGATCCACGCGCCGGCGACGATGCGGCTGAAGATGTCGCGGCCGTTGACCGGTTCGACCCCCAGCAGGTATTCGCCGCCCACGCCGCCGAAGGCGCCCTTGGGCAGCAGCGTGTTCGGGTCGATCTCGTCCTGGTGGAACTCCAGGGGCGGGTGGCCGAACACGGAGATGATCGGCGAGGAGAAGATCGCGACGAGGATCAGCAGGATGACGATGATGCCGCCGGTGAGTGCGACCTTGTCGCGGCGCAGCCGCATCCAGGCGATCCTGGTGAGGGATCGGCCTTGGATGGCCTTGCCCGTCCCGGCGAGGACAGCCTCCGGGTTCGCCTCGGCTGCTGATCCGGGAACGTCGAGCGGTGCGGTCATTCCGTAATGCCCCCTGCTGACAAGACGACGCAGTCATTGCGTGCTGACTCTAGACCGCTTGTCGCGACCTCATGGGGCAGAATCTATGGCCTGAGCTGCGCTGACTAGTCCCTCAGGCCGCTATGTGGCCAATCCGTGATTGTTGCGAAACTCATTCGTATTGATCTTGAACGGATTGTCTAGGGCGAGTTCCGGTTACGTCTCGGAACCGTGACATAGTCACGCGGGGTGTCCGGTTCAGCTGATGCCGCGCCGCTTGAGGAGCTCCTCGATGTCGGAGAAGTCGTCGTCGCCCTTGCTCGCCGGCTTCTGGCTCACGGCGGGCTGCGGCTTGGCCGCCCCGGCGGGCTTCTGGCCCGGCTTCTGGCCCGGCTTCTGGCCCGGCTTCTGGGCTGCCTGCGGGCCCGCCGCTCCGGCGCCTGCCTCCGGCGTCTCGGCGACCGGCTGCTTCCGCCCCGAGGACAGCTTCCTGCCGCGCATCACCCCGGACACCACGAACAGCACGACCGACAGCCCGGCCAGCGCCACGCCCGCCCACACCGTCGGTTTGAACACCAGCCCCGTCACGAAGCCCACCACGGTGGTGCCGATCGTCCACAGCGACTGCAGCGCGTCCGTGAGAAGGGCCGCCATCGGCAGCAGCGCCCATGCCGTCACCCGCATGCCGGCCGCCGCGCCCCGGCGCCGGAACGCCAGGAAGGCCAGCACCAGCCCGGCTATGGTCGCACCGGCGCACAGCGGCAGCCAGGCGATCGCGTTGAAGGTGTCCATCTCGCCGCCCCCTAGTCCGTGGCTCTTGCTTTACCATCCTGGCACGCGAAGGCCCGTGCGCCTCCTCCGTGAGAACCACTTTTCCCTTAGGGGAACGTGCCTACGGCCCCAGAAGTGCCCTCAGGTCCGCGACCCCTACGTCTGTCAGGGACGTCACCACCAGCCGCCCCGGCGCCTGCTCGACGGGCAGCAGGCTCGGCACCGCCACGACCGCGCAGCCGGCCGCCGTCGCCGCGGCCACCCCGTTCGGGGAGTCCTCCAGCACCACGCAGCGCACCGGCTCGGCCCCGAGCCGCCGCGCGGCCGTCAGGTAGGGCTCGGGGTCCGGCTTCGTGCGGGTGACGTCATCGGCCGTCACCACCAGGTCGAACCGCTCCCTGCCGACGCTCTTCAGCACCGCGTCGGCGATCGGCCGCAGCGAGGAGGTGACCAGCGCCACCGGCACCCCCTCATCGCGCAGCGCGTCGAGCAGCTCGGACGCGCCCGGCATCACGGGCACGCCGTCCTGCAGCCGGGCCACCATGCCGTCGATCATCCACTCCCGCACGGCCTGCGGCGCCACCTCGGCGCCCGAGACCGCCAGCATGTAGTCGACCGTGCGCTCCATGGAGCCGCCCACCAGGTGGGCCTGGTGCTCGGGCGTCCACGCGGCGCCGAGCCTGGCCATCACCCCGGTCTCGATCTCCAGCCAGACGCGCTCGCTGTCCACCAGCAGGCCGTCCATGTCGAAGAAGACGGCGTCCATGAAGTGCTCTCCCCGATCGGTCGGCGGTTCTCACCGGGTCACGCTGCCGCCCCTGCGCGCACGGCGAACCGCCCGATGCCGGGCGCGCGGCGGGACCGGGCGGGTCAGACGTTGAAGTATTTCGCCTCGGGATGGTGGGCGACCAGCGCCGAGGTGGCCTGCTCGGGGTGGAGCTGGAACTCCTCCGACAGCGTCACCCCGATGCGCTCGGGGTCGAGCAGCTCGAACAGCTGCTTCTGGTCCTCCAGGTTGGGGCAGGCCGGGTAGCCGAAGGAGTAGCGGCAGCCCTGGATGTTGACCTTGAGCATGTCGTCGAGCGACTCGTCGCCGCCGATGCCCCACTCCGCGCGCACCCGGGCGTGCCAGTATTCGGCCAGCGCCTCGGTGAGCTGCACCGACAGGCCGTGCAGCTCGAGGTAGTCGCGGTAGGCGTCCTTGGCGAACAGCTCGGCCGTGGCCTCGGAGATCTTGGCGCCCATGGTGGCCACCTGGAAGCCGACGACGTCGACCTCCCCGCTGTCCTTCGGGCGGAAGAAGTCGGACAGGCACAGGTGGCGGTCGCGGCGCTGGCGCGGGAACGTGAAGCGGGTGCGCTCATCACCGGCGTCGTCGAGGATGATCAGCGAGTCGCCGTCGGAGACGCACGGGAAGTAGCCGTAGACGACGGCCGCCTCCAGCAGGCCCTCGGTCTGCATGCGGTCGAGCCACATGCGCAGCCGCGGCCGGCCCTCGGTCTCGACCAGCTCCTCGTAGCCGGGGCCTTCGCCGCCCCTGGTGGGCTTGAGGCCCCACTGGCCGAGGAACAGGGCGCGCTCGTCGAGGAAGGCGGCGTAGTCGGTCAGCGAGATGCCCTTGACCAGGCGGTCGCCGTGGAAGGGCGCGCGCGGCACCGGGTTGTCGGCGGCGACGTCGGAGCGGGCCGGCAGCTCCTCGACGGGCGTGCGGACGAGCGTGGCGCCGGTCTTGACGCGCCGCTCGCGCAGCGGCGGCAGCGTCGCGCCCGCCTCGCCGCGCTTGACCGCCATGAACGCGTCCATCAGCCGCAGCCCCTCGAACGCGTCGCGGGCGTAGCGCACCTCGCCCTCGAACAGCTCGGCGAGGTCCTGCTCGACGTAGGCGCGGGTGAGCGCGGCGCCGCCGAGCAGCACGGGGTAGCGCTGCGACAGGCCCCTGGAGTTCATCTCCTCCAGGTTCTCCTTCATGATGACCGTCGACTTGACCAGCAGGCCCGACATGCCGATGACGTCGGCCTTCTGCTCGTCGGCCGCCTCGATGATGGCCGAGACCGGCTGCTTGATGCCGAGGTTGACGACCTGGTAGCCGTTGTTGGACAGGATGATGTCGACGAGGTTCTTGCCGATGTCGTGGACGTCGCCCTTGACGGTGGCCAGCACGATGCGGCCCTTGGTCTCGCCCTCGACGCGGTCCATGTGGGGCTCGAGGTAGGCGACGGCGGCCTTCATCACCTCGGCCGACTGCAGCACGAACGGCAGCTGCATCTGCCCCGAGCCGAACAGCTCGCCGACCGTCTTCATGCCGTCGAGCAGCACGTCGTTGATGATCTCCAGGGCGGGCCGCTGGTCGAGCGCGGTGTCGAGGTCGGCCTCGAGGCCCTTGCGCTCGCCGTCGATGATGCGCCGCTTGAGCCGCTCCCACAGCGGCAGCGCGGCCAGCTCCTCGGCCTTGCCGGCGCGCATGGCGGCGGCGTCGACCCCTTCGAACAGGTCCATGAAGCGCTGCAGCGGGTCGTAGCCCTCGCGGCGGCGGTCGTAGACCATGTCGAGGGCGACCTGGCGCTGCTCGTCGGGGATGCGCGCCATCGGCAGGATCTTGGAGGCGTGGACGATGGCGGAGTCGAGCCCCGCGTTGACGCACTCGTTGAGGAACACCGAGTTGAGCACCATGCGGGCGGCCGGGTTGAGGCCGAAGCTGATGTTGGACAGGCCCAGCGTGGTCTGCACGCCCGGGTAGCGGCGCTTGAGCTCGCGGATCGCCTCGATGGTCTCCAGGCCGTCGCGCCTGGTCTCCTCCTGGCCGGTGGCGATGGGGAAGGTCAGGCAGTCGACGATGATGTCCTCGACCCGCATGCCCCAGTTGCCGGTGAGGTCTTCGACCAGGCGGGTGGCCACCCGCACCTTGTGGTCGGCGGTGCGGGCCTGGCCCTCCTCGTCGATGGTGAGGGCGACCACGGCGGCGCCGTGCTCGCGGACCAGCCGCATGATCTTCTGGAAGCGGGAGTCGGGGCCGTCGCCGTCCTCGTAGTTGACGGAGTTGACCGCGGCGCGCCCGCCCAGCATCTCGAGACCGGCCTGCAGCACCGCGGGCTCGGTGGAGTCGAGCATGATCGGCAGCGTGGAGGCGGTGGCGAAGCGGAAGGCCAGCTCCTTCATGTCGGTCACGCCGTCGCGGCCGACGTAGTCGACGCACAGGTCGAGCATGTGGGCGCCGTCGCGGGCCTGGTCGCGGGCCATCTCGACGCAGTCGTCCCAGCGGCCGGCCAGCATGGCCTCGCGGAAGGCCTTGGAGCCGTTGGTGTTGCAGCGCTCGCCGATGGCGAGGTAGGAGGTGTCCTGGCGGAACGGGACGGTCTGGTAGAGCGAGGAGGCGCCGGGCTCGGGGCGGGGCCGGCGCGTGGCGGGCTGCTTGCCGCGCACCTTCTCGACCACCTGGCGCAGGTGCTCGGGCGTGGTGCCGCAGCAGCCGCCCACCAGCGACAGGCCGTAGTCGCGGGTGAAGGTCTGGTGGGCCTCGGCCAGCTCCTGCGCGCTCAGCGGGTAGTAGGCGCCGTCGGCGGTCAGCACCGGCAGGCCGGCGTTGGGCATGCAGGACAGCTTGAGCCTGGAGTGGCGGGCGAGGTAGCGCAGGTGCTCGCTCATCTCGGCGGGGCCCGTCGCGCAGTTGAGCCCGACGATGTCGACGCCGAGCGGCTCGATCGCGGTGAGCGCGGCGCCGATCTCCGAGCCGAGCAGCATGGCGCCGTTGGTCTCGATGGTGACCTGGGCGATGATCGGGATGTCGCGGCCGGCCGCCTCGATGGCCCGCTTGGCGCCCACCACGGCGGCCTTGACCTGGAGCAGGTCCTGGCAGGTCTCGATGATGAGCGCGTCGGCGCCGCCGGCGATCAGGCCGGCCGCGTTGTCGCGGTAGGCGTCGCGCAGGCTCGCGTAGGGCAGGTGGCCGAGCGTCGGCAGCTTCGTGCCTGGGCCCATGGAGCCGAGCACGAAGCGCGGCTGGTCGGGGGTGGCCCAGTGGTCGGCGGCCTCGCGGGCGATGCGGGCGCCGGCCTCGGAGTATTCGAAGACGCGGTCGGAGATGTCGTATTCGCCGAGCGCGGCGAGGTTGGCGCCGAAGGTGTTGGTCTCGACGCAGTCGACGCCGACCGCGAAGTAGGCGTCGTGGACGCCGCGCACGATGTCGGGGCGGGTGACGTTGAGCACCTCGTTGCAGCCCTCGTGCCCGTGGAAGTCGTCGAGCGTGGGGTCCTGGGCCTGGAGCATCGTGCCCATCGCCCCGTCGGCCACGATGACGCGCTGGGACAACACTTCTCGGAAGGACGGGGAGATGCTCATGAGGTTCAGCTTATCGGGTGGGCTTCGAGCGCCGCTCGCACGCCACTCGACCGCCTCAGGCCACGGCGGGAGCCCCTGCCAGTACGGCGTCGGCGGGGTGCGGCGGTTCATTCCGGGCGTTTCGTGATCGTTGTCTTGCGGGGCGCGTTCGCGGGTCGCGAACGGGGCAGGGCGGCATTAGGGGGGAGATCGGTGACGGCGATGCCTCCTCACCGCATAGGCTTAGCGGGACGAAGGGAAGTGGAGGCGACACGTGATAGAGCTCGAAGGGCTCCCCGAGCTCGTCGACCCGGTGCTCATCGCCGCGTTCGAGGGGTGGAACGACGCGGGTGAGGCTTCCAGCGGCGTGATCGCCCATCTCGAGTCGGCCTGGAAGGCAGAGCCGCTGGTGGCGCTCGACCCCGACGACTACTACGACTTCCAGGTCACCAGGCCCGTGGTGGAGATGACCGACGGGCTGGCCCAGTCGATCGTGTGGCCGACGACGCGGCTGCTGCGCGCGCGGCCCCCGGGCGTCGAGCGCGACGTGGTGCTGCTGCGCGGCATCGAGCCCAACATGCGCTGGCGCTCGTTCTGCGACGACATCATCTACGCCTGCCGCGAGCTCGGCATCGAGCTGGCCGTCATGCTCGGCGCGCTGCTCAACGACTCGCCGCACACCAGGCCCGTGCCGATTCTCGGCGGCGCCACCACCGAGGGGCTGGCCCGCTCGACGGGGCTGGAGCTGAGCCGCTACGAGGGCCCGACCGGCATCGTGGGCGTGCTGCAGCACGCGTTCGGCAAGGCTGGGCTCGACGCGATCTCGCTGTGGGCGTCGGTGCCCCACTACGTCGCGCAGCCGCCCAACCCCAAGGCGACGCTGGCGCTGCTGCGCCGGCTGGAGGACGTCCTGGAGATCCCGATGCCGCTGGGCGACCTCGACGAGGAGGCCAGGGCGTGGGAGCGCGGCGTCGACGAGCTGGCCTCGCAGGACAGCGAGGTGGCCGAATACGTCAAGGAGCTCGAGGAGCGCAAGGACGCCGCCGAGCTGCCCGAGGCCAGCGGCGACGCGATCGCGGCGGAGTTCGAGCGCTACCTGCGACGTAGAGATCGCGACACGGACAGCTAACCCTCAGGTAGTAAATCTGCCCAATTTTCTCGTTTTCAGGTAATAATCGGGGACCACCAGATCCCGACAAGCCGGGACTCAGAGTTGGCCGGCCGAAAGCTCCGGCTTCGCACGTGATGCCTACATCCTCCGACCGCGCACGTTAGGCATGCCATGGCGACATCCCATGTTGACCCGCACCAGAGGAGCCAGGACACCCGGCGGCGCATCCTCGAGATGGCCGTCTCGCTCAGGGAGGACCGTGCCGGCGGCTCGGTGGACCACTTCCTCGCGCTGCTCCAGGATCGACTTCCCCTCTGGTTGAGCATTCTTCATGATTTAGCCCATAGCGCAGGAAAAGGGTCCGTTTCCGACAATCTTCTGCCTGTGGCGCGGGCGGGCATCGACTATTACATCGACGTCCAGAGCGCCGCGCTGCCGGCCTTCACCTCGCCCAACGTCACCGTACGCTTCCGCCAGGCCATCAAGGAGACCGAGCTCGGGCCTCGTACGGAGACCACGCCGCTGGCCGCGTACCTGGCGGCCGAGCAGCGGCTGGGCCGCATCAGGGCCGACGTCGACCCGGAGGCGAGCGCGCGACTGCTGGTCGCGGGCTGCTTCCACCGGGCCTACATCGAGATGTTCGTCGGCGCCGACGCCGCGCCGTCCAGGGACGCCACTGCTCGCGAGATCGTCCGCGAGCTGCGCCTCGACCCCGCCTGATCTTCTTTCACGTCATGCCCGGCGCAGCGTGCGGGGCATGGCGGCGGAGCGGCGTACGGCCTCGTCGTAGCGGTGCCAGATCAGCGCCGCCACGTCGAGGTCGGCTCCCAGCGGCTCGCTGACCACCGCCGCGGGATGGCCCGCGGCCACCGCGGCCAGCCGGTCGTGGAAGAAGCCCGGCGCGAGCACGTACGAGGCGATCGCCACCCGCGCGGCCGGGGTCGAGGCGAGCCGTTCCATGGCCTCGTCCAGCGACGGCGTGCCCGCCGACGCGAACGCGGCGGTCACCGGGCGGGCCAGCCGCACGGCGAGCTGGTGCGCGGCGGCGCGCACGTCGGCCAGCGCCGCCGGGTCGGACGAGCCGGCCGCGCCGAGCAGCACCGCGTCGGTGGCGCGCAGGCCCGCGCGGGCCAGTTTGCGCGCCAGCGCCGAGGTGAGCAGCCGGTGCGGGCCCAGCCAGCGGGCCACCACCGCCTCCGGCCGGTGCTCGGCGACGACGCGGGGCAGATCGACGTGCACGTGGTAGCCGCCGGCCAGCAGCAGCGGCACGACCACCACCGGCCCGCGCACGGCGGGCAGCACCTGCGCCAGCAGCGGCGAGCTGAGCTCCAGGTAGCTGAGCTCCACGCGGTGTCCTGGACGTGCGGCCCCGGCGGTCCGCGCCAGCGCGGCCAGCGTCCGCTCCCCCGCGGGGTCGCGGGTGCCGTGGGCGGCCAGGACGAGCGTGGGGGTCATCGGCCGGCTCCGGCGGGAACGGGCCACGGCATGCGGAACTCCTCGGTGTGCGGGGCAGCTGTCATCGACGGCCACCGGCCCCGGGCGGGCCAGGTGGCGGAGTCGGGGGTGGGTGGTGCGAGGGTCAAAGGCCGGCCTCGTACAGGCAGGCGAGCCGGTAGCCGCGCTTGACGACGGTCTCGACGATCCCGCCGGGCCCGAGCGCGCGGCGCAGCCGGGTGATGGCCATCTCCACGGCGTGCTCTGCCGAGTCGCGGGCGACGCTGCCCGGCAGCACCGTACGCAGGTCGGCCCGCGACACCACGTGGCCCGGCTTGTCGGCCAGGCGCTTGAGCACCGCCATCGGCGCCGGCGGCAGCGGCCGCAGCTCGCCGTCCACGACCACGGCGTGGCCGCGGATCTCCAGCCGGTGGCCGCCCGCGACGAGCCGGGTGACGCCGTGCTCGGGCAGGTGCCTGGCCAGGGCGCGGGCGAGCGCGCCGAGCCGGGAGCGGTCGGGCTGCAGGGTGGGCACGCCGCGCGAGGCGAGCGGGTCGGCGGTGACGGGGCCGACGCAGGCCGCCACGACCGAGCCGCCGAACGCGGCGAGCAGCGCCTCTTCGAGCCCGTCGGCGCGGGCGGCGTTCAGCATGGCGTGCACGGCGGGCGCGCTGGTGAAGGCCACCGCGTCCACCGAGCCAGAGACGGTCTGGCTGATGAGGCGGCGCAGCGGCGAGATGTCGCGGTACGGCAGCCACCGGTAGACCGGGATCTCGATCACCTCGGCCCCGGCGGCGCGCAGGTCGGCGACGAAGTCGCGCAGCGGCTCGCCGTGCTGCTGGACGGCGATGCGCCGCCCGCGCAGGTCCTGGGCGAGGAGGTGCTCCTTGACCTCATGGCAGGACTCGGTCGAGGGGGTCCAGTGGTCGTTGAGCCCGGCGGCGCGCACCGCTCCCCTGGCCTTGGGGCCGCGGGTGAGCAGGCGGGCGCCGGCGAGGTGCTCGCCGAGCTCGGCGGACAGGCCCCAGCCCTCGGCGGCGGCCATCCAGCCGCGGAAGCCGACACCGGTGGTGACGACCACGTCGTCGAGCGGGGCCCGCAGGCTCTGCCGGGTGGCGGCGAGCAGGTCGGCGTCCTCGGCGAGGGGGACGAGGCGGATCGCGGGGGCGCTGACCACGCGGGCGCCGCGGCGCTCCAGCAGGGCGCCGAACTCCTCGCGCCGTCTCGTCGCGGTCACGCCGACGGTGAAGCCCGCCAGCGCGTCGGGCGCCGTCTCCGGTGACGAGCCGCCCTCCAGGGGAAGCGCGCTCATGCGTGCACCTCCAGATAGTCGGGGACGCCTGGCCGGGCCCCGAGCACCCGGTCAGGCATCACAGGTGCGTGTGACGCAAGTGAGATCACCCTCCGATACTGCTTTCGGGTGGTTTCGCCCGGGGGTCTCCTCTGTTACCGCTGTGCTACAAGGCTGCGGTGGCGTGATTGGCCCGGCGCGGGCGGGGGAAACGTTCTCCGTGACGAGGCCGCCTATCGGGGAGTCGCGGGTGACGGTCCTGCCTATTCGCATGTTCGGCGATCCGGTGCTGCGCACGGTCGCCGAGCCGGTCAAGGATTTCGATCGGGAGCTGCGCCGGCTGGTGAAGTCGCTGACGGCGACGCTGCGGGCGGGCGCGGGGCGGGCCGGGCTGGCGGCCCCGCAGCTCGGCGAGCCGGTACGCGTGGTGGTCTACGACTACGACGGCAAGTCGGGCCATCTGGTCAACCCGCGGCTGGAGTTGTCACAGCGGCGGGTGACGGCCGATGAGGCGTGCCTGTCGGCGCCGGGCGTGTGGTGGCCCCTGGAACGTTCCTACATGGTCACCGCGCGTGGCCGTGACATGTTCGGCAAGCCTGTCACCGTCAGGGCGCTCGGCACGCTGGCGCGGGTGCTCCAGCACGAGACCGACCACCTCGACGGCGTGCTGTTCAGTGACCACCTCGAAGCGGACGAGCGGGAACGTTTTCTCGCGGCTCTGCCAGGCTGAGCTCGCGCCGCTGCCCGGGGTCGGTGCCGCCCCACACGCCGTACGCCTGCCGGGTGTCCAGGGCGTATGCCAGGCACGGCTCGCGCACGGGGCAGCGGGCGCACACCCGCTTGGCCCGGTCGGCCTGCGACTGGCTCGGCCCCTCCATCGAGATCGGGAAGAACAGCTCGGGGTCGAGGTCCAGGCAGGCGGCTCTGCGTGTCCAGTCGAGCATCATCATCATGCTCCTCGCGCCTACCCATGCCTCAAGGCGTCATACCTCGCCGAGCAGGCGGTCCCAGTCCCGCAGGAAGCGGTCCAGCCCGTAGCGGGCCAGAGCGGCGGCCCTGGCGGCCTTCCCCGCCTGGCCCGCCCGCTCGGGGTCCCCCGCGAACTCGGCCAGCGCGTCGGCCAGCACGTGCACCTTGGTCGACAGCACGCCGGCCTCGGGCGGCACCGCCTCGATCGCCTCGGTGGCGGCCAGCGCGACGACCGGCATGCCGAGCGTCATGGCCTCGATGAGGGCGAGGCCGAGCGAGGTCCAGCGGTAGGGGTGCAGGTAGACGCGCCGCTTGGCCAGCTCGGCGTGCATGACGTGCTGGGGCAGGTCCTCGTACGTGCCGTACGGCAGCCCGTTCACCTTCATGCCGAACACGTCGAGCGGCACCCGCTCGGCGAAGCGCGGCAGCAGGTCGGTGCCGGCGACGCGGGTGCGGCGCACCGGCTCGTTGACGACGACACCGGCCCTGGCCAGCTCGCCGCTGTAGAGGTGCCCTGGGTCGGGGACGCCGTGCTCGATGACGCGGGTGGGGGCGCGGCCGTTGTCCCAGTAGAGCTCGTTGAAGTGGGTGACGTGCACGAGCGTGACGTCGCTCTGGTCCGCCAGCGGGTGGCGGGTGCGGGGCACGTCGCCCGCGGGGGTGTTGTGCTCGACGTAGACGGCGGGCAGGCGGGAGACGCGCGGGCCGAGCCAGTCGCGGGCCAGGTCGATCTCGTACGGGCGCTGGTAGACGACGGCGTCCACCTGCTCGTCGCGCAGCCGGTCCCAGGGCACCTCGCGGGCGCTGTCCGGCCAGTCGTACGTGGCCGCCCGCCCCCGGCCATCGGGACCACGGCCGGGGACGAGCGGGAGCAGGTACTCGTGCGACCCGCGGATGAACGCGCTGGTCCACGAGCCGTGAACGTGCCAGAGGAGGATCTTCACCAGCGGCTCCAGCCCATGGCGCGGGCCCAGGGGGCCGAGACGGCGGGCACCGGGTCCTCCGCGCCGCTCAGCACGCGCTCGACCACGTCGCTGAGGTCGTCGGCGACCTCGGGCGCCCGCTCGATCTCCTCCTCCAGGGTCTGCTCGGTGGGCACGAGGATGCCCCTGGCCCCGGCGGCCCTGGCCGCCTCCATGTCGCGGCCGATGTCGCCGACGACCACGCAGTCGCGCGGGCTGACGTCGAGCACCGCGGCGGCCCTGATCACCAGGCCGGGCGCGGGCTTGCGGCAGGTGCAGCCGTCGGCGTCGTCGTGCACGCAGATCGCCCACGCGTCGAACGGGCCGAGCAGCTCCTCCACCTTGGCGTTCACCTGGTCCATCTCGTCCGGCGACAGCAGGCCCTTGGCGACGCCCGACTGGTTGGTGACCACGGCCACCGGCACGTCGGCGCGTCTCAGCCGGCCCAGCGCCTCCACCGCGCCCGGCATGGGTTCGACCCGGCCGGGGTCGCCGTTGTAGGGCACGTCCCTGATCAAGGTTCCGTCCCGGTCGAAGAGCACGGCCCCGGGACGCCGCTTTTCGAACACCATTCACCTCCGTCGCGTGCCCGGCAGCTACCCGGGGCCCGGCTTGGCAAACAACTACTCAGCGTGAGCAATCCCAGGCGGCCATGCCCGTTTTGGCCTTTTCCGACCCCGTTCGGGGTGGCGTCAGGTTTGAGAGCCGCTTCTCTCGGTAGCGGTTCTCGACATCCTCAGGGGGAGGAAGCATGAGATTTCTCGGCATCAACGCGATCTTCCACGACCCGGCCGCCGCGCTCGTGGCCGACGGGAGGATCGTGGCCGCGGCCGAAGAGGAACGCTTCAGCCGCCGCAAGCACGGCAAGAGACCGCTCGCCTTCTCCGCCTGGGAGCTGCCCGAGCTGGCCGCCGCCTGGTGCCTGAGCGAGGCGGGCCTGTCGCCCGAGGACATCGACGCCGTCGCCTACTCCTACGACCCTTCGCTGGTGGTCCAGCGGCCGGAGGGCGACTGGGAGGACCTGCGCACCCGGTACGCGGTGCGCGCCCCGGCCTTCCTCGCCACGGCGCTGCCCGGCCTGGACCCTGGGCAGGTCAGCTACGTGCCGCACCACGTCGCGCACGCGGCCTCGGCGGGCCTCGCCTCGCCGTGGCGCGACTGCGCGGTGCTGGTGTGCGACGGGCGCGGCGAGAACGTCTCCCACCTCGCCGGCCGCTACCGGGGCGGCGAGCTGGACATCCTCGCCACCCAGGAGCTGCCGCACTCGCTCGGCCTGATGTACGAGGACGTCACCCAGCACCTCGGCTTCCTCCGCTCCAGCGACGAGTACAAGGTGATGGCGATGGCCTCCTACGGCCGCCCCCGCCACCTGGAGGCGCTGCGCGAGGTGATCTACGCGACCGGCGACGGCGGGTTCCGCGTCGAGCCCGTCGACTGGAACGTCTACGCCAAGGCGCTGAAGAAGGGCGCTCCCTGGACCTCCGACCACGCCGACCTGGCCGCCAGCGTGCAGGCCCGGCTGGAGGAGGTGCTGCTCGAGCTGGTGCGCTGGCTGCACGAGCGGACCGGGGAGCGGCGCCTCGCGCTGGCCGGCGGGGTGGCGCTCAACTGCGTGGCGAACACGCGGCTGCTGGACGAGGGGCCGTTCGACGAGGTGTGGGTCCAGCCGGCCGCCGGCGACTCGGGCACCGCGCTGGGCGGGGCGCTGCACCTGGCGCAGGTCTACGGCGAGCCGGCCGCGCCCATGAGCTGCCCTGCCCTGGGGCGCGGCTTCACCGACGAGGAGCTGGGGGCGTGGCTGGACGTGGCGCGGGTGCCGTACACGCGGCCGGCCGACCTGGGCGCGGCGGTGGCGGCCGAGCTGGCCGCCGACCGGATCGTGGCCTGGTTCCAGGGCCGCTCCGAGTACGGGCCGCGAGCCCTCGGGCACCGGTCCTTGCTGGCGCATCCGGGCGATCCGCGCAACACCGAGCGGCTCAACGACGTCAAGGGGCGCGAGCAGTTCCGTCCCGTCGCGCCGATGGTGCTGGAGTCGCGGGCGCGGGAGATCTTCGGGCGGGGGCCTGTGCCGTCGCCGTACATGCTGTTCGTGCACGACGTGCACCCGGACTGGGCGGCGCGCATCCCCGCGGTCGTGCACGTGGACGGGACCGCCCGCATCCAGACCGTCTCGCCCGAGCGGCAGCCGCTGATGGCGCGGGTGCTGAGCGAGTTCGAGGCGCGGACGGGGCTGCCCGTGGTGGTCAACACGAGCCTCAACACCGCAGGGCGGCCGATGGTGGACGACCCGCGTGACGCGCTGGAGTGCTTCGGGTCCGCACCCGTGGACGTGCTGGCGCTCGGGCCCTATCTGGTGCGGCGCGGGGAGGTGTTCGGCTGATGTTCACCGTGGTGATCCCCACCGTCGGGCGGGCCACGCTGCGCGAGACGCTCGCCGCCGTGGGCTCCGACGTGCCGGTGATCGTGGTGGACGACCGTCGCGGCGATCCCGGGGCGCTGCACGTTCCGGCGCACGTGCGGGTGGTGCGCTCGGGCGGGCGCGGGCCCGCGGCGGCGCGCAACGCGGGCTGGCGGGCCGCCGACACGCCGTGGGTGGTCTTCCTGGACGACGACGTGATCCCCGCCTCCGGGTGGGCGCAGGCGGTCTGGAAGGACCTGGTGGACCTGCCGCCCGAGGTGGCGGGCAGCCAGGGCAGGATCCGGGTGCCGCGGCCCGTGCGGCGCAGGCCGACCGACGCCGAGCGGCACACCGCAGGGCTGTCGGGCGCGCTGTGGGTGACGGCCGACATGGCGTACCGGCGCGAGGTGCTGCAGGCCATGGGCGGTTTCGACGAGCGGTTCCCGCGCGCGTACCGGGAGGACGCCGATCTCGCGCTGCGGGTGTCGCGGGCCGGGCACCGGCTGGTCAAGGGCGACCGGGTGACCACGCATCCCGTCCGTGACGACGGGTTCTGGGCGAGCGTGCGCTTCCAGCGGGGCAACGCCGACGACGCGCTCATGCGGCGGCTGCACGGGCCCGGCTGGCGGGCGGCGATCGGCGGCGCGCCGGGACGGCTGCGCCTGCACGCCGCCACGACCGCCGCCGGCCTCACGGCCGCCCTGCTGGGCGTCACGAGCGCCGCCACAAGAGCCCGCCGCAGGGGCGCGAGCGCGGGCCCCGGTGTGGGCCCCGGTGTAGGCATCGCGGCGCTGGCCGCGGGTGCGGTGTGGGCCGCGCTGACCGCCGAGTTCGCCTGGCGGCGGATCGCGCCGGGCCCGCGTACGCCGGGTGAGGTGCTGCGGATGGCCGTCACCAGCGTGCTGATCCCGCCGGTCGCCTGCGCGCACCGGTTGCGGGGGAAATGGAGAGTGCGGCGATGACAGGTCCTGCAGACCGCGGACCAGACCCGGGACCGGACCCTGGCCCCGGCCGTGCGCCCGATCGGGGGCGGGTGCTGGTGGCGCGGCTTGACGATGCCGGTGACGTGCTGCTGGCCGGGCCCGCCGTGCGCGCCGTGCGCACGCGGGCCGCCGAGGTCGTCTTCCTGGCCGGCCCGAACGGCAGGGCGGCGGCCGAGCTGCTGCCCGGCGTGGACCGGGTGGAAACCTGGCAGGCCCCGTGGATCGACCACACGCCGCCGCCCGTCACCAGGGACCAGGTCGAGGACCTGATCGGCCGGGTCGGGGACGTGGACGAGGCGGTGCTGCTCACCTCGTTCCACCAGTCGGCGCTGCCGCTGGCGCTGCTGCTCAGGCTGGCCGGGGTGGCGCGGATCACCGCGATCAGCAACGACTACCCCGGCGCGCTGCTGGACGTGCGGCACGTCGTGGACGAGAGCGTGGACGTCCCGGAGGCCGAACGCATGCTCGCGGTCGCGCAGGCGGCCGGATTCACACTGCCACCGGACGATGACGGCGTTCTCGCAGTTCGGCGGCCATTGCCGGATATCCGCCCGGAAACAGGGCACTTGCTAGGCGCCGGCGCCGATGCCGGTGAAGGCGCGTATGTCGTGGTGCACCCGGGGACCTCGGCGCCCGCCCGTACCTGGCCCGCGGAACGGCACCGTCAGACGGTGCGGGAGCTGGCCGAGGACGGGCACCGGGTCGTCGTGACCGGCACAGAACGTGACCTCACCGCCTACGTGGCCGACGACGTCGCGGCCGATCTGGGCGGAGTGACCACCTTCGCGGAACTGGCCGCCGTCATCGAGCGCGCCGGCGTGCTCGTGGCCGGGAACACCGGTCCCGCGCACCTGGCCGCGGCGGTCGGTACGCCGGTCGTGAGCCTGTTCGCCCCCGTGGTCCCGCTGGTGCGGTGGGCCCCGTACGGCGTGCCCTCCGTCGTGCTGGGCGACCAGCACGCGCCCTGCCGGGGAAGCAGGGCGCGCGTCTGCCCGGTGCCGGGGCACCCGTGCCTGTCCCAGGTGACGAGTGAGCAGGTGGTCAAGGCAGTGAGGGAGCTGACGCAGTGAAGGTCGATCTCATCTCGGAGCACGCGGACCCGCTGGCGGCGGTCGGCGGCGTCGACTCCGGCGGCCAGAACGTCTACGTCGCCGCGCTGGCCGTCGCCCTCGCCGAGCGCGGGCACACGGTCGCCGTGCACACCCGGCGCTCCTCCGAGGAGCAACCCGAGTCCGTGCGCCTGGCGCCGGGCGTCACGGTCGAGTACGTCACCGCTGGTCCGGCGGCCCCGGTGCCGAAGGACGAGCTGCCCCCGTACATGCCGGAGTTCACCGAGCGCCTGGCCGAGCGCTGGGCGGCGCGCCCGCCGGACGTCGTGCACGCGCACTTCTGGATGAGCGGCCAGGCCGCGCTGCAGGCGGCCGGCGGGCTGCCGGTGGTGCAGACGTTCCACGCGCTCGGCACCGTCAAGCGGCGCTGGCAGGGCGAGGCGGACACCAGCCCGGCGCACCGGATCGACACCGAGCGCGAGATCGGCAAGCGGGCCGACGCGGTGCTCGCCACCTGCAGCGACGAGGTGAGCGAGCTGTGCGCGATGGGCATCCCGGAGCGGCGCGTCTCGGTCGTCCCGTGCGGGGTCGACCTGGAGGCGTTCCGCCCTGACGGGCCCGTGGCGCCGCGCACGGACGGGCCGATGGTGCTGAGCATCGGCCGCATGGTGCCGCGCAAGGGCGTGGACACGCTGATCAGGGCGATGCGCCAGCTCCCCGACGCCGAGCTGGTGATCGCCGGCGGCGGGCCGGGCGACGAGGAGGCGGCCAGGCTCAGGGATCTGGCCGACGGCTACGGCATGGGCCACCGCGTGCACGTCATCGGCAGCGTGCCCAGGCGGCATGTGCCCGCGCTGATGCGCGCGGCCGACGTCGTGGTCACCGTGCCCTGGTACGAGCCGTTCGGCATGGTGCCCGTCGAGGCGATGGCGTGCGGGGTGCCCGTCGTGGCCTCGGCGGTCGGCGGCCACCTCGACACGGTGGCGGGCTGCGGCGTGCTGGTGCCGCCGCGCAGGCCCCGCGCGCTGGCAAGGGCGCTCAAGGACGTGCTCGGCGACCCTCGGCGGCGCGCGGAGATCGGCGCGGCCGGCGCCCGCCGGGCCCGGGAGCGCTACGGCTGGCCGCGCGTCGCCGAGCTCACCGAGGCCGTGTACACGCAGGTCATCGACGGCAAGGTCGGCCGGCTGGCCGCCCTGGGGGGTTGATCATGGACGCGCATCTGGAAAAGCTCTGGAACGCCCTGGAGAAGGTCGATGACCAGGCGGCCGCCGTACGGGGCTGGGGCGGCCGGCTGGCCGGCGTGCTGTCGGCCGGGGGCCGGCTGCTCGCCTGCGGCAACGGCGGCTCGGCCGCGGAGGCCCAGCACCTGACGGCCGAGCTGGTCGGCAGGTTCAGGGACGACCGGCGCCCGTACGCGGCGATCCCGCTGCACGCCGACGGCTCCTCGCTGACGGCCATCGCGAACGACTTCGGCGCCGACCAGGTCTACGCCCGCCAGGTGCGCGCGCACGGCCGTCCGGGCGACGTGCTGGTGTGCCTGTCGACCAGCGGCGGCAGCCCCAACGTGCTGGCCGCCGCCGCGGCGGCGCGCGAGTGCGGCGTGACGGCCTGGGCCATGACGGGCCCGGGGCCGAACGCGCTGGCCGACCTCTGCGACGAGGCCGTCGCCGTGCCCGGCGAGACGGCCACCGTCCAGGAGGTGCACCTCGCGATGATCCACCTGCTGTGCGACGCCGTGGAGGAGGCGCTGTGAAGCCAGGCCCGCTGGTCGTCATCGGTGACACGCTGCTCGACGTGGACGTCGAGGGCGACGCCGACCGCCTCTGCCCCGACGCCCCCGTGCCCGTGGTGGACGTCTCGTACGAGCGGGCCAGGCCCGGCGGGGCGGGGCTGGCGGCGCTGCTGACCGCCCGCGACGGCGCCGACGTGGTGCTGATCACGGCGGTCGGCGACGACCAGGACGGGCACCGCCTGTGCGGGCTGCTGTCGGAGGAGCTCGACCTGGTACGCCTGCCGCTACGCGGCGGCACCGTGCGCAAGACGCGGATCAGGTCGCGCGGCCAGACGCTCGTCAGGCTGGACACCGGCGACGGCACCGCGCGCTTCTCCCCCACCGAGGAGGCGGCGCAGGCGATCCTGCGGGCCGGCGCGGTGCTGGTGTCCGACTACGGCAGGGGCGTCGCCAGGATGGCCCGCGAGCTGCTGCGCGATGTCTCCGTACCGGTGATCTGGGACCCGCATCCGCGCGGCGAGCAGCCGATGCCGGGCTGCGCGCTGCTGACGCCCAGCGAGGCGGAGGCGAAGCTGTTGTGCCCGTCCGGCTACCAGGGCCCCGACCAGGCGGCCCGCCGCCTGGTGCGGGCGCTGCGGGCCAGGGCGGTGGCCGTCACCACCGGCGAGCGCGGAGCCGCGCTGGCCGTGGCGGGCGGCCCGCTGACCACGGTGCCGCCGCCGGTGCGCGCGGGCGGCCAGGACGCGTGCGGCGCGGGCGACCGGCTCGCCGGCGCCGCCGCGCTGGCCATGCGCGACGGCGCGGACGCCGCGCAGGCGGTGGCCGCCGGCGTGGGCGAGGCGTCCCGCTTCGTCGAACGCGGCGGCGCCGCCTCGGTGAAGGTGCAGGAGCAGCGGCTCGGCGACCGTCCGCGCACCGCGCTGGAGGTGGCCGGGCTCACCCGTGCCCAGGGGGGCCGGCTGATCGCCACAGGCGGCTGCTTCGACCTGCTGCACGCGGGGCACGTGAGCCTGCTGCGGCGGGCCAGGGCGCTCGGCGACGCGCTCGTCGTCTGCGTCAACTCCGACGACTCGGTACGCCGGCTGAAGGGCCCAGCCAGGCCCATCGTGGACGTGCGCGACCGGGTGGAGGTGCTGCGGGCGCTGGGCTGCGTGGACGCCGTGCTGGTGTTCGACGAGGACACCCCGGCGGCGGCCATCGAGCGGCTGCGGCCCGACGTGTGGGTGAAGGGCGGCGACTACGAGGGGGAGACGCTGCCCGAATCCGAGGTACTCGGCAGGCTCGGCGCGGAGATCGTCGTGCTGAGCACGCTGCCGGGGCGATCGACAACCAACCTGATCAGGGAGATCCAGTGAACATTTTGATCACCGGGGGCGCGTCCGGGCTCGGCCTGGCCACCGCCGAGGCGGTGGAGAAAGAGGGCTGGAAGGCGCTCGTCGTCGACGTACGCGCGCCGGACCAGCGCTTCGAGCACGTGACGGCGGATCTCGCCGACCGGGGCGAGGCCGAGCGCGCGGTACGCGAGCTGGCCGAGCGGGCCGGCGGCCTCGACGGCGTCGTCACCGCCGCGGGCATCGACGCCTGCGGCCGGCTGGAGGACGTGCCGGCCGACGACTGGGAGCGGGTCATCAAGGTCAACCTGCTGGGCACGGCCTCCGTCGTACGGGCGGCGCTGCCGTACCTCAAGCACACCCGCGGCAAGGTCGTCACCTGCGCGTCCACGCTGGGGCTGCGTCCGCTCAGCGACGCGTCGGCGTACTCGGCGTCGAAGTTCGGCGTCGTCGGCTTCACCCGGGGGCTCGCGATCGAGCTGCGCGGGGAGGTGGGGGTGACCCTGCTGATCCCGGGCGGCATGCGGACGAGCTTCTTCGACGGCCGTCCCGAGCAGTACAAGCCGGGTCCTGAGGCCGGGCTGAACGACCCGGCCGACGTGGCCCAGGCGGTGGTGTTCGCGCTGCGGCAGCCGGCCGGATGCGAGGTGAGAGAGCTGGTCGTCTGCCCGTCCACGGAGACGTCATGGCCCTAGAGCTGCTGGCCCTGCGCGGGCTCGGCCTGGGCGACCTGCTCACGGCCGTGCCCGCGCTGCGGGCGCTGCGCCAGGCCTTTCCCGGGCATCGCATCACGCTGGCGGCCCCCCGGGCGCTGGAGGCGCTGCTGCCGCTGATCGGCGCCGTGGACGACCAGGTGGACGTCGCGGGGCCGGGGCCCGTGCCGTTCGAGCGGCCCGACGTCGCGGTCAACCTGCACGGCAAGGGGCCGCAGAGCATCGAGGCGCTGCAGCGCACCGAGCCGGGGCGGCTGATCAGCTTCGGCACCGGGCCCGCCTGGCAGGACGGCGTGCACGAGGTGCGGCGCTGGTGCGGGCTGCTGGAGTGGCACGGCATCCCGGCCGATCCGGCTGACCTGACGCTCGGCATCTCCGACCGTACGGGTCCCGCGATCGTGCACCCGGGCGCCGCCTACCCGGCGCGGCGCTGGCCGCCCGAGCGGTTCGCCGAGGTGGCGGCCGCGCTGGACGACGTGGTGGTCACGGGCAACGCGGCCGAGGTGCCGATCGCGGCCCGGGTCGCCGAGCTGGCGGGGCTGCCGCCGGAGCGCATGCTGGCCGGGCGTACCCGCCTGGCCGATCTGATCGACCTGGTCAGCCGGTCGCGGCTGGTGGTGTGCGGGGACACGGGGGTGGCGCACCTCGCGACGGCGTTCTGCGTGCCGTCGGTGGTGCTGTTCGGGCCGGTCTCGCCGATGTTGTGGGGCCCGCCGCCCGGCTGGCGGCACGTCGCCCTGTGGACGGGGCACCACGGCGACCCGCACGGCGAGCGGCCGGACCCCGGCCTGCTCGAAATCGAGGTGTCGGAAGTCGTGGAGGCTGCCATGGAGGTCACATCATGAGGGCGCTGGTCACGGGGGGCGCGGGTTTTCTGGGCTCGTACCTGTGCGAGCGGCTGCTGGACGAGGGCGCGGACGTCATCTGCATGGACAGTTTCCTGACCGGCGGGCCGCGCAACGTCGAGCACCTGCTGGAACGGCCGGAGTTCCGGCTCATCGAGTGCGACCTGACCGGATACGTGCACGTGCCCGACCGGCTGGACCTCGTCCTGCACTTCGCCTCGGCCGCCTCGCCGGCCGACTACCTGCGCTACCCCATCGAGACCCTGCGGGTCGGCAGCGTCGGCACGCTGCACGCGCTGGGCCTGGCCAGGGAGAAGGGCTCCAGGTTCGTGCTCGCCTCCACCAGCGAGGTGTACGGCGACCCGCTGGAGCACCCGCAGAAGGAGACGTACTGGGGGAACGTGAACCCGGTGGGGCCGCGCAGCGTGTACGACGAGGCCAAGCGCTTCGCCGAGTCGCTGACCACCGCCTACCGCCAGTCGCGCGGCACGAACACCGGCATCGTGCGGATCTTCAACACCTACGGGCCTCGCATGCGGCCGTTCGACGGGCGGGCGATCCCGACGTTCATCCGGCAGGCGCTGACCGGCGAGCCCATCACGATCACCGGTGACGGCAGGCAGACCCGCTCCATCTGCTACGTCGAGGACACCGTCTCGGGCATCCTCGCCATGGCGGCCGGTGACTTCGCCGGGCCGGTCAACATCGGCAATCCCGACGAGCTGACCATGCTGGAGCTGGCCACCCTGGTCAGGAAGCTGACCGGGTCGTCGTCGGAGATCCGCTTCATCGACAAGCCGGCCGACGACCCGAAGGTCAGGCGGCCCGACACGACGCTGGCGGCCGAGCTGCTGGGGTGGCGGGCGCGGGTGCCGGCCGAGGAGGGGCTGCGCAGGACGATCGAGTGGTTCGCGGCGGAACTGGCCGCGATCGAGCAGCTCGAAGGCGTCCAGGTGTGACGCGCCCCGCCCGGCCGCTCAACGGGGAACGGCCGGGCGGGGTGGCCGGGCGGGGTGGCCGGGCGGGGTGGCCTGGCGGGGTGGCCTGGCGGTGAGTCAGGTGGTGCGGGGTGGGATCAGAGTGCGACGCCGAGCAGGGCGTCGGTGAGGTCCTTGACCAGGGCGGGGGCGGCGGGGTCAGAGCCGGGGGCGGCCAGGGCGGCGTCGGCCCAGGCGTCGATCGCGGCCAGCGCGCCGGGCGCGTCGAGGTCGTCGGCCAGCCGCTCGCGCACCGTGGCCAGCAGGTCGCCGGCGGGCGGGCCTGAGGGCAGCGCGACCGCTGAGCGCCAGCGGGCCAGCCGCGCCTCGGCCGCCTTGAGCTGGTCCGGGGTGTACTCCCAGTCGGAGCGGTAGTGGTGGGCCAGCAGCACGAGCCTGATCGCCATCGGGTCGTGCCGCTCGCGCAGCTTGGAGACGAAGACGAGGTTGCCCTTCGACTTCGACATCTTCTCGCCGTCGAGCCCCACCATCCCGGCGTGGGTGTAGAACTTGGCGAACGGCCACTCGCCGGTCGCCGCGTGCCCCTCGGAGGCGCCGCACTCGTGGTGCGGGAAGATCAGGTCGGACCCGCCGCCGGCGACGTCGTAGCCGGCTCCCAGGTTGTCGAGGGCGATCGCGGTGCACTCGATGTGCCAGCCGGGCCTGCCGCGGCCGAGCGGTGTGTCCCAGGCGGGCTCGCCTGGCCGCTCGGCCCGCCACATCAGCCAGTCGAGCGGGTCGCGCTTGCCGGCCCGGTCGGGGTCGCCGCCGCGCTCGGCGAACAGGGCCAGCATCTCCTGCTCGTCGTAGCCGGACACCTGGCCGAACTTGGGGGCGTCGGCCACGCTGAAGTAGACGTCGCCGTCGAGGTCGTAGGTGACGCCCTTGGCCGACAGCCGGGTGATGAGGTCGGCGACCCGGCCGACGACCTCGGTGACACCGACGTACTCGCGGGGCGGCATGATGCGCAGCGCCTCCATGTCGCCGCGGAACAGCTCGATCTCCCGCTCGGCCAGCTCCTGCCAGTCGACGCCGGTCTGCTCTGCCCGCTCCAGCAGCGGATCGTCCACGTCGGTGGCGTTCTGGGTGTAGTGGACCTCGTGGCCCGCGTCGCGCCACAGGCGGCCGACGAGGTCGAAGGCGAGGTAGGTGTTGGCATGGCCGAGGTGGGTGGCGTCGTAGGGGGTGATGCCGCAGACGTACATCCTGGCCGTCGGCCCGGGATCGGTCTGCCGCACCTGCTTGGCCGACGTGTCGTAGAGACTCAGCGGAATGCTCTCACCTGGGAGCTTTGGAACGTTCTGGGCAGACCACGATCTCATGCCTTTGAGCCTATCTGTCCTGATCGGCGGTCAGGTCGGTGAAGTCGTACGTCACACTCTCCCGCGCGATGGAGACCCGCATCACCGACAGGGAGGCGAAGACGCGGCCGTCCGGCAGCTCGTGCCGGATGATGAGCGCGCCGCGGTCGTCGGAGGGCGCCTCGGCGGCCAGCTCGCTCCAGTCGCCGGCGGCGCGGAAGCGCGGCAGGTAGGCGGCCACCCGCTCGCTCTCGGGGTCGAGGCCGGAGTTGACGACCATGCTGGTGCCCTCGGGTAGCGGGGAGGTGGTGAGCCGCTCGCCGTTCCAGCTGAACAGCAGGACCCGGTCGAGGCCGGCCAGCACGAGGTGGAAGGGGTCGTAGCGGCCGAGGTCGCCGGTGGGCGGCTCGCCGGTGTACGCCGCCCGCAGCGCCAGGTCGCCCCGCGAGACCTTCGTGGTCTCGTCGGCGGCCCTGCCGTGCCCGTTGAGCAGGGCGGCGGCGCGGCGGGCCGCCGGGTTGACGGCCAGCCAGGTGCCGCCGGCCTTGAGGTCGCGCCCGCCGATCACGCCGGGGTAGTCGGGCCAGTGCTCGCCAGGCCCCTCCCACGGCCGGTCGGCGAACTCGTCCCTCACGCCCATGAGCGTCAGCTCGCGGCCGGTCCTCACGATCAGCGTGCACATGGGGCAAAGGCTAGTAAACCCGCCCGGATCGCCCTAGATCGGGGGCCAGGGAATGGCCGGCCAGCCCTCCGACGGGTAGGGGTGCACGCCGGTGTCGAGCAGCCGCCGCACCCGCTGCCAGGTGGCCTCGACCTCGGCCAGCGTCAGCAGCTCGCGCAGCTTGCGGCCGAGGTCGCCGGACTCGATGTCGCGCTCCAGCTTGGCCAGCACCGCCACCGCCTCGCGGGCCAGCGGCTTGCCCCGCCACTGCCACAGGACCGTGCGGAGTTTGTCCTCGACGGAGAAGCACACCCCGTGGTCGACCCCGTAGACGTGGCCGGTGGGCAGCGGCAGCAGGTGGCCGCCCTTGCGGTCGGCGTTGTTGACCACCGCGTCGAAGACCGCCATCCGGCGCACGACCGGGTTGCGGCTCTTGACCAGGCGCATGAGGTCGATCTCGCGCTCGGTGTCGATCCACAGCTGGCACATGCCGGGGCCGAAGGGCCCGTCGCGGTAGACCGTGGGCGGCACGACGCGCCAGCCGGTGGCCTGGGAGACCTCGAAGGCGGCGACCTCGCGGGCGGCGAGGGTGCCGTCGGGGAAGTCCCACAGGGGGCGCTCGCCGCGTACGGGCTTGTAGACGCAGGCCGCCGAGCGCGAGCCCAGCTTGACCGAGCAGTAGAGCGTCATGTTGGTCGCCTCGACCAGCCGCCCCGCGACCTCCAGCGTGCCGTCGCGCAGCAGCGTGAGGGCCTCCTCGTCATGCACGGGCGGCGGTGGGGCGGGCTTGACGGCCGGTTCGCTCTCGGGAGCGGTCATGAAGCCGCCTCACCCCCGCGGTAGCCGTTGAGACGGACGCAGACGTGCCCCGTGGCGTCGAGCGGCTGGCCGCACAGCGGGCACGGGGGCCGGCCCGCCGCGACGATCTGGAGCGCCCGCTGGGTGAAGGCCCGCGCGGCCCCGGCGCTGATGCGCACGCGCAGCACCGCGGGGTCGGGACTGTCGAGATCGTCTTCGTCGATGACCTCCTGCGCTTCTATCACCACCTGTGACTTCTCCGCATCCCAGGTCAGCGCCATGGTGCCGACGCGGAAGTCCTCCGCGACCGGCGTGTCGAGAGGAGCGTCGTCGGCCAGGTCGGCGGGAGCCAGCGCGGGCACCTGGGCGGTGCCGCCGCTGAGTCTCAGCACCTCGTCGAGCAGCTCGTCGAGCCTGCCCGCGAGCGCCGCCACCTGCAGTTTCTCCAGCGCCACCGTGGTCAGTCTGCCCTCGGCCCTGGCCTGCAGGAAGAAGACCCGCGCGCCCGGCCGCCCCAGGGCACCGGCGACGAACCTCTCCGGTGGGTCGTAGTCGAAGACCGGCATAGCCTGACCTTACGTGGTTCCGGGTCCGCCGCCGACGGCGGCATCGCTCCCGGTGATGTTTTCTCCCCCGTCTTTCTCCTCCGAATCCTCGGGAAGCTTCAATTCCCCCATATCGTTAATCCTGTGGACAAAGGGACGCAAGGGGGCATAGCGAATGACTGTGAGAGCGGCCGGATCAGCTGTTATCCGCTGAAAATGATCGAGATGGAGCCCCAGAGCGTCGGCCACGATCGCCTTGATCACATCGCCGTGGCTGCACACGAGGTAGACAGCCTTCTCCCCCAGGCGCCGATTCCACTCCCTGACCGCCGCGACCGCGCGATGCTGCATCTCCGCCAGCGACTCACCGCCGGGGAACGTCACCGCGCTCGGATGCGCCTGCACGACCGGCCACAGCGGCTCCTTGGCCAGCTCCTTCAGCGGCCTGCCGGTCCAGTCGCCGTAGCCGCACTCGATGAAGCGCTCGTCGATGATCACCTCCCGCTCGCGTCCTTCGGCGACCGCTTGTGCCGTTTCCCGGCAACGTTCGAGCGGGCTGGAGACAATGGCGTCGAGCCTGACGCCCGCGACGCGCCCGGCGAGCGCGGTGGCCTGCGCCCTGCCCGCCTCGCTCAGATGCACCCCAGGGGTACGGCCGGCCAGCACCGGCCCGGTGAGGTCCGTCAGCCCGTGCCGGACCAGAAGCAACGTGGTCATCCCGCAAGTGTCGCAGGCGTCGATCACGACGTTTCATCGGCCTGAACGGTAACCTGGCGGGATCATGGAGCAGCGCTATGTCGGCCACAGCGGCCTGTCGGTGTCCCGGCTGGGGCTCGGCACGATGACCTGGGGGCGTGACACCGACGCGGACGAGGCCGCGGCCCAGCTCCGCACGTTCCTCGACGCGGGCGGCAACCTGGTCGACACCGCCGACGTCTACACGGGCGGCGACGCCGAGCGGCTGCTCGGCCGCATGCTGCGCGACTCCGTGCCGCGCTCGGAGCTGGTCATCTCCACCAAGGCCGTGGTCACGCCCGCGGGCCGCCGCCCGCGCGACGCCTCCAGGCGCCACCTCATCGCCGCCGTCGACGACTCGCTCAACCGCCTCGGGCTCGACTACGTCGACCTGTGGCAGCTGCACACCTATGACGAGGAGGTGCCGCTGGAGGAGACCCTCGCCGCGCTCGACGCGATCGTCTCCTCCGGCCGCGCCGTCTACGCCGGCGTCTGCGACTACACCGGCTGGCAGCTCGCCGCCGCCGCCGTCACCCAGAAGATGGTCCCCGGCCGCATCCCGATCACCGCGGCCCAGACCGAATACTCGCTGCTGGCCCGTGAGCCCGAGCGCGAGCTGCTGCCCGCCGCCGCACACCTCGGCGTCGGCGTGCTGGCCTGGTCACCGCTCGGGCGCGGAGTGCTGACCGGCAAATACCGCACCGGCATCCCCGCCGACTCGCGGGCCGCGACGCCCCACTTCGCCGACTTCGTCCGCCCCTATCTGGACGAGCGCAGCCGCCGGGTCGTCGAGTCCGTCATGACCGCGGCCGACGGCCTCGGCGTGTCGCCGCTGGCCGTGGCCCTGTCATGGGTGCGCGACCAGCCGGGCGTCGCCTCCGCCATCGTCGGCGCCCGTACGCACGCGCAGCTCAAAGGCGTCCTGCCCGCCGAGGACGTCGTGCTGCCGATAGAGATCCGAGAGGCCCTCGATGACGTGTCGTCACTCGACTGAGGCGGCCGCCCGCCACCGCCGCACTGAACGAGAGGTGCCCTCGCGTATCACTAGTCGATACCGAATCGCAACTTCAGCCACGAAAAGCCTGCGTCTTCCGGCCGATGTCCAGCAAGATTTCTTCCGGAAGCGACGCAGGAGGGGACGGATGGGGACCAGAACCGCGATCTCGGTCGGAGTACTCGCGGTGGCGCTGGTGGCCGTCCCGGTGGGTGCTCCCGCCGCGTCGGCCACCGCCCAGGACTGCACGCGCGACGGGGGTCTGCTCTCGGGGGTGACCAACACCCTGTGCGACGTCGTCCAGGCCGTCACCGGCACGGTCGACACGCTGACCGGCGGCACCACCAGCAAGGTGACCGAGGGGCTCGACAGGACCACCGACGAGGTGCTCGGGCGGGTCGGCGAGGTGCTGCCGAACGGGCGCGCCAAGTCCGCCCCCGACGAGGAGGATGAGCGGCCCGCCACCACGCCCAGGCCGACCCGGGAGCCCGAGCGCGACGAGGAATGCCTGTCCGTGCTGTCGTGCACCGATCAGAGCACCGTCGACCGGCTCACGCCCCAGCCCTCCGCCTCGCCGTCGGCCACCCGCACCGAGCAGCCCGGCGAGGGCCTCATCTCCGCCACCGCCACCTCGCTCCCCCAGCCGGTGCCCGCCAGGCCGCGGACGACCCGGCCCGAGCGGCAGGAGAGCGGCGTCCATCGGGCGGCGCCGAAGAAGAAGACCGCGCACGCCGAGGAGCCGCGGGTCGACCTGCTGTGGCCCAACCCGTTCCAGCACGAGCTGGCCGTGCCGATGCAGGACCAGCGCGTCGTACGGCCCAGCCCGCCGGCCTCCGACGTGATCGGCACCGTGCTGACCATCGCGCTGCTCGGCTCCGCGGTGCTGGCGACCCGGATCGTCCAGCAGCGGCGGCACGGCAACGAGCCTGCCGAGTCGATCCCCTTCGAGCCCGCCCACGCCGGCAACGGCCGCCACCGCCTGGCCTGAGCAGCGCCCTCGATCAGGGCCCGAGAACCCGCCAGGACAGCAGAAGACCCCCGGCTCAGGAGCCAGGGGTCTTCTGCTGGAAAGGGTCAGCCGCCGATGGCGTGGACGCCGCCGTCGACGTGGACGATCTCGCCCGTCGTCGCGGGGAACCAGTCGGACAGCAGCGCCACGCACGCGCGGGCGGTGGGCAGCGTGTCGGCGAGGTCCCAGCCCAGCGGCGCCTTCGCGGGCCAGCTGTCCTCGAACTCCTGGAAGCCGGGGATCGACCTGGCCGCCATCGTCCGCAGCGGACCGGCCGCGACCAGGTTGACGCGGATGTCGTGCTTGCCGAGGTCGCGGGCGAGGTAGCGGTTGCAGGACTCGAGCCCGGCCTTGGCGACGCCCATCCAGTCGTAGACCGGCCACGCCTTGGAGGCGTCGAAGTCGAGGCCGACGACCGCGCCGCCCTCCTTCATCAGCGGCAGGCAGGCCACCGCGAGCGACTTGTAGGAGTACGTCGAGACCTGGAGCGCGGTCGCGACGTCCTCCCACGGGGTGTTGAGGAAGTTGCCGCCGAGTGCGCTCTGCGGCGCGAAGCCGATGGAGTGGACGACGCCGTCGAGCCCGTCGACGTGCTCGCCCACGCGGTCGGCGAGGGTGGCGAGGTGTTCGGTGTTCTGGACGTCGAGCTCCAGCACCGGCGCCGGTTCGGGCAGCCGCTTGGCGATGCGCTCGACGAGGCTGAGCCGGCCGAAGCCGGTCAGCACGACCGTCGCGCCCTCTTCCTGGGCCAGCTTGGCCACCGCGTAGCCGATGGAGGAGTCGGTCAGCACGCCGCTGACGAGGATCCGCTTGCCGTCGAGAATGCCCATGTCAGTGCCCCATTCCGAGTCCGCCGTCGACGGGGATCACGGCCCCGGTGATGTAGGAGGCGTCGTCGCTGGTCAGGAAGCGCACGACGCGCGCGATCTCCTCGGGCGCGGCCTGCCGCCCGAGCGGGATGTTGGAGACGATGGCCTCGTGGTCGAGCTCGGCGGTCATGTCGGTGTTGACGAAGCCGGGCGAGACGACGTTGACGGTGATGTTGCGCGAGCCGTATTCGCGGGCCAGCGAGCGGGCGAACCCGACCAGGCCCGCCTTGGAGGCGGCGTAGTTGGCCTGGCCGGCCTGGCCGCTGAGGCCGACGACGGAGGAGATGAGAACGATGCGGCCGCGCTTGAGCCGCATCATGGGCCTGATGGCCCGCTTGGCCACGCGGTAGGCGCCGGTGAGGTTGGCGTCGATGACCTCGGTGAAGGTCTCCTCCTTCATCATGGCCAGCAGCGTGTCCTTGGTGATGCCGGCGTTGGAGACCAGCACCTCGACCGGGCCGTGCTCGGCCTCGACCTTGTCGAAGGCGGCCTCGACGTCGGCGGTGCTGGTGACGTCGCAGCGCACGCCGAACAGGCCCTCGGGCGGCTCACCCGATCGATAGGTGACCGCGACGGCGTCGCCTGCCGCGGCGAGTTCACGGGCGATCGCGAGGCCTATGCCGCGATTGCCCCCGGTGACGAGTACAGAGCGTGCCATGACACCTGACGCTATCCCCTACCGGCGGGTATCCGCTTGTCCGGGTGGCACAAGATCACAGGGTTAGGATCGTGGACATGCGCCAGATCGATCCCGATTTCCTGGAGCTGCCGTTGCGGCAGCTCGCGGACGCCGCTCTGCAACGCGCTCGCGACCTCGGCGCCGAGCACGCCGACTTCCGGCTCGAACGCGTCAGGGCAGAGTCGCTCAACCTCTATGACGCCCGGCTCGAAGGCGCCATGGACGCCGACGACCTGGGCTACGCGGTGCGCGTGGTCAAGGGCGGCACCTGGGGCTTCGCCTCCGGCATCCGCCTGACGCCCGAGGCCGCCGCCGTGGTGGCCGAGCAGGCGGTGCGCGTGGCGGAGGTGAGCGCCCCGATCAACAGGGAGCCCATCGAGCTGGCGCCCGAGCCGGTGCACTCCGGCGCGGTGTGGGTGTCCGACTACGAGATCGACCCGTTCGAGGTGGCCGCGTCCGACAAGGTGAGCCTGCTGGCCGACTGGTCGGCCGGGCTGCTCAAGGGCGCCGACCACGTCTCGGCGCGGCTGCTGCAGGTCAAGGAGCAGAAGTTCTACGCCGACACCGCCGGCACCTCGACCACCCAGCAGCGGGTGCGGATCCATCCCCGGTTCAACGCCATGAAGGCGGCGGGCGGCGGCTTCGACGACATGTCCACGATCGCGCCGCCGGTCGGCCGCGGCTACGAATACCTGACCGGCTCCCATTGGGACTGGCAGGGCGAGCTGGCCAGGCTGCCCGAGCTGCTGGCCGAGAAGCTGGCCGCGCCGTCCGTCGAGGCCGGCGCATACGACCTGGTCATCGACCCGTCCAACCTGTGGCTGACGATCCACGAGTCGATCGGCCACGCCACCGAGCTCGACCGGGCGCTCGGCTACGAGGCCGCCTACGCCGGCACCAGCTTCGCCACGTTCGACCAGCTCGGCGAGCTGGTCTACGGCTCACCCGTGATGAACGTGACCGGCGACCGCACCGTCGCCCACGGCCTGTCCACGGTCGGCTACGACGACGAGGGCGTGCAGGCGCAGAGCTTCGACATCATCAAGGACGGCGTGCTGGTCGGCTACCAGCTCGACCGGCGCATGGCGCTGATGAAGGGGCTCGGGCGCTCCAACGGCTGCGCGTTCGCCGACTCGCCCGGCCACATGCCGATCCAGCGCATGGCGAACGTCTCGCTCGTCCCCGCTCCGGGCGGGCCGTCGACCGACGAGCTGATCGCGGGCGTCGAGCGGGGCATCTACCTCGTCGGCGACAAGAGCTGGTCGATCGACATGCAGCGCTACAACTTCCAGTTCACGGCCCAGCGGGCCTACCGCATCACCGGCGGCCGGCTGGACGGGCAGGTCAAGGACTTCGCCTACCAGGCCACGACCACCGACTTCTGGCAGTCGATGGAGGCGGTCGGCGGGCCGGAGACCTACGTGCTCGGCGGCGCGTTCAACTGCGGCAAGGGCCAGCCGGGGCAGGTCGCGCCGGTCAGCCACGGGTGCCCGTCGGCGCTGTTCCGCGGCGTACGAATCCTCAACACGGTGCAGGAGGGCGGGAAGTGACGCCTCAGGAGATGGTGGAGAGGGCGCTGGAGCTCTCCCGTAACGACGACTGCGTGGTGCTGGTCGACGAGGGCTCCACCGCCAACCTGCGCTTCGCGGGCAACACGCTGACCACCAACGGCGTCGCCCGCTCGTCCCGGCTGACCGTCATCTCGATCTCCGGTCAGCAGGTCGGCGTGGTGTCGCGGGCGGCCGTACGCGACGAGCAGCTGCCCGACGTGGTGGCGGCGGCCGACGCGGCGGCGCGCGATGCCCAGCCGGCCGAGGACGCCAGGCCGCTGGTCGAGGCCGGCCCCACGGCGCCGCACTGGGGCGAGGAGGTGCGGCCGACCGACATCGAGGTGTTCGGGCGGTTCACCCCCGCGCTCGGTGAGGCGTTCGCGACGGCGGAGGCGGGCGGCAGGCGGCTGTACGGGTTCGCCGAGCACAAGATGACCTCCACGTTCCTCGGCACGTCCGCCGGGGTGCGGCTGCGCCACGACCAGCCGACCGGGCGGCTGGAGGTCAACGCCAAGTCCGCCGATCTCAAGCGGTCGGCGTGGACGGGCGTGTCCACCGAGGACTTCACCGACGTCGACGTCTCGGCGCTCGGCGCGTCGCTGGCGCAGCGGCTCGAATGGGCGAAGAACCGCGTCGACCTGCCCGCGGGCCGTTACGAGACGCTGCTGCCGCCGAGCGCGGTGGCCGACCTGATGATCTACATGTTCTGGTCGTCGGGAGCGCGTGACGCGCTCGACGGACGCACGGTGTTCTCCAAGCCGGGCGGCGGCACCCGCGTCGGCGAGCAGTTCGCCAGGCTGCCCGTCACGCTGACGAGCGACCCCGCGGCGCCCGGCATCGCGTGCGCGCCGTTCGTGACGGCCCACCGGTCCAGCCGGGAGAGCTCGGTGTTCGACAACGGGCTGCCGCTGTCGCGTACCGACTGGATCAAGGACGGGCGGCTGGAGGCGCTGCTGCAGACCCGCCACTCGGCCGAGCTGAGCGGGCTGCCGGTGACGCCCTCCATCGACAACCTGATCATGGCGGGGCCCGGCGAGGCCTCCATCGACGACATGATCGCCTCGACCCAGCGGGGGCTCCTGGTCACCTGCCTGTGGTACATCCGCGAGGTCGATCCCCAGTCGCTGCTGCTGACCGGGCTGACCCGCGACGGGGTCTACCTGGTCGAGCACGGGGAGGTCGTGGGCGAGGTCAACAACTTCCGCTTCAACGAGAGCCCCGTCGACCTGCTCGGCCGGATGACCGAGGTGGGTGCTGGACAGCGGACGCTGCCCCGGGAGTGGAACGACTACTTCCAGCGGACGGTCATGCCGGCGGTACGCGTGCCCGACTTCAACATGTCCACGGTCAGCCAGGCGAGCTGACCCCCCAGCGGCCCTGGTCCCCCGCTCATCGCGGGAGACCAGGGCCGCTTCGCGCCCGGAGGTCACACGCCCGGATCGTCTCCAGCCCGGCCGCTTGAGCCCGGCCGCTTCGGGCCCAGCCCCTTCGGGCCCGGCCGCCTCATGTCCTGGCCTTCTTCTCACCGCGGCCGGCTGGGCCGCCGTGAGGCGCTTGTGCGGCCGTTTCGGCGCCCTCTCGGGGCCTGAACGGCCTCCGGGGCTTTGCGTGGGTCTCGTGCCGGCTCAGGCGTCTTCGAGGCGGAAGCCGACCTTCATGCCGACCTGGAAGTGAGCGACCTCTCCCGCGTCGAGGTGCCCTCTGATCTCCGTCACCTCGAACCAGTCGAGGTGCCGCAGGGTCTCGGAGGCCCGCCTGAGGCCGTTGCGGATGGCCTGGTCGACGCTCTCCCCTGAGGTGCCGACGATCTCGGTCACGCGGTACGTGCGATCCGTCATCTCCACATCCTCCTTACTAGAAGGCCATGGTCGCATGACCCCCGCTCCCTGCCGGGGCGCGGTAGTGAGCTCGGCATGGCGGGACTACCGTGGAAGGTATGAAGGGGTGGCGCAGGAAACCGGAAGTCCACCAGGTCACCGACGCCAAGCCGTCGCTGTCGGCCGACATACACAAGCGCGAGATCAGCTACCTGATCAAGATGGGGATCCGCACGATCTGCCTGATCCTGGCGGTCGTGGTGCCGGTGCCGTGGCCGTACCGGCTGCTGTTCATCGCAGGCGCGGTCTTTTTGCCATACATAGCGGTAATCGGGGCCAATGAGAGGGGGAACCCTGGTCCGCCGCCTACCTTTCAGTCCCCGGAGGCTAACCAAACCGAGATACCGCTGCATCGACGCGAGATCGGGTCGTGACTAAGTCTTGACGCATCCCATGGGTTGTAGGTGTACGCTTTAGCCAAGCGCTCCGGTCCCCCGTCGGAGTGCTGGTGCCGGCGTTCCGGGCCCCCGTCGGAACGCCGATGAAGCGACGCCGGGTGGTTTGCCCCCGTAACCACCCGGCGTCGCCCTTTTCCCGGTTAGTGGTGGATCAACGCTCGCCATCGCCCCGAGTTCGATAGGGCGGCTTTCCCGAAATCGTTTACACTCGCTCCCTCCCCGTTATTCACAGGAAATCTTCAGGGAAGGGACGAGCTTGACTTCAAGAGTTCGTTCGAGTGTCAGTCGTCGGTCAGGGTCTCCTCGGTAGCGCGGCTCCAGTTCTTCGCCAATGTGGTCAGTCTGGCCACAGCGTCCTCAGGAGCCGTGCCGGCACCCTGGGCGAGCCCCAGCAGGTACGCCGTGAGCGGCGCGGCGGGCCTCGCCACCCCGTGGGCGACCTCCTTGGTGAGGTCGAGGATCTGGTCGCGGTCCACGCGGGCCGGGTCGACGCCCAGCTCCTTGCAGGCCAGGATGGTCCATTCGTGCAGTACGTTCATGCGAGCCTCCTCCAGGTCGTCCATTGTGTCGCAGTCGAACCAGGGGCGCCCTGGCAAGGTGAGCCGGACGCGTACGAGGGGGGCGAGCAGGCCCCTGAGTGAGCGGCCGTCGTAAGCGGCGAGCCCGGTCTTCAGCCCGTCCGCCGGCCACGCGCCGGCCAGCCACTGCTCCCGCCCGCCGTCATCCAGGAGTACGGCGCCGCCGCCCGCCTCGCGGGCGGCCCGAAGGAGCGCGGCGACGTGGCCCGCCCCCATGAACGGCAGGTCACCCGCCAGCACCATCACCCAGCCGGACGTCACGTGCGGCAGCGCGGCGGCGAGCGCGGGCACGGGTCCGCTCCCCGGCGGCTCCTCACGGACGTAGACCACACCGGGCACGGGCCGCCGCTCCGGGCCCGCGACGACGATGGCGCCGGCGCCGGAGACGGCCGCGATGACGTGCTCGACGAGCGGCCTGCCGCCCACGGTGAGCGCCGGTTTGTCCGCTCCGCCCAGCCGCCTGGCCCGCCCTCCGGCCAGGATCACCGCGTCGAACCCCGCGTCGAACCCCGCGCCGAACCCCGCGCCAGGGAGCGACGGGGCAGGGTCGTCAGCCACCGATGGCGGACATGGGGCGGGCCGGCTGGAGGAAGGTGGGGTCGTCGATGCCGTGGCCGGCGCGCTTGCGTGCCACGGCGGCCAGCCAGCGCTCGGCCAGCTCGTCGTCGGAGGCCCCCGCGCGCATCGCGGTCTTCAGGTCGGACTCCTCGGTGGCGAACAGGCAGTTGCGCACCTGGCCGTCGGCGGTGAGCCTGACCCGGTCGCAGGCGCCGCAGAACGGCCGCGTCACCGAGCCGATCACGCCGACCCTGTCGGGGCCGCCGTCCACGAGGAACCGCTCGGCCGGGGCGCTGCCGCGCTCTTCGAGGTCGTCGGGGGTGAGGTCGAACGCGTCGGACAGCAGCCCCAGGATCTCGTCGGCGGTCACCATGTCGGCGCGGCTCCAGCCGTGCTGGGCGTCGAGCGGCATCTGCTCGATGAAGCGCAGCTCGTAGCCCTGGTCGAGGGCCCAGCGCAGCAGCGGCACCGCCTCGTGGTCGTTGATGCCGCGCATCAGCACGGCGTTGATCTTGACGGGGCGCAGCCCGGCGGCGTCGGCGGCGGCCAGTCCCGCGATGACGTCGGCGTGCCTGTCGCGGTGGGCGAGCCGCTTGAACGTGCCGGGGTCGAGGGTGTCGAGCGAGACGTTGACCCGGTCGAGCCCGGCGGCGGCCAGCGGCTCGGCCAGGCGGGCCAGCCCGATGCCGTTGCTGGTCAGCGAGACCTGCGGGCGGGGGCTGAGCACGGTGGTGCGGGCGACGATGTCGACGAGTTCGCGGCGCAGGAGTGGCTCGCCGCCGGTGTAGCGGACCTCGGTGATGCCGAGGCGTTCGACGCCGATGGTGACCAGGCGGACGATCTCGTCGGCGGTGAGGAGCTCGGGCTTCGGGAGCCAGTCGAGGCCCTCGGGCGGCATGCAGTATGTGCAGCGCAGGTTGCATTTGTCGGTGAGGGACACCCTCAGATCCGTCGCCACCCGTCCGAACGAGTCTCGCAACACGGGGCGTCACCTCCTGTTCGTGTGCCCGGATCGCCAGCCTACGTCGGCCTTACGCCGGGCCGGAAATCCCCTGGTTTGTGCCTCGATAACACATTGTTCCCTAGATCGATTCCACGCTCACGTCCAAGGTTGCGGGGGTTCGCCCGGAGATGACGAACGCCCGGCCGGTGCGGCCGGGCGTTCACCGAGATGTGACTAGTGGTGGTGGCGGCGGCCGATGACCTTCACCCAGTCCTTGCCCTCGGACGGAGCCAGGTGCCTGCTGCCCTCGAACACCGCGCGCCAGGTGCCCGAGGAACGGGCCGGGACCTTGAGCGCGAAGTGGCCGTTGCCGCGCGTGCGCACGGTGTCGACGTGCTCCCAGCGGCCGCTGCCGGCCGGCTGGAAGAGGATGACGACCCGCTTCCAGGCCAGGCGGTGCCAGGTCTCCTGCTTCTTGCAACGGTCGGAGTGGATCACCGACACGAAGCCCTTGATGTAGTCCTCCTCGCACTGGACCGAGAGCTTGCCCCCGATGTACAGGGGGCGGCCCCGGAACGCGGGCTCGGGGTTCACGTCGAGCTGGAGGCTGGTGTGGCCGCCCGCGACATCCGGGTCGAGGCCCGGGTCCGCGAGCGCGGGCGTGGCGGCGGAGGTCGCCACCACCGTCGCGCCCATGGCAGCAGCCGCCAGGCCGGCGGCTAGACGTCGCATCTTCAAGACAACATTCCTTCCCCGTTTGCGAGACGGCCCCCGAAGCGGGGCACATCACCGCCAATAGACGCGCATGGGGAAGAAAAAGTTGCAGTAAAGCCGATCACGAATCGGCAACGACGCGTTTGCGCACGTCCATTACCGGAACGGCCTACTGTGCGATTTGGTGCGCTTTTGAAGTGTCTGGTGCGTAATGTCCAGTTCCGGTGTAGCGGACGCGCCAATAACCACCGGTACGCCCCTGCACCGTCTGGACGAACGCGCCGGACGCGTCCGTCGTCGCCTGGCCCGCCTTCTCCCAGGCCGAGGTGGTGTCGGGACGCCAGAGGATCTCCAGGCGCTGCTTGGCGAACGGGCCGTAGTCGGTCAGGCCGCGCGGATCGACCCTGGTGAGCGAGCCGCGCAGGCGCACGCCGTCGCCGCGGGCCGACTTCTCCGCCCGTACGGACGACAGCCTGCTCTCCCGCTTGAGCTCGAACGAGGCGTACTGGACGGCCGTCTTCCCGTCCTTGCCCTTGGCCGTGGCGGTGATCGTCCAGGTGCCGGCCGGGTAGTAGCGGTTCAGGCGCTTGTCCGGCAGGAAGCGCCACGTCTCCCAGCCGTCGGCCATCCGGGCGGGCGGCACCGGGATGCGGCGCCACACCAGCCGGGGCGGGATCACCTCGCCGGTCTGGGGCTGGACGCCGACCTTGGGCGCCGTCACCCCGACCTGGACCGGCTGCGGGTTCATGACGTGCTGCTGGGACGCGGGCTGCTGGGCGGGCGGCCGCACGCCGGCCTGCGCGGTCGCGGGCGTCTGGGTGGCGCGGGCCGGGGTGATCGCGTGCTGCTGGGCGGGCTGCCGGCCGGGCGCGAGGGCGGGAGGAGCCTTCACCGGGACCTGGGCGTCGGCCTGGGCGCCAGGCTGAGTGCCGGTTTGGGTGCCGGTTTGAGTGCCGGCCTGCGCGTCGGACCGCGCGGGGCTCTGGGCGTCGGACTGGGCTGTGCCCTGAGCCGCTTCTTGAGCCGCTTCCTGGGTCTCCTCCTGCGCCTCCTGCTGAGGCGGCTGCTGAGGCGGCTGCTGGACCGCCTCCTCGGGCTCGTCCTGCTCCGGGGTCTCGGTGTCGCCGGGTGGTGTGACCGGGGTGCCGGTCTGGGCGGGAGGCGCCGGGTTCTGGGGGGCGGTGACGGGTGGGGTGGCGGGACGTGGCTGCGGGGCGCCGGCCGGTGGGGCGCCGGGTTCGACCTTGACGGTGACGCCGTCCTTACCCCGCACCCCTCTGGCGATCACGTCGATCACCAGCCGGACGGAGCCGTGCGCCCCGACCACCGGTTGCGCGGGTCGTACGGTGATGGCACGGATGGCGGGCTCGGTCGCGGCGGAGGCAGCCGGTGCGGGCACCGTGAGCGACCCCGCCGCGAGCGAGACGAGAAGAAGGCTTCGGCTTGTGGTCATGATCGAGACGGTAGGAACCGGCCGGTAATGGGCACAGCCACAACACACGCCCCGAATGGCAAAGCCAGGATCAGCCTGAATAGAGCCCTTCGATGATGTCGGCGTACTTCGAGTGGATGATCCGCCTCTTCAGTTTGAGGCTCGGGGTGAGCTCCTCGGTCTCGGCCGTCCATTCCACGCCGAGCAGTGCCCATTTCTTCACCTGCTGCACGCGGGCCAGTTTCTCGTTGGCCGCGCGTACCGCCTCCTCCACCTCTTTGAGCACCTCGGGGTGCTCGGCCAGCTCGGCGAGCGAGCCGAAGGTGACGCCGCGCGACTGCGCCCAGCCTGGCGCGGTCTCGGCGTCGAGCGTGAGGATGGCGACGGTGTGCGGGCGCCGGTCGCCGTAGGCGAGCGCCTGGCCGATGAGGAGGTGCTGCTTGAGGTGGTTCTCGATCTCGGCGGGTGAGATGTTCTCGCCGCCCGCGGTGATGATCAGCTCTTTCTTGCGGTCGACGACGCGGTAGAAGCCGTCCTCGTCCACGGCGCCGATGTCGCCGGTGTGCAGCCAGCCGTCGGCGTCGATGAACCCGGCGGTGGCCTCGGGCCTGTTGAGGTAGCCGGCGGTGTTGAGCGGGCTGCGGGTGAGGATCTCGCCGTCCTCGGCGATGCGGACCTCGACGCCCGGCTCGGCCATGCCGACGCTGCCGAGGCGGTAGCAGGCGGGGCTGTTGCCGGTGAAGGCGCCGGTGGTCTCGGTCATGCCGTACACGTCGATGACCTTGAGGCCGAGACCGGCGTAGAAGTGGCGTACCTCGTCGGCTAAGGGGGCGGCGCCGGTGGCGGTCCACTCGGCGCGGTCGAAGCCGATCAGGCCGCGGATGACGGACAGCAGGGACGCGTCGGCCTTCTCGAAAGCGGCCTGGATCTCGGGCGTCATCGTGCGGCCGTACTGGCCGGCCTCGACGTAGGCGGCCCCGGCGGCCATGGCGGCGCGTACGGCGGCCTGCTGCTCCGCGGGCTGGGTGGCGAGCACGGCCTGCAGCCTGGCCATCATCTTCTCCCACACGCGCGGCACGCCGAAGAACATCATCGGCCTGACCTGCCCGAGCGTGGTGCCGAGGTTGGCGAGGTCGGTGCAGAAGTGCACGTGGGAGACCTTCACCAGCGGCAGGTAAAGGCTGAGTATGCGCTCGGCGATGTGGGCGTAGGTGAGGTAGGAGATCTGGGTGCCGCGCTCGGGCAGCGAGGTCATCCGGTCGGTGGCGGCGACCTCGTAGAAGATGTTGGTGTGGGTGAGCGGCACGCCCTTGGGGGTGCCGGTGGTGCCTGAGGTGTAGAGCACGGTGGCGACGTCCTCGGGGGTGACCGCGCGCCAGCGGGCCTCGACGGCGCCGGGGTCGGCGGCCAGGCGTTCGCGGCCGAGGTCGAGGAAGGCGTCCCAGGTCATGAAGCGGTCGCCGGCGGGGGCGCCGTCCAGCATGATGATCGTGCGCAGGCCGTCGAGGTGGTCGAGCACGGGCTCCCAGCGGGCCAGCTCGGCGGGGCCGCCGAGCACGGCGTAGCGGGCGCCGACGTCGCCGGCCACGAACGCGATCTGGTCGGGCGCGAACGTCGAGTAGATCGTGCAGCCCACCCCGCCGGCGTGCACGGCGCCCAGGTCGGCCAGCACGTGCTCGCTGCGGTTGACCATCATGAGCGCCACCGACTCCCCCGGCCGCAGGCCGAGCGCGGCGAAACCGGCGGCGATCTCCAGCACCCGTGTGCGGGCCTCGGCGTAGGTGAGCGTGCGCCAGCCGTCCCCTTCCGGGTCGGAGTAGGCGGGCGCGTCGTCATGCTGCTCGGCAGCCTTCGCGAGCTGCTCGCAGACGGTACGGCCGGCGATCTCTCGCAGGATCTCGGCCCGGACGTCAAGGACTTCGGCCATGGCACCCGCCTCCTGTCAGTAATCACTTATGCGAGTGGCATGCATCGCACCACAGCGCGCGGGTACCGGCAAGAGCTTGCGGAGAAAGATCCGTGTTGTTCACGTACAGTGATCGTAAGAATGCGCATGGTGCATGGGGGGCCCGCGTGAGTAACGGTGGCGGCAGGACGTTCTTCGGGCATCCGTGGGGGCTGGCCACGCTGTTCTGCACCGAGATGTGGGAGCGCTTCTCCTGGTACGGCCTGCGCGCGATCCTGGCCACGTTCATGGCCGCATCGCCCGCCCACCAGGGGCTGGGCCTGTCGCAGGAGACGGCGCAGGCGGTCGTCGGCGTCTACGGCGCGCTCATCTACCTGGTGGCGCTGCCCGGCGGCTGGGTCGCCGACCGCATCCTGGGGGCGCGCCGGTCGGTGTTCTGGGGCGGGTTCGTCATCATGCTGGGGCACATCAGCATGGCGATCCCGGTGACGACGCCGTTCTTCGTCTGGCTGGGCCTGCTGCTCATCATCACGGGCACCGGCCTGCTCAAGCCGAACATCTCGGTCATGGTGGGCCGGCTCTATCCCGAGGGCGACGACGCGCGCAGGGACTCCGGCTTCTCGCTGTTCTACCTGGGCATCAATCTGGGCGCGTTCTTCGCCCCGATCGTCGTGGGCTGGCTGGCCGCGGGCGACCGCTGGCATCTCGGGTTCGGCGCGGCGGCGGTCGGCATGGCGCTGGGCCTGGTGCAGTACGTGTGGGGCGGCAAGAGCCTGCGCGGCGTCGGCGAGCGGCCCGGCCTGCGCCTGACCCGGCGCGAGCGGCGCCGCTTCACCGGCATCGCGCTCGCCGCCGTGGCGCTCGTCGCGGTCGCGCTGGGCGTGTGGGCGGCGACGGGGACGCTGACGATCGACCGGCTCACGGTGGTGATCACCGTGCTCATCCTGATCGTGCCGATCGTCTACTTCGCCTACATCCTGCTCGGCAGCCACAACCTGACCGAGGACGAGCGGATCAGGATGAAGGCCTACATCTGGCTGTTCGTGGCGGCCGCGGTGTTCTGGATGATCTACGACCTGGCGCCCAGCAAGCTGCTGTTCTTCGCCGCCGACCACACCGACCTGTCGCTGTTCGGGCTGCCGATCCAGGCGGCCACCACGCAGTCGTTCAACCCGCTGTTCATCATGATCTTCGTGCCGGTGTTCGCGGCGCTGTGGCTGAAGCTGGGCACGCGGGTGAGCACGCCGCAGAAGTTCGCGTTCGCGCTGGTCATGGTGGGGCTGAGCTTCGTGGTGATGGCGCTCGCGGCGGCGCTGGCGGGCACCGGCAGGGTGTCGGTGTGGTGGCTGGTGCTGGTCTATCTGGTGCAGGTGTTCGGCGAGCTGTCGCTGAGCCCGGTCGGGCTGTCGGTGACGACGAAGCTGGCGCCCGAGGCGTTCAAGGGGCAGATGCTGGGCGTGTGGTTCATCGCGACGTCGGTGGGCGACGCCGTCGGCGGGCAGACCGGGCGCCTCGGCCGGGTGCTGTCGGATCCGGCCTATTACCTGGTGCTGGCGGCGATGGCGATCGTGGCGGGGGCGGCGCTGTTCATGTTCACGAAGAAGCTGCGGGTGATGATGGCCGAGCACCACGATCCGGCCATGCGGTAGACATTCCCAACGTGTCCGAACTTCTCGACCTGGCCGGAATCTTCGTCTTCGCGCTGTCGGGCGCGCTCATGGGCGTGCGCAAACGTCTCGACGTGGTCGGCATGGCGGTGCTGGCGGAGATCACCGCGCTGGGCGGCGGCCTCGTCCGCGACCTCATCCTGAACGTGCGTCCCGCCGCCTTCCAGAGCCTCGGCTACGTGCTGGTGCCGCTGGCCGCCACAGTGATCGTCTTCTTCTGGCATCCGCACGTCGCCAGGGTGATGCCGGCCATCCTGGTGCTGGACGCGGCCGGGCTCGGGCTGTTCTGCGCGGTCGGCACGGCCAAGGCCATGGAGTACGGACTCAGCCCGCTGCACGCCTCGCTGCTCGGCGTAACCTCGGCGGTCGGCGGCGGCATGCTGCGCGACGTGCTGGCGGGGGAGATCCCGACCCTGCTGTACGACCGCCAGCTCTACGCCGTGCCGGCCCTGGTGGGGTCCGCGGCGATGGCGGGGCTGGCGTCGTACGGGCTGCACGGCTGGCCGGCCACGCTGGCGGCGGCGGTGCTGGCGTTCGGGCTGCGGATCGCCGCGATGCGGCGCAACTGGCGGGCGCCGCTGGCCAGGGGCGTCGGCGAGTGAGCCTCAGACCATCCCGATGAGCGAGTCGCCCGGCCTGGGGGCGGCCAGCGGCCCGTGGTCGAGCGCGGCGCGCAGCCGGACGACGGCGTCCTCCAGCACCTGGGCCGGCTGGGTGAACGGCAGCCGCAGGTAGTTCTCCAGCGTGCCGTCCAGGCCGAACCACGGCCCTGGGGCCAGGCGCAGCCCGTGGTAGGCGGCGGCCTCGGCGAGCGCGGCCGAGCCGGTGCCTGCTGCCAGGCGTACCCAGAGGGTGCCGCCGCCCCTGGGCGGCTCGAACGTCCACTCGGGCAGGTGCTCGCGCAACCCCGCGATCAGCGCCGCGCGGGAGGTGCGCAGCGCGCGGCGGCGCTCGGCGCGCGTCTCCTCCAGCCGGTCGAACAGCCGCGCCACGACGAGCTGCTCCAGCACGGGGCTGGCCAGGTCGACCGACGCGCGGAACGTGGCCAGCCGGCGGATCAGCGCGGCACCCGCGCGCACCCAGCCGATGCGCAGCCCGCCCCACCACAGCTTGGACGCCGACCCGACGCTGATCACCCGGCCGTCGGTGTCGAAGGCGGCCATCGGTGAGGTGTGCGGCACCTCGTCCAGCGCCAGCTCGGCCCAGGTCTCGTCCACCAGCAGCGTGGTGCCGGCCCGGCGGGCGGCACCGGTGATCGCGGCGCGCACGGGGTCCTCCATGAGCGCGCCCGTCGGGTTCTGGAAGTCCGGCATCAGGTACGCCAGCCGCGCCGCCGACTGGCACATCGCCCCCGCCACCAGGTCCTGCTCCCAGCCCTCGTGCGAGACGCCGACCGGGACGATGCGGGCGCCGCGCCGCCTGGCGGTGTCGATGGCGTGCGGGTAGGTGGGCGACTCCACCAGCACCGGGTCGCCGGGCCCGGCCAGCAGTCCGAAGACGAGCTGCAGCGCGTGCTGGGAGCCGGTGGTGACGAGGATCTGCTCGGGCCTGGTGGCCACGCCCCGCGCGGTGTAGCGGGCGGCGATGCGCTCCCTGAGCGCGGGCAGTCCCATGGGGTCGTAGCCGTTGCCCATGCCGTAGCGGGGCAGGTCGGCCACCGCCTCGGTCATGGCCTCGGTGAGCGCGCAGGGGGCGGGCGGCGCGGCGGCGTGCAGCTGCACGAGGCCGTCGCCGTCGGTGCTGAGCCACGGGTTGTCGGCGGTGGTGGCCGGGTCGGGCAGCGCGGTCCAGCTGCCCGAACCCTGCCTGCTCTCCAGGTAGCCGCGCTCGCGCAGCAGGTCGTACGCCGCGGTGACGGTGGTCCTGCTGACCTTGAGCGTCTCGGCCAGGTGGCGCTCGGCGGGCATGCGGACGCGGATGGGGATCTGGCCGTCGAGGATGAGGGCGCGTACGCGGTCGGCGAGGGCGCGGTAGTAGGGGCGGGCGCCGGGATCGAGACCGGCGAGGCGGGCCACTTGCGTGGCGGACAGGTGCCGCATAAGGCCACTTTCCGCTATTGGCCCTGTTATGTGCAAGGGGATGCCTGCCACTGTGGAGCCGCTATGAGTGAAACCACCGTCCCACGGCCGCGCTCCTTCCCGGTGCGCCTCCTCCGCCTCTACGGCGGGCTCGCGATGTACGGCCTCGGCCTCGCCCTGCAGGTCGAGTCGGGTCTCGGCAACGGCCCTTGGGACGTCTTCCACCAGGGCGTCGCCCTGAAGCTCGGCCTGACCATCGGCACCGTCATCATCCTGGCCGGCGCGCTGGTCATGCTGCTGTGGATCCCGCTGAAGCAGAAACCCGGCCTGGGGACGATCAGCAACGTGGTGTTCGTCGGCCTGTTCGCCGACGCCGCACTCCATCTGCTGCCCACGCCCGATCTCCTCGCCGTCCAGATCGTCTACGTGGGTCTGGCGGTCGCCACCGTGGCCTTCGCCACCCTGTTCTACATCGGCGCCGGCATGGGCGCGGGCCCCCGCGACGGCCTCATGACCGGCCTGGTCCGCCTCGGCCTGTCCGTACGCGTCGCCCGGCTCGTCATCGAGGTCACCATGCTGGCCGCGGGCGCGCTGCTCGGCGGCACGGTCGGCCTGGGCACCCTGGTGTTCGCGCTGGCCATCGGCCCGCTGGTCCAGCTGTTCACCCGCTGGTTCCCCCTGACGTGATCCCGGGCGTCCCGGGCCGGACATGACGCGACATGATCGGCCCGGGCCCGGGATCACCCCGCGCCGAGTACCGTCTAGGCATGCGGATCGAGGATTACGCCCTGATCGGAGACATGCAGTCCGCCGCGCTCGTCGCGCGCGACGGTTCGATCGACTGGCTCTGCCTGCCCAGGTTCGACTCGCCCTCGTGCTTCGCGGCGCTGCTCGGCAGCGAGCGCAACGGGCACTGGTGGCTCGGGCCGACCGGGCGCAGACCGGCCACCCGGCGCCGCTACCGCCCCGACACGCTCATCCTGGAGAGCGAGTGGGACACCCCCACGGGCACCGTCCGGGTGATCGACTTCATGCCGCCGCGCGACCGCAACCCCGACGTCGTCCGCATCGTCGAGGGCGTCTCCGGCAGCGTCGAGATGTCCACCCAGCTGCGCGTGCGCTTCGACTACGGCCGCATCGTGCCCTGGGTGCGCCGCACCAACGGCCACCTCCAGGCCATCGGCGGCCCCGACTCCGTGTGGCTGCACTCCCCCGTGCCGCTCAAGGGCGGCGACTACGCCCACCGGGCCACGTTCACCGTCAACGAGGGCGACCGGCTGCCGTTCGTGTTCACCTGGCACCCTTCCCACGAGCCGATGCCGCCGCAGATCGAGTGCGAGAACCAGCTCGGCGAGACCGAGGCGTTCTGGGCCGAGTGGGTGGCGAAGTGCACCTACGAGGGGCCGTACCGCGAGGCCGTGGTCCGGTCGCTGATCACGCTGAAGGGGCTGACGTACGCGCCGACCGGCGGCATCGTCGCCGCGCCCACCACGTCGCTGCCCGAGGACCTCGGCGGGGTGCGCAACTGGGACTACCGCTTCTGCTGGCTGCGCGACGCGACGCTGACGCTCGACGCGCTCATCAGCTCCGGCTACCTCGAAGAGGCCGCCGACTGGCGCGGCTGGCTGCTGCGCGCCATCGCCGGCCGCCCCCAGGACCTCCAGATCATGTACGGCGTCGCCGGCGAGCGCCGCCTGCCCGAGCTGATGCTCGACTGGCTCGACGGCTACGAGGGCTCCCGCCCCGTCCGCATCGGCAACGAGGCGGTCAAGCAGCTCCAGCTCGACGTCTACGGCGAGGTGATGAACTGCCTGTTCACCGCCCGCACCCGCGGCCTGTGGCCGGACGACCGGGCCTGGACGATCCAGCGCCAGCTCCTCGACTACGTGGAGGACCACTGGGACGAGCCCGACGAGGGCCTGTGGGAGGTGCGCGGCCCGCGCCGCCACTTCGTGCACTCCAAGATCATGTGCTGGGCGGCGCTCGACCGGGCCGTCAGGTACGTCGAGCAGTTCGACCGCGTCGGCCCGGTCGAGAAGTGGCGCACGCTGCGCGACGCCATCCACGCCGAGGTGTGCGACAAGGGCTTCGACGCCGAGCGCAACACCTTCACCCAGTCCTACGGCTCGTCCGAGCTCGACGCCGCGCTGCTGATGATCCCCATGGTGGGCTTCCTGCCCGTCGACGACCCCAGAGTCGCGGGCACGGTCGCGGCCATCGAGAAGGAGCTGATGGCCGACGGCTTCGTGCTGCGCTACCCGCTGGCCGCCGACAACGACGTGGACGGCCTGCCCGGCGGCGAGGGCGCGTTCCTCGCGTGCAGCTTCTGGCTGGTCGAGGTGATGGCCATGCAGGGGCGCAAGGAGGAGGCGAAGGAGCTGTTCGAGCGGCTGCTGACGCTGCGCAACGACGTGGGGCTGCTCGCGGAGGAGTACGACCCCCGCTACGGACGGCTGGTCGGCAACTTCCCGCAGGCCTTCAGCCACGTTCCCCTGGTGCACGCGGCCCGCGCGCTGTCCTGATCCCTCACAAGCCGGTGCGGCGGCGTTCGCTCACGGGCCCGTGAGGCGGCGTTCGCCCTCCGTCGTGAGCACGAAGACCTGCCAGGCGTAATAGGCGTAGTAGGCGCGCGGGTCGCGCTTGATCTGGCGGGCGTGCAGCAGGATCGCGTTCACGTACGCCTGCGACGGGTTGTAGGCGTGCAGGGCCCTGCGGTAGTCGCGCGGGGCGCCGGTGGCCTTGAGGTAGTTGGCGGCGCCCATGACGGCGTCGCGCGGGTCCTGCACGTCGCCGCCCAGCCCGTACGCCTTCCAGGTGGCCGGCATGAACTGCATCGGCCCCTGCGCCCCCGCGTGGCTGTCCGACCGCACCCGGCCGAACTTCGTCTCCGCGAACATGACCGCCGCCAGCACCTCCCACTCGACCCCGAAGCGGCGTTCGGCCTTTTTGAAGTAGCCGAGCAGCTCGCCGGCCGGGCGGGCGTCGCGGGTCTTGAACACCGCGGACGGCTTGATCGGCCGGGTCAGGGCGAGCAGTTCGCGCAGCGCCGAGGTGTTGTCCTCGGCCTGCGCCTTGAGCTTCTTGGGCAGGCGGGCGAAGGCCTTGGAGGCGACCTCAGGGTGGCGGGCGGCCCAGCGGTAGAGGCGCTGGTGGTAGAGGGCGAGCAGCTCGACGTCCTCGGGCAGCTCGGGCTCGCCGCTCTTCGTCCACCCGTCGATGGCCTCGTTGAGCTTCTCGGTGGTCTCGCTGATCGCGGTGGCCAGGTCCGCCGCGCTCTTCGGGAGCTTCTTCCCCGGCTCGGGCAGCCGGTCGACTTCTGGCTCCTGCGTGGTGGGGGTTGCGGCGGCCGGGGACGGCTCGCTGCCCGCGCTCCGGGCCGGGGCGCCGCAGGCTGCCGTGAGCAGGAGCGCGGCGGCGGTGACGAGCGCGGGTGCCCGGCGGGGCCGGCGGCGTGCCTTCATGACTCCGGAACCTACCCCGTGTCCGGGGAGGGTGGGGGCGCTTGCGCTGTGGGAGCGCTCCCAAGAGATCGGGGATGATCGGTGTTCCTCGCGGTACTGCCCTCCGCAATGTTGCCAAAACGTTGTCCGGCGAACGCGCTGGTCAGCCCGGCCATCAGGGGCGTTCGCCGCCTGCCGGCCGGTGGAGGTGCCGGTTCCACTGGACCGCGGCGCGCCTGCCTCCCTACCCTGGAAGTTGTTGGGAGCGTTCCCACGGAGGGTTCTCGTAGCGGGCGTTCGGTCCGGTCTCAGCGTTGAGGCCGCCATGCCTGTCCGTACGAAGGATGGCGCGATGCGCGAAATGCCGCAGGGGGAGACCCCGATCCGGCACAGGAACGACGGCGGGGCGAACGGCGCCGCCTCACCGCTGTCCGACAGGCCCGGGAGGGCCGGGATGGTGGTGCTGTTCGAGGAGTGGGCGGCCAAGGCTCCGGAGCGGGCGGCGGTGGTGGACGGCGAGGGCACCGTCTCGTACGGCGAGCTCAACGCCGCCGCCGACCGCCTCGCCCGCCTCATCGAAGCCGGTCCGGGCAAGGCCGCCGGCTCTGGCGGTGGCACAGGCCCAGGCGGTGCCGCTGGTTCGGGCGGCACAGGTCCGGGCGGTGCCGCTGGTTCGGGCGGCACAGGTCCGGGCGGTGCCGCTGGTTCGGCGGCCGGTGGCACGGGTGACGTCCCTGGCGGGGCGGCCGGCGGGGTGAAGGACGGGGAGGTGGTCGCGATCGTCGCGGGGCGGACGGCCGGGACCATGGCGGGGATGCTCGCCGCGATGAAGACCGGCGCCGCCTACCTGCCGCTTGATCCGGATTATCCGGCGGCCAGGATCGAGGTGGTCCTGCGTGATTCGGGGGCCAGGACCATACTCGTTCCCGGCGGGCTGCGGGAGCGGCTGCCCGCTTTCGACGGCACCGTGCTGGAGCTGCCGGCGTTCGGGAGGGCGCGGCGGCGGGCGGCTCCTCCATCAACGGCCCTATGAACGGCCCCTTGAACGGCCCGTCAACGCCCGTCAACGCCCGTCAACGACGCTGCGCATGCTGCTGTGAACGGCTCGGCTGATCGCGAGACCTGGGTGCGCGCGGCTTCGGTCCGGCGCTGATCGGGGGCTCGGCGTATCGGGCCGTCCTGCGGGCGTGGCGGGCGGCGAGGCATGCGTGTGGAACCGGCGGGGGCGGGCTTATCGTATGGATCACAGCGATAGGTCCGTGAAAGGAGCGGGATGCCGGACATACGCCCGCTCCGCCCCGCCGATCCCGTACGCATCGGCGACCACCGGCTCGTCGGCGTGCTCGGCTCCGGCGGGCAGGGCACCGTCTATCGCGGCGTCGACGGCGCGGGCCGCGAGGTCGCCGTCAAGCTGCTGCACAGCCACCTCGCCCAGGACGGCGACGTCATGCGGGGGTTCCTGCGCGAGGTGGAGGCGGCGCGGCGGGTCGCCGCGTTCTGCACGGCGGCGGTGCTGGACGTCGGGATGCTGGACGATCGGCCGTACATCGTCAGCGAGTACGTCCCCGGCGACACGCTCCTCGCGGTCGTCCGCGCCTCGGGACCGCGCACCGGCGGGGCGTTACACCGGCTGGCGACCTCCACCCTGACCGCGCTGACCGCCATCCACCAGGCGGGGATCGTGCACCGGGACTTCAAGCCGGGCAACGTCCTCATGGGGCCGGACGGGCCGGTCGTCATCGACTTCGGCATCGCCAGGGCACTCGACGCGACCACCGCGACGTCGGGCGCGGTGGGGACGCCGGCGTACATGTCGCCCGAGCAGTTCCGCGGGGAGCGGGTGGGGCCCGCGTCGGACGTGTTCAGCTGGGCGGGCACGATGGTCTTCGCCGCCACCGGCCGCCCGCCGTTCCGCGGCGAGGCCCTGCCCGTGATCATGAACGGGATCCTGAGCGGCGACCCCGACCTGACCGGAGTGCCGTCGCCTCTGCACGACCTCATCGCGTCCTGCCTCGTCAAGGACCCTGCCGCCCGGCCCTCCCCCACCGACCTCCTGAGCATCCTGATCCGCCCGGCCCCCGCCGCGGACGCCACTCCGCCGCCTGTGCACGCAGCCGGGGGTGCGGACGTTCCCGATCGGGGCCGCAAGGTCGGCCGGCGGGTGCTCATCGGCGGGGTGGTGGCGGCGGCTCTCGGTGGGTCGGCGCTCCTGGTGCTGCGGCCGGACGACGGGCTCGCGGGGCGGACGGACGGCGGGATGCCGGCGAGTCCGGCCGTGGACGGGCGTGGCAGCGGGACGCCGGCCGCGACGCCGTCCGCGACGCCGTCCCCCGGCACCTCGTCGAGCGCTTCCTCCGGGAGCGCGGAGCCGTTCGGGACAGAGGCCGCCGAGCCGGCGGCGCTGCCGCGCGGCAGCGCGGGGGATCCGACGGCGCTGGCCGCGTCGGGGAGCACGGTGGTGTGCGGCACCGCCAAGGGAGTCCTGTTCGGCTGGGACATGCGCGCGCCGGCCACGCGCCTGGGTGACGGCGGCGAGGGGGTGACGTCGGTGGCGGCGGGCACCCTGGACGGCCGGACGGTCGTGGTGTCCGGGCACGAGGACGGCCGGATGCGTCTCTGGGACGCCTCCGGGAAACGGCTCGCCGGCCACCGGGCCGAGGACCGGATCCGCGGGGTCACCGTGGCGGGCCGCGCGGTCGCGGTGTCGGAGAAGTATGACCTCGTCCGGGATCTGCACAGCCTGGTCCGTCTCTGGGACGTCGCCACCGGCGAGCAGGTCGGCCCCGGCCTCTCCGACCACTACCAGGGCATGAAGGCCCTGACGTTCGGCCGCCTGGACGGCGATGACCTCCTGGTGACGGGCGACGGCGCCAACCGGGTGCGGCTGTGGCGGCTGTCGTCGGGGACGCTGATGCACTCGTTCACGACGGGCGAGGTCGGCGGCATCGAGCTGGTGGCGTGCGGGGAGCTCAAGGGCGAGCCGGTGCTGGTCTCCACGCATCTGGACGCCACCCTGCGCGTGTACGACCTGGCGACCGGCGAACGCAGGAAGAGGTGGGCCTTCAGCTCCTGGAGCCCGGACGACCGGGGCGTGACGGCACTGACCGCGGGCCTGTGGGGTGACACGCCGATCGCGGTGGCGGCGCACGCGCCCAGCGGCAAGGTGACCGTCCGGGTCTGGAACCTGAACGACGGCGAGGTCATCGGCGTCCTCGGTCTCCGTGACGAGAGGGCGATCTACCACGTGGCGATCGCCGAGCTGGACGGCCGGCCCGTCGTCGCCGGGTCGGACGAGCGGGGCGCTCTGCACGTCTGGAGCCTGGGGCCGTCCTGAGCAGGGGCGGGGTCACCGGTCGGAGGTGGCGGTGCGGCCGTCCCGGAGGGCGTCCACGTGGCGCATGATCGGCGTGGCCGTGATGCCGTGCAGCACCACCGAGACGACGACGGTGAAGCCGGTCACCGCCCACAGTTCCTCCGCCGGTACGCCGAAGTCCGCCACGCCCAGCGCGTACGCCAGGTAGAACAGCGACCCGACCCCCCGGATGCCGAAGAACGAGATGGCAAGCCGTTCCCGGGGCCCGGCGCGGCCGCCCCACTGGCTCAGCCAGCCCGCCAGCGGGCGGATCACCAGCAGGAGCAGCAGGCCGACGGCGGCGCCGCGCCAGGTGAGCGCCGCGAGGCCGCCGGCGGCGACGAAGCCCCCGAGCAGGAGCAGCAGCCAGGCGGTGAACAGCCGCTCGAGCTGCTCGACGAACCCGTGCAGCACGTTGTTGTAGCCGTGCCCGTGCTCGGCGCTCCTGATGGCGCAGGCGGTGACGAACACGGCGATGAAGCCGTACCCGTGGACGAGCTCCGTCACCCCGTACGCCAGGAAGGTGGCCGCGAGGGCGACGAACCCGTCGCGGCGCTCCGACAGGGGCGGCCCGCCCGCCGCGCCGCGGAAGAACAGCCGGCCGAGCAGGTACCCGATCAGCAGGCCCGCCGCCAGCCCCGCGGCGGTGCGGTAGAGGACGTCGGTCAGTGCCCACTCCCCCAGCCAGCCCGCGCCGGTGGACACGGCGACGGCGATGGCGGCGTACACGATGGGAAAGGCCAGCCCGTCGTTCAGCCCCGCCTCCGAGGTGAGGGCGAAGCGGACCTCGTCGTCGGCGTTCTCGGCGTCCACGGGCTCGCCGACGCTCACGTCGGAGGCGAGCACCGGGTCGGTGGGCGCGAGCACGGCCCCGAGCAGCAGCGCCGCCGCGAGCGGCCAGCCGGGCAGCGCGACGGCGGCCGCGGCCACCATGACCACGGTGATCGGCATGGCGAGGCCGAGCAGCCGCCAGGTCGTGGACCAGCCGCGCGGGCCGGTCCGCCGGTTGATGGCCAGGCCCGCGCCCATGAGGGAGATGACCACGCACAGCTCGGTGATGTGCTCCAGCACCGTTCGGTGGGTGATCGGGTCGGGCTCGGGCAGCCCGATGGGCAGCGCGAACAGCAGCACGCCCGCCACCAGGTAGACCAGTGGCAGCGACACGGGGCGGCGTGCCAGCAGGTCGGGGAGGATGGCGGCGAGCAGCGCGGCGGCACCGCCGAGCGCCAGCATGAGGTCGAGGGTGGACATCACCCCGGTCACTGCCCGGAAGATCACTCTTTATCACCACTTGCCCGTCTTCTTCCACCTGAGGGAAAGGGGGGTGCGCCTGGGCCGGGGTTGCGGATGTGCGGTGGTATGTGATGTGGTGCCGCCGATTCCAGCATCCGAGTTCGGGAGGCCGTGCGGTGCCGTTCATCGTCGATCTGAGCAGCGGGAACATCGAGAGGGAAGAGCGGACGGCGGAGAAGGGGCACTACGGCGGGTCCGTACTGGGGTTGCGGTTGCTCGGTGAGCGGACGGCGCCTGGGCTCGATCCGTACGATCCGCGCGCGCTGCTGTACGTCGCGGCCGGGATGCTCGGCGGGACGCACGCGCCTGGGCTGGCCAAGGCGGTGTTCCTGGCCAAGTCGCCGCTGACCGGGGTGGCCGGGGAGGCGCACGCGCTGGGGCCGTTCGCGGCGGGGATGCGGGCCGCCGGGGCCAAGGCTGTAGCGGTGACGGGGCGGGCCGAGCGGTTGTCGTACCTGCTGATCCAGGGCGGCGAGGTGAGCGTGCGTGAGTGCGGTGAGCTGAGCGGGCTGGAGGTGGCGGCCGCCACCGACGTGCTGCGGGAGCGGCACGGCGAGGATGCGCACGTGGCGGCGATCGGGCCGGCGGGTGAGAATCTCGTCCGGTACGCCAGCGTCGTCACCGACTACGCCTTCGCCGCCGGGCGTTACGGGCTGGGTGCGGTGTTCGGGGCCAAGAATCTGAAGGCCATCGTGTGCGTGGCGTCGGGTGCGCCGGCCGAGGTGGCCGATCCTGGGACTGTCGCGGCGCTCGATGCCGGCTACCGGGGTGCGCTCGCCACCAATCCGCTCGCCGCGCTGCAGGCCGGCGTGCCGGGGTTCGCCGGGTGGGTCGGGGACACGCTCGCCCCCGGGTACGCCTCCGTCCGCAACTTCTCCGTGCCCGGGCCGCCGAAGCTGCGGGTCCCGGTCGAGGAGGACTACGACGGGCGGGCGGTGGCCACGTCCGGAGCCTGTCCCGGTTGCCCGAACGACTGTCTCAAGGTGTACGCCGGGCGGACGGGTGGGCTGGGGCAGGAGGCGTTCCTGTCGCTGGGGTGGAATCTCGGCATCGACGACCTCGGCGCCGTGCTCGCCGCCAACGCCCGCTGCAACGACCTCGGCCTCGACCAGGTCTCGCTCGGCGGCACGCTGGCCTTCGCGATGGAGTGCGCGGGGCACGGGCTGCTGCCGGGCGGGCCGGCGTTCGGGGACGCGGCGGCGCTGCCAGAGCTGATCGAGGACGTCGCCACCCGGTCGGGCCCGCTCGGCGACCTGCTGGCGGAGGGGTCCGCCAGGGCGGCGCGGCGCCTGGGGTCTGAGGCGCGGACGTACGCGATGACGGCCAAGGGCGCCGAGCTGCCGTGCTTCGACCCGCGCCCGCAGCCCGGCATCGGCCTCGGGTACGCCCTCGCGCCCGGCGGCCCCCGCTACGACGCCCTGGAGCACGACCTCGACTTCGACCCGGTCGCCGGGCTCGGCTACAGCTTCCCCGAGGCCGCCAGGGTCGGCGCCGCCCCCGCCCCGGCCGGTGAGCTGAACGAGGAGCGCGGCCGGCGCAGCGCCCGCCTGCTACGCCTGTGGAGCGGCCTGGACGCGCTCAACCTGTGCGTCTTCGCCTCCACCCCGACCCGCCCGCTCACCATCGACCGCCTGACCACGCTGGTGACGGCCGTGCTCGGGGAGCCGTTCACGCTGGACGACCTGCTGGCGGCCGGCCAGGCCCGCCTGGACGGGATGCGCGCCTACGCCCTGCGCGAGGCCGCGACATCTGACGGCTTCCCCGATCTGCTGAGCGAGGACCTGCCGGCCCGCCTGCACGACGAGCCGATCACGACCGGCCCCTATGAGGGAGCGGCGCTGGACAGGGAGGCGTTCGCACGCGCACGCCGGGCCTTCTACGAGGAGCTGGGCTGGGCTGACGCCTCCTGACAGCACATACGCGCGCCGTGGACCGGGTTCGCGGTGGCGGAGGCTCGGTGCGGGGCGCGAACCCAGACGCGCGGTGAATTATCCCGATAAAAACGATTGAACCGCCTCTTGTTCCGTTCACTGGCTCCTTGTTAGGGTCTGGTCAAACGTTTGACCCGGAAGAGGGAGACGGATGCCTGTCACGATCGACCTGACCGGCCGTACCGCGCTCGTCACCGGCGGCGCGGGCGGTCTCGGGTTCGCCTGCGCCCGTGCCCTGACCGACGCGGGAGCCGACATCGTGCTTTCCGACCTCGAAAGCCCGCGCCTGAGCGAGGCGGCGGCGGAGCTGGGCGCGGCGGCGCGGCCGGCCGACCTCACCGACCGCGCCCAGGCCACGGCCCTGGTGGACGGGCTCGACCGGCTCGACGTGCTGGTGAACTGCGCCGGCATCATGCGCACCACGCCGCTGCTCGACATCGAGCCCGGCGAGTGGCTGCGCATCGTGGACGTCAACCTCAACGCCACGTTCTGGCTGACGCAGGCGGCCGGGCGGCGGATGGCCGGGCAGGGCGCCGGCTCGATCGTGACGCTGGCCTCGGTGGCCGCCCGCTCGGGCCGGCCGAACGCGGCCCACTACTCGGCGAGCAAGACGGCACTGCTGTCGCTGACCATGTCGGCGGCCGAGGCCCTCGCCCCCGTACGGGTGAACGCGGTCTGCCCCGGCGTCTTCCTCACCCCCATGTGGGAGGAGATCATCAGCGACCGCGACCGCCGCTTCGGCCCAGGGTCCGGGGAGGGCTACCTGAAGGAGGTCGGCGAGCGCTCGCCGCTCAAGCGGGTGGGGCGGCCCGAGGAGGTGGCGGCGGCGGTGTTGTTCCTGGCCAGCGACCTGGCGTCGTTCGTGACCGGCCAGGCGCTCAACGTCGACGGCGGACTGGAGATGAACTGACTTTGACCCCCCGGAGAACCCCGCCGACGACTCCCCAGACGGCCCCTCAGACGGCCCCCCAAACGACGCGGCAGACGTTCAAGCTGCTGCCCGAGCTGTTCGGCGACCCCGCGATGGCCGAGATCTTCTCCGCCGAGCGCACGGTGCTGGCCTGGCTGCGTACGGAGGCGGCGCTGGCCAGGGCGCAGGCGGAGACCGGCGTGATCACTCGGGAGGACGCGGCGGCCATCGCCGCGGCCTGCGTGCCCGCCACGGTGGACCTGCCGCGCCTGTGGTCGGAGGCGGTGAACGTGGGCTACCCGATCCTCCCCCTCGTCAGGATGATCGCGGCGGCGCTGCCCGAAGGGCCGGACGGGCGCGTGCACTACGGCGCGACCACCCAGGACGTCATGGACACCGGCCTGGCCCTGCAGCTCGGCGAGGCGCTCGACCGGCTGGCCGGGCTGCTGCGCCGGTTCGGCGACGCGGTGGCGCGGCTGGTGGAGGAGCACGCGGGCACGGTCATCGCGGCCCGTACGCACGCGCAGCAGGCGGTGCCGACGACGTTCGGGGCGAAGATGGCGGTGCTGCTGGCGGAGGTGACCCGGCAGCGCGAGCGGGTGGCCGCGACCGGGCGGCAGGTGCGGGTGGTGTCGCTGTTCGGCGCGGGCGGCACCTCGGCGGCCATGGGCGAGCGCTCGTCGGACGTCCGCGCGGTCATGGCGCGCGAGCTGGGCCTGCGGACGACCGAGGTGCCGTGGCACGTGGCGAGGGACGGCGTGGCGGAGTTCGGCGTGACGTGCGCGTCGCTGGCGGCGACGGCGGCCCGCTTCGCCCGGGAGGTCGTGGACCTGTCGAGGACCGAGGTGGGCGAGGTGCGGGAGGCGGGCGGCCACCACAGGGGCGCCTCCTCGACGATGCCGCAGAAGGCGAACCCGATCGGCTGCGAGGCCGTGATCGGCATGTCGGGCACGGCGGGCGCGCTCAGCTCTGGCCTGTTCCGCGCGATGGAGGCGGGGCACGAGCGGGCGGCCGGCGAGTGGCAGGTGGAGTGGTACGTGGTGCCGCTGCTGGCCGAGCTGGCCGCGGGCGCGCTGGCCACGGCCGCCGACGTGGTGGCGGGCCTGCGGGTCTATCCGGAGGCGATGCGCGCCAACCTGGACGCGGAGGGCGGCCTGATCATGGCGGAGGCGTACATGATGCGCCTGGCGCCGGCGCTGGGCAGGGAGCGCGCGCACGACCTGGTCTACCGGGCGGCGCACGAGGCGCGCGAGCAGGGCCTGGCCCTGGCCGACGCGCTGCGCGGGACGGCAGGGCCCGGCGATCTGGAGAGCCTGGGCCCGCTGCCCATCCCGCCGGAGTCCTACGTCGGCGACGCCGGGGCGATCTGCGCCGCGGCGCTCAATGCCTGGAGGCAAGCGCCCGCAGGGCAGGCGCCGGAGCGGGCGCCCGAAAGACGAGCGCAGGAGGAGCGAGCATGAGTGAGCGGCGGCTGGCGGACCTGCTGGCCATGTGGCGGATCCGCGCGTTCGAGGAGAAGGTGCGCGACCTGCGGGCGCAGGGCCCGATCGTCGGGTCGGTGCACTTGTGCATCGGGCAGGAGGCGATCCCGGTCGGGGCGTGCGGCGAGCTGGAGGAGCAGGACGCGCTGTTCGCGACCTACCGGGGGCACGGCTGGGCGCTGGCGCGCGGGGTCCCGGCGGAGCCGCTGTTCGCGGAGCTGATGGGCCGGGCGAGCGGGGTCAACGGAGGGCGCGGCGGTTCGGCGTACTTCACGGCCACCGAGTACGGCTTCCACGGCGAGAACTCGATCGTCGGCGCGGGCGCGCCGCTGGCCTGCGGGGCGGCGCTGGCGGGCCGGCACGACGGCTCCGGCCGGGCCGCGGTGAGCGTGTTCGGCGACGGCGCGATGAACCAGGGCGCGGTGCACGAGGCGATGAACTTCGCCGCGGCCTTCAAGCTGCCGGTGGTGTTCGTGTGCGAGAACAACCGTTACTCGGAGCTGACGCCGATCGCCGGCATGGTGGGCGACGCGCGGCTGGCCGGCCGCGCCGCCGCGTACGGGATGCCGGGCCGCCGCGTGGACGGCAACGACGCGGAGGCGGTGCGTTTCCACGTGCGCGACGCGCTGGAGGTGGCCCGCGAGGGCGGCGGGCCGACGCTGCTGGAGTGCATGACCGAGCGGCTGGTGGGTCACTACGTCGGGGACGCCGAGACCTACCGGCAGCCGGGCGAGCTGGACCGGATCAGGCGCGGGGAGCCGATCGCGCGGCTGCGCGCGGGCCTGCTGGCCGACGGCGTGCCTGAGCAGGAGATCGACGCGGTGGAGCGGCGGGCCCGCGAGGAGACGGAGGCCGCGGCGGCGGCCGCGCAGGCGGCGCCGCCCGCCGACCCGGCGACGGCGAGGGAGCATCTCTATGCGTGAGCTGACCTACGGCGAGGCCGTGAACGCGGCCCTGCACCGGGTGATGGAGGAGCTGCCGCAGACGCTGGTCTACGGCGAGGACGTGGCCGTGCCGGGCGGTGTGTTCGGGGTGACGCGGGGGTTGCGCAGGCAGTACGGCGAGCGGGTCTTCGACACCCCGATCAGCGAGTCGGCGATCCTCGGCAGCGCGGTGGGTGCGGCGATGTTCGGCCGCCGCCCGATCGTGGAGATCATGTGGGCCGACTTCTCGCTGGTCGCGCTGGACCAGATCGTCAACCAGGCGGCCAACGTGCGCTACGTCTCGGGCGGCCGGCTGACGGCGCCGCTGACGATCCGCACCCAGCAGGGCAACGCGCCCGGCGCGTGCGCGCAGCACTCGCAGTCGCTGGAGGCGCTGTTCCTGCACGTGCCGGGACTGCGGGTGTGCATGCCGAGCACGCCGCAGGACGCGTACGACCTGCTGGTGACGGCGGTGCACTGCGACGACCCGGTCCTGGTGATCGAGAACCGCACGCTGTACTCCGGCGCCAAGGAGCCGGTCGGGACCGATGGCCCGGTCAAGCCGATGGGCGGGGCGCGCATCCGCCGCGACGGGTCGGACGTGACGATCGTGACCTGGGGTGCGATGACGCACCAGGTGCTGGAGGCGGCCGAGCGGCTGGCCGGCGAGGGTGTCGAGGCGCAGGTGCTGGAGACGCCGTGGCTCAACCCGTTCGACGTCGGCGCGGTGCTCGGCGGCGTCAGGCGGACGGGCCGGCTCGCGGTCGTCCACGAGGCGAACGTCACCGGCGGCTTCGGCGCCGAGGTCGTCGCCCGTGTCACGGAGGCGGGGGCGCCGCTGCTCGCGCCGCCGATCAGGATCGGCACGCCGGACGTGCGCATGCCGGCCGCGCCGGTGCTGGCCGAGTCGCTGGTGCCGGACGCGGCAAGGATCACGGCGGCCGTACGGAACCTGGTCAAGGGCTGAGAGCCCGGTGGCCGGGCGATTGACTTCAGGAGGCGATGCGATGAGGGGCGTCTGGCATTTCTCGTTCACGGTGGCCGATCTCGACAGGTCCGTGGCCTTCTACCGCGACCTGCTCGGCTTCACGCTGGTGCACACGCAGACCCAGGACAACGCCTACACCCGACGGCTGGTCGGCTATCCGGACGCGGTGCTGCGGGTGGCCCAGCTCGCCGTGCCGGGGCAGCCGCGCGGCGTCTCCACGCACGACCTGGAGCTGGTCGAGTACGTACGCCCGCGCGACCCGGCCCGTGACCCGGCCCGTGACCCGGCCCGTGGCCCGGCCCGCCACCTGCCCGGCGCCGCCCACCTGGCGCTCACCGTCGAGGACGCGCGGGCCGAGCACGCCCGGCTGTCGGCGGCCGGGGTGCGCTTCGTCAGCCCGCCCGCCGAGATCACCGCAGGGGTCAACCAGGGCGGTTACGCCTGCTACTTCCTGGACCCGGACGAGATCACGCTGGAACTCGTCCAACCTCCTGCTACCTTGTGACGCTCAAACGATTGATCATGGGAAGGGACGCTGGATGACCGTCATCGACGCCCACCAGCACTTCTGGAACCTGGAGACGGGTTCGTACCCCTGGCTGACGCCGGAGTCGGGGCCGATCTTCCGTACGTTCGAGCCGCCCGAGCTGCTGCCCCAGCTCGCCGAGGCGGGCGTCGACCGCACGGTGCTGGTGCAGGCGATGGACTCCTACGCCGACACCGACGCGATGCTGGCGCAGGCGGACGCGTACGACGTGGTCGGCGCGGTCGTCGGCTGGGTGCCGCTGGCGCGGCCCGATGAGGCGGCCCAGGCGCTGGAGCGGTACCGGCGGCACGCCAAGTTCGCCGGGATCAGGCACCTCATCCACGACGAGCCCGACCCCGACTGGGTGCTCCAGGAGCCCGTGATCGAGGGGTTGCGGCTGCTGGCGGCGGCCGGGCTGCCGTTCGACGTGGTGGCGGTGCTCCCCCGGCATCTGGAGCACGTGCCGGTGCTGGCCGAGCGGGTGCCGGGGCTGCGCATGGTGATCGATCACCTGGCCAAGCCGCCGATCAAGGACAAGGGGTGGGAGCCGTGGGCGTCGCTGCTGGCGCGGGCCGCGCAGTGCCCTGACGTGTACGCGAAGGTGTCGGGGCTGAACACCGCGGCCGACGCCGGGACGTGGACCGGCGAGGACCTGCGGCCGTACGTCGAGCACGCGATCGAGCTGTTCGGCCCCGAGCGGCTGATGTTCGGCAGCGACTGGCCGGTGGCCACGCTGGCGGGCGACTACGCAAAGGTGTGGCGGGAGACGCAGGTCGCGCTGTCGGGCCTGGACGAGGCCGGCCGGGCGCAGGTGCTCGGCGGCACCGCCGCCCGCTGCTACGGGATGGAGGAGCAGTGATCGACGTGTTCGCGCCCATCGCGGCCGCCGCCGACCTGACGATCCCGGCGGAGCACCGCCGGCCGGTCGCGATCGCGGGCGCAGGGGCCATCGTGGACGCCGCCCACCTGCCCGCCTACCGGCAGGCGGGGCTGGAGGTGACCGGGCTGTTCGACCTCGACGCGGGCCGCGCCGCCGAGGTGGCCGCCCGGCACGGCGTGCCGCGCGTGTACGGGACGCTGGAGGAGCTGCTGGCCGACGAGCGGGCCGAGGTCGTGGACATCGCGGTCGCGCCGGGCGCGCAGCCGGGCATCGCGCGGCAGGCGCTGGCGGCCGGCAAGCACCTGCTGTGCCAGAAGCCGTTCGCGCCCGACGTGGCCACCGGCGAGGAGCTGGTGGACCTCGCCGCGGCGGCCGGCCGCAAGATCGCGGTCAACCAGCAGCTCCGCTTCGACGAGGGCATCGCGGCCGCCCGCGCGATGGTGCGGCAGGGCTGGATCGGCGAGCCGACGGCGATGACGTTCACCGTCGACATCTTCACCGACTGGAGCGCGTGGGACTGGCTGGTCACCACCGACCGGCTGGAGATCGTCTACCACTCGATCCACTACCTCGACGCGATCAGGTCCGTCCTGGGCGACCCCGAGCTGGTCTTCTGCACCGGCAGCCGGACGCCGGGCCAGGTCGCCAAGGGCGAGACCCGCACGATGAGCACGCTGGTCTACCCGGGCGAGGTGCGGGCGCTGGTGCACGCCACCCACGAGAACCGCACCGGCGACGGCGAGGCGGCCTTCCGCATCGACGGCACCGAGGGCGCGATCAAGGGCACGCTCGGCCTGCTGTACGACTATCCGCACGGCCGCCCCGACACCCTGGAGGTGAGCAGCCGGGCGCTGCCGACGGACGGGTGGCTGCCGTACCCGGTGACCCGCCGCTGGCTGCCCGACGCGGTGGCCGGGCCGATGGGGTCGCTGCTGCGGGCGGTCGCCGAGGGCGGCGAGCCGGAGACGTCCGGCGCCGACAACCTCGGCACGCTGCGCCTGCTCGACGCGCTCTACCGGTCGATGGACAGCGGCCGGAGCGTACGCCCGGGATCACCGGCATGAAGCGCGCCCGCGTGACGCTCGCCGACGTCGCCGCGATGGCGCGGGTCGACAGGGCGGTCGTCTCGCGCGTCGTCAACAAGGATCCGACGCTCAACATCCGGCAGGAGACGCGCGAGCGGGTGCTGGCCGCGATCGAGGCGCTGGGCTACCGGCCGAACGTGGCGGCGCGCAGCCTGCGTACGTCGCGGGCGCACATGTTCGGGCTGTTCATCCCCGACTTCGCCAACCCCGTCTACGCCGAGATCATCAAGGGCGCCGAGGCGGAGGCCGCCGCGCAGGGCTACGTGCTGGTCACCGGCAGCGCCACGGGGGCCGGCCTGGGCGAGTACATGGACCGCATCGGGCAGGGCCGCATCGACGGGCTGCTGCTGGCCGGCACGGGCGAGGACGCGGACCTGGCCGCGCAGCTCGACCAGGCGGCGATCCCGTGGCTGATGCTCAACAACCGCAGCCAGGGCGTCAAGCGCTATGTCATCCTCGACGACCAGCGGGCCGCCGCGCTCGCCGTCGAGCACCTCGTACGCCTGGGCCACCGCCGCATCGCGCACCTCGCGGGACCGTCGCGCGCCGACACGGCCGCGCGCAGGTCGGCCGGCTACTCGGCGGCGATGCGCGACGCCGGCCTGCCCGAGGGACCGATCACGGCGGCCGACTACACGCCGGCGGGCGGGGCCGCGGCGATGGCCCGGCTGCTGGCCGAGGCGCCCGAGGGCGAGCGGCCGACGGCGGTGTTCGTGGCGAACGTGGCCTCCGCCATCGGGGCGATGGAGGGCGTGCGGGCCGCCGGGCTGGAGATCCCGCGCGACGTGTCCATCGTCGCGGTGCACGATCTCGACCTGGCCAGCTATCTCAACCCGGCGCTCACCACCGTGCGGATGCCGCTGGCCGAGCTGGGCCGGCGCGGCGTGACACTGCTGGGCGGCCTGGACCCGGACGCGACGGTCGCCGAAGTGCTGACCGGCCCCATCGAGCTCATCCACCGCCGCTCCACCGCTCCCCCACCCCACTAGAGATCGATGGGAATGGCGGAGCGCGGCCGGACGCGGGGGCGTCCGGCCGGTTCCTGTGACGCGGCGCGGCTTCCGGCGGCGCTGATGCCAGAGCTTGTGTTAGCGCTAACATCGCGGGTCGAAAGTGGCCCGAACGCTAAGGACGTCAAGGCGCCCCGTCAAGAGCCGAGCCCGCCGGCATTCGCATCGCCCCAGGTCAAAGCCGGGTCGCAGAACCGGCGAACATGTAAGTTTCACACCCGGCCACCCGAGGGTTGACGCTCGCGGAAAAGCGCGCCTACATTGCCTGCGACGCACCCGGCGCAGCGTCCGGCGGAGCGAAGCGGTCACCTTTCCCGATCGAAGGAGGACCCTTGCGCCGCCTGTTCCGTCCCGTCGCCGCCATCGCGGCGGCACTCACGCTCATGGGAGCCGCGTTCGCCTATCCCGGCCCCGGCCGGGTGACCGGCGACGTGGTCGTGCACGACCCCACGATGATCCGCACCTCGTCCAACTACGTGCTCTACTCCACCCACGGCTACCTGGAGGCCCGCACCTCAACCGACCGCATCCACTTCACCAGGTCCGGCTCCGCCTTCCGCACGCCGCCGTCGTGGTGGCGGACGTACTCTTCGGGCAACGACCCGTGGGCGCCCGACATCTCCCAGCAGGGCGGGAGATACCTGATGTACTACGCGGTCTCCAGCTTCGGCTCGAACAACTCGGCGATCGGCCTGGCCACCAGCTCGACCGGCCAGCCCGGCTCGTGGAGCGACCAGGGCATCGTCTACTCCACGACGACGAGCTCCGACCACAACGCCATCGACCCCAACCTGCTCGTGGACGCCTCGGGCCGGTGGTGGCTGAGCTTCGGGTCGTACTGGACGGGCATCAGGATGATCAGGCTCGAACCCTCGACCGGCAAGCGCCACTCCTCCGACCGCACGCTCCACCACCTGGCGACCCGGCCGGACGCGCCGCACGCGGTGGAGGCGCCCGACATCGTCAGGCACGGCAACCATTACTACCTGTTCGCCTCCTACGACCGGTGCTGCGCGGGCCTGGACAGCACGTACAAGATCAAGGTGGGCCGCTCCACCAGCCCCACGGGCCCGTACGTGGACCGCTCAGGCCGCTCGATGCTGAGCGGCGGCGGCACGATGGTGCTGGAGACCCATGACCAGGTCGTCGGCCCCGGCGGGCAGAGCGTCATGTCCGACGCGGACGGCGACCTGCTCGTCTACCACTACTACGACCGCAACGACAACGGCACGCCGAAACTGGGCGTGAATCTCATCGGCTGGGACGCGGCCGGCTGGCCGTACGTGTACTGACCTGCGGTGGGGGGGGGGGGGTGGGGGGCCCCCCCCCCCCGGCGTTCTGGGGGGCCCCCCCCAGCCCCATGGAAAAGCCCGCCACAACG
>NZ_JBFAQB010000026.1:0-29713 GCF_040676995.1 Nonomuraea sp. NPDC049419 | reverse complement strand
CAACCACCTCGCGCCCCCATAACGGGGTTTTATACAACCTGGGGGCGGCGCGCCCGGGGGGCGGTTCGTTGTCCGGCCCGGGGGTGGCGGGCGCTTCATGGCGCCCGCCACCCCGGTGACTTTCGGGCGCCCGCAATCCTGCCCATTGACAACGCCGCAAATCGGACTTTAGGTTTGCGAAACGTTTCGACTTCTCCCATCGACCGTTGGAGCGCCATGACCTCGTTGCGCGACGTGGCAGCACGCGCGCAGGTGGCCGTCAGCACCGTCTCGGCCGCGCTCAACGGCACCCGCCCCGTGGCGGCGGCCACGAAGCTGCGCATCGAGCAGGCCGCCCGTGAGCTCGGCTACCGGCCGAACCTGCTGGCCAGGGGCCTGCAGAGCAAGCGCACCCGGATCCTCGCGCTGCTGTTCCCCGCGCCGAGCGGCGGCTTCGGGCCGACGGAGATGCGCTTCGCCACCGGCGCCGCCGAGGCGGCCAAGGAGCTGGGCTACCACGTGCTGCTCTCGCCGGAGAGCGCGGGACCCATCGAGGAGCTGCGCCACCTGACCGGGCTCGGCCTGGTGGACGGCGTGCTGCTCATGGAGGTGCGGCTCGACGACGAGCGGCCGTCGTTCCTGACGCGGGCGGGGGTGCCGTTCGCGATGATCGGGCGGACCCGCGAGCCCGACGGCATCGACTACGCCGACATCGACTTCGCCGCGACCGCGCGGCAGGCCGTCGCGCACGTGGCCGGGCTCGGCCACCGGGTGCTGGCCTTCGTCAACCTGCCCGCCGCCGCGTTCGCGGCCGGGTACGGCCCCGCCGTCCGCGCCTCGGCCGCGCTCGCCGCCGCCGCCCGCGAGGCGGGCCTGGCGTACGTGGACGGCGGCCACGCGGGCTCGCCCGAGGAGGGCGCGCGGGCGCTGGACGCCCTGCTCGACGCCCGCCCCGACGTGACCGCGCTGGCCGTGATGGACGACCGCGCGGCGGCCGGGGTGCTGGCCGCCGCGGCGCGGCGCGGCCTGCGCGTCCCCGACGACCTGACGCTGCTGCTCGTGCTGTCGTCCGCGCGGGCCGCGGAGATGTTCCACCCCAGGCTGACCACGCTCGAACCGCCCAGCGCGGAGCTGGGCAGGCTGGGTGCCCGCATGCTCATCGACCGGTTGGGCGGCGGCGGGCCGCCCCGGCAGCGGCTGGTGCCCTGCCGGCTGGTGACCGGCGACAGTTCAGCACCACCACGTACGGGAGCCGCTTCGTGAAGCTCGGAATGCACACCCTCACGCAGAAGAGGGGACTGCTGTTCGGCGGGGACTACAACCCCGAGCAGTGGCCCGAGGAGGTGTGGGCGCAGGACGCCGCGCTCATGCGCGAGGCCGGGGTCAACCTGGTCACGGTCGGCGTGTTCAGCTGGGCGCGGCTGGAGCCCGAGCCGGGCAAGCACGACTTCGGCTGGCTGGACCGGCTGCTCGACCTGATGGCCGGGCACGACATCGCCGTGGACCTGGCGACGCCGACGGCCTCGCCGCCGCCCTGGCTGGGCCACCGCTGGCCGGAGACGCTGCCGGTGGACGAGTCGGGCACGACGCTCTGGTACGGCGCGCGGAACCAGTTCTGTCCTTCTTCGTCCGTTTATTGGGAGCGCTCCCTCGACATCGTGACCGCCCTCGCCGACCGCTACGCCGGCCATCCCGCGCTGGCGATGTGGCACGTGGGCAACGAGTACGGCCAGTTCTGCCACTGCGACGAGTCGGCCGCCGCGTTCCGCCGCTGGCTGCGCGAGCGGCACGGCGACCTGGAGGCGCTCAACGAGGCGTGGGGCACGACGTTCTGGAGCCAGGGCTACGGCGACTGGGAGGAAATCCTGCCGCCGCGCACCGCCCCGTACATCATCAATCCTGGCCAGCGGCTCGACTGGCGGCGCTTCTGCAACGACCAGATGCTCGCGCACTTCCGCGCCCAGCGGGACGTGCTGCGCGCCCGCACCCCCGAGGTGCCGGTCACCACGAACTTCATGGGCTTCTTCAAGCCGATCGACGCCTGGGCGTGGGCCGCGGAGGAGGACGTGGTCGCCAACGACTGCTACCCCGAGCCGGGCGACCCGCTCACCCCGGCGCGCACGGCGCTCACCCACGACCTGATGCGCGGCCTGGCCGAGGGCCGGCCATGGCTGCTGATGGAGCAGGCCACCAACGCCGTCAACTGGCGGCCGCACAACCTGCCCAAGCCGCCTGGGCAGTTCCGCCTGGAGTCGCTGCAGGCGCTCGCGCGCGGCGCGGACGGGCTGTGCTACTTCCAGTGGCGGGCCTCCCGCTTCGGCGCCGAGCGCTTCCACGCGGCGATGGTGCCGCACGCCGGTCCTGAGACGCGGCTGCACGCCGCCGTGCGCGCGCACGGCCAGGAGCTGCGCGGGCTCTCCCGGGTCGCGGGCACCGAGGTGCCGGCGCGGGTGGCGATGGTGTTCGGCTGGGACAGCTGGTGGGCGCTGGAGGATCGCGGGCGGCCCAGCGACCGGCTCAACGCCGACGAGCAGCTCCTGACCTACTACGTGCCGTTCTTCGAGCGCGGCGTCGCCGTGGACGTGGTGCCGCCCGGCGCGGACCTGGACGGCTACGCGCTGGTCGTGGTGCCGAACCTGTTCCTCGTCAGCGACGAGCAGGCGGCCTGGCTGGACGCGTACGCGCGAAGCGGCGGGGTGCTCGTGGTGGGGCCGTTCTCGGGGATCGTGGACCCGCGCTCGCACGTGCGCACCGGGCGCTTCCCCGCGCCGCTGCGCGAGGTGCTGGGCGTCTCCGGCGAGGAGTGGCTGCCCGTGGGCGGGCCCGTACGGTGCCGGTGGAGCGGCGGCGCGGACGGATTCGCCGCCGGCACGTGGACCGAGCTGCTGGCCGCCGAGGGCGCCGAGGTGGTGGCCGAGTTCGCCGACGGCGACCTGGCCGGGCATCCCGCGATCACCCGGCACCGGCACGGTGACGGCCTGGCCTGGTACGTCGGGACGATGCCCGAGCCGGCCGCCCTGGGGGCGCTGGCCGAGCGTGTGCTGGCGGACGCGGGCGTGGCGGGCGAGCTGCCCGATCTGCCGCCCGGCGTGGAGGCGGTGCGCCGCGGCGAGGTGCTGTTCGTGCTCAACCACGGGACGCGGGACGTACGGGTGGAGCTGCCGGGCCGCGCCGACGACCTGCTGACCGGCGCGCCCGCCGAGGGCGCGATCACGCTGGCGCCGCGCGAGGTCGCCGCCCTGGTTACTACCTGACTTTCACCCTGCAATCACCATTAATCACCTCAAGGAGTGACATGCCCGTCTTTCCCGACAACTTTGTGTGGGGCACCGCCACCGCCGCCTACCAGGTCGAAGGAGCCTGGAACGAGGACGGCCGCGGCCCGTCCATCTGGGACACCTTCTCCCACACGCCCGGTCTGGTGGCGGGCGGCGACACCGGCGACGTGGCCTGCGACCACTACCACCGCCTGGAGGAGGACCTCGACCTGCTGGCCGCGCTGCGCGTCGGCGCCTACCGCTTCTCCATCTCCTGGCCGCGCGTGCAGCCCGGCGGGACCGGCCCGGTCAACGCCGCCGGGCTCGACTTCTACCAGCGGCTCGTGGACGGCCTGCTGAGCAGGGGCATCGCGCCGGTCGCCACCCTCTACCACTGGGACCTGCCGCAGGAACTGGAGGACGCGGGCGGCTGGCCGCACCGCGACACCGCGGAGCGCTTCGGCGAGTACGCCAGGCTCATGGGCGAGGCGCTCGGCGACCGCGTGCACACGTGGATCACGCTGAACGAGCCGTGGTGCTCGGCCTACCTCGGCTACGCCTCCGGCGTGCACGCCCCCGCGCGCACCGAGCCGGCCGCCGCGCTGGCCGCCGTGCACCACCTCAACCTCGGCCACGGCCTGGCCGTGCAGGCGCTGCGCTCGACCGCGGCCAAGGACGCGCAGATGTCGGTGACGCTCAACCTGCACCACGTCCGCGGCGTGTCGGAGGCCGACGCCGACGCGGTGCGCCGTGCGGACGCGCTGGCCAACCGGGCCTTCCTCGGCCCGATGCTGGAGGGCGCCTACCCGGCCGACCTGCTCGCCGACACCGCCGGGGTGACCGACTGGTCGTTCGTGCGCGACGGCGACGAGGCCACCGCCTGCCAGCCGCTCGACGTGCTCGGCGTCAACTACTACAACCCCACGCTGGTACGCCACTGGGACGGCAGCGGCCCCAAGGAGACCGCCGACGGCCACCAGGACGGCGCCGCCTCGCCGTGGATCGCCTGCGAGAGCGTGGAGTTCGTCCGGCAGCCAGGCCCGTACACGGAGATGGGCTGGAACATCGACGAGACCGGCCTGACCGAGCTGCTGCTGCGCCTGCACCGCGACTACCCGGACCTGCCCACCATGATCACGGAGAACGGCGCGGCCTTCCCCGACCCGGTCTCCCCCGACGGGCGCGTCCGCGACCAGGACCGCGTCGACTACCTGCACCGCCACCTGACGGCGGTCAGCGAGGCCATCGCGCAGGGCGCGGACGTGCGCGGCTACTTCGTGTGGTCGCTCATGGACAACTTCGAGTGGGCGCACGGCTACGCCAAGCGGTTCGGCATCGTCCGGGTGGACCGCGAGACGATGGAGCGCACCTGGAAGGACAGCGCCCACTGGTACCGCGACGTGGTCACCTCCGGCAAGCTGCCGGTCGGCTGACGTCCGCAAGACTCAGGGTTTGCGTGCCACGCCGCCGACGAAGGTGTGGTACGTGATCCCCGGCGTCGCCTGGTGGTCGCCGGTCTCCGGGCGCCACTCGGGCAGCGGCACCAGGCCGGGCTCCACCAGCTCCAGGCCGTCGAAGTAGGCGAGGATCTCCTCCCTGGTGCGCCAGCGGCCGGTGCCGAGGTTCTCGTTGAAGATCTTCTCGGCGCTGCTCGCCTGCTCCGACACCTCGGGCAGCGCCGCGCCCGGGTTGTGGAAGTGGGAGATCACCACGTGGCTGCCGGGGGCGAGCCTGCTGATGTAGCGGGCGGCGACGCCTCCGGGGTCCTCCTCGTCCTTGAGGTGGTGCAGGATGGCGAAGAGCAGCAGCCCGACCGGCTCGGAGAAGTCGATGAGGGCCTGCGTCCTCGGGTCGTCCATCACCTTCTCCGGCTCGCGGGCGTCGGCGTCCACGATCGTGGTGGTCTCGTCCACGGCCAGCAGCGCGCGGCCGTGGGCCAGCACGATGGGGTCGTGGTCGACGTACACGACGTGGGCCCCCGGCGTCACCGACTGGGCCACCTCGTGCACGTTGCCCTGGGTGGGCAGGCCGGAGCCGATGTCCAGGAACTGGCGGAGACCGGCCTCGGCGGCGAGGTGGCGCACCGTGCGCCGCAGGAACTCCCGGTTGGCCATCGCCGCCTGCGGCGCGTCGGGCGCGACCCGCAGCGCGGCGGCGGCCACCTGGCGGTCGATCTCGTAGTTGTCCTTGCCGCCGAGCATGTAGTCGTAGACGCGGGCGACGCTGGGCTTGCTGGTGTCGATCCCGCTGGGCGCGCTTTCCCGCTCGCTCTCGGGCACTGTCGGCTCCTCGTGGATGCTCGTCAAGGGGGGTACGGCGATGATCCTAAGATGAGGCACCCGGCAAGGACCGGCAATCCGGGAAATATCGCGTTTGCGGTGAATGGTCACCATTGGTCGATGTGTAGCACCTCGTCTAGCGGCTGGCGCTTCGCCCGCCCGAACGTCTCCCCCGTGTAGTACGCGGTCGGGATGAGCACGCCCTGGCGCACGTCGCCCGGAATGCCGAGCAGCTCGGCGATCTCGGCCTCGTACGCCAGGTGCAGCGACGTCCACGCGGTGCCCAGGCCACGGGCGCGGGCGGCCAGCATGTAACTCCAGGCCGCGGGCAGCAGCGAGCCCCACAGCCCGGCCTGGTTGCCCTGCGGCAGGGCCGGCACGGTCAGGCAGCCCAGCACCAGCACCGGCACCTCGCCCATGCGCTCGGCCAGGTAGGCCGCGCTGGCCGAGACCCGCTGCTGGGTGGCCGCCCTGGCCGGGTCGTCCTCGTACAGCCGACCGGCCGAGGCGCTCGACTCGTAGTAGCGGCGGAACGAGCGCCCGTAGTAGTCGCCGATCGTCTTGCGCTTGTCCTGGTCGGTGACCACCACCCAGTGCCAGCCCTGCGCGTTGCTCCCGGTGGGCGCCTGGAGCGCGATGTCCAGGCACTCCCTGACCAGGTCGAGCGGGACCGGGCGGGTCAGATCGAGGCGCTTGCGGACACTGCGGGTCGTGGTGAGCAGCTCGTCTGCTGAGATCGTCATGCGCTTCATCATGCCCACCCCGGACATCGCGGACGCCGCCCGGTCCCCGTGCGGTCAGCCGCGGCCGAGCACCGTCAAGGCCGGGAGTGCGGCCCGAGAATGCCGTGGTGCCCTGGCGGCGCAGGGCGTCGAGCACGTCGTAGGTGTGGGCGTACACCGCCTGCTTCAACTGCTCGAACGACAGCGGCTGCCAGGCGGCGGGCTTGACCTGCTTGCCGGGGTCCGCCCAGCTGTCGGAGTAGTGGAAGCCGACGAGCAGGCTCATGCCGAGCGGGCTGGGCGACGACGAGGGCGCCGAGTAACAGCAGGGCGGTGAGGATGCGTCTCATGACGGCCTCCTAGGGTTGGAGGGTTTCCCTGGTTTCCTGGGTTTCCTGGGTTTCCTCGATGACGGTGACCGCCCCGGCCGCGACGGTGACCGGCCCGTCGTGCCGTACGCCGTCGAACACGCTCACGCCGCTCACCCCCTCGACCGCCACGGGCCGGTCGCCGTGGTTGATGAGGAACAGGTGGCGGCCCCTGCGCACGAGTTCGAGCGTGTCGGGCAGGCCGCGCGGCCGGGTCACCCCGGCGTGGTCGAGCACCTCGCCGAGCAGGCCGGGCAGGCCGGTGACGGGGGCCGTCGCGAGGTACCAGGCGGTGCCGGCGCCGAGGTCGTGGCGGGTGAAGGCGGGATGTCCCGCGTCGGGCCCCGCGCCGAAGCGCCGCACGGCCCTGGCCCCCGCCAGGCGCACCCGCTCCGACCAGACGCGCGCGTCCTCTTCGGCGCGGCCGTCGATGAGGCCGTCGATGAGGGTGACCGTCTCGTGTTCGCGCAGCGGGTGGAACTCCTCGATCGACAGGCCGAGCAGCTCGCGCAGCGCGCCGGGGTGGGCGCCGGGGTGGATGGTGTCGTGCTCGTCCACGATGCCGGAGAAGTATGACACGAGCAGGTTCCCGCCGGACTCCACGTACCGGTGCAGGTTCTTGGCGGAGGCCTCGGTCAGCAGGTACGAGCTGGGTGCCACCACCACGCGATATCCCGAAATATCGGCGGAAGGGTGGACGAAGTCCACCGTGACGTGCTCCCGCCACAACACCTCGTAGAAGGCGTCCATCCGCTCCCTGAACCCCAGGTCGACCGACGGCCGCCAGTCCAGCTCCAGCGCCCAGTACGACTCCCAGTCCCACACCAGCGCCACCTCGGCCCGCACCCGGCTCCCCCGCACCCCGGCCAGCCGGCGCAGGTCGGCGCCCAGCCGCACCACCTCGCGCCACTGCTCGGAGTCGGTCCCGGCGTGCGGCACCATCCCGGAGTGGAACTTCTCGGCCCCGAACCGCGAGGCCCTGAACTGGAAGAACAGCACGCTGTCGGAGCCGCGCGCGACGTGCGCGAGGCTGTTGCGGCGCATCTCGCCGGGCCGCTTGGCGAGGTTGCGCGGCTGCCAGTTGACCGCGCCCGCCGAGTGCTCCATGAGCATCCACGGCGCGCCGCCCGCCACCGAGCGGGCGAGGTCGGCCGACATGGCGAGGTCGATGTGGTTGTCGGGCCGCTCGGCCCGCAGGTAGTGGTCGTTGGCGACGACGTCGAGCTCGCGGGCCCACTGCCACAGGTCGGTGGACTTGCAGTTGACGGTGCCGGCGAAGTTCGTGGTGACCGGCAGGTGCGGGGTCAGCTCGCGAAGAATGTCGCGCTGCAGCGCGTAGTGCGCGCGGTGCTCGCCGTCGCTGAAGCGGGCGTAGTCGAGGCGCTGGGCCGGGTTGACCACCGTGTGGTTGGCGCGGGGCGCGTCGATCTGCGACCAGTCGGTGTAGGTCTGGCCCCAGAACGTGGTGCCCCAGGCGTCGTTGAGCGTGGCGAGGTCGCGGTAGGTGTGCCGCAGCCACTCCCGCCAGGCGGCCACGCTGTGCGCGCAGTAGCACTCGCCGAGCGGGGCGCCGTACTCGTTGTGCACGTGCCACATGACCACGGCCGGGTGGTCGCGGTAGTGCTCGCCCAGCGCGCGTACCAGCCGGGCGGTGGCCGCGCGGAAGGCCGGGGCGCTGGAGCAGGCGCTCTGCCGCCCGCCGAACCCGATCCGCACGCCCTCCCTGCTGACCGGCAGCACGTCGGGGTGGCGGGCGACGAACCAGGCGGGCGGCGCGGCGGTCGGGGTGGCCAGATCGACCGCCACGCCGGCCGCGTGCAGCCGGTCGATGATCTCGTCGAGCCAGCCGAACGTGAAGCGCCCCTCCTCGGGCTCCATCAGCGCCCACGAGAACATGCCGAGGCTGACCAGGGTGACTCCGGCCTCGCGCATGAGCGCCACGTCCTCCTCCAGCACCTCGCGCGGCCACTGCTCCGGGTTGTAGTCGCCGCCAAAGGCGATCCCGGCTGGACGCTCCGGATACATCCGTTCCCCCCGCAGATTTTTGTGTGAACGTGCACAGTAAAGCCGACGCGCCCCGGGAAAGAACAGTCACCCCCGGGGTCCAATTTTTTCAGGCACGCAACGAGAACGTAACGACCTCTTGACGCCAATTTCCGGGCTGTTCCACTCTGTGCACGTTCACAGAACCCTCTGGAGGTACGCATGCGCGCCCACCGCCTTGGAGCAGCACTGGCCGTCGCACTCACGGCCACACTCGCGAGCTGCGCGTCCGGCGAGCCCGCCGAAGCGCCCGAGGCGGCGCAGAGCCAGGCGACCGCCGCCCAGGGGCCCGTCAAGCTCACGTACTGGACCTGGGCCCCCAACATGGACAAGATCGTCGAGGTCTGGAACGCCGCCAACCCGGACATCCAGGTGACGGTCAGCAAGCAGGCGGGCGGCGACGACGCGGCGGCCAAGTTCCTCACGGCGGCCAAGGCCGGCAACCCGCCGGACGTGGTGCAGGCCGAGTACCAGCACCTGCCGTCGTTCATCGCCGCCGACGCGGTGGCCGACCTCAAGGCGGAGACGGCGTCTATCAAGGGCGAGTTCACCGACGGGCTGTGGGGCCTGGTGACGCTCGGCACCGACGCGGTCTACGGCATCCCGCAGGACAGCGGTCCGATGATGCTCTTCTACCGCAAGGACCTCTTCGACAAGTACGGCATCGAGGTCCCCAAGACCTGGCAGGAGTACGGCGAGGCGGCCCGCACGGTCAGGAAGAACGATCAGAAGGCGTACCTCGGCACGTTCTCCAGCAACGATCCGGGAGCGTTCACAGGTCTGGCGCAGCAGGCGGGCGCGCAATGGTGGTCGATCAGCGGCGAGTCGTGGAAGGTGAACATCGCCGACGAGGCCACCACCAAGGTCGCCGACTACTGGGGCGGCCTGGTGAAGGAGGGCGTCATCGACGACATGCCGTACTTCACCCCCGAGTGGAACAAGGCGCTCAACGACGGCAAGCTGCTCACCTGGCCGTCGGCCGTGTGGGCGCCCGGCGTGCTGTCCAGCAACGCGCCCAGGGGCAAGGGCAAGTGGGCCGTCGCGCCGCTGCCGCAGTGGAACGCCGGCGAGAGCTTCAGCGGCTTCTGGGGCGGCTCGTCCACCGCCGTGGCCGCCAAGTCGCCGCACAAGGCGGCCGCCGCCCGCTTCGCCACCTGGCTCAACACCGACCCCAAGGCCATCGATCTGCTGGTCAAGGAGGCCGCCATCTACCCGGCCGTCACCAAGGCCCAGTCGGCGCTGGGTGACGCCCCCGGCTACTTCTCCAACCAGCCCGACTTCTGGCACCAGGCCGCCGCCGTCTCCGCCGGGGCGCGCGGGTTCACCTTCGGGCCGAACGTGGGCGTGGCGTACAACGCGTTCAGGGACGGCTTCGGCAAGGCGCTGCAGAACGGCACCCCGTTCGCCGACGCCGTACGCGGCATGCAGGAGGCCACGGTCGCCGACATGCGCAAGGCCGGCTTCCAGCTCGCGTCATGACTCGCCCTTCCATGAGACGGCCCGAGCGGGGGCCGTGGCCGTACCTGTTCCTGGCCCCCGCGATGGTGCTGTTCACGCTGTTCCTCGCGGTGCCCATCGGCTACACCGTCTACCTGGCCCTGCACAGGACCCGGGTGTCCGGGCTCGGGCTGGGCAAGGGGGCGCGCAGGGAGGTGTACGTCGGGTTCGAGAACTTCGCCGCCGCCCTCGCTGATGCCGAGCTGTGGGCCGGGTGGCTGCGCGTGCTCGGCTACGGCACGCTGGTGCTGGTCGTGATGCTGGGGCTGGCGCTGCTGTTCGCGCTGCTGCTGGACTCGGCGCGGGTGCGGCTCGCCCGCTTCTCCCGCATCGCGATCTTCCTGCCGTACGCGGTGCCGGGCGTGGCCGCGACGCTGCTGTGGGGCTTCCTCTACCTGCCCTCGCTCAGCCCGATCCGCGACGTGCTCGACGTGGACTTCCTGAGCGCCACGACCGTGACGTACTCGATGGCGAACGTGGCGGTGTGGGGCGGCACCGGCTTCAACATGCTGGCCCTCTACACCACGCTGCGCGCCATCCCCCGCGACCTGTACGAGGCCGCCCGCCTCGACGGCGCGTCCGAGCTGCAGATCGCGATCCGGGTGAAGATCCCCATGCTCACCCCGGCGATCATCCTGACCACGGTGTTCTCGATCATCGCGACCGTCCAGGTGTTCACCGAGCCCACCGCGCTGCGCCCGCTGACCAACACCATCAGCTCCACGTGGAGCCCGCTGATGAAGGTCTACCGCGACGCGTTCGTCACCGGCGACCTGTACTCGGCCGCCGCCACCTCGATCGTCATCGCGGCGATCGCGCTCGTGCTGTCCTTCGGGTTCCTGCGCGTGGTCCGCGACCGCGCCTTCGGGGAGGGCTGATGGCTCCGCTCACCGTCTCGCACCGCCGTCCGCGTACCGGCCGCACGACAGGGCTGGTGCCGACGGCGCTGTTGCTGATCGGCGCGCTCTACTGCCTGTTCCCCGTGGTGTGGGTGCTGATCGCGGCCACCAAGTCGCCCGGCGAGCTGTTCAGCACCTCCACGCTGTCCTTCGGCACCGGCTTCCTCGACAACGTGGGCGAGCTGTTCGCCTACCGCGACGGCGTGTTCTGGCTGTGGGCCGCCAACACGCTGCTCTACGCGGGCGGCGGCGCGCTGCTGTCCACCGCCGTGTCGGCCGTCTCCGGGTACGCGCTGGCGAAATACCGCTTCCCCGGCCGGACCCTCATCTTCAACCTGCTGATCGGCGGCATCCTCGTGCCCAGCGTGGTGCTCGCGGTGCCGCAGTATCTGCTCTTCTCCAAGGTCGGGCTGGCCGACAGCCACTGGGCGGTGCTGTTGCCGCAGATCCTCAGCCCGTACGGCATCTACCTGGCCCGCGTCTACGCCACCGCGTCGGTGCCCGACTCGCTGCTGGAGGCCGGCCGCATCGACGGGGCCGGCGAGTGGCTGCTGGTGCGGCGGGTGGCGCTGCCGCTCATGGTGCCCGGCATGGTGACGATCTTCCTGTTCCAGTTCGTGGCGATCTGGACCAACTTCCTGCTGCCGTTCATCATGCTCGGCGACGACGGCAAGTTCCCGCTCACGGTGGGCCTCTACACGCTGCTCGCGGCCGGCGCCAACCAGCCCACCCTCTACAACCTGATCCTCACGGGCGCGTTCCTGTCGATCCTGCCGCTGATCGCGCTCTTCCTCACCATGCAGCGATACTGGAAGACCGACCTGTCCTCCGGAGCCGTGAAATGAAACGCCCTACGATCCACGACGTCGCCGCCGCCGCGGGAGTCTCCCGCGGCACGGTCTCCCGCCTGCTCAACGGGGACAAATACGTGAGCCCGGCGGCGCGCGTGGCCATCGAACGGGCCATCTCCGAGACCGGCTACGTCGTCAACAGGGCCGCCCGCAGCCTGGTCACGCAGCGTACGGGGTCGGTCGTCATGGTGCTGTCGGAGCCGCACGAGAAGCTGTTCGAGGACCCCAACTACAGCACGCTCATCAGGGTCGCCATCCGCATGCTGGCCGAGCGCGACCTGTCGCTGGTGATGATGCTGGCCGGCGACGAGGGCGACCGCGAGCGGGTGGTCCGCTACGTGCGCGGCGGCCACGCCGACGGGGTGCTGCTCGTCTCGACGCACGCCGGCGACCCGCTGCTCGACGCGCTGCGCACGGGCCCGCCCGCCGTCTCGTGCGGGCCGGTCATCGGGCGCGAGACCGTCATCCCGTACGCCGCCGCCGACGACCGGCTCGGCGCCCGCCAGATGACCGAATACTTCGTCGGCCTCGGCCGCAAGCGCATCGCCATGATCACCGGGCCGATGGACACGCCGGGCGGCATCCAGCGGCTCGAGGGCTTCGCCGACGTGCTCGGCCGCAAGGCCACCAAGCGGCTCATCGCCCACGGCGACTGGACCCAGGCCAGCGGCGAGCGCGCCATGACCGCGTTGCTGGAGCGCGCCCCCGACATCGACGCCGTGTTCGTGGCCTCCGACCTGATGGCGGCGGGCGCGCTCGCGGCGCTGCGCGCGGCCGGCCGCCGGGTGCCCGACGACGTCGCGGTGGGCGGCTTCGACGACTCGTCGGTGGCCGTCTCGACCCACCCGCCGCTGACCACCATCCGCCAGCCGCTGGCGGAGATGGCCCAGGAGACGCTCCGCCTGCTGCTGGCCCTCATCGACGGCGCCGGCCACGTCGACCCGGTGGTCCTCCCCACCGAACTGGTCATCCGCGAGTCCGCATAGGGAACGGTCAGACGACGCCGGCGTAGACCCAGCGGCCGTCCAGGCGGACGAAGCGGCTGTGCTCCTCCATCGCGCCCGGCCGCCCCCGCTCCAGGTAGTGGGCGCGGAAGCGGACGGTGCCCTCGGTGTGCACGACGCTGCCGCCGGTGGTCTCGAGCACCTCCAGCCGCACCCACTTGACCCGCCGGTCGATGCCGACGCTGCGCGGCCGGTCCGACGGGTGCCAGGTGCGCAGCAGGTACGCCTCGTCGCCCACGCCGAAGGCGCTGAAGCGGGAGCGCATGAGCTGCTCGGCGGTGGCGGCCGCCGCCTCACCCCGGTGCAGCCTGCCGCAGCAGTCCTGGTAGGAGGCGGGCAGGCCGCAGAGACACGTACGAGGAGGCATGGGCCTATTCTGCCCCGAGCAGGGCGGTGAGGCCGGTCAACGTCGGCCCGAGCGGCGCGTCAAGCGTGAGCGCGGCGTCGCCGTCACCGCCGGTCGGGCCCTGGTTGACGATGGCGATGGGGATGCCGAGCTCCGCCGCCCTGGTGACGAAGCGCAGCCCCGACTTGATGGCCAGCGACGATCCGAGCACGAGCAGCGCCCGCGCGCCGCCCACCACCGCGAAGCACTCGTCCACCCGCGGCCTCGGCACGTTCTCGCCGAAGAACACCACGTCCGGCTTGAGCACCCCGCCGCACCCCGTGCAGTCGACCAGGTTGAACCCGGCGATCTGCGCGTCGGTGAGCACCGCGTCGCCGTCGGGGTTGATCGCGGCGCCCGCCTCGTCCCAGCCGGGGTTCGCCTCCCGCAGCCGGCGCTCCAGCTCGGCGCGCGGGGTGCGCTCGCGGCACGACAGGCAGACCACACGGTCGAGCCCGCCGTGCAGCTCGATCACCTGGCGGGCGCCCGCCGCCTGGTGCAGGCCGTCGACGTTCTGGGTGACGATGCCGGCCAGCAGGCCGCGCCGCTCCAGCGCGGCGACCGCGCGGTGCCCCGCGTTGGGGCGGGCGGCGCCGATGTGCCGCCACCCGACGTGGCTGCGCGCCCAGTAGCGCTGCCGGGCCTGCGCGCTGCCGACGAACTTCTGGTACGTCATCGGCTCGGCCCGCCTCGACCGCCCTGTCGGACCCCGGTAATCGGGGATGCCGGACTCGGTGGACAGCCCGGCCCCGCTGAGCACGGCCACCCCGCCCCGGGCGACGAGCCCGGCCAGCTCCGCCACCTTCGTAGTGCTCGATATCACCCTTCTATGGTGCCTTCCGTTCCGCACCCTTCGTCCCGCCGGGCCGCGCCGAGGTCCCCGCGCTCCCCGCCCTCGGCGAAGCCGAGGTCCGCGCGTTCCTCCGCCTCGGCGATCAGCTCGGCATGCCACAGCCGGCGCATCTCCGGGCAGCTCTCCAGCAGGTCGGCCAGCCGCCCCCGCCCGGCGACGCGGCCCCGGTCGAGGACGATCACCTGGTCGGCGCGTTCGAGCGCGGCCTGCCGGTGCGAGACGACCAGCACGGTCTCCGGGCCGCGCCCGGCGATCCGCTCCCACAGCAGCCGCTCGGTCTCGACGTCGAGCGCGGACGACAGGTCGTCCACCACCAGCAGGTCGGGGTCGCGGACGAGCGCGCGGGCGGCGGTGACGCGCTGGGCCTGCCCGCCCGACAGCCGGGTGCCGCGCGGCCCGACGACCGTGTCGAGGCCGCGGGTCAGCTCGGCCAGGTCCCGGTCGAACACGGCCAGCTCCAGGGCCCGCCGCGCGTCCTCGTCGCCGGCGACGCGGCCGAGCAGCAGGTTCTCGCGCAGGGTCTCGGAGAACAGGCGCGGCACCTGGCCCGCGTACGCGACCCGGCCGGGGACGAGGAAGGTGCCGGGGTCGCGGACGGGGACGCCGTTCCAGGTGATCTCGCCCGCGTCGGCCCGCAGGAGACCGAGCAGGGCGCGTACCAGGGTGGTCTTGCCCGCGCCGACCGCTCCGGTGACGACGGTGAAGGAGCCGCGCTCGACGCGCAGGCCGACGTCGTGCAGCACGCCGCGCACGGTCAGTCCGCGCGCCTCCAGCACCCGCAGCCGGTCGTCGTGCGGCGGCGGCTGCGGCGCGGGCGGCGGGTCGCCGCGCAGCCACACCTCGGAGCCGCGCACCAGATCGGCGGCGTCCTCGTGCGGCGCCATGAGCCGGGTCAGCCGCTCGGTGGCGACCCCGGCCTGCGGCAGCCGGGAGAGGAACACGCCGATCGACCTCGGGAACGCGGTGAGCCAGCCGATGTAGGTGGTGAACAGCGCGAGGTCGCCCACGGTGAAGTCGCCGCCGCGCATGGCGGGCGCGGCGAGCAGCAGCACCAGGCCGGTGCCGAGCTCGACGGACGCGGTGGTGGCGGCGCCCAGCAGGTCGGTCGCCAGCCGGTCCTTGACCGCGGCGTCGCGGCGGCGCCGGTTGTGGGCGCGCAGCCGGTCGAGCACCGCCGCCTCGGCTCCCGCCGTCTTGATGGCGAGCAGGCCGCCGAACGCCTCCCCCACGTACGCCGTCACGGTCGCGCCGAGCCGCCTGGCCCGCCCGTGCAGCCGGGCGACCACCTGCCGCATGGTCCTGCTCAGCACGCCGGCCGCGATCATCGGGACGACCAGCACCAGCGTGATCAGCGGATCGACGGAGGCCAGGATCGGCAGCGCCACGGCGGCGAACACCGCGGTGCCGAACAGGCTGACACTCTCGTCGGTGAAGTCCACGGCGTCGGCCACGTCGTCCCGCATGCGGGCCACGGCCTCGCCGGAGGAGTGCGGCAGCCGGGCGGCGGCCGGTCCGCGCGCGGTCAGCAGGGAGCGCAGCACGTTCGAGCGCAGCAGCGTGGCCGCCGCCGCCCACCAGTAGACGCCGTACGTCCACGCGACGACGATCATCACGCCCCGCACGACCTCGACGCCCACGAACGCCGCACACCACCACAGCACGCTGTCCAGCCCGGCCGCCCGCTGCCCGCTGATCTCGTCGAACACCCGCTGCAGGACGAGCCCGCCGCCCAGCGGGATCACGTGCACCGGCAACCACAGCAGCGCGCCGACCAGGAACCGCCGGAAGTCGAACGTGGCCAGCCGCGTGGCCACCACCGTCACGGGCTTCACCGGCGCACCCCCGCCCGATCGCACGGCCGGGCGGCCATCGCCGCGTCGCGCCTCATCGGCTCACCCCCGCCAGGTCGAGGAGATGGCCGAAGCGGCTGTGCGAGTCGGCGGCCAGGTGGGCGCGGGGGCCGTACTCGACGATCTTGCCCCGGTCGAGCACGGCGATCGTGTCCACGCGGGCCAGCGACGACAGCCGGTGCGCGATGATCACCCCGGTCCTGCCCTCCAGGAGCCGCGCGACGGCCGCCTCGGCCCGCCGCTCGGTGGCCGGGTCGAGCCGGCTGGACGCCTCGTCCAGCACGACCAGCCCGGGGTCGGCCAGGAACACCCGGGCGAACGCGAGCAGCTGCGCCTCCCCCGCCGACAGCTCGGGCAGCTCGGCGTCGAGCCCACCGGGCAGGGAGGCCGCCCACTCACCGAGCCCGACCTCCCCGAGCACCTCCCTCAGCCGCTCGTCGCCCGGCGACGGCCGGAACAACGTGAGGTTGTCGCGCACGCTGGCCCGGAACAGCTGCACGTCCTGCGTCACCACGCCGACCCTGCGCCGCAAGGAGCGCGGCTCGGCCTCGCGCAGATCGACACCGCCCACCCGGACGGCCCCCTGCACCGGATCGTGCAGCCGCAGCACCAGCCTGGCCAGGGTGGTCTTGCCGCTGCCGGTCCGCCCGACCAGCCCGAGCGTCTCGCCGGGCGCGAGGCGCACCCGCACCCCCGACAGCACCTGCTCGTCGTCACCGGGGTAGGTGAAGCCGACGCCGTCAAGGTCGAGCCCGAGCGGCCCTGTGGGAGGCAGCGGCCGGGTGCCGGGCGTGAGCGCCGGCCGCTCGGCCAGCAGCCCCGCGATGCGGGCCACCCCCGCCAGCGCCGCCTGGTACTGCCTGATCTGGTCGATCAGCCGCTCGAACGGCGCCCGCACCATCATCGTGTACTGCAGGAGCAGCACGGCGGTGCCGACCGTGAGCGCCCCCGACCGCATGGTCCACGCGGCCAGTCCCAGCATGATCGCGGTGCCCGCGGCGAAGGCCACGGAGGTGCCCGCGAGCAGCACGGTGCCGATGCGGGCGTCGCGGTGCTCGGCGCGGAACAGCGCCGCGCTGACCTGGTGGAAGCGGCGTACGGTGTGCGCGCCGGCGCCGTTGGCCCGCAGGTCCTCTGCGCCGGCCAGCCGCTCTTCGAGCGCGCCGAACAGCGCGGCGCTCGCGGCCCGCGACCGGGCCGCCGACGGCACGGCCAGCCGCTGGGCGCGCGCCATGCCGTACCCGATGACCAGGCAGTACGCCAGCAGCGCCAGCCCGATCCGCCAGTCCACGAGGAGCACGGCGACGACCACGCCGGCCAGCAGCAGCACGCCGGCCACGACGTCGAGCAGGAACGCGACGACGAAGTCGGCGACGGCCACCACGTCGCCGTCGACCCGCTCGATCAGCTCGCCGGGCGTGTGCCGGCCGTGGAAGGCCAGGTCGAGGTGGAGCGCGTGGCCGGTGAGGCGTTCGCGCAGGCGGTTGGAGCCGTCCCAGGCGAGCCGGCCCGCGAGCCACGCGGTGACGGTGCGCGCCGCCTGCCCGGCGACGGCGAGCACGAGGTAGCCGGCGGCGATCAGCGTGAGGTGGCGGATGCTCGCGCCGCCCATCGCGTCGTCGACGAACCACCGGGTGACCTGCGGCGCCGCCAGCGGCAGCGCGGTCGCTGCGGACACCGCGCCGATCAGCGCGGGCGCGGCCCGCCACGACGGCAGGAGCAGGCGGAGGACGGAGGAGGTGTCAGGTGAGAGATTCCCGGGTGTGGAGGGAGTCAAGAAGCGTCATGCCCTTTGCGTCGGAGGATTCGGTGAGCTGAGGGATCACGGACGCTTGGCGCATCGTGGGCCTCCTCCTTCGACGGGCGGTCAACGCCCGGGAGTACACCAGCCGCGCCCCGCCGGGCGCAACCGATTTATCCCGGGCGCGGGGCTCAGCGGCTCTGGCGGGTGGTCTCGCCGGGCCAGGGGTAGGGGTGCGCGGACATCCTGCCGAACAGGCGCTTGACCGGCTTCGGGGCCGGTGCGGGCGCGCGGCGGGCGCTCGTACCGGAGGGGCGGCGCTCTCCCCCGGCCGGGCGCAGGTAGACGCAGCGCAGCTCGGCCGCGAACCGGTGCTCGCCGTCGCGCAGCCAGCACCCCTCGGGGCCCGGCAGCACCTCGCTCACCGTGACGCCGTCGCCGCCCGCAGCCAGGCGGGCGAGCCCTTCGAGGAGGGCGGGCGAGCGGGTGTCGACGTAGACGCGCTCTCGGGCGGTGGCGGCGAAGAACACGACAGGCAGCTCGTACGCCTCCCGCAGCCGGGCCATCGCCACCAGCAGGTCTCCGTCGCCGCCGGCCTGCCCGAACCCCTCGAACGCGGCACCGCCGACGTGCCAGCGCCGCCCGGCCAGGACCACGTTGTCCCAGGTCAGCCGGGGCATGCGGGGCAGATCGCCCAGCCTTGGCAGCCGGAGCCTCGGCAGGGCGAGCGCCGTGTGCAGCGCCGTGTCGTGCTCGCCGCCGTGGAACAGCAGCGGCTCCTCGAACCCCTTGGCGTGCAGGACGGCGCGGTGGCCGTCGCTGTGCACGTACAGCTCGTCGAGGCCGATCCTGCGCCGGTCCTCGCCCGCGGTGGCGCCGCCGAGCTCCAGCACGGGTCCTGGCAGCTCCGGCCTGGGCACGCCGTGCTCGGGCCGGGAGACGACGTGCAGCACCGTGAACCCCGACAGCGCCCGCCGCACCTGCGCGTCGCGCTCGGCCAGGCAGGCGGCCTCGTCGTCGTGGAACTGCAGCGCCCACGGCGTGAGCAGCACCCCGTCGTGCAGGGCGGTGAGCACCAGCGGGGTGAGGCCCGGCTCGTACGCCTCCAGCGACGGCGCGGCCACCATCACGTCCGCCGAGCACAGCACGGGCGCGGCCGGCGGGGCGGGCTCGTCCAGCAGGCCCGCCAGGTTCAGCTCGGCGGTGCCCGGCTTCGCGGCGCGGACCAGCTCCGCGATGCGGGAGGGCAGCCGGTCGCCGTGGTCGATCTCCAGGTCGCCGGTCATGCGCAGGGCGTCGGACAGCGCGTACGTGCCGGGCCCGAGCCGCCCGGCCAGCAGCCGGTTGGTGCGCAGCCGGGTCAGCTCGGCCTCCTCGGCCAGCAGGTCGAGCACCCTCGGCGCCCGCTCCCGCAGGTCGGCGGCCAGCGCGTCGCCGACGCCGACCCGCAGCGTTCCGGCGGCTGCCTCGTGCACCGTCACCCGGTCGTCGCGGCGCCCGCCGACGCCCGCCAGCGCCTCGATCCTGCGCTGCACGGCGAGCTTCACGTCGGGTGAGGCGGCTGGATATTGCGCGAGCAACTCGCTGATCTCCCCGATCCGCCGCCCCACCGGCAGCTCGGACCCGGACGCCTGGCCGGCGCCCCTCAGCCCGCGCTGCACGGGCACGCCCGCGGGGGCCACGAACCCCCGCCTGGACGTCCCCGACGCTCCACCCCCGGCGTCCCTGACCGGCCTCCCCCCGAAGCCCTCCTCCCGCCCCACCCCGCCGCTCTCGGGGCCGCCCCCGGCTTCACCGGCACCCCCGTGCCCGGTGAGGCCCGCGCTGCCGCTGGAGGCTCGTCGCGCTGCGGCGGCGGGAGGAAGGGAGCCCGGGTGCGCGGCGGGAGGAAGGGAGCCCGGGTGCGCGGGGTGCGGCGTCAGCCCGCACTCACAGGGCGCCGGCGGCTGCACCCGCTCCCTGTGCGGCGCGGTGTCGCCGTCGTCCGTGGGCTGCCCGTGGGTGGGACCGTCGCGCTCGGTGAGGGGGATGCCGCGCGTGGTGAGGCGGTCGCGGAGCCAGGCGAAGGGGTCGGTGACGCCGGCGGGCGGGCACAGGTCGTGGGTGAGCAGGCCGCGGCGGACCGCCACGGTGAGCGCCGCGGCCGCGCGTTCCATGCCGGTGCCCGTCGCGGCGGCGATCTCGGCGAGCGTACGGGCGCCGTCGCAGTGGCCGGTGAAGGCGGCCCCCTCGCGGACCTCGCCCACCAGGGTCCTGCGGCGCGGCACCAGGCCGGGCACCAGCGCGGGGTCGGCGAGGATGCGCTGCTGGAGCGCCTCGTTCACCCGCCCGGCCGGGTACGCCACCCGCTGCCGGTAGACCCGGTGCCCCTTCCAGGTGTGACCGGAGGGGCCGGGCCGGACGGCGCCGTAGTTGAGCGGGCCGTAGCAGCCGTCCGTCTCGCACGAGGTGGCCAGCCGCTGCAGGTGGGCGGCCAGCTCCCGGCGGGTCCTGCCGCCCTTGGCTCCGTGGCGCAGGTCGCGGTAGAGGGCGGGCGCGGAGCAGACGAGCGCGTCGAGGAAGCGTTCGTCGGCGGTGAGCCGGGACACGGCGGCCCTGGTGAGGGCGGCGTCACCGCCGACGAGCGCGGTGAGCGTGAGCTTGGCGCGCTCCAGCATGCTGGTGACCTCGTTCCAGGCCAGCACCCAGTTGCCCGCGCCGGCGGCGCCGGAGACGACGGCCCCGGACGGCAACGGCCGTAGGTCGCGCAGGCGCCCCCGCAGCCCGCGCGACGTCCGCCCCGTCCCCGCCCCCGCTCCTGGACCCGTGCTCGTGCCCGTGCCCGTGCTCGTGCCCGCCCAGTGGTCAGGTGCGCCGGCCGGGCGGGGGCCGGTCGCGTGGGCGGGAGCGTCGGCGAGCAGGTCGAGTGCCTTGCGCTCCAGCTGTACGACGACCGCGGCCGCCTCCGCCGCCCTGAGGTAGGCGAGTGACAGCACCAGCTCCCACGGAAATCCGGCGCTGCGGACGACCACGGCCGGCAGCAGGGTCCAGTCGTGCTCGATGTCCATATGGACCGCTCCCTTTCCTGACATGAATTCACCGCCGCACCGCGTCTCAACTCAGATGCTTACAAGATCATTTATTTCTGTCAATGCGTTTGGCCAGGAAAAGAAAATGAGAATCAGTGACGCCCTCTTGTCCCTCGCACCGAAAACACCCAACAATGCCAGCAAACCACTCCAAACAGGACGCGACTGTTTACTTTCCGTAGCCAATGGGCCTATCCTTCCCGCACACAGAGTCAACGATCCACACACATCCACCACCTGAAACGAACCTGAAAAGCATTAAGGACGGCCTTGCCAGGCCGTCGTTTTCCCGCCATTGAAAACGCGGGCGAGCGGCGCGGAACAACGTACGCGGCCGGTCGGATAAACGCGTGAATGCGCCCGTGCGAATAACTCTCATTTACCCGCTCGGGGCAAGGTGGGGTCAAGGACGCGCGCCGCGGGCCGGGCAGGCGAAACCGCCTGATAGAAGGTGACATGGGGGGTGCGGGAGACAGTGACGGGACAGGCGCGGCGCAGGCGCGGGAGACCGGTCGGCGGCGGGCGCGGCAGCAGGGCGAGCCGGGTGCCGAGCGGAGGGCGCTATCTGTGGACGCCGCTGTTCCTGGCGGGGCTGTTCCTCGTCACCGCCGTGGTGATCGCGCTGGACCTGACCACGGGCACGGCCGTCAGGCTGTACCCGCTGCTGATCTTCCTGCCGGCCATCGTGTCGGGCCTCGGCGACGTGAAGCAGACGATCGCCGCCTCCGTCTGGGTGGTGCTGGTGGAGGTCGGCACCGGCGCCTACCTGGGCGCGCAGGTCGACGACCTGCTGCTCGCGGCCGGGTTCACCGCGATCTTCGGCGTGGTGAGCGTGCTGGGCTGCCGTTACCGCGTACGCCGGGAGGAGGAGGTGCACCGGCTGCGGTCGGCGGCCTCGGCGCTGCAGCGGCTCATCGTGCGCCCGCTTCCCCTGCGTACGTCCGAGGTCGCCGTGGACGGCCTCTACCACCCGATCGAGGAGGACGCCCTGGTCGGCGGCGACGTGTACGACGTCGCCGTGTCCCGCCACGGCACCCGGGTGCTGATCGCGGACGTCCAGGGCAAGGGCCTGCCCGCGATCGGCACGGCGCTGGCCGTGCTGGGCTCGTTCAGGGAGGCCGCCTACCGCGAGGACACGCTGACCGGTGTCGTGGCCGCCCTGGAGACGACGGTGGTGCGGCAGAACGTGTTCGCCGCCATGACCGGCGAGCCCGAGCGGCTGGTCACGGCCCTCGTGCTGGACATCGCCGGCGACACGGAGGTGGAGGCGATCAACTGCGGCCACATCGCCCCTTTCGTGCTGCACGACGGCGAGGCGTACCAGGTGGACCTGGGCGAGCCCGCCCTGCCGCTCGGGCTCGCGTCGCTGACGGCGACGCCCCGCCGCGGCATGCGCTTCGCCTTCCCGCTGGGCGCGACGCTGCTGCTGTGCACCGACGGGGTGACCGAGGCGCGCGACCCGCGCGGCGCGTTCTACCCGCTGGAGGAGCGGCTGCGCGCGTGGGCGCCGGACCCGCCTTCGCCGCTCGGCCGCGCGCTGGGGGCCGACCTGCAGGAGTTCACGGGCGGAGACGTCCGCGACGACGTCGCCATCTTGACGCTGCGCCGGATGGGCCCGCCGTCGATCCCGCCGTGAAGAAGGTCACATCGGGAAACCCCCTGAACCGTGTCCCGGATCGGCGCGTACCTCCACACATCGGACACGTGGTCCATGGAGGTGTCGTGGAGCTCAGTCTCTTGCGGGCCCAAGCGCACAGCCCGTCGTACTTCTCACTCATGCGCAGCTCGGCGGGAGAGCGCGCCCCGGTGGACTTCTGCATCCCCTGCAATCCGTACTTCCCCACGCCGGACATATTCGAGCATCTCGGGAGGAACCTGGAGACGATCCTGAAGTTCTATCCCAGTGACGCCGGGACGATCACCGAGGAGCTGTGCGCCACGCTCGGCCTGCACCCCAGGACGGTCGCCATGGGCAATGGCTCGACGGAGCTGATCACCTGGATCGACCACCTGCTGGTCCGCGAGAGCCTGGCGGTGCCCATCCCCACCTTCGGCCGCTGGACCGACCAACCGCTGGAGACCGGCAAGCGGGTGGACATGTACCCGTTGCAGGAGAGCCGCAACTTCGCGCTCGACGTGGACGACTTCGTGTCGTTCATCCGCATGCGCGGCTCGCGGGTGGCGGTGATCTGCAACCCGAACAACCCCGACGGCGGCTACCTGCCCAAGCACCAGATCCTGTACCTGCTCGACCAGCTCATCGACCTCGACCTGGTGATCGTGGACGAGTCGTTCGGCGAGTTCGTGGACGCCGAGCCGTACCCGGGGGTGGCGGCGGAGGCGGCGGTGCGGCCGAACGTGATCGTGCTGCGCAGCCTGGGCAAGAACTTCGGCCTGCACGGCATCCGCTTCGGCTACATGGTGGCCAACCCGGCGCTGGCCGCCCGCGTACGGGACGCGCTGCCCAAGTGGAACCTGAACTCCTTCGCCGAGGTCGTGGTGTTCATGATGCGGGAGTTCATGAACGAGTACCAGGACAGCCTCCGGCGGCTGGGCGCCGACAGGCGGGCGATGTTCCAGCAGCTCAGCACCATGCCGGGGCTGTCGGTGTACGCCTCGCAGGGCAACTTCCTGCTGGTCAAGCTGCCGCCGGGGCACGACGGGGTGCCGCTGCGCGACCACCTGCTGACCGAACACGGCGTCTACGTCCGCGAGTGCGGCAACAAGCTGGGCACCACGAGCCAGTTCCTGCGCCTGGTCGTCCGCCCGCAGGAGGACGTGCGGCGGCTGCTCATCGGCATGACGCAGTTCCTGTACTCCGGCAGCCTGCACGAGATCCCGGTGATCGGGGTGCACCACCGCCACGTCAACCCGCTCTCGGCGTAGCGCACGAATCCTGCCGGAACCGGCCCGTACGAGAGCACCGGCGGGCCGGTGTAAGCTGTCTCGGCTGAATTTCCTTACAGCATAAACAGTCGGCCGATGACGAAAGGATCCCGTGCTCCCCGAGGCAAGCACCGACCCCGGCGCTGATCACAAGGCAGCGGACAGCCACGACCACATCCAGGTCCGCGGCGCCAGGGAGAACAACCTCAAGGGCGTCTCCCTCGACGTCCCCAAGCGGCGGCTCACCGTGTTCACCGGCGTGTCCGGTTCCGGGAAGTCCTCGCTCGTCTTCGACACGATCGCCGCGGAGTCCCGCCGGCTGATCGACGAGACGTACACCGCGTTCATCCAGTCGTTCATGCCGAGCCTCGGCCGGCCCGACATCGACGCGCTGCACAACCTCAGCGCGGCGATCATCGTCGACCAGGAGCGCATGAGGGCCAACCCGCGCTCCACCGTGGGCACCATCACCGACGCCCACACCATGCTGCGCATCCTCTTCAGCCGCGTCGGCAGCCCGTACGTCGGCCCCGCCTACGCCTTCAGCTTCAACCGGGCCGAGGGCATGTGCCCCGAGTGCGAGGGCCTCGGCAAGGCGTCCGAGATCGACGTGGACGAGCTCGTCGACCGTGAGCTGTCGCTCGACGACGGCGCCATCAAGATCCCCGGCTTCCCGGTCGGGAGCTGGCAGTGGCAGGTCGTGGCCGGCTCAGGGCTGTTCGACCCTGGCACGAAGCTGAAGGACTTCACCGAGCAGCAGTGGCAGGACCTGCTCCACAAGCCGGCGACCAAGCTGAAGTACGGCACCAACAAGTTCACCTACGAGGGCCTGGTGCTGAAGGTGCGCAAGTCGTACCTCGGCAAGGACCGCGAGTCGATGCAGTCGGCGGCGCGCGCGTTCGCCGACCGGGCGATCAAGCTCGCGACCTGCCCCTCGTGCGGCGGCACCCGCCTCAACGAGGCCGCCCGCTCGGCCCGCGTCCAGGGCAGCGGCATCACCGACCTCTCGGCCATGCAGATCGACGACCTGGCGGCGTTCGTCCGCGGCATCGGCGACCCCTCGGTCGGGCCGGTGCTCGAAGGGCTGCTGTCCACGCTCGACTCCCTGGTCGGCATCGGCCTCGGCTACCTCAGCCTCGACCGAGAGTCCGCCACGCTGTCGGGCGGCGAGGCCCAGCGGGTCAAGATGGTGCGGCACCTCAACTCCAGCCTCACCGACGTCACGTACGTCTTCGACGAGCCGACCGCCGGGCTGCACCCGCACGACATCCAGCGCATGAACAGCCTGCTGCTGCAGCTGCGCGACAAGGGCAACACGGTGCTCGTCGTCGAGCACAAGCCCGAGCTGATCGCGATCGCCGACCACGTGGTGGACCTCGGCCCGGGGGCGGGCACCGCCGGCGGCGAGATCTGCTACCAGGGCGACCTCGCGGGCCTGCGCGCCTCGGGCACGCTCACCGGCCGCTACCTCGACCACCGGGTGGGCCTGCGCGAGGAGGTGCGCAAGCCCACGGGGCAGCTGCCGATCAGGAACGCCACCCTGCACAACCTGCGCGACGTGAGCGTGGACATCCCGCTCGGCGTGCTCACCGTGGTCACCGGCGTCGCCGGATCGGGCAAGAGCTCGCTCATCCACGGCTACGTCGCGGGCCGCGACGGCGTGGTGGTGGCCGACCAGTCGCAGATCCGCGGCTCGCGCCGGAGCAACCCGGCCACCTACACCGGGGTGCTCGACCCGATCAGGGCGGCGTTCGCCAAGGCCAACGGGGTCAAGCCGGGCCTGTTCAGCGCCAACTCCGAGGGCGCCTGCCCGGCCTGCAAGGGCATCGGCCTCATCTACACCGACCTCGCGATGATGGCCGGGGTGGCCTCGGTGTGCGAGCAGTGCGAGGGCCGGCGGTTCACGCCGGAGGTGCTGACGTACCGGCTGCACGGCAAGAACATCAGCGAGGTGCTGGAGATGCCGGTCGCCGAGGCCAAGGAGTTCTTCCCGAAGGGGCAGGCCGGCGTCATCCTCGACCGGCTGGTGGCCGTCGGGCTCGGCTACCTCGGGCTGGGGCAGCCGCTGACGACGCTGTCGGGCGGCGAGCGGCAGCGGCTCAAGCTGGCCATCAACATGGCCAAGAACGGCACCACGTACGTGCTGGACGAGCCCACCACCGGCCTGCACCTGGCCGACGTCGACCAGCTGCTGTCGCTGCTCGACCGGCTGGTGGACGACGGCAACTCGGTCATCGTGATCGAGCACCACCAGGCGGTCATGGCCCACGCCGACTGGATCGTGGACCTCGGTCCCGGAGCCGGTCACGACGGCGGTCAGGTGGTCTTCGCCGGGACGCCGGGCGAGCTGGTCGCCACCGGCACCTCGCTCACGGCCGTCCACCTGCGGGACTACGTCGGCATGAGCTGAGCGTCAGCCCGGCGCGCGGTCTGAGACCGCGGGTGTCAGACCGCGAGCCGGGCCAGCACGCGCGCGAACTCGGGCGGCGGCGCCACGACCAGCCTGGTCTGCCCGTCCTGAGCGACGATGTCGGCCCTGATCAGCGTCAGCTGCCCATCGTGCCACCAGTAGACCTGCGGGCTGAGCCCGTCGGTGCGGACGGCGTGCACGCGCAGCCGTTCGAGCGCGCGTACCACGCCGATGCCGTCCACGGGGTGCACGAGCAGCGTGTACGGGTCGGGCAGCACCACGAGCACCCCGTCGGCGGGCACGGTCAGGTGCTCCTCCAGCCAGCGCAGGTGGGTGGCGGCCGACGGGCTCTCGGCGGTCAGCCGGATGATCGGGGTGCCGGACAGCGCGATGTTCTCGGACGTCAGCGAGCCGTGCCTGCGCACGTTGGCCACCGCCCGGTCGAGCGCCTGCCCGCCGGAGACCGGCCAGCAGCCCGACTCCTCCGGCCTGACCAGCCGCGCGCCCACCGTGAGCAGCTCGACCAGGTCGGCGTTGAGATGGCGGCCGACGACGCGGGTCAGGTCGGGCACCGCGTCCACCGACTCGACCCTGATCCGCAGCAGCGGCCCGGCCTGCTCCAGGTCGGACACGTCCACGCGCTCGTCGGCGGTGGCGACGGCGTGCGCCAGGTGCTCGGAGACCAGCACCGGCCAGTCCTCCCTGGCCCGGCGCGCGGCCTCGCGGCGCAGCCCGGTCAGCTTGACGACCAGCTCGGGGGTGGGTTGCCCTGGGGTGGGTTGCTCGGCACGGTCAAGGGTGAGGAGCGAGCCGTCGCCGGAGAAGGCGAAGGAGTATCCGAGGGACTCGGCGACGAGGGCCAGCAGCGAGTCGAGATCGACGTCCTCGACCGGTCGGCGCGGGGCCTCGCGGTCACGCTCGTACCAATTCACGCCGCTGCGTCCCTTTCTGTCGGATTCGTCCCTCTACCTTGCCTGTTCTCCGATTCCCCACGAGCCAGTCAGGGAGCACGATTCGGTATCGATAACACCAAGTGCCCCAAACCACACACTCATCTGGGGTGTCCCGTGTCCCACCGGCAACCCGGCGACGATGGGCACCCCCAGCGGGCGCAGCCGGTCCTCGAGCACCGGGTAGGGGTCGCCGCAGCCCACCCACGAGCCGAGCGCGATGCCCCGCACGCCGTCGAACGCGCCCGCCTGCAGCAACTGCGTGAGCATGCGGTCGATGCGGTACGGCTCCTCCCCGACGTCCTCGAGGAACGCGATCCCGTCGGCGAACGACGGCTGCCACCGGGTGCCGCACATCGAGGCGAGCAACGACAGGTTACCGCCGCGCACCACGCCCTCCGCGCGCCCGGGCGCCAGCACCCGGTCACCGGCGACCGGCGTCACCCCCTCGTCCGGCCCGAACAGCGCCTCGCGCAGGCTCTCCCAGGTCAGCGGCTCTGGCCCGGCGTCGTCACCGGCGATCACGTCGCAGGCGATCATCGGTCCGTGCAGGGTCGGCACGTCCAGCTCGATCGCGAACGCGTTGTGCAGCGCCGTGATGTCGCTCGACCCGAGCAGCGTCTTGGGCCCTGCCGCCCGCCCTGCCGCCCGCCCTGCCGCCCGCATCGCGTCCCAGTCGAGCAGCTCCAGCAGCCGGCCGGCGCCGTAGCCGCCGCGGCAGCAGAAGACCGCGGAGACGGCCGGGTCACACCAGGCTTCCTGCAGGTCGGCCGCCCTGGCGGCGTCGGCGCCCGCCAGGTAGTCGAGGTCCTGCCGGTCGAGCGCGTGCGCCCCGACCACGACCTTCAGGCCGAGGCCCTCCAGCCGCTCGACGCCGCGGCGCAGCAGCTCCGGATCGGGCGGTCCTGACGGCGAGACGATGGCGACGGTGTCACCTTGCCGCATCGATCAACTCCTTGACGAGCGCGGGTAGTGCGTTGCCGATCGGCTCGTTGATGACCCGGTCGGCGAAGGGGTCGTAGGGGGTCGGCTCGGCGTTCACGATCACCAGCCGGGCGCCCGCGTCGAGCGCCTCGCCACACAGCCCGGCGGCCGGGTGCACGGTCAGCGACGTGCCGACCGCGAGGAACAGCTCGCACGTACGGGCCGCGTCGAGCGCCGCGCCCAGCACCTCCGGCTTGAGCGACTGCCCGAACGAGATCGTGTTCGCCTTCTGGATGCCGCCGCAGCGGGGGCACGGCGGGTCGTCCTCGCCCGCGTCCACCCTTGCCAGCACTTCTTCCATCGGCGTGATCAGGCCACAGGAGAGGCACTCGGCGCGGCGCATGGTGCCGTGCAGCTCGATGACCTTCTCCGGCGACGAACCGGCGCGCTGGTGCAGCTCGTCGATGTTCTGGGTGATGAGCGCGCGCAGCAGCCCGGCGTGCTCGAGCTCGACCAGCGCCTGGTGGGCGGCGTTCGGCTGCGCCCGCCAGGCCGGCGAATCGCGCCTGGAACGCCAGCTCGCCCGCCTGACCTCGGGGTCGGCGAGGTAGCGGTCGATCGTCGCGTCGGCCTCGGCGCGCGGGTTCTTCGTCCACACGCCCTGCGGCCCCCGGAAGTCGGGGATGCCGGAATCGGTGGACACACCCGCTCCGGTGAGGACCGACACTGCGGATGGCGCGTTCACCTGGCAAACGGTGTCACACTTGGCTGCTGTATGCGACTTCCGCCCCACATCCTCGTGGTCAACGGCATCAAGGTCCGCCGGCCGGTCTTCCTGCTCGGAGCGCCGCATTCCGGCGTGGACCTGCTCGCCCGCGCCCTCAAACGGTCCCCCGGCTTCCACGTGACGATGGGCCGCGCGAGCGTGGCGCACGTGGTCTACGCCTTCGCCCGCAAGCCGTCGCTCGCCGCGACGCCCGGCTCCGTCCGCGTGCTGCGCGACGCCCTCGCCGAGTCGTGGCAGGTGCTGCCCCGCTCGTGCGGCGAGTGCGCCGAGCCGTGCAGGGACGCGGGCGGCGTCACCGGCGCGGGCCCGTGCGTCAGCGCCGCCGACGTCACCCGCTTCGGCGACGGCAGCCCCGACCTGCTCTACAGCGCTCCCGTGCTGCTGCAGGCGTTCCCCGACGCCCGGTTCGTGCAGCTCATCCGCGACGGCAGGGACGCCGTCGCCGGCATGCTGGCCGACCCCGCCTGCCTGGCCTGGTTCAAGCCGGCCATGCTGGCCGAGCGGACCGAGTTCCCCAGCGCGTTCCTCGGCATCGCCAAGGAGGAGCACCTGGAGCGCTGGAAGGCCATGCCGGCGGCGGGCAAGAGCGCGCTGCGCTGGCGCGGCGCCGTCCGGGTCAGCGCCGAGCTGCGCCGCACGTTGCCCGAGACGCAACTGCTGACGCTGCGCTACGAGGAGCTCGTCGGCAGGCCGCAGCAGGCGGTCGCGACGCTCGCGGAGTTCCTGGAGACGCGTGTGTCCAAGGTCGTCATGTACGACCCCGCCGTCCCAAAGGTCGGCGCCTGGCGCACCGCCCTCGCCCGCGACGACCTGGAGCTGGTGGAGAAGGTCGCCGCCAAGGAACTCACCCGCCTCGGCTACCTGCCCGCCTGACAGTGATGATGGAGGTGTGAGCGCTTCCCGTCAGGGTCTGACCCACCGCCTGACTGACCTTGTGGTCCTCAACGGGATCTGTCGGCC
>NZ_JBFAQB010000025.1:0-132390 GCF_040676995.1 Nonomuraea sp. NPDC049419 | reverse complement strand
AGCCGGGTGGTCATCGACATGTCCGCCGTGGATTTCTGCGACTCCACGGGGATGAACGTCCTGCTCTCGGCGCTCAAGCGGATGAAAGAGCCCGCGCCGAGCCGGACGCTCCTGTCCCTGGCTCAGCCGGCCAGGAGTTTCGCCTCCAGGTCCGGGTCCAGGTCGGCCGGGACGTGGTCCGCGCGATAAGCGCTCTGGGAGCTCTCCGGCACGTCGCCGCCCACGTCGCGCAACCAGGCCCAGGTGTCGGCCACGGTCTCCTCGACAGGACGGCAGCGCAGCCCGGCCGCCACCGCCTTGGACACGTCGGTCCTGTGCAGCAGCTCGTACATGTCGCCGGGCGGCAGCCAGCCCGGCAGATCGACCCACGGCCGGATCCCCGCCGCCAGGATCGGCTCGGGGTCGACCCAGCGCAGCTCGACGCCGGCGCCGGTGACCTCGACGCAGGCGGTGACGAACGCCTCCATCGTGGCGTGGTCCGGCGGGCACACGAGGTTGTAGGCGCCGTGCAGGCCGCGGCCCGCCGCGTCCAGGACGAAGGCGGCCAGGTCGCGGGCGTCGATGTACTGCAGCGACGAGGTACGTGGCCCCGGCGCGAGCTGGACCCCGCCCCGGGCGGCGCGCCGCAGCCACCACGGCACCCGCCCCGAGTTCTCGCGAGGCCCGAAGATCAGGCCGGGCCGCACCCGCAGGGCGCGCTCGCCGAGCGCCCGCTCCGCGGCCACCTCCCCGCCCGCCTTCGCGTCCCGGTAGCCGATCTCCTCGCCGTCCGGCGAGCCGGCCACCACCGGCCGCTCCTCGGTGAGCGGCGCGGGCACGGGGAAGTCGTAGATGCCGCGGCTGGAGACGTAGGTGTAGTGGCCGATCCGGCCGTCCAGCAGCCGCAACGTGTCGCGGACCACCCGGGGAGGGCCCGACCATGTGTCCACCGCCGCGTCCCACTCGCCGTCCGCGAGTGCCCGCATGCCGTCGGGCAGGTTGCGGTCGCCCTCCAGCGCCCGCACGCCGGGCGGCGGCGCGTGCCGCCCCCGGTGGAACACCGTCACCTCCCAGCCTCTGGCCAGCGCCGCCTCGGCCACGGCGCGGCCGACGAACTCCGTACCGCCAAGCAGGAGAATGCGCATCCGATCCTCATTCCGTTGGACGAGAGAGCGTGCCGACCCGCACCGCTCCCGACGGGCACAGCCGCTCCGCCCGCAGCGCCTGATCCATGGCCTGTCCCGAGGGCGTCTCCGTGAGCACCACCACCAGGCCGTTCTCGTCCTGGTCGAAGACGCCCGGCGCGGTCAGCGCGCACATGCCCGCGCCGACGCACACCCGCTGGTCACCCACGACGCTCATGCCGCTCCCCCCTCTCACCACGTCACCGGCAGCGCGTCGATGCCCTGGATCGCGCCGGGCGGGCGGGGGGCCAGCTCCTCGGCGGGCACCGTCATGCGCAGGGTGGGGATGCGCTGCCACAGCGCGGTCAGCGCGATCTGCAGCTCCAGCCTGGCGAGGTTCTGGCCGAGGCACTGGTGCCTGCCGTAGCCGAAGGCGATGTGCCCGCCCGCGTCGCGGCTCGGGTCGAAGACGTCGGGGTCGGTGAAGACGCCGGCGTCCCTGTTGGCGAGCGAGCCGGGGATCAGCACGCCCTCCCCCGCCTTGATCACCACGTCGTCGATCTCGATGTCGGCGGTGGCGACCCGCAGGTTCGCGCTGTCGGCGATCGACTGGAAGCGCAGCAGCTCCTCCACGGCGGGCGTGATCGCCTCGGGGTTCGCGCGGATGGCGGCGAGCTGGTCGGGGTTCTCCATCAGCGTGACCGCGCCCAGCGAGATCATCGCCGCGGTGGTCTCGTGGCCGGCGATGAGCAGCGACATGGCCGCGAGCGCGAGGTCGTCGTCGCCGATCCTGCCGGTGCCGGCCAGCCGCCCGATGAGCCCGGCGCCGTCGGGGGTCTTCTTGTACTCGGTGACCAGGTGCTCGAAGTAGCCGAGCAGCTCGGCGCCCGCCTGGCGGCCCTCTGCGGTGTCGAACGTGCGCACCAGCCGGCGGATGGCGTCCTGGAAGAAGTCGCGGTCCTCCCAGGGGGCGCCGAGCAGCCGGCAGATCACCCGGAAGGGCACGGGCAGGGCGAACTCCCGGTAGAGGTCGGCCGGCGGGCCGTGCTCCAGCATGTCGTCGAGTGACTCGTGCACGATGCGCTCGATGTCGGCGCGCCGCTCGCGCACCTTCTTCAGCGTGAAGTCCGGCAGGAACATCCGCCGCTGCTCGTCGTGCTCCGGCGGGTCCATCCCGATCAGCGCCTGGCGCTTGCGCTCGGTCAGCAGCTGGACCTGCACCGAGATGACGGGGAAGCCTGGACGCCTGCGGTCGGACGACAGCCTCGGGTCCTTGAGCAGCGTACGGGCCTGGTCGTAGCGGGTCACCAGCCACGCGAGCTGCCCGGCGTGGGTCGTCACCCGGCGCAGCGCCGGTCCCCCGCGCAGCTCCGCGTACGCCGGGGGTGGAAGGTGGGGGCAGACGCGCGCCTGGGGAAAGGCGGGCGGTGCTGTGGTCATCGTCTCTCCTGCTCCGTGTCCTGAACGGCCGGGCGGCTCAATGGCCCCCGGCCACGTGGATCACCTGACCGCTGACGTTCCCGTTGGCCTCGGACGCCAGGAACAGCACGGTGTTGGCGACGTCCGCGGGTGTCGACACCTTGCCGACGGGACGGTCCTGGTTGAGCATGCGCTTGATCTGTACGTCGTCCAGCTCGGCGAACCTCGCCTGCTTCTCCTCGGGGAAGCGGCGCAGGAAGCCCCTGCTCACCGTGGCCCCCGGGGCGACCACGTTGACGAGGATCCCGTCGGGCGCCAGCTCGGTGGCCAGCGTGCGGCCCAGGCCGTGCAGCGCCATCTTGCTCGACACGAACGCCTCGTCCCCTGTCGCGCCGCGGGCGACGATGTTGGCCGAGATGAGGATGATGCGGCCCCATGCCTGGCGCCGCATGGCCGGCAGCACGGCCTGCACCGTGTGGAAGGAGCCCTCGACGTCCGCCCGGAGCAGCGGCGACCACTCCTCGGGCGGCACGTCCTCGAAGTTCACCGGCGCGGTGCGGGTGCCGTCCTGCGCGGACGCGCTCAGCACGAGCACGTCGAGCCGGCCCCACTCGTCGAGAACGGCGCTCACGCACGAGCGGATGGCGGCCGGGTCGGCGAGGTCGTACTTGACGACCATCGCCCGGCCGCCCCGCTCGCCGATGACGCCGGCCAGCTCTTCGGCGCGTTGCGCGTTGTCGCGGAAGGTCAGCGCGACGCGGGCGCCCTCCGCGGCGAACGCCTCCGCCATGGCGGCGCCGATGGATCCACTGCCACCGGTGACCAGGACGACCTTGCCCGCGAGTCCGAGTTCCATGTTGGCTCCTCTCCGATGTGCAGCGTCGCGGTCGTACGTCGACAGCGGCTCGAATCAGGCTGAAGTGGGTCAGTAGCGGGTGGCGGTGGTCGCGCTCTGGACCACGGCGACCTGGTTGCCCTCGGTGTCGAAGGCGGTGCCGGTGCCGGTCGCCTGCCAGGAGGAGGTGGTGAAGGTGCCGGTCTGCTCGATGCGCACCTCGCCGGTCCAGGTGCCGTCGTCGTCGGCGTACATGAAGTGGCGGAAGGAGAACCGGAAGCCTCCTGAGGTCAGCCGCCACGAGCCCAGGCTGAGGTGACCCGCCCCTGTCGTGGTCGCCACCAGGACGCCGTCGGCGACGAACGCGAACAGGCCGGCCTCCGGCGGCCGGTTCACACTGGGGAAGGTGACCTCCACCGCCCAGGTGCCGAGCAGCGGGAGGAGCCTGCTCTCCTGGGCGCCGGTCTCGGCGGCGGCGGGGGTGGCCCCGGCGAGCAGGCCGAGCCCGACCAGCGGGGCGAGGCTCCCGCCGCGGCTGAGCAGGCTGCGGCGGTTCAGATCCGTTCTCATGCGAGCTCCCTTCGGACGTGGCACTCCTTTATCCGGCAGGGTGCTCGAACGGCGGTCCAACCGCCCTCGGCCGAGATCGCACGACCGCACTTCCGCCGTTACCTGCTCGGTCTTCGAGGCGGGCCTGTGACGCTGAGCGCGCAGGCGCGGCCCGCCGCACCGGCGGCCTCATGGAGCGGCCTCATAGAGCGGCCTCACAGAAGGGACGGCCTAGGCATGAAGCTCGGCGTCAATCTCTCCTATCTCGACGCGGTGGAGGTCGCGCGGGAGGCCGAACGGCTCGGGTTCGACCTCGCGGTCGTCCCGGAGGGTTTCCGCGCGGACGGCGCGACCGTTCTCGGGGCCGTGGCCACCGCGACCACCCGCATCGGCCTGGCCTCCGGCGTCTTCCAGGTGCCCGGCCGCACGCCGGCGATGACCGCGTTGACCGCCTCCACGCTCGACGCCCTGTCCGGCGGCCGGTTCCGGCTGGGACTCGGGGTGTCGAACCCGGACATCTCCGAGGGCTGGCACGGCGTACCGTTCCGGCGGCCGCTCGCCAGGACCCGCGAGTACGTGGACATCGTGCGCCGCGCCCTCACCGGCGAGCCGGTCACCCACGTGGGCGCCCACTACCGGCTCCCGCCCGAGGGCTGCACGGCCGCGCCGCTGCGGCTGTACGGCGAGCCGGCCCGGGTGCCGATCTACCTCGCCGCCGTCGCGCCGGGCGGGCTCGAACTGGCCGGGGAGATCGCCGACGGCTGGCTGGGCGCGTTCTCGCCGCCGGGCGAGCTGCCGAAGACCATCGACGCCCTGCGCGCCGGCCGGGCCCGCGCGGGCAAGCAGCTCGCCGGGTTCGAGGTGCTCTGCGGCGTCCCCATGGCGCTGGGCGACGACGTCGAGACGGCCGCCACACCGATCAGGGGCTACCTGTCGCACTTCCTCGGCATGGGCGGCCGCAGCCGCAACATCTACCTCGCGCTCTTCGAGCGGCTGGGGTACGGCCGTGAGAGCGCGGTCGTGCACGAGCGCATGGCCGCGGGCGACCCGCGCGGGGCCGCCGCCGCGGTGCCGGCCGGCCTGGTGGAGCACATCTCGCTGCTCGGCCCGCCCGAGCGGGTCGCCGAGCGGATGCGCGCGTACGCCGAGCACGGCATCACCACCCTGCTCATCTCGCCCTTCGGCGGCACGACCGCCGAGCGCGTCGAGATCCTGCGCACCGCGGCGACGGCGCTGGACCGCGCCGGCCTCGCCGCGTGAGCGCCATGGGCACCCGCAGGCTCGCCGCGCTGCGCGGCAACCCCTGGGCGGTCATGACGACCACCTGCCTCGGCTACTTCATCACGATCCTCAACTCCACCTCGGTCAGCATCGCCGTCCCCGAGATCCAGGCGGGGCTCGGCGCGAGCCTCAGCGAGGTGCTGTGGGTGGTCGGCGGTTACGTGCTGGCCCTGGCCGTGCTGACCGTCACCGCCGGCCGGCTGGGCGACGTGGCGGGGCCGCGTACCGTGTTCCTCGCGGGCATGGCGGTCTTCACCGTCGCCTCGACCTTGTGCGGGTTCGCCCAGACGCCGTGGCAGCTCATCGGCGCCCGCCTGCTCCAGGGCGTCGGCGCCGCGCTGATCATCCCGCAGACGCTGACGATGATGACGCTGGTCTTCCCGCCGGAGCGGCGCGGGCGGGCGAGCGCGGTGTGGGGCGTGACCGCGGGCCTCGCCGGCGTGGCGGGGCCGACGCTCGGCGGCCTGCTGGTCTCCACGGCCGGCTGGCGCTCGATCTTCGCGATGAACCTGCCGGTCGGCGTGCTCATCGTGGTGCTCACCCTGCTCGTCGTCCCGCCCGCCGTGACCGGCCAGGCCGCCAGGCGGCTGAACGCGGCGGGCGCGGCCCTGGCCGGCGTGGGGCTCGGCGCGATCACGTTCGGCCTGCTGGAGGGCAGGCACTACGGCTGGGGCACGGTCGCGTCGGTGGCGGACGTGCCGGTCACCGTGCCGATGGTGATCGGGCTCGGCCTCCTGCTCCTCGCCGGGTTCGTCGTCCACCAGCACCGCGCGCGGGAGCCGCTGGTGCCGACCCGGTTGTTCGCCGACCGCACGTTCACGCTGATGACCGCGTCCATGGCGATCGTGTCGATGTGCGTGATCACGCTGTCGCTGACCATGACGCTCTTCCTGCAGACGGTGCTCGGCATGCCGGCCGCGCAGGCCGGGCTCACGCTGGCGCCGTGGGCGCTGGGCATGACGTTCGGCTTCCCCGTCACGGCCCGCCTGACCGAGCGGTACGGCGGTGAGCGGGTGCTGCTGGGCGGCCTGCTCGTCTACGCCGCCGCCCTGGCCGCCGTCGGGCTGCTCAGCCGGCCCGGCGTGGCCGGGTACGCGCTGGTGGCGCCGCTCGCGATCGCCGGGCTGTCGCAGTCGGCGGCGTTCGGCCCGATCACCTCGCTCGCCATGCGGGACGTCGCCTCCGACCTGGCGGGGGCCGCCTCCGGGGTGTTCAACACGATCCGCCAGACGGGGACGCTGTTCGGGATCTCCGTGCTGGGCACGGTGCTGCAGGCCAGGCTGGACGCCGGGCTCGCGAGCACCTCCTACGGGACCGCGTTCGGCGCGGCGGTCAGGTTCACGCTGTTGGTGTGCGCCGCGAGCGTGCTGCTCGCGGCGCTCGGCTCCTACCTGAACGCGCGGTCGCGGCGGGTCAGCCGGGAACCCGCCCCACGGTCAGATGCAAGTCGGTCCCCGTCGGCGTGATGCCGGTGAACTCCAGGCCGGCCCGCTTGAACAGGTCGGCGTAGTCCTGCTCGGTGCGCTCCTTGCCGCCCATGACCAGCAGCATGTGCAGGTCCATCGACGGGACGAACTTGCTCTGCGGCGGGTCCTGCAGCAGCGGGTCGGCGATGACGATGCGCGCCCCCGGCTTGGCCGACGCCGCCACGTTGCGCAGGATGCGCTCGGAGGGCTCGTCGTCGTACATGTGCAGGGTGAGCTTGAAGACGTACAGGTCGGCGCTGAAGGGCACCTCGTGGAAGTAGTCGCCGGTGACCAGCGCGCAGCGCTCCGACAGCGGGCCTGACAGCAACTCGTCCTCAACCACGGCCAGCGTGGCCTCGGTGTCGAACCAGACGCCCGACACGTGCGGAGCGTGCTCCAGGATCGCGCGCAGCAGCGTCCCGGAGCCCGCGCCCATGTCGGCGACGGTGCCGGCGCCCTCCAGCGGCAGCGCGCCCACCAGCGCCGGGTTCATCTGGTCCGACCACGACGTCATGCCGCGGAACATCCGCGCCTGCGCCTCGGGGTGCTCGCCCAGGTAGTCGAAGAAGTCGGCGCCGAAGACGTCGGGGAACAGGCACCGGCCGGCCCTGACCGACTCCGCGAGCCTGCCCCACATCGCCCAGCCCCAGTCGGACGGGGTGAGCAGGGTGTGGATGAGGCCACCAGGATGGTCCCTGCGCATCGCGCGTGACATCTCGGTGTGCGTGTACACGTCCGGGGTGACCTGCTCGAAGATCCCGTACGCGGTGAGCGCCCGCAGGAGGCGGGCCAGCGTCGCCGGCTCGGCGGACACCCGCGCGGCGATCTCGGTCACCGGCGTGGGCCCGTCGCCGACCGCGTCGGCGAGTCCGAGCTCCGCCGCCGCCCGCACGATCGCGGCGTCCTGCACCGAGTTGGACAGGCGGCGGACCCTGGCCGCGGGAGACGGTCCTGTCGTGCTGGTCATATCCGTTTCCTCTCACCACCTGGTGGACGATGTGCCGCCTCATGCTCTGCTCGCCCGCTCGAACACCGAGCGAGACCAGGACGAGAGTCCAGCGCCGCTTGCGGACGCCTTGAGCCGCCGCGCCCATCGTTCTGGGTGACGACCTCACGCAGAGCAGGAGAGCACCGATGACGCTCAAGTTCCCGTTCGACTGGCCGCCCGGGGCACGACCGCCGGAGGAACTCGCCACGCTCCGGGACGAGCCGGTGGTACGGGCGGTCATGCCGAGCGGCGACCCGGTCTATCTGGTCACGCGCTACGCGGACGTGCGGGCGGTGCTGTCGGACCGGCGCCTGAGCCGTAACAGGGAGCGGCCCGGCGCGCCGCGCATGACCGCGGCGGCGAGGACCAAGATGTTCCAGAACCCGAAGATCGACCGGGATCCGCCCGAGCACACCCGCATGCGCCGCCTGATGACGAAGGCGTTCACCCCGGCACGGATCGAGAAACTGGGCCCCTACGTCGAGGAGGTGGTGGCGGAGCTGCTCGACCGGTGGCGGAGACCACCGGTGGACCTGGTCTCCGAGTTCGCGCTGCCGCTGACGCTGCGGGTCATCTGCCGCCTGCTCGGCGTCCCCGTGGCCGACCAGGAGCGCTTCCGTACCGGGCTGGGCGAGGCGTGGCAGTACATCGGCGAGCTGATCGAGGTCAAGCGGGCGGACCCGGGCGACGACCTGATCAGCGAGCTGATCTCCGTGCACGACGACCAGGACGGGCGGCTGAGCACGCACGAGCTGCACGTCTGGTGCACGGTGCTGCTGATGGCCGGGCACGAGACGACCGCGGCGCAGATCGGCAGCGGGGCGGTGCTCCTCATGCAGCACCCCGACCAGCTCGCCCTGCTGCGCGACGAGCCCGAGCGCATCCCGGACGCGGTGGAGGAGCTGCTGCGCTTCCAGGTGGCCGGCCACTCGCTGTCGATGCTGCGCTACGTCACCGACGACATCGAGATCGGCGGGTGCACCGTGCCGGCCGGCTCCGGCGTGGTGCCGGTGCTGGAGTCCGCCAACTTCGACGCGTCCGTGTTCCCCGACCCGCTGCGCCTGGACGTCACCAGGGACGCCCGGGACCAGATCGCCTTCAGCGCGGGACCCCACTACTGCCTGGGCGCGGCGCTGGCCAGGCTCGAGCTGCGGACCGCGTTCGCCCAGCTGATCGGGCGCTTCCCCGGCCTGCGGCTCGCGGTGGACGTGGCCGAGCTCAGGCATCACGACAACCCACTCGAACTCGGCTTCGTCGAGGTTCCCGTCACCTGGTGACCACCGGAGGAGACATGCGAGACGGCTTCTATCTTTCGAGCTACGTGACCATCCCCGGGCTGCACCGGCTGGCGATGGTGTCGTACCGGCACGACAACAACGTGTCGCTGTGGCACAAGGAGGGATCGCTGATCCGGCTCCTCGGCCACTGGGAGTTCGAGCGGATGAGCGGCTTGAAACACCATCGGACGCCGTTCCTCAGCATGGAGGAGCTGCGTGCGTTCGTGAACGGCCTGATCGGCCCGTTCGGGGTGTCGCTCGACGACATGACCGAGATCTGGGGCACCCCGGGGCTCGCGACCACGAACGACTACCACTTCGTCGAGGAGTATCCGGAGCTGTCCTTCCACAGCATCGCGCACCTTTACAGCGCGATGCTGCTGGACAGCGAGACGTTCTTCGGCGGCGACATCCTGACGCTGGCCGTGGACGGCGGCCCCGACCGCCTGCTCGACGGGCGTTACAAGCGCTACTGGTTCACCGGCGCGGTCAGCCGGCGCGGCGTCGTCGAGACGTTCCCCGTCGCCTCGCCCGGCCTGCTCTACAGCACCGCCAAGGACCGGTTCAAGATGCGCGAGGGCACGCTCATGGCGCTCGCCACCGCGACCACGGCCACCGGGCGGTGCGACCGTCAGCACATCCTCGACTCCTACGACTTCACCGGCCTGGCCGCGCTGGAGGGCGCGCCGCGCGCGTTCGAGGAGATCGTCGCCCAGGTCAAGGAGACGGCGAGCACCGACCCCGACTTCACCGAGGAGGAGAGCTTCGTCAGCGCCGCCATGAAGGAGATCCAGGCGATCTCGGTCATGGTGATGGAGCGCAGCATCGAGACCGCGCTGGAGCGCTACGACCTCGACCCGGCGACCACGCACCTCGCGCTGGCCGGCGGCTACGCGCTGAACTGCCCCACCAACAGCCACCTCATGGAGAAGTACGGCTTCCGCGGCTTCCTCGCCCCGCCCTGCGTGGACGACGGCGGGCAGGCGGTCGGCATCGGCCTGGCCGCCTTCCACAAGAAGACCGGCGGCGAGCCGTTCACCTTCCGGTTCCCCGGCGCGTACCTGGGGCGGGCGGACGACGACCTCGACGGGGCTCTCGCGGAGTTCGGCGACCACGTCGCGGAGGTCTCCGACCTCGATCTGGACCAGGCCGTACGGGACATCCTGGCCGAGCCCATCGCCTGGTTCCACGGCCGCTCCGAGATCGGGCCGCGGGCGCTGGGCAACCGCAGCCTGATCGGCGACCCGACGTCGCGGGCGGCCAAGGACGCGCTCAACGCGTTCAAGCTGCGCGAGTGGTGGCGGCCCGTCGCGCCGGTGGTGCTGGAGGACCGGCTGGCGGAGTGGTTCGAGGACAGCAGGCCGTCGCCGTACATGCTGGAGACCTTCACGATCAGGGAGGAGCGGCGCGCGCAGATCCCGGCGGTGGCGCACCTCGACTACTCGGCCCGCGTGCAGTCGCTCAACGCCGGGCAGAACCCGGCGCTGCACGCGCTGCTGACCGCCTTCCACGAGCGCACCGGCGTGCCGATGCTCTGCAACACCTCGCTGAACGACAAGGGCGAGCCGATCATCGACACCATCCGCGAGACGATCAACTTCTGCCTGCGCAGGAGGATCAGCGTCGCCTATCTCAACGGGCGCAGGGTGGCGTTCAAGAACTTCGACCGTTACGCGGCGGGCGGGCCCTACCCGCGGACGCGGCAGCCGTTCACCGCCATCCCGGAGAGCCGGGCCAAGGCCGTGCACGCCGAGCTGAACCCGTACGGGCTGCCCGAGCTGTACCTGCACGTGCTCTACCTGGACCTCGCCCTGAGCGGGAAGTTCGACCTGCGCACGGAGGAGGGGGCGGCGGAGGCGTACGAGGCGGTGGACAGCCGGCTGCGCGCCGACCCGTCGCTGCGGCAGGCCGCCGAGCGCAGCATGCGGCGCGCCGAGCACCGGTTCACCACGTTCGGGCCCGACGCGCTGCTCAACCTGGAGCTGGGCGCCGTCCGCCAGATCACCGGCGCGTAGCGATCCGGCGGATCCGGCGTTCAGCTGCGGGCGAGTGAGGGGGTCAGCTCGGCCAGCGCGCCCGCCACCTCGGCGGGCGTCGGCCGGGCGGCCATCTCCTCGCACAGCTCGGCGGCGGCCAGGCCGGGCTCGGGGGCGTCCAGCAGCCTGGTCACCTCATCCCGCACGGCCTCAGGAGTCAGCCCCGCCGCGCTGAGCACGGACGCCGCGCCGGTCGCCGCGGCCCGCCCCGAGTGCCCGGCGTGGTCGGGCAGCTGCGGCACCAGCAGCATGGGCAGCCCTTGGGCGAGCGCGGCGAGTATGCCGCCGGCGCCGCCGTGCCCGACGAAGACGTCGCAGTCGCGCAGCGCGTCGCGCAGCGGCGTGTCCACCACGACGCGCACGTTCTCCGGCAGCGAGCCCTCCGCCTCCCGCCGGCCGGGCGGCTGGTCCCGGCGCCCGGCCGGCGGGTCCCACTGCCCGGCCCGCAGGTCGGGCCGGGCGGCGAGCAGGTCGCGCTGCGCGGCGGAGACCGCGAGCACCACGTCGAAGCCCGCCTCCGCGAGCGCCGCGGCGATCCGGCCGGCGACGAACCTGGACGGGTCCACCTTCGCGATGGTGTGCCCCCAGCTCACGCACACCCGGGGCCGGCCGCGCGTGGCCGGCGGGCGCCAGGGCGCGGCCTCCGGCCCGTTGTAGGGCAGGTGCCGCATCGGCAGCACCCGGTGCTCGCCGGGCAGCTGCATGCCGGTGGGCACCGGGTCCACGCTGACCGTGCCGTACGGGTCCACCGGCCCCGCGCCGAGCCGGTCGGCGAGCGGCGCCAGCGCGTCCGGCAGCACGGCGCGGGCCCGCTGCAGCAGGTCCACGCCGTAGAGCTGGCGCACGGCAGGGACGCCGGTGACCGCCGCGGCGACCGGGCCCGCCAGCGTCACCTGGTCGTACACCACCAGGTCGGCCCGCCAGTCCCTGATCAGCTCGACGAGGCCGGGCGTCATGGTCTCCGCGTGCGCCATCAGCATGCGCAGCACCCTGGGCCCCTTGCCGTCGCGCACCGGCGCCGGGTCGCCCGGCAGGGGCAGCAGGAACTCGTGGACCATCCCGGCCGTGTCGACGTCCGTTCCCACGACCGCCGCCGGCAGGTCGGCGCGCAGGACGTCGCGGGTCAGTCCTGGCTCGCCGGCGACGATCACCTCGTGCCCCGCGGCGCGGCAGGCGCGGGCCAGCGGGACCAGCGCGTACAGGTGCGAGGGCCAGGCCCAGGTCGTGAACAGCACCCGCATGGGGCATCTCCTCCTCGGCTGATCGCGGTCGCGCCCGCCGTCAGAGCTGGTCGGAGGGCGCGTGCTCCTGCGCCGACGATGGCACCGCGCCCTGGAGACTCGCTGGAGCGCGGCACCGTCGCGCATCGAGCGGGCGCGGCCATCGTGGCGGCATGAGCGAACCACGCACCGCCCTGATCACCGGGGCCAACCGAGGGCTGGGGCACGCGACCGCCGCCGAGCTGCGTCGCCGGGGCCTGCGCGTCATCGTCACCGCGCGGGACGGCGACGCCGCCGCCGAGGCCGCCGCGCGCATCGGCCCCGACGTCCGCGCCCACCCCCTCGACGTCACCGATCCCGACGCGGCCGGGCGGGCGGCGGCCCGGCTCGGCGCCGTGGACGTGCTCGTGTGCAACGCGGGCGTGCTGCTCGACGCCGGCGACGACCCGCTGGCGGTGCCGCTGGACGTGGTGGAGCGCACGCTCGCGGTCAACCTGCTGGGCGGCTGGCGGGTGGCCCAGGCGTTCGTGCCCGGCATGGTCGGCAGGGGCTGGGGGCGGGTGGTCTTCGTCTCCAGCGGCACCGGGTCGTTCAGCGCCGGGCTGTGGACGGGGGCGCCGGCGTACTCGGTGTCGAAGGCCGCCATCAACGGGCTGACGACGATGCTGGCCACCTGCACCAAGGGCACCGGCGTGCTGGTCAACGCGGTCAACCCGGGACAGACCAGGACCAGGATGATGCCGAGGGCGAAGCGGACCCCCGAGCAGGCCGCCGCCGGCATCGCCGACGCCGCCACCCTGCCCGACGACGGGCCTTCCGGCGTGTTCCTGAGCGGCGGCAGGGAGATCGGGTGGTGAGCCCGATGGAGCTTACTTCGAGCATCTTTCCACTGCGTACGGCCACCATCGAGGCAGCCTTTCCCACTCACCGCAGGAGGCGAGGAACGTGCACAGGACCTTGATCGTCGCCAAGCTCAGGAGCGCCGACAACATCGGGCCGATCGCCGAGACGTTCGGCGCGTCGGACGAGTCGGAGCTGCCCCACATGGTGGGGGTGAGCAGGCGGACCCTCTTCCACTTCCACGACCTCTACTTCCACCTCGTCGAGGCGGACGAGGACATCTCCCCCAACCTCTACAAGGCGCGCAGCCACCCGCTCTATGAGGACGTCAACGCGCGGCTGGCCAAGCTGGTCGCGCCGTACGACCCCGACTGGAAGGAGCCGAAGGACGCCATGGCGAGCCCGTTCTACGTGTGGACCAGCGACAAGGGGAGGATCCAGTGACTACGGAGATGACCGGCGCGAAGATCGCCAAGACGGCCAGGCCCGCCGTGGTGAAGGCCGCGGAGGTGGCGCCCAACCGCCGCCGCGGCGGCGACATCAGGGTCACGCTGAGCCCCAAGACGGCCGGCTGCGCCTCCGGGTTCGGCGGCGTGCTCTACCTGGAGGCCGGGGAGTTCGTCGCCGAGCACTACCACCCGTACTCGGAGGAGTTCCTGCACGTCGTCGCGGGCGAGCTGGAGATGCGCCTGGACGGCGCGCCGGTGCCGCTGAACGCCGGCGACTCGCTGCTGGTGCCGATCGACGTGCGGCACCGGCTGGTGAACGTCGGGACGGAGCGCGCGCACGTGGTCTTCCACCTGTCGCCGCTGGCGCCCCGTCCCGAGCTCGGTCACGTGGACACCGAGCAGCTGCCGGCGCCGCAGGAGCCCGGCCCGCAGGTCGGGGGGCCGAGTTGAGCAGAGAGGCGGTGATCACCGGCATCGGGGTGGTCGCGCCGGGCGGCATCGGCCGGGAGGCGTTCTGGAACCTGCTCACCGAGGGGCGTACCGCGACCCGGCGGATCACGCTGTTCGACCCGAGCGGGTTCCGCTCGCAGATCGCGGCCGAGGTGGACTTCGACCCGAGGGCCGCGGGGCTGTCGGCGCAGCAGGTCAGGCGGATGGACCGGGCGGCCCAGTTCGCCACGGTCTGCACCAGGGAGGCGGTCGCCGACAGCGGTCTCGACTTCGGGACCGTCGAGCCGGACCGGGTCGGGGTCGCCATCGGCAGCGCCGTGGGCTGCACGATGAGCCTGGAGGAGGAGTACACGGTCCTGACCGACGAGGGCCGTCACTGGCTCGCCGACCACACCTACGGCGTGCCGCACCTGTACGGCTACATGGTGCCGAGCACGCTGGCCGTCGAGGTGGCGTGGGAGGCGGGCGCCGAGGGCCCGGCGGCGCTGATCTCGACCGGCTGCACCTCGGGGCTGGACGCGGTCGGTCACGGCGCCGTCCTCATCCAGGAGGGCGCGGCGGACGTCGTGATCGCCGGGGCGACGGACGCGCCGCTGTCGCCCATCACCTCAGCCTGCTTCGACGCGATCAGGGCGACCTCGCCGAGCAACGACGACCCCGAGCACGCCTCGCGCCCGTTCGACGCGACCAGGAACGGTTTCGTGCTCGGTGAGGGCGCGGCCGTGATGGTGCTGGAGGAGGCCGAGTCGGCGCGGCGGCGCGGCGCCCGGGTCTACGCGCACCTGGCCGGTTTCGCCAGCCGCAGCAACGCCTTCCACATGACCGGCCTGCGGCCCGACGGGCGCGAGATGGCCGAGGCGATCAGGGTGGCGATGGACCAGGCGCGGATCGACCCGGCGGACGTCGACTACGTCAACGCGCACGGTTCGGGGACGCGCCAGAACGACCGGCACGAGACGGCGGCGTTCAAGCGCAGCCTCGGGCAGCGCGCGTACGAGATCCCGGCCAGCTCGATCAAGTCGATGGTCGGGCACTCACTCGGTGCGATCGGCTCGCTGGAGGTCGCGGCGTGCGCTCTGGCCCTGGAACGGCAGGTCGTGCCGCCCACGGCCAATCTGCACAACCGCGATCCCGAATGCGACCTGGACTATGTGCCGATTACAGCGCGCGACCACGAAATGGATGTGGTGCTGAGTGTGGGCAGCGGTTTCGGCGGGTTCCAAAGCGCGATGGTCCTGGCCCGTTCCGTATAACGGCACAGCACAATGGCCATTACTCGATTATCTATCCATGTCAAGGCGACCAAGGGGAAGAGTCGTGAAACCAGGGATGACCACTACTCGCCAGTAAGGGCCGCGGCTCGGCATACCGGGAATATACCCAGCTCAAAGGCCACTCCGCGAATGGCGCAGGGCTCGTTGACCGGCATCCGCACAGGAAGACGGCACCGGGAGTAGGGGATAGGTTCAGGGATTTCCCTGATGCCATTTGTCAGGATGTGGAAATATTCTCAGTCAAGTACCACCATCTACCGAAACCCAGTGATCTTCGAGTGAATTTCGAGATCTTGTAACACGCATCTGCTAAATTCCCTTGAGGAAGCAGATCGTCCAGTGTGGCCGACGACAACGGGGTGACGTCTCAACGCTGTCGGCGCACGCTCTCGGGTAAGCAGACGCATGGCGCGCGGCGTGCGGGGTCCTCCCGCACGTACGCCGGCCAATGGATGCAGGGGACGGTGCGTGTGGTGGTGGAAATCAACCTGCTCGGACCAATGGAAGTGCTCAGACATGGCGTCGGCCTGACGCCGTCGGCCCCCAAACTGCGCACGGTGCTCAGTTTGCTGGCCGTCCAGTCGAGCATCGTCGTCAGAACCGACAAGATCATTGAGGAGCTCTGGGAGGACAACCCGCCGGCGAGTGTGACCACCACGTTGCAGACGTACATCTACCAGCTGCGCAAGCTGTTGCGACTGGGCACGCCGCCGGACGGGCGCGGCGCGGGTGACACACCCGCCGACGCCGCGCTGCGCACCTCTCCCTACGGTTACGCGCTGTTCCTCGACCCCGACATGCTCGACACCACGCGGTTCGAGCGCCTGTCCGACCAGGGCAGGAGAGAGCTCGAGGCGGGCGACATGAACGCCGCGGCCGACACGCTCTCCCACGCGCTGCGCCTGTGGCGCGGGCCCGCGCTCGTCGACGTCGGCCACGGCCCCGTGCTGCGGGCCGAGGTGCTGCGGCTGGAGGAGATCAACAGGAACACCCTCGAACGCCGCATCGAGGCGGACCTCTACCTCGGCAGGCACCACGAGCTGCTCGGAGAGCTCACCAGGCTGGCCGCCGAGCAGCCCACCCACGAAGGGTTCCAGGGCAAGCTGATGCTGGCGCTGCACCGCGCGGGCCGGCGCTCCGAGGCGCTGCAGGTCTACCAGCGCACCCGCAGCACGCTCGCCAGCGAGCTGGGCCTCGACCCCTCCAGCGACCTCGAACAGCTGCATCGGGCCGTCCTGGCGGCCGACGAAAGCCTCGCACTCCCCCAGCCCAGGGCGCCCGTCACACTGAGCCGTACGAGGCCGCCGCGCCAGCTCCCGCCTGAGCGCACCGCCCTGGTCGGCCGGCAGCCGCAGGTCGGCGCCGTGCTGGGGGCGCTGTCCGCGCGGCAGCATCACGCGCCCCCGGTGGTCGTCATCACCGGTCCACCAGGATCCGGCAAGTCCGCGCTGTGCGCGCAGGTCGGGCACCGGGCCAACGGCCCCTACCCCGACGGCCAGCTCTACGCGCGGCTGGTGGACGCCCAGGGCCGCCCCGCCGACCCCCGCGACGTGCTCGCCGAGTTCCTGCGCGCGCTCGACGTGCCCGAGGACCGCATCCCCGGCACGCTGAGCGAGCGCTCCCGGCTCTTCCGCACCTGGACGGCCGACCGGCACGTGCTGGTGACCCTCGACGACGTGGTCCGCGCCGACCAGCTGCTTCCGCTGGTGCCGGCGAGCCCCGACTGCGGCGTCCTGGTCACCGCGCGCAGGCAGCTGTCGGCGCCGGTGGTGACCGCGGTCGTGGAGCTGGGCCCGCTCAACGTCGAGGAGGGCCTGCGGCTGCTGATCAACGTGCTCGGCAAACACCGCGTCCTGGAGGACGAGGCCGCCGCCCGCAAGCTGGTGCGCCTCTGCGACGGCCTGCCCACGGCGCTGCAGGCCGCCGCCGCGCTGCTGCAGCTCAGACGGCACTGGCCGCTGAGCAAGGTGGTCAAGGGCAGCGGCCTGCCGTCCGAACCCGGCACGCCCAACCACCACGAGCTGTTCCTGTACGCCAGCGTGGAGCTGAGCTACCGGCTGGCCCCGCCGAGCGTCCAGCGGGCCTTCCGCGAGCTCACCAGGCTGGACATCTCGACCTTCACGCCGCGCTTCGCCTCGTGCCTGCTCGACATGACCGAGGCGCAGACGGAGTCGCTGCTGGACGAACTCGTCGAGTTCCAGCTGATGGTCACCGAACTCGGAACGGACGGGGACCTGCACTACCGTTTCCTACCCAGCGTGCGGGCGGCGGGGCGGTTGCTGCTCGCGGACGCGGGCCCGGTCGACGGCTCGGCGGCCTACCGAGCCGTCGGTGCCGGACATGCGCACGTCTCCTGACCCCGCCTCGGCGGTTCACCCCCGGCTCGCACCCGGGGGTGAACCCGCCGAGCGGGCGGGCGTCCCGTTCGAAGAGACGCCCTCGGTCAGCAGCGACGTGGTGTGGCTGCCCGCCCGGAAGGACGGGTCGGCCAGCACGGCCCGCAGCAGCGCCTTCGTCGTACGGATGCCGCGGCCCTCGATGCGGAACTCCGCGAGGGCCCGCTCCATCCTGGCGATCGCCTGCTCGCGGTCGGGCCCCCAGGCGATCACCTTGGCCAGCAGCGAGTCGTAGTCGGGCGGCACCGCGTACCCCGCGTAGGCGTGCGTGTCCACGCGGAGGAACGGGCCGCCCGGCGGCACGAACTCGCTCAGCGTGCCCGCGCTCGGTGCGAAGCCCCGCTCCGGGTCCTCGGCGTTGATCCGGCATTCCACGGCGACGCCGCGCGGGCGGACGTCCTCCTGCGAGAAGGAGAGCGGCCGGCCGGCGGCGATCCAGAGCTGCTCGCGGACGATGTCGATCCCGGTCACCGCCTCGGTCACCGGGTGCTCGACCTGGATGCGCGAGTTGACCTCGATGAACGCGAACTCCTCGCCGGCCACCAGGAACTCGAACGTCCCCGCGCCGGTGAAGCCCGCCGCCTTCGCCCCGGCGACCGCCGCCTCGGCGAGCCGGGCGGACACCCCGGGCGACACGCCGGGTGCGGGGGTCTCCTCGACGAGCTTCTGGTGCCGCCGCTGCACGGAGCAGTCGCGGTCGCCGAGCGCCACGACCGAGCCGTGCTCGTCGGCCAGCACCTGGACCTCGACGTGCTTGGCCCGCTCCATCAGCCGTTCGAGGTAGACGCGGCCGTCGCCGAACACCGCGCGCGCGGCGGCGCCGGTGGCGCGGTAGGCGGACGCCAGGTCCTCCATCCTGCGCACCACCGCCATGCCGCGCCCGCCACCGCCGGCCACCGCCTTGATGATCAGCGGGAAGCCGATGCGCCGGCCGGCCTCCACCACGTCGGCGACGGTGCCGACGGGTTCGGGCGTGCCGGGCAGCACCGGCAGGCCGGCGTCCGCCATCATGCTCCTGGCCAGCGCCTTGTCCCCGAGTCTCGCCATGACCTCGGGGCGGGCGCCGACGAAGACGAGGCCGTTGGCCGCGCAGATCTCCGCGAAGTCGGGGTCCTCGGACAGGAACCCGTACCCGGGGTGCACGGCCTGCGCGCCGGTGCGCAGCGCGGCCTCGATGATCGCCGGCGGGTAGAGGTAGCTGCGTTTCGCCGGTCCCGGGCCGATCTGGGTGGCGACGTCGGCGGCGCGTACGGCCGCCGAGTCGCGGTCGACCGACGAGTGCACGACGACGGTCCTGATGCCCATCTCCCGGCACGTCCTGACGATGCGCAACGCGATCTCGCCGCGGTTGGCCACCAGGACGGTGTCGAACGGGCGGCTCGTGTCCCCGGTCATACGTCGGCTTCCTGGTCGATCACGATGAGCGGCTGGTCGTACTCGACGCTCTGGGCGTCGTCCACGAGGACGTGCGACACCCGGCCGCCCACGTCCGCCGTCACGGGGTTCATCAGCTTCATCGCCTCCACGATGGCCACCTGCTGGCCCGGCTCGACGAGGTCCCCGACCTCGACGAACGGCTTCGCGCCCGGCTCGGGCCTGCGGTAGAAGGTGCCCACCAGCTCGGCCCGCACCGTGTGCCCCGCCGTCTCGGTGGCGGGGTCCGCCGTCTCCTGGACCGGCGGGGCGTACGTGCCGGGGGCGGGCTCGGCGAGCGCCGGCCACTCGACCTCGATGCTCGCGTTGCCCAGCCGGACGCACGCCCTGCTCGGCGGCCTGGGCGCCGCCTGGACGGCGTCGGCCAGCCCCCGGCACAGGATCGCCACCGCGTCTCGCGCGCCCAGGCCGGCCAGCGCGCCGTCCCAGGCGCTCGGCTGCTGCCCGTCCGTCATAGAGCCACCTTCTCCCTGTAGGTGCCGAACCAGCGCAGGCGCCGCCGCCTGGCCTCGCGCAGCGCGGCGCCGTCCTGCTCGCGCAGTTCGCGCAGCGCGCACACGACCGCGTCGCGCACCAGCTCGCTCGCCTGCTGGGGCGCCACGTGCGCGCCGCCCGCGGGCTCCGGCACGACGCCGTCCACAATGCCGTTGGCCAGCAGCGTCGGCGCGTCCACGCCGAGCGCGTCCGCCGCCGTGGCGGCGGCCTCGCCGCTGCGCCACAGGATCGCCGCGCAGCCCTCCGGGCTGATCACCGAGAACGTGGCGTTCTCGCACACCAGCAGCCGGTCGGCCACCGCGAGCGCCAGGGCGCCGCCGCTGCCGCCCTCCCCGGTGACCACGCTGACCACGGGCACGTCCAGCGAGCCCATCACCCGCAGGCAGTCGGCGATCGCGTGCGCCTGGCCGTGCCGCTCGGCCTCCAGGCCGGGGTGCGCCCCAGGCGTGTCGATGAGCGTGACCACCGGCACCCGCAGCTTCGCGGCCAGCCGCATGAGGCGCACCGCCTTGCGGTAGCCGGCCGGCGACGGCATGCCGAAGTCGCGGCGTACCAGCTCCTGGGTGGTGTGGCCCTTCTGGTGGCCGATCACCATCACCGGCAGGCCGTCCAGGTCGGTCAGGCCGCCCACCACGGCGGGGCAGTCGGCGCCCGCCCGGTCGCCGCGCAGCTCCACGAACTCGCCGCCCCAGGCGGCGACGTGGTCGAGCGTGGTCGGCCGGCCCAGGTCACGGGCCAGCTTGACCACCTGCGCGGCGGGCCGCCCGGGCAGCAGGTCCGGGTAGCGGATCACCGGGTCCTCGATGGCCGCGCCCCAGCCGGGCTCGGCCGGCGTGCCCAGGGCGAGCAGCGGCTGCAGCACCTGCGGCAGCTCGGCGCGCGGCACGACGCCGTCGAGCAGGCCGTGCTCCAGCAGGAACTCGGCGGTCTGGAAGCCCTCGGGCAGCCGTTGCCTGATGGTCTGCTCGATCACCCGGGGTCCGGCGAAGCCCATCCTGGCGCCGGGCTCGGCGATGATCACGTCGGAGAGCGTCGCGTACGACGCCGCCACCCCGCCGTAGGTGGGGTCGGTCACCAGCGTGATCGTCAGCAGGCCCGCCTCGTCGAGCGCCGCCATCGCGTTGCTCGTCCGCGCCATCTGCAGCAGGGAGAACGCGCCCTCCTGCATGCGCGCGCCGCCGGACGCGGTGACGATCAGCAGCGGCAGCCGGTGCTTCAGCGCCTCCTCGGCGGCGGCCACGACCGCCTCGCCCTCGGCGGTGCCCATGCTGCCGCCGAGGAAGCGGAAGTCCATGACCGCCACCACGACGCCGCGCCCGCGTACGGTGCCGCGCACCACCCGCACCGCGCAGTCCATCCCGGTGCGCGAGCGGGCGGTGTCCAGCCGGTCGGCGTACGGCAGCAGATCCTCGAACCGGAGCGGGTCGTGCACCGACGCCGCGGGCTCCACCGTCGTGCCGGAGCGGGGGTCGAGCAGCCGCCCGAGCCGCTGCTCCGCGGTCAGCGGCGCGTGCCTGCCGCAGTCGGGGCACACCCCGCCCATGCGGTCGAACCGCTTGCGGTAGACCAGCATCCCGCAGCCCGCGCAGGACAGCCAGTCGGTCAGATCCATCGTGGTATGCGAAGTCCCATTCGGAACGAGTTTCACGAGCCGGTCTCCTGGCTAGTAGGACGCTGTTACTCGGTAGACGGCGAACGGCCGGCGCATCCTGCCGTCACGGAAGGGGCGTAGCGGCGCCGTCTGCCGCTTGTGGTCCGGCCCCTGCTCCCATTTCTCGAAGTCCTCCATGCTGCGCCACGTGCTCACCACCACGAAGTCGCCCTCGTCGGTCACCGAGCGCAGCAGCTCGTTGCCGAGCAGGCCGGGCACCCCGGCCAGCCGGTTGCTCGCCTCGTGGTAGGCCGCCTCGATGCCGGCGGGGTCGTCCGTGGCGTGGTAGAGCAGCACCCGGACGCCGTGCCCGTCGGGCGCCTGAGCCGTCATCGCGCCGCCTCCTCCCACGCCTCGTGCGTGGCCGTCTCCTCCGAGGTGGAGCCGGGCAGGTGCGCGACGATGTGCGCCGTGCTCATGGACCCGCCCGAGCGGTACGGGTGCAGCTTCTTGCGGTGCTCCAGGTGCCGCTCGCTCAGCTCGAACTCGCGGAAGCGCGGCTCGTCCACCCAGTCGCTCATGATGTGGTAGACGCCCTTCTCCTCGCCGTCGCGGGCGAGCCACTGGCCGAGGTTGGCCGGGTGCGTGGTGACCGAGTCGCCGACCTCCATCCACACCCGCTCGAACTCGCGCTCCATCCCGGGCTTGATCTGCAGGCGCAGCATGACGCGGAACCGGGCCTGGCTCATGAGATCCCCCCGTCCACCGCCACGACGGAGCCCGTGACGTACCGGGACAGGTCTCCCGCCAGCCACATCACCGCGCCCGCGACCTCGTCGGGGGTGCCGAGCCGGCCCAGGCAGGTCTTGCCGGAGTAGCGCTCGATCATCTGGTTCCGCTGCTCCTCCGGCATCGCGTCGAACGCCTCGGTGTGGATCATGCCGAGCGCCACCACGTTGAACCGGATGCCCTGCGGGCCGAACTCCCTGGCCAGGGTGCGGAACAAGCCGTGCAGCGCGGCCTTGGTCGCGGTGTAGTGGGCGCGCAGCGGGATGCCGACCTCGATCGACTTCGAGCTGACGCCGATGACCGACGAGCCCGCGCCCAGCAGCGGCAGCGCGTTCTGGATCGTCAGGTGCACCGCGGTGAGGTTGGTGTCCACGATGCGCTGCCACTCGGCGAGGTCGAGCTTGGCGTAGGGGACGTGGCTGATCGCGGCGGCGTTGTTGACCACCAGGTCGAGCCGGCCGTCGAACCGCTCGCCGCACTGCTCGAGCAGGCCGGCGATCTGCCCGGGGTCGGTGAGGTCGGCGCGCAGCACGCCGTGGCGGCCGCCGATCTGCTTGAGCTCGTGCTCCAGCGAGACGACGTTCTCACCCTCCTGCCGGTAGTTGGTGATGACGTCCACGCCCGCCTTGGCGAGCGCGAGCACGATGCCGCGGCCCACGCCGCGGGTGCCGCCGGTGACGAGTGCCCGCTTACCGCTCAGGCCGAGATCCATGGTGTTCCCTTCCCTTTCACTTCGTGAGCACGAGCGCGGCGGTGAATCCGCCGTGCCCGCGAGCCAGGACGAGCGCGGTCCGCAGCGCGCCGTCGCGCGGCCGGCCGAGGACCAGGTCGATGTCGCAGCCCGGCGCGAGCCGGGAGGTGCCGGCGGTGGCGGGGACGACGCCGTCGCGCAGCGCGAGCAGCGCCGTCGCCACGTCGAGTGCGGCGCCGCCGCCGTAGAGCCGGCCGGTCAGGGTCTTGGGCGCGGTGACCGGGACGCCGCGCGGGCCGAACACCTCGGTGATGGCCCGCGCCTCGGCCAGGTCGTCGTCCGGCGTGCCGCAGGCGTCGGCGAACACGACGTCGATGTCGGACGGCGACGTGCCGGCGTCGGCGAGCGCGCGTTCGATCGTGCGGCGCAGGGCCGGCGGCCGGTCCGAGCCCGGGGCGGGGTCGAAGCCCGCCGCGTAGCCCGCGACCGCGCCGTAGACGGTAGCGTCGCGCCGCGCCGCGCTCTCGGCGCTCTCCACGATGAGCATCGCGCCGCCCTCGCCCGGCAGGTAGCCGGAGGCGTCCTCGTCGAACGGCAGGTACGCCCGCTCGGGGTCGTCGACGGTGGACATCCTGCCGTTGGACAGCTGCGCGACCAGCCCGTACGGGCACAGCGAGGCGTCGGTGCCGCCGGTCACCACGATGCGCGAGCCCCGCCGGATCAGCCTGCGCGCCTGCCCGACCGCGTCGAGGCCGCCGGCCTGCTCGCAGCAGATCACCCCGCAGGGGCCGCGCATGCCGTGCCTGATCGACACCTGGCCGGTGGTGGCGGCGTAGAACCAGGCGATCGACTGGTACGCGCCCACCCAGGACGGCCCGTTCTGGTAAAGCCGCTCCATCTCGTGCTGGCCGAACTCGGTGCCGCCCGACGAGCTCGCGGTCACCACCGCCATCTCGTACTCGGGCAGCTCGGCGGGCACCACGCGGGCGTCGGCCAGCGCCGACTCGGCCGCCGCCAGGCCCATGTGCGTCCAGTGGTCGGTCTGCGGGATGAGCCGGTTGGGCAGGCGTTCCGCGGCGACGAACCCGGGCACCTGCCCGGCCAGCCGCACCGGATAACCGCCGGCGTCGAAGCGGGTGATCCTGCCGATGCCCGACTTGCCGGCCAGCGTGGCCTGCCAGTGCGTCTCGGTGTCCATGCCGGTGGGGGCGATGACCCCGATGCCCGTCACCACCGGCCGGTCGTTGCGTTCGCTCATCGGCTGCCCTCCGTGACGGCGTCGCTCTCCGGGCGCTCCGCCGGTGTCTCCAGGCCCGCCGTCAGCCCGTTGGCGAGGACCCGCCGGCCGAGCGCGAACGCGAGCCCGACGACGCTCGCCACGCCTCCGAGGCCGAGGTAGTAGATCGGCTCGGGGACGACTTCCGCGAGCCTGACCACGCCGCTGCCCAGCCCGCCGCCGAGCCCGGCGAACAGCCACATCAGGCCGAGCGTGCGTCCCATGTAGCCGGCCGGCAGCACCTCAGCGGCGGCCGAGATGATCACCGCGGCGACGATGACCTCGCCGCACGCGTGGGTGAGGTAGACGACGACCAGCCACAGCGGCGACACCTTCTCGCCCGAGGCGGCGAACACCGTGGTCAGCGACATGATGAGGAAGCCGCCGCCGACGAGGACGAGCCCGATGGCCAGCTTGACCGGCACGTGGGTGCGGCCCGACAGCGCCGGCAGCGTCACCGCGATCAGCGGCGCGAGCATGAGGATGAACAGCGGCGTCGCCGCCTGCAGCCAGCTCGCCGGGATCTCCATGCCGAACACCACGCGGTCCACGTGGTCGCGGGCGAAGAGGTTCAGCAGCGACGCGGCGTGCGCGATGATCATCCAGAACAGCGTGGAGCCGAGGAACACGGCGAGGAACGCGCGCAGCCTGCGCCGGTCGTCCGCGCCGAGCCCGCGGTTGCGGTAGACCACGACGTAGCCGACGATCGGCACGATCACGCTGAACACGCCGACCAGCCCGATCGCCAGCGACACGCTCAGCATCCCGGCCAGCCCCAGGCCGAGCACCACGGCGAGGACCACCCCGCCGGCCAGCCCGGTACGCCGCGCGGCGGCCGCCCGCTCACCGGCCGTCAAAGGCCGCACCGGCCGCTGCCCGACGTCGCCGAACTGGGCGGCGCTCACCCGCAGCTGCACCCCGGTGATCAGCATGACCAGCGCCGCGACCAGGAACGCCAGGCTCCAGCTGACCCGCTCGCCCAGATAGCCGACCAGCAGCGGCGCCGCCAGCGCGGAGACCTGGGTGGCGACGTACATCAGCGAGATGCCGGCCTCGCGGCCCCGGCTCCCGGCGAACATCATGTTGATCATGGCCTGGTGGTTCGGCTTGTAGACCGCGCCGCCGATCGCCACCAGCGGCAGGCCGACCGCCGCCGCCCAGCCCGTGGGCACCGCCAGGCACACGTATCCGGCCATGCCCGTCAGGCAGCCCGCGACCAGCGCGCGCCGGTTGCCCAGCACCCGGTCGCCGAGCCAGCCGCCGGCGATGGACAGCATGAACATGAAGCCGATCCAGGCGCCGAACAACGTCGCCGCGTCGGTGACCGGCAGGCCGAGCCCGCCGCTCGCGGCGGGGGCCGAGGCGTACAGCACCAGGATGGCCTGCAGGCCGTAGAAGCCGAAGCGTTCGAGCGCGTCGCTGGTGAACAGGGTGAAGTACCAGCGAGGCATCGCGCGCAGGGTGATGGCTCTGTCGGCGGTGCTCATCGCGGCCCGCCGCCCCGGGGGAGGCCGCCCGCCCGCTCGCCGGCGCGCACCAGAACTGTCAGTCCGTACATGCAGGCCCTTCTTTCGGCTTGACCCAGCAACACCCCTCTTGGGTACGGCAGCCGACTCGAATCTCCCTTGCGGCGCGGGCAGCGAACCCCGGCCCACCGGCGTCCGCCGCAACTTATGGGCGCGGACCGGCATCCAACCCGGCATGAAAACGATCAGAATCCTCGCCGCCCTCACCGCGGCCCCCATCGCCGCCGCGACCTTGATCGCGCTCCCCGCCCACGCCGCTCCCACCTGCCCCGCCCCGTCGAAGGCGGAGCTGAAGGGACGAACCGACAAGCCCGCCAAGGGCGCCCGAGCCCTCAAGGGGGTCCGCGTCGCCCACCTCCCGAAGGGCTTCACCTACGGGGAACTGGAGGCGTCGAAGCACGACGGCGTCACCGAGTACGCCTACCGCTGGTCGGACGAACGCGACGACACCGACCGCGCCCACCGATCCCTGTGGGTGCGGGTGGTCTGCTGGCCGAAGGCGCGCGACCTGAAGGACCTGCGGAAGCTCCCCGTGGACCTCGGCACGTTCACGAGCGCCGGCAAGCCCGCGCCGCTGGGCGGCAGAAAGGTCCTCGGCAAGACCGGCGACGGGGCACTGGGCCACGGCCGGTACGTCGGCTGGGTGGCGCGCAGCGGCGTCGTCGTCACCGTGATGGCCAGTGAACCCCTGGTCCGCGACCTCCCCACCATCGTGAAGGGGATCAGGGTCTGATTTCCGTGCCGTTCTCGGCTAGCATTACGTGCTATCGAGCTGGCACGGAATAAGGAGCAGCGGCGTGGAGTCGTACGACAGCCTGGCCTGTCGCCAGTGCGGTAAGCCACTCCCCAGCAGGTCAGGACGGGGAAGGAAGCGCGAGTACTGCGACGCGACCTGTCGGAGTGCGGCGCGGAGGGCTCGTGACCAGGCGGAGCACGTAAAAGAGAACTTGACAGACGCCGCTCGTAAAGGAGATATTGACGACGCAACGGAACCGGACCCGGCGGAGGCCGCGGGGCGGTTGCTGGAGCGGCTGAGTGCCGCCGTCGCGCCGCTTGAGGCGGTGGCGGCGGCTCGGGACCTCGCGCGGGTGGCCGATCAGGCCATGCGGGCGGCGGTCGCCGGAGCGCGTACGGCCGGGCACACCTGGCAGGAGATCGGCGACGTGCTGGGCTCCAGCCGGCAGGCGGCGTTCCAGCGCTTCGGCCGGCCCCTCGACCCGCGAACAGGAGCTCCCATGACCGACACGATCCTGCCCGGCGCGACCAACCGTACGACGGCGCTGGTCGGACCTGGTCGACGGCTGCGCCCCGACGCTCTGTGACGTTCCCCGAGAAAGGGAGTGACCCATGCCCGTCCGCTCACGCCTGACCGCCTGCCTGTGCGCGTTCACCCTGCTGACCGCCGCGTACGTGGACGGTGCCGCCGCCGCTCCCCCGGCCTCCGCCTCCGTGCAGGCCCGCTGGGTCGAGGAGGAGGTGAGCTTCCGGGCGGACGGCATGACCGTGTACGGCACCTGGCGTCACCCGGCACGCCCGGGCAGACCGGTCCCGGCGGTGCTGCTGATCGCGGGCAGCGGCCCCACCGACCGCGACGGCAACGGCCCCCTGCTCAGCGGGGTGAACACGCTGAAGTCGACGGCCGAGCTGCTGTCCAAGGCGGGCGTGGCGAGCCTGCGCTACGACAAGCTGGGCACCGGCAAGACCGGGCTCGGCCCGTACGCGGACAAGGTCGCCGAGGTCGGCGTCGGCGTCTTCGAGCGGCAGGCACAGGCGGCGCTGGCGTTCCTGGCCAGGCGGCCCGGCGTCGACAAGCGCCGGCTCACCGCCATCGGGCACAGCGAGGGCGCGCTGTTCGCCCTCCTGCTCGCGACCAGGTCGAAGACCCCGGTGCGCGGCGTCGCCCTGCTCCAGCCGCTGAGCCGCCGCTACCTCGACGTCATCAGCGCCCAGGTCACCACCCAGCTCAGGGCCCAGGTGCAGGCGGGTCTCATCACCGAGGCGCAGGCGAAGGAGATCGAGGACGCCATGGCGCGGGCCATCGCGTCGCTGCGCGCCGACGGCACGGTGCCGCCGAACCTGCCCGGCGGCCTGTCGAGCCTGCTCTCTCCCGTGAACGCGAAGTTCCTGTCGGAGATCGACCGCCTCGACCCGCCCAAGGTCGCCGCCCGGCTCAAGCCCCGCACCCCGGCGCTGCTGAGCTGCAGCGACGCCGACATCCAGGTGAGCTGCGCGGACGTCGAGCACCTGGCCACCGGGCTGAGGAAGGCCGACACCACGTTCGTCCGCCTGACCGGGGTCAGCCACGTGCTCAAGGAGGACCCGAGCAGGACCGCCGAGCACTACGGCGACCCGCTGCCGTACTCGCGGCAGCTCAAGAAGGCGCTCCAGGCGTTCGCCCGGTGACCGGCGCCTTCAGCCGAGCTCCTTACGGCCCTTGTCGGTCAGCGACGCCATGTGCACCGCCACCCCGAACGTGGTGAAGCCCGACCTGGCCGCCTTGGTGAACTCGGCGATCACGCGGTCGGACGGGTAGTCGTCGATGAGGAAGTCGTAGGCCGCGTCTCCGTGGTCGCGGATGGCGGCAAGCACGATCTTGGTGGTCAGCTCGGGGTTTCCCACGTTCTCCTCCAGCGGGTCGCCATGCCTCTACATTCGCACCGTCCGCCCGAACCCGCCATCCTGCGATTCGCATGATCACGGTTCGGCGTCACGCGAGTGACCGATCTTGACGCGAGAGCCTCCGTACGGCGTTATTAGAACATAGGTTCCCATCACCATGGAGGTTCTCGTGCGCCATGCCCTCGTCCGCCGATTAGCCGCTCACCTGGGCGCCGTCAGCCTCATCACGGGCCTGCTCACCGTCGCCACCCCCGCCGCCGCCGCGGCCGACGCCGTCACCGACCTGGGGGTGAGCTTCCCCTACTCCTCCGCCGGCTTGGCCGTCGGCGGCGACCGGGTGTTCGCCGCCGCCCACGACCGGATCATCGTGGCCGACACGGAAGGGAACCTCACCGGCGACGTGGTCACCGGGCTGCTCGCCATCCGGGAGCTGGCCCTGAACGCGGACGGCACCCGCCTCTACGCGGCGCTCGGCGGCCGGAACGAGGTCGTCGAGATCGACACCGCGAGCCTCGCCGTCACCCGGCGCTTCGACCTGTCGGCCCGGTGCCCGTCCGCACTGGCGTTGCTGGGCGAGCGGCTGTGGGTGGGACACGGCTGCGGCGGAGACACCGGCGGCGTCGTCGGTCTGGACCTGAGCGCGACCGCACCGGCGCCGGTGGCGCTCGTGGACGGGCTACGGTTCACTCCCGAGCTCGCGGCCGCCGCCGACACGCTCGTGGTCGAACGGAGCGACGGGCGCTTCTCCGACGTGCTGATCTACGACGCCGGCGGCGGCACCCCCGTGCTGCGCGGCACCATCGAAGGCGAGCTGCACCGCATGAACGGCCTGCGCGCCCTCGCCCTGACCCCCGACGGCACCACCCTGGTCACCGCGACCGACTCTCCCTTCCACTACACCAGGTTCGACACCAGGACCCTCGCCGCCACCGGCACCTACGGCGACGGTTGGGACGGCTATGCGGCGGCCGTGGCCACCGCCGGTGACGGCGCCTACGTCGCCGCCGGCCGGGACTGGGGCAGCAACGACCTCACCCTGTACGACACCGCGACCGGCGCGGTCATGTTCGCGGCCGACCAGCCGGACGCCGAGGCGCTCGCGGAGGGCCTCGCGTTCTCCGGCCAGGACATCTTCATGCTGCTACGCAGCTCCACGGACCGGCTGCTGCTGTGGCGGGTGACGGGCACCGGGCTGCCGGCCTCCACCCTGGAGGTGACGGCTGCGATGTACGCGACCGTCGGCTCACCGGCCACCATCGAGGGACGGCTCACCCGCGCCGACGGCAAGCCGCTCGCGCTCAAGCCGCTCATGGTGACCCGACGCACGGTCTACGGGACGAAGGAGCCGATCACCGGCGTGAGGACCGGCGAGGACGGCACGTTCAGTTTCGAGGACACCCCGCAGGAGCGGGGCGAGCTGGGCTACCTCGTCTACTGGGAGGGCGATGACCGCTACCGCCGCAGCAACGCCGCCGTCACCTTGACCGTCAGGGACAGATCCACCCTCACCCTGGACGGCCCCGAGACGGGCACCGCCGGCACGACCGTGCAGCTGACCGGCACCTTGACGGCGGGCGGCCGGCCGCCCTCCCCGGGAAGCGTCATCACCGTGCAGCGCAAGGTGTTCGTCGACGATGTCATCGACGGGAGTGTGAGACTCCCGCCGGTGACCGTGAACGACGACGGCACGTTCACGCTCACGGACACCCTCGCCATCGCCGGCCGGTACGACTACCTCGCCCAGTACCGAGGCGACACTGCAAGCAGCTCGGCCAAGGCCACCCACCGCATCACGGTCGAGTGACCTGAGGGAAGCCCCGCCGCGCGGCCGGCGGGGCTCGCCTCTACAGCATGTGCCTGATCGGCTGGGGCATGCCGGGGACGGGCTGCGCCAGCAGGTCGTCCACCTCCGAGCGGGTCAGCAGGCGGGCCTCCAGGAGCGCGGTGAAGCAGCGGCGCCAGTCCCTGCGTGCCAGGTCCGTCCTGCCCAGGGCGTGCAGGGTCTGGGCGGACCACCAGGCGGCGACGGCGTAGCCGATGCGGTAGCCGCCCTCGTGCAGGAGCGTCAGCGCCACCTGGAAGGTTTCTGCGGCCTCCTCCAGGCGGCCGGCGTGCATGTACGCGCGGGCCAGGGTCTCGCGGGACAGGCCCTCGCCGTACAGGCTGCCGGCCCACGCCGCGGTCGCCTCCTTCGCCTCGGCGACGGCCTCGTCGTAGCGGCCCTGCCGGTAGAGCACGTGCGCGCGGTTGTTGAGTATGGCCCCGCGCTGGTACTCCTCGCCCCCCGCCACGGCGATGGACAGCGCCTCCGACAGGTAGGCGTGGGCGAGGTCGAGCCGGTCCAGCTTGGTGTGGATGATCCCCAGATTGTTGATGGGCCCGGTGCGCCGGTGCGGCAGCCCGGCCTCGTCCCAGCACTCCGCCGCCCGTTTCAGGTACGCGATGGCCTGCTCGTCGCGTCCCTGGTCGCGGTGCACCCAGCCGAGGTACGCCGACGCCTGCGCCTCACCCGCCCGGTCGCCGCACCGCGCGGCCAGCTCGACCGCGCCGGCGTGAATGTCGGCCAGGTGCGTGACCCAGCCCCGGTAGTTGAACGGCAGGTGCAGCCCCAGCGCCAGCCCGAGGGCGACGTGCGGGCTCGCGGACTCCGTCGCCTGGTGGGTCACGGCGAGGAGGTTGTCCCGCTCCGCCTCGGTCCACCTGCCGGCCTCCTGCGCGTCGGCGAGCGGGACGCCGGGCTGCTCGGCCGCGTAGCAGGGCTCCAGGGGCTGGGGGTGCACGAGCAGGGAGGCGGTGTTGAGCGTGGCCAGATAGTGGTGGTAGCCGCGGTCGAGCGCGGCCGCGCGCTCGACCCCGGGCAGCTCGGCGGCCTGCTCCCTGGCGTACAGGCGGATGAGGTCGTGGAAGCGGTACCGGTCGCGGCCCGCCGGCTCCAGGAGCCGGGCGCCGCGCAGGTGTTCGAGGGCCGCCTCCGCCCGTGGCTCCGGCCAGCCGGCCAGGGCGGCCGTGGCGGCCGGGGTGTGGGTCGGCGTGTCGAGCAGGCCCAGCAGCGGCAGCACGTGCGCGGCGTCGTGGCCGTCCTGCTCCTCGTGGAGCTGCCGGTGGCTGACCGCGATGCCGGCGCGTACCGCGAGGTCGTCGTACTGCAGGGTGTCGAGGCGGCGGGTGGCGTCGGCCAGGCGGTCGGCGAGGTCGGCCACCCGCCGGTCGGGTCGCGCCACCAGTCGGGCGCCGGCGATGCGCACGGCCAGCGGCAGGCCGCCGCAGAGCCGGGCGACGGCCGCGGCGGCTTCGGGCTCGCGCTCGACGCGCTCGGGACCGGCGATCCTGGACAGCAGCGTGACGGCGTCCCGATGGCCGAGCCCGGCCAGGTGCAGCCGGCGGACGTCCCCGACCTTCGCGTCCAGCCTGCCGAGTGCGGTGCGGCTGGTGATGACGGTACGGCAGCGCGGCCCGGCCGGGATGAGCGGCCGCACCTGGCGGGCGTCGAGCGCGTTGTCCAGGATGACGAGCAGCTCGCTGCCCGCGGTGAGCGACCGGTAGCGGGCCACCGCCTTCTCCACGTCGGACGGCACGGCGGACCCGTCGAGACCGAGCGACCGCAGCACGTGGCCCAGGCCGTCGGCCACGGGCAGGGGCGGCAGGCCGGGCGTGGAGCCGTTCATGTTGAGGTAGATGACGCCGTCGCGGAACCGCCCGGCCATCGTGTGCGCCACGTGGACGGCGAGCGCCGACTTGCCCATGCCGCCCGGCCCGTCGATGACGGCGACGTTCGCGTGCACCAGCGCCTCGCTCAGCCACGTCACCTCCTCCTGCCGGGCGGTGAAGGACCGGGTGTCGGCGGGCAGCTCGGCGGGGACGATCGTGCCCGGCCGGGCCGGCACGGGCAGGTCGAGCGCGGGATCTCTGGCGAGGATGGCGTCCCGCAGCCGGCGCAGCGGGGCGCCCGGCTCCAGGCCGAGCTCCTCGACCATGGCCGCGTGCCCCTCCTGGTAGACCGCGAGCGCCTCGCCCGGCCGTCCCGCCCGGTAGAGCGCCAGCATGAGCTGCGCGCGCGGCCCCTCGCGCAGCGGGTACGCCTTGACGTGCGGCACGAGGTCGGCCATCACCGCGAGCTGGTCGCCCGCGGCCAGCCGCAGCTCGGTATGGTCCTCGAAGAGGGCGAGGCGTTCCGCCTCCAGGCGCTTGGCCTCGTCCTGCGCCCACGGCTCGTCCAGCCAGGCCAGGGCCGGCCCCCGCCACAGGGCCAGCGCCTGGCGGAACCACCGGTCCGCCGTTTCGGGCTCGCCCCGGTCGCGGGCCGTGCGCGCCTGGCCGGCCAGCAGCGTGAAGTGGTGCGCGTCGACGTGCTCGCGAGGCAGGTCGAGCAGGTAGCCGCCGGGCACGGTCACGATCGCGTCGGGGCCGAGCGTGTCGCGCAGCTTCGACACCACGATGTTGACCTGCTTGGCGGCCGTGGTCGTGGAGGTCTGGCCCCACACGTCGGCGACGAGCCGGCGCGTGGTGACGGGCCGGCCGGCCTCCATGGCCAGGCGGGTCAGCACGGCGACGCGGCGGCGGCCGGCCACCCGCAGCGGCCGTCCGTCCATCGTGATCTGCCAGGGCCCGAGCAGCCCGATCTCGAGTGTCATCAGGGCTGGACCCTACGCAAGCGCGGTATGCCGCCGGTATGTCCGAGTTTTCAGAGCTGGTTCTTGATCGCCTCGGGCAGGTCGGGGACCGGCTGCGCGAGGTAGCGGGCCTCCTCCTCGGGCGTGAGCAGCCTGGCCTCGCGCAGGATCGCCAGCGACGCCCGCCACGACTCCCTGGCCTCCTCGTGCCGGCCCAGGTCGTGCAGGCTGTGACCGAGCCACCAGTGGGACACGGCGAGGCCCATGGTGTAGCCGGCCTCGCGCTGGCACTCGATGGCCACGCGGTACTCACCGACCGCTTCCTCGAGCGAGCCCCGCGCCCGCACGCAGTCGCCCAGCGTGTCGTGCGCGGTGCCCACCGCGCCGGCGTTGCCCTGCTCCTTCACCGTCAGCGCCAGGGCGAGCCGCGCCTCGTCCTCGGCTTCGGCGTTCCTCCCCTGCCGGTGATAGACCTGCGCCCGGTTGGAGCGGACCATCCCCTCGTGCAGGGTCCGCCCCTCCTCCTGGGTGATGACGAGGGCTCCGCGCAGCGCGGTGAGCGCGTCGTCGTAGCGCTCCATCTGGGTGTAGGTGATGCCGAGGTCGTTGTAGAGGCCGGCCTTCCTGCGCGGCGATCCCGTCCGATCGACGCACGCCAGCGCGTCCTCCAGGCAGCGCACGGATTCATGGACATCGCCGACCTGCTGGTGGATGCCGGCGAGCCCCTGCAGCAGGTTGACCTGAGCCTGCCAGTCCGCCCGCTCCCTGGCCTGCCGCAGCACCTCCGCGCCCACTTCGAGTGCCTCGGCGAACCATCCCCTGCGGTCGAACAGCCACAGCAGGTGGTGGGCGAGCCCGACCGCCGAGCCGTCGGCCAGCCGCGCCGCCTGGCGTACCGCGGCCACGAGGTCGTCCCGCTCCGCGACCAGCCAATCGTTGGCGGCCTCCAGCGTGGGCAGCTCCTCGCCTGCCTGGTCGGTGGCGTACATGCCGGCCTCCGCGTGGTCGTTCAGCAGGTCGGCGGCCCGTTGCGCGGTGGCCAGGTAGTGGTGCAGCACGCGGCGGGTCGCGCTCGCGCGTTCGTCGCCGGGGAGGTCCTGCTCGCGCGCGTACAGGCCGACCAGGTCGTGGAGCTGGTAGCGGTCGGGCCCCGCGCCTTCGAGCAGGCGGGCGTCGAGGAGGTGTTCCAGGGCGGTCTCGGCGCGGTGCTCCGGCCAGCCGGCCAGCGCGGCCGTGGCGGCGGGGGTGTACGTGGGCAGGTCCGCCGCCCCGAGCAGGCAGAGCAGGTGCGCGGCGTCCTGGCCGGCGGACTCCTCGCGCAGCTGCTGATGGCTGACCGCGAGGCCGGCGCGTACCGCGAGGTCCGCGTACTCCAGCAGGTCGAGCCGCCTGGTGGCGTCGGCGAGGCGGACCGCGAGGTGGGAGAGCGGACGGTCGGGACGTGCGGCCAGGCGCGCTCCCACGATGCGCAGCGCGAGCGGGTAACCGCCGCAGAGGCGGACGATCTCCTCCGCCGCCCGCGGCTCGGCCTCCAGGCGACCTGATCCGGCGATCCGGGCGAGCAGGGTGGTCGCTTGGGCGTCGTCGAACCCGCCGAGGTGCAGGCGCCGGGCGTTGTTCAGGGTGGCGAGCGGGTCGCGGCTGGTGATCAGCACCCGGCAGCCGGGCCCGGCCGGGATGAGGGGGCGTATCTGGCGGACGTTGCGGGCGTTGTCGAGGATGACCAGCAGGTCGCTCGCGGCGGTGAGCGAGCGGTAGCGGGCGGCGGCCTCCTCGGTGTCGGAGGGGATGGCGGCGCCGTCGAGGCCGAGTGAGCGCAGCAGGTGGCGCAGCGCCTCGATGGGGGCGAGCGGGGCGAGCCTGGCGGTGGAGCCGTGCAGGTTGACGTAAATGACGCCGTCGGTGAAGCGGCCGGCGACGCCGTGCGCGACGTGGACGGCGAGCGCCGACTTCCCGACGCCGCCCGGCCCGTCGATCACGGTCACCGTGGCGTCGCTCAGCAGGTCGGCCCGCAGCCGCTCCGCCTCGTCCGTCCGCGCCGTGAACGCCTGGACGTCGGCGGGCAGCTCCGCCGGAGGGACGCGCTCGATTCGCCGCGTCCTGGGCAGGTCGAGCGCGGGATCCTTGGCGAGGACGGCCTGGTGCAACCGGCGGAGCTCGGCGCCCGGCTCGATCCCCAGCTCGTCCACCATGGCCCGGCGCAGGCGCCGGTACGCCTCCAGCGCCTCCGGCGCCCGGCCGTCCCGATAGAGCGCGAGCATGAGCTGGCCGGCGAGACGTTCGCGCAGCGGGTGCGCCCGGACGAGCCCGGCGAGCTCGCCGGCCAGGGCCCGCTGGTCGCCGGCGGCCAGCCGCAGCTCGGCGTGGTCCTCAAGGACGCTGAGCCGCTCCGTCTCCAGCCGCTCGGCCTCGATGCCCGCCCAGGGCGCGTCCACCTCGGCCAGCGCCGGCCCCCGCCATAGCTCCAGCGCGCCGCGGAACAGCGCCTCCGCGGTGGCCGTGGCGCCGTCCGCGCGGGCGGCGCGGGCCTGCCTGGACAGGTGGGCGAAGGCATGCACGTCCACGTGGTCGCGTGGGACGGCGAGCCGGTAGCCGCCAGGAACGGTCTCGATGGCGCCGGGGCCGAGCGTGTCGCGCAGCTTCGAGATCACGATGTGCAGCTGCTTGGTGGCGGTGGCGGCGGAGCTGCTCGCCCACACGTCGCACAGCAGTGTCTCGGTGAGCACGACCTGCCCGGCGTCGAGGGCGAGCCGGGCCAGCACGCCGATCCGCCGCTCCCCGCTGATCGTGACCACCCTGCCGCCCGCCTCGACCTCCAGCGGACCCAGGAACTTGATCTCCAGGCTCACGCGAACGCTCCCGTCGTCGGCCAAGATCACAAATTGTAGTCACCGTGCCGGTTCGCCCGCTGGCGGCTTGTGACGATCCACCAATACCGTCCGCATACCGGACGCATACCGCCGGCCGTTACGCTCACCGGTCTCACCCCTGATCACCTGGCGAAGGAACCCCGTGACCCGTCTCGCGCTCGCGACCGTGCTCGTCGTGCTGCTGTCAATGCTTCCCGGCGTGTCCCACGCCGCCGCACCCGGCGTCCTGGGCACGGTGGGCAACCTCATACGCGAGGAGCAACCACGCGCCGACGGGATCAGGCACACCGACACCGAGGCGATCATCGCCGGGCTCAAGGCGATCAACGCGAACACCTACGTGTATCCGATGGCTGGTGACGACGTGCAGTGGACCGACCTGCGCGACGAGTTCCTGCCCGCGGCCGCCGCGGCGGGGATCGACGTCTGGGTGCTGGTGTACTCGCCGAGCCAGGCGGGCTGCTGCGTGTCGAGGCCGTTCAGGCACGACTACGTCGCCTGGTCGCGCGAGATCGCCACGCTCGCCGCGAGCCACCCGAACCTGACCGGCTGGACGGTGGACGACTACGCCTACGACCTCCGCACGTTCACCCCCGCCTACCTCCGGCAGATGCGGGCGGCGGCCGAGGCGATCAGCCCCGACCTCACATTCGTCCCGACCGTCTACTACCCCCAGTTCACCGACGCGTTCGTCGCCGAGCAGATCCCGCTGCTGGACGGGGTGATCTTCCCCTTCCGCGACGAGCCGTACCGCGACACCTCCTGGCCGTGGAGCCTGTCGTACCAGGTGCGGCAGCTCGCCCAGCGGCTGCCCGGCACCGAGATCTACCTGATGCCCTACGCCCACCCCCTGAGCCACGCCGCCCAGAAGCCCACGGTGTCCTACGTCGAGGCGGTCACCAGGAAGGGTGTCGAGCACGTCCGCAGCGGTGAACTGGCCGGCGTGCTGCAGTACAAGCTCCCGTACCACTCCCGCGACCTGGCGTGGACACGCCCCGCGGCCGACAACCTGGCCCGCACGGGCTCCGGGCGCCTGAGCTTCGTGGTCCAGCAGAACACCGCGACCACGGCCGGCATGTGGTGCGGCGCGACGCGGACGGCCACCGTGACCTCGGGGACGGTCAAGCGGATCACCTTCCACCACAGCGACACCCGCGGGCCGCAGGATCCGGCGGGCCACCACGTCAAGCAGCTCCTGCTCAACGGCACGGTGGTCTGGGAGCGTGACGTCACGGCCGACACGGCGGGCACGTGGGTGCGGGCGACGGTCGACGTCACGTCCCGGCTGGCCGGCGCGACGAGCGCGACGCTGCAATGGCGTCTGTACGAGCGCAAGGCCGTGACCAACTACGTCGTGGACGCCGGCGTGGACGACATCACCCTCACCGGCATGACGATGAGCGATCCGGGCGTGGAGAACGCCGCCGTCTGGACGCCGAACCTCGCCCGCCAGGGCGGCCCGGTCTACTGCTCGGCGCAGGTCTACCACGAGAACTACGGCGCCGACCTCGGAGCGCTCATCGCCGGCCTGTACGCCACCGGGTGAGGCTTCTCACGCTGATGGGTGATCAGAGGCGGGTCAGGGCCCGGTCGGCGGTGCGGGCGAAGGACGGCAGCAGCTCGACGCCCCAGCCGGGCTCGGTCGGCACCGGGACTTCGCCGTCGCGCACCTCGGGCAGCGGCCCGTAGACGTCCCGCGTCCACGGGGTGGTCTCGATGCTCCACTCCTGCGGATGTACGCAGGCCGGCATCGCCGCGGCGAGGTGGAGGGTGAAGACGCGCAGCAGGGAGTCGTTCGCGCAGTGCGGGGTGCACGGGATCCCGGCCGCCTCGGCGAGCACGGCGACCTTGCGGGCGCGTGAGATGCCGCCGATGTAGCCGATGTCGGGCTGCACGATGTCCACCGCGCGCATCGCGATCATGCGGCCGAACTGCGGCAGCGAGAAGTCCTGCTCGCCGCCGGAGACGGCGATGTCGAGGGCCGCCGTGACCTGGGCGGTCGCTTCGAGGTCGGTGAACGGGCAGGGCTCCTCGAAGTGGAAGTAGCCGTGCTCCTCCAGCATCCGGCCGACCCTGATCGCCCTGGGCACCGAGTACCCGCCGTTGGCGTCCGCCGACAGGTCGACGTCGGGGCCGAGCGCGTCGCGCAGGTGCGTGATGATCCGCTCGGTACGCCCAGGCGCCGCGTCGCCGTCGCGCCCCATCGCCTCCCCCACCCGGATCTTGACCGCCCTGAACCCCTGCTCGCCGATGAGCCGGCCGAGCCGCTCCGCCTCGTCCTCGGGCGTGATGGCGCGGGACATGCTGGAGGCGTACATGGGGACGGACGTGCGCGCGTGCCCGCCGAGCAGCTGGCACACCGGCCGGCCCGCCGCCTTGCCCATGATGTCCCAGAGCGCCGTCTCCACCCCGGCGAGCGCGCGGTGCAGGAAGCTGCTCGGGAACTTGTAGTGCGTCCGCAGGCAGGCGTCGACCAGCGCCTCGGCGTCCCACGGGTCACGGCCGACGAACATCGGCGCGACCATCGAGTGCAGCACGCTGACCGTGGTGGCCGCCTCGTACGGCGCGGTCTGCCCGATGCCCTCCAGGCCGTCGTCGGTGCGGACCAGGACGACGGCGAGCTTGCCCCGGGTCAGGGTCTCGATCTCGGTGATCTTCACAGGTGCTTCCTCAGCGTCTCGGCGAGGGGCGCCCGTACGGCGCAGCGGTCGAACCGGAACGAGTCCGCCAGCTCCCTGGCCTGTTCTGCGTCGATGCCGGCGAAGAGCGCGGCGAACTCGTCCACCATGGGTTCGGCGAGCAGGATGTGCCGCACCAGCACGTGGATCCACTGCCGCTGGCCGAACGGCGGCGGGTCGAAGCTCGGGAACTCCTCGGCCACGGTCCGCTCGATCGGCTCCAGCAGGTGCCGGACGCCCGTGTCCACGCCGCCCCACACGTCCACGCCCAGCCGGGCCTTCTTCTCCAGGACGGGCGCGATCCTGCGCAGGTACGGCGAGTCCGCGGCGGCGTGCACGACTCCCTGCAGCCCGATGTCCTTGTACGTCCACAGGCTCCAGCCGGCCCCGTACGCGTCGTAGATGTCGAGCTGGTCGGCCAGCACGCGGTACCGGGCGCCGTCGAGCGCCGGGTCGCCCCCGTACGGCGTGCTGTAGACCGGCCCGAACTCCCCCACCCAGATCGGCGTGCCGGTACGCCGCATGTACTCCGCCCGCTCCAGGAACCTGGCCTCCAGGTAGTCGCGATCGACGTGCCGCCCCCGCGAGAGGCCCGGGTAGTCGCCGCTGTCGGCGAAGCCGGCCAGCGCGTAGTCGTGCACGGTGTAGACCGTGCCGGGCAGCGGGTCGGCGAACAGCTCGAAGTCGGTGGCGTGCCGGTTGCCGTCCAGGAAGAGGACGTGCGACGGATCGACGGCCCTGATCGCGGCGTGCAGCCGCTCGTAGAACGGCCCGATGCGCTCGCCCGACGGGTCGGCCGGCTCGTTGAGCGGGTTGTAGCCCGCCACCCACGGGTTGTCCTTGTACCGGTCGGCCAGCGCCTCCCACAGGTGCACGACCCGGTCCTGGAAGTGTCGGTGCGTCCAGAACAGCGACCGGTGCGTGGGGTTGTCGCTGTGCCAGCGCTGGTTGTGGTACCCGGGCGCGGCGTGCAGGTCGAGCACGGTGTAGAGGCCATGCCGCGCGCACGTCTCGATCACCCGGTCGAGCAGCAGGAAACCGTCCTCCTTGAGCCGCATCGGCCGGTCGTCGTCCTCGAAGTGCCGGTAGTTGAACGGCACCCGGACGCTGTTCATGCCGAGATCGGCGAGGAAGCGCGCGTCGTCGTCGGTGAAGAACACCTCAAGGAAGCGCTCGAAGAAGGCGTCGTAGACGTCCTGCCCGAGCACCCGGCGCAGCGCGGCGCGCTGCAGCTCCTCGGTCGAGGGGTAGCCGGTGATGAAGTTCTCCATGTTCATCCAGCCGCCGAGCCCGACGCCGCGCAGGCGAACCGTCTCGCCGGACGCGGTCACCAGTCGGTCGCCGTCGATGTGCAGCCTTGCGGACTCGTCGTGCCCGGTGAAGTGCATGGTGAAGCGAACTCTCCTTGGGTTGAGGGTCATTTGCCGAAGCCGGCCGTGAGGCCGCGTACGAGGTGGCGGCGGCCCAGCACGTACGCGACGAGCATGGGCAGGGTGGACAGCACCACGGCGGCCAGCACCGCGGGGACGTCCACGGTGAACTCGCCCTGGAACGCCCACAGCGCCATCGGCAGCACGCGCAGGTCGGGGCTCTGGGTGAGGATGAGGGGGAACAGGAAGCCGTTCCAGACGTGCAGCGCGTCGTAGATGCCGACCGTGACCAGGGCGGGACGGGCCAGCGGCAGCACCAGCCGCCACAGCATGACCCAGTCGCCCGCCCCGTCCATCCGCATCGACTCGAACAGCTCCCTGGGGATGTCGCGGACGAAGTTCGCCAGGATCAGCACCGTGATCGGGATCGCGAAGCCGATGGACGGCAGGATCAGCGCGAGCAGGCTGTCGTACAGGTGCAGGCGGGTGATCATGTAGTAGAGCGGGATGATCGTGGCGTGCACGGGGATCGCCAGGCCCAGCAGGAAGACCGAGAAGCCCGTACGCGCGAGCCTGCCCTCCCCGCGCACCACCCCGTACGCCGCCATCAGCGAGAACGCGACCGTCACCACGACCGAGACCACCGTGATGATCACGCTGTTGAGGAAGTAGCGGCCGAACCCGCTCTCCAGCACCAGCGCGTAGTTGTCGAGCGAGACGCTGTCCGGCAGGGCCAGCGGGTTGCCGGCGAAGAAGCCGGTCTGGCTGCGCAGGCTGGAGATCACCACGTAGTAGATGGGCACGATGATGACGGCCAGCCAGACGAGGCCGCCGATGCCGGCGCCGACGTTGGGCAGCCGCCGTACCTTGGTCCTGGTCAGGGTGGTGGCCATCAGAGCCCTTCCTGTTCGCTGCGCATGCGGGCGAAGCCGGTGTACTTGGTCAACGAGAAGGCCAGCGCCAGCCCGGTCACGACCAGGATCACGGCGAGCACGCTGGCCTTGCCCATGTCGTTGGCCGAGAAGCCGGTGAGGTACATGTCGAGCGGGAGCAGCCGCGTCGCGTTGCCCGGACCTCCGCCGGTGAGCACGAACACCACGTCGAAGTACGTCAGCGAGCCGGTCACCATGAGCGTGGACGACGTGACGACGGTGTTGCGGAGCTGCGGCAGGGTGACGTAGCGGAACTGCTTGACCCGGCCGGCGCCGTCGATGTCGGCGGCCTCGTACAGGGAGGCCGGGATCTGCCGGACGGCGGCCTGGTAGAGCAGGGTGTGGAAGGGCACGAACTGCCACGCGATCACGAAGATCACGACGTACAGCACGAGGTCGGGGTCGCCGAGCCAGTCGAGGCTGAGGAAGCCGAGGCCCGGCACCCCGCCGAGGCCGAAGTTCGGGTCGAGCACGGCCTTGAACGCGATGGCCACGGCGGCCGACGAGAGCAGCAGCGGCAGGAAGTACAGCACGGCGAGCACCGCCCGATAGCGCTGAGTCCCCGCGGTGAACACGCCGAGCAGCAGGCTGATCGGCGTCTGCACCACCCACGAGAACACCATGATCTTCAGGGTGAGCAGGAGCGCGTTGCCGGTCACCGGGTCGTGCAGCACCTCGGCCCAGTTGCCGAGGCCCTCCCACGAGATCTCGCCGAGGCCGTCCCACCGGGTGAGGCTGAGGACCACCGCGCCCGCGAGGGGGACCACGGCGAACACCACGAACATCGCCAGCGCCGGCAGGGTGAGCAGCCCGCTGCGGGTGCGGGCTCGGGTTGCGGACACGTGCATCGCCTCAGCCGGTGATCGTGGCGTTCATGGTGGTGGCGAACTGCTCTGGGGTGATCTCTTCGAGGAAGACCTGCTGCAGCGTGGTCAGCAGCTTGTCGCCCGCCTCGGGGGCGAGCGCCTGGTCCAGGCTGAGCTGGAAGTTCGGCGCATTCTTCGCCGTCTCGTAGATCATCGAGTAGTACGCGGGGTCGTCCGACTTGGCGATGGCGTCCTCCGCTCCTTCCACCGGCGGGACGTTGCCGACGGCCAGCAGGTCGGCGGCGTACTTCTCGTTCAGCAGGTCGCTCTTGACGTACTTACGGGCCGCCTGCTTCTGCTCCGGCGTCGCCGCCGCCGAGATCGACCAGAAGTTGGTCGGGTTGCCCACCACGTTCGCGGGGTCGCCCTTGCCGCCCTCCACCGCGGGGAACGGCACGTAGCCGAGCTTGCCGTCCTTGACGAACTGCGGGTTCGCCGTCTTGATCGTCTGGTACGTCGCGGGCAGGCCGAGCGTCATCGCGGCCTTGCCGGTGTAGAGCAGGGCCACGTCGGCGCCGCTGTCGGTGGAGATCGAGGAAAAGCCCTTGACGAAGCCGCCCGCCTTGACCAGCTCCTGGATCTTCTTGTTGGCCTCCGTCACCGCCGGGTCCGACCAGGCGTTCGGCTTGCCCGCGGTGATGTCGTCCATGACGCGGGGGCCGCCGATGCGGTCGATCAGGTACGCCAGCCACGGCAGCAGCGGCCACTTGGCCTGGCCGCTCACGGTGAACGGCGCGATGCCCGCCCCCGTGAACTTCGGCACCAGCGCCATCAGCTCGTTCCACGTCTTGGGCGGCTGGGCGCCGATCTTGGCGAACAGGTCCTTGTTGTAGTAGACGACCACCGGTTTCACGCCGTTGTTCGGCACCGCGTACGTCTTGCCGTCCACCTTGCCGACCGCGGCGATCGAGGGCAGGAACCGGTCCTTGACCGCGGGGTCCGCCGCGAGGTCGCTCAGGTCCTCGACGGCGCCGGCGGCCACGTACGACTTGAGCACGCCGCCGCCCCAGCCGTAGATCAGCGTGGGGGCCTGCTTCGCGCCTACGGCGGTGCGGATCTTCTGCTTGTAGGGGTCGTTGGCGAACTCCTGGATGGCGAACTTCTGCCCTTCGTGGGCCGCGTTCCAGGAGTCGAAGGAGTTCTGGAAGGCCTTGGCGGTGACGCCGCTGATGATCCACGCGGAAGGGCCTCCCGCGTCCGCCGAGGTGCTCCCGGCCTGCCGGGGACCGGAGGTCCCGCAGGCGGCGACGCCCGCCATCAGCACGGCGAGCCCGATCGCGAGCAGTGGTCTGGGGGATCCGACCGCTGTCTTCATGTCCTTCACCTTCCTGCGCACCCGCCGGAGACAGGGCTCCGGCATGACACCGCACACAGCCGGTCTTGCTGCGGTTAGTCCGACATGGTGCAAGTCCGCTCACGCCGATGTCAATCGTTATCGATAACGTTTTACATGCGCTAGGATCGGCGCCGTGAACAGTGGCCGCGTGACGATCCGCGACGTCGCCGAGCATGCCGGGGTGTCGGTGGCGACGGTGTCGAAGGTGCTCAACGACCGCTACGGCGTGGCGGCGGCCACCGTCGACCGGGTGCGCGAGGTGATCGCCGAGCTGGGCTACGAGTCCAGCCTCGTGGCCCGCAGCCTGCGCAACCAGCGCACCAACGTCATCGGCGTCCTCGTCTGGGACATCGAGCCGTTCAGCGCCGAGCTGCTCAAGGGCGCCGCCCGCGCGATCAGGGGCACCGACTACGAGCTGGTGGTCTACGCGGGCGGCGGCAAGGGCTCTGGCCGGCTCGGCTGGGAGCGGCGCTACCTGTCGCGCCTGTCCGGCACTCTCATCGACGGCGCGGTGCTCGTCACGCCCACGGTGCTCGACGTCGACGGCGGCACCCCCGTCGTGGCCGTCGATCCGCACAGCGGGCGCGAGACCGTCCCGACGGTCGACGCCGACAACCTCCAGGGCGGCCGCCTGGCCACCGAACACCTCATCGCCCTCGGCCACCGGCGCATCGGCTTTCTCGGCCGGCCGCCCCGCGACCTGGAGTCGGGCCCGCTACGCGAGGAGGGCTACCGCTCCGCCCTGGCCGACGCCGGCCTCCCGCTTGACCCCGCCCTCATCCGGGTGGCCGGCTACGACGAGACCGACGCCCGCAACACCGTCCGGGAGCTGCTCACCCTCCCCGACCCGCCCACCGCGATCTTCGCCGCGAACGACGTCTCAGCCATCTCCACGATCGAGGTGGCCACGTCGATGGGCCTGCGCGTCCCGGAGGACCTCTCGGTCATAGGCTTCGACAACGTCCCCGAGAGCATGATGAGCGACCCGCCCCTGACGACGGTCGAGCAGCCGATCCAGCAGATGGGCCTGATAGCCGTGGAGATGCTCCTCGACCTGCTGGCCGGCCGCGACCCCGCCCAACGCCACGTCCGCCTCCCCACCCGCCTCGTCCCCCGTTCCTCCTGCGCCCCGCCGAAGTAGGGACCATGCCGCCTCAGGACGATCTCCGAAGCCTCGCGCACGCCAAGCTGGTGCGGCACCGCGTCCTCGCCGCACAGGCCACCCTCCGCCGCCTGCTGGCCGAGGAAGAGACCCTCGACCGCGACACCACCGAACACCTGCTCCTCGACCCCTCGGAAGAGGTCCGCGAGTCGCTGGCGGCCCACACTCCGTTCCCCGACGTCCTCGCCCGCCTGCTGACCTCGCAGAGCGCCCTCGTCCGCGCCGGTGTCGCCCAGAACCCCCGCACCACTCCCGAGCAGCGCCACACCCTCACCCGCGACCGCTCGGCCCGCGTCCGCGCGACCCTGCTGAAGTTCGTGGATCTGGACGATGAGGACCTCCGGCTGCTCGCCGAGGACCGGTCGCTGAACGTGCGCTGGTGGCTCGCCACCTGGCCCACCACCCCACGGGAGATCCTGGAACTCCTGCTGCAGGACCCGAACGAGGAAGTCTCCAGGCAGGCGAACGTGACGCTCCGCCACCACCGCTCGTAAGCGCCCGGCGTCTCCCGGGTCGAACAACGTACGGGCATGATTTCGCAAGGCGGGTTGTCGCCACGGACGGTCTGATCTTGCCGATCTACGCTTCCCGCATGGCTTTCGTGATCCCAGAGATCAAGGTCGGGCTGGCCGAGCTCGGTGGCGGGCCCGATGCCCGGTGCTCGCGGTGCGGCAAGCGGGCGACCCTGTACTTCGTGGAGCCGGCGACGGGCCGGCCCACATACGTGTGCACGGCCGACGCCGGCGTCGAGGTGGAGGCCATGCTGCTGCGCTCGGCAGACTAGGAGGAACGCACCCAGGCTCGGGGCGGCCGGATCCCGGGTGGGGCGGGCAGAATGGAGCACGAACGCCGGCAAGGGCGCCGGTTCGAGGCCCATCAGTCCCGAAGCGGGCGTACCCCAGGGAGCGTTCATGTCCACGCTGGTATTGGTGCACGGTTTCTGGCACGGCTCCTGGTGCTGGAGCGAGGTCATCCCCCACCTGGTCGCCGCGGGGCGGACGGCCGTCGCCGTGGACATGGCGGGGCACGGGCTCTACGCGCGCCGTCCCCGGTGGCTCACCGAGCGGCCCTGCGATCGCGCGGCGATCGCCGCCGAGGTGTCGCCCGTCGCGGACGTGAGCCTGGACGGCGCGGCCGCGTTGCTGACGGAGCAGGTCAAGCGGATCGGCCGGGGTGAGCCGGTCACGGTGGTCGCCCACAGCGCGGCGGGGCCGGTGCTGACGCGGGTGGCCGAGCAGGCGCCCGAACTGGTGGCGCATGCCCTGTATCTCACGGCGTACATGCCGGCGTCGGGCACGCCGGCGGCTGCCTACACGCGGATTCCGGAGGCCGCGGGCGATCAGGTCGCGCCCCTGCTGCTGGGGGATCCGGCCGAGATCGGCGCGCTGCGGCTGGACGTCGCCGCCGATGACCCGGCCTACCGGCGGGGGCTGCGGGAGGCGTTCTACGGTGACGTGGATCCGGCGCTCGCCGACGCCGCCACCGGGCTGCTGACCCCGGACGGGCCGCTCGGCATCATGCTGGGCACCACCACGCTGACCCCGGCGGGCTGGGGGTCGGTGCCGCGCACGTACGTCCTCTGCGCCAACGACCAGGCGATCCAGCCGGCCGTGCAGAGGAGGTTCGTCGCCGAGGCGGACGCGGCGTTCCCCGGCAACCCCACGTCCGTCGTCTCGCTCGACGCCTCCCACTCGCCGTTCCTGTCCATGCCCGGCCGGCTGGCCGAGGTGATCGTGCAAAACGGTTGATAGCGGAATTCTGTTATCGTTGATACATGGCTGATCGGGAAGAGGTTCGCCAGCGCATCATCGACGCCACCACCCAGTTGCTGCGCGACAAGGGCCGCGAAGGGGTGACCACGCGTACGGTCAGCGCGGCGGCCGGTGTGCAGGCGCCCACGCTCTACCGCCTGTTCACCGACATGAACGGGCTGCTCGAAGCGGTCGCCGCCGACGGGTTCGCCCGCTACCTCGCGAGCAAGGACAGGCAGAAGCCCTCCGGCGACCCCGTGGACGACCTGCGCCGCGGCTGGGACAACCACGTCGGCTTCGGCCTGGAGAACCCCGAGCAGTACATGCTCATGTTCGGCCGCCAGACCCCCGACGCCCACCGGCGCAGCACCGAGCAGTCGATGGAGAAGCTGCGCCTGCTGGTCGAGCGCATCGCCGCCGCCGGCCGGCTCACCGTCGGCGTGCGCACGGCGATGGACATGATGCACGCGGCCAGCGTCGGCTGCACGCTCAACCTCATCCGCACCCCGCAGGAGCAGCGCGACCCGGCCTTGCCCGGCCGCCTGCGCGAGGCGGTGCTGGCGGCGATCACCACGGAGACGCCGACCGGCCCGCCGAGCGTGGCTCAGCGGGCCGTGGGGTTGATGGCCGTCCTCGACGACGTGCCGGGTCTTTACACGCCGGGCGAGCGCGCCCTGCTGGACGAGCTGCTCGACAGGGCCGCTCAGAGCAGCTTGTCCTGAGTGAAGGGCACGTCCCTGAGCCGCCGGCCGATGGCGTGGTAGATGGCGTTGCCGATGGCCGCGGGCACCCCCGTCCCCGGCGTCTCGCCGAAGCCCCGGATCCCGGTCAGCTCGGCGTTCGGCTCCTCGGGCTCCACGAAGAGCGCCTCAACCGACGGCACGTCCGCGCAGACGGGCACGAGGTACGTGGACAGGTTGGGGTTGACGACCCGGGCGGTGTCCGGGTCCACCATCGTGTGCTCCATCAGCGCGAACCCGATCCCCCACGTCACCCCGCCGATGACCTGCCCGCGCGCGGTCCTGCGGTTGAGCACCCGGCCCAGGTCGTACGCCGCCGCCACCCGCGACACCCGCAGCCGCCCCAGCCGAGGGTGGATGCGCACCTCGATGAACACCGCGCCGAACGCGTGCCCGCCGGTGTTCCCCCTGCTCCCGGCGGCCTCGACGGGCCGGCCGTGGCGGCGCATGACGTCGCGGTAGGTGTCCGTGCGCCCGCGCGCGGACAGGCGGCCGTTCTCGGCCACGACCTCGCCAGCGGGCACGCCGTGCAGCGGTGAGCGCGGGTCGGCGACGGCCAGCGCGATCACGGCCCGCCGCGCCTGCGCCGCCGCCTCGGCCGCCGGGCCCGCCACGCTGGGCATCGTGGCCGACCCGGCGGACAGGGAGGCGGCGGGGTACGCGGTGTCGCCGAGCAGCGTCGTGACGTGCCCGAGTGGCAGGCCGAGCCCCTCAGCGGCGATCTGGGTGAGCACGGTGTAGGTGCCGGTGCCGATCTCCTGGGTAGCGGTCCGCAGGGTCGCCCGCCCGTCGGGGCCCACGGTGAGCCTGGCCTGGGACGGGATGGCGGCGTGGGTGTGGGTCTCGGTGGCCATGCCCCAGCCGACGTACTCGTCGCCGTCCCTGGTGGTGCCCGGCTTGGGCCGGCGCCGGGACCAGCCGAACGCCTCGGCCGCGACCCGGTAGCACTCCAGCAGCCGCTTGCCCGGATAGGGCGTGGGCGGGTCGGCCTGCTGGTCGACGTCGGTGTGGTTGCGTATGCGCAGCTCGACGGGGTCGATGCCGAGCTCGTAGCTCAGCTCGTCCATGGCGGTCTCAAGGCCGAAGTGCGCGGTCGTCTCGGGCGAGCGCATGTAGCTCGACGTGGGCAGGTCGAGGCGGACGCCGAGCTGGCGTACGTGCACGTTCGGGCAGGCGTACAGGCGCACCGCCGACTCGCTGCCGTTGTAGATGGCCTCGTCCACGCGGGTCACCTGGGCCGTCGAGGTGCTCTCGATGGCGGTCAGCCGGCCCTGCCGGTCGGCGCCGAGCCGCAGGTGGTGGCGGTGCTCGGCGCGGTGGCCGTTGGAGGTGTACATCTGCGCGCGCGACAGCACCAGCCGCACGGGCCGGCCGCAGAGCTCCGCCACCGCCGCGGTGAGCAGGGTGTGCGGGTACGTGGGGCCCTTGGCGCCGAACCCGCCGCCCAGGTAGGGCGAGACGACCCTGACCTTCTCGGCCGGCTGGTCGAACCCGAACGCGGTCGCCACGGCGTCCCGCGCGAACACCACGCCCTGGGTGCTCTCGTAGAGGGTCAGGGTGCCGTTCTCCCAGACGGCGGTGGTGGTGTGCGGCTCGATCGGGTTGTGGTGCTGCATCGGGCTGCTGTATGTCCGGTCGACGCGTACCGCGGCCTGCTCGAACGCGGCGGCGGCGTCACCCCGGGCGATCTCGTTGGGCCGGCCGCGGAACCGCTCGGGCAGGAACGCCTCGCCGAGCACGTCCGCCATCCGCACGACCGGCTCCTCGGCCCGGTAGCGCACCTTCACCAGCGCGGCCCCCTCCTGGGCCTGCTCCAGGGTCTCGGCCACGACGTACGCGACCGGCTGCCCCTGCTGGTGCACCCGCGTGTCCTGCATGGGGATGAACCGCCGGTTGTACGGAAAATTCGGCAGATTGAGCCGCCGCAGGTCCGCGTGCGTGTAGACCGCGACGACGCCCGGATGCGCCAGCGCCGCCCGGCCGTCGATCTCCAGCACCTCGCCACGCGCGATCGTGCTCATCACCAGCGCGCCGTGCAGCACACCGGGCACCTCCTGGTCCGCGGCGTAACGGGCGGCGCCGGTGACCTTCGCCCGGCCGTCCACCCGCGCCACGCCCTTGCCCACCAGCCCGCTCATCGCAGCCCTCCCAGCTCACCGAGGATGCTCACCAGCGCCCGCTGGACGAGCTCGACCTTGAACGCGTTCCCCTCGTACGGCTTCGCGTCCGCGACCAGGAGCCGGCCCGCCTCCTGGATCGCCTGCGGGGTGAGCGGGCGGCCCCGCAACGCCGCCTCGACCCGGGTGTCCCGCCACGGGCGGGTGCCCACGCCGCCGAACGCCAGCCGTACGTCCCGCACCACGCCGCCCCTCGTCCGCAGCGCGGCGGCCACCGACACCACCGCGAACTCGAACGTGGCCCGGTCGCGCAGCTTCAGGTAGCGCGACCGCCCGGCCAGGTCCGTGCGGGGCACGTCGACCCGGGTGATCAGCTCGCCGGGACGCATCGCCGTCTCCTGGTCAGGGGTGGACCCGGGCAGGAGGTAGAAGTCGGCGATGGGGACCGCGCGCTCGCCGCCGGGGCCGAGCAGGTGCACGGTCGCCTCCAGCGCGGTCAGCGCCACCGCCAGGTCGGAGGGGTGGGTGGCGATGCAGTGGTCGCTGCCCCCGAGGACGGCGTGCGACCTGTTCTGGCCGGTGATGGCGGGGCAGCCGCTGCCGGGCACCCGCTTGTTGCAGGCCGAGCCGGCGTCGCGGAAGTATCCGCACCTGGTGCGCTGCAACAGGTTCCCGCCGATCGAGGCCATGTTGCGCACCTGCGGGGACGCCGAGGCCAGCAGCGCCTCCGACAGCACGGGGAACTCTTCGCGCACCCCGGCGTGCTCGGCGACCTGCCGCATCCTGGCCGCCGCTCCGATGCGCAGCGCGCCGGAGCGGGCGGTGACGGAGGCGAGGTTCAGCCGGTTGACGTCGATGAGGTGGTCGTGGGCCTCGGCGCCGTCGCGCATGAGGTTGAGCAGGTCCGTGCCGCCCGCCACGTACGTCGCGTTGGGGGTGCTCGTCGCGGCCCGCACCGCGCCGGCCGGGTCGCGGGCGACGGTGTAGCCGAAGGCCCTCATCGCCGCACCTCCTTCGCGGCGTCGGCGACGGCGGCCACGATGTTTTGGTAGGCCGCGCACCGGCACAGGTTCCCGCTCATCCACTCGCGGATCTCCGCCTCGGAACCCGCGTGCCCCTCATTGATGCAGGCCACCGCCGACATGATCTGGCCGGGCGTGCAGGCGCCGCACTGGAAGGCGTCGTGCTTGATGAACGCCTCCTGCACCGGGTGCAGCTCGTCGCCTCGCGCCAGCCCCTCCACCGTGGTGATCTCGGCCCCCTGCCGCATCACCGCGAGCGTCAGGCACGACTTGACCCGCTCGCCGTCCACCAGCACCGTGCAGGCCCCGCACTCGCCGCGGTCGCAGCCCTTCTTGGTGCCGGTCAGGCCGAGCCGCTCGCGTAACGCGTCCAGCAGCGTCACCCGCGGCTCCAGGACGACCGTGCGCGCCCGGCCGTTGACGGTCATCTCGACCTCCATCGTCGTGCCGGGCGCGGCGGCGGCGTGCGCCGGGGCGGGGAACGCGATGCCGCTCCCCGCCACCGCCGCGGCGGCCGCGGTCACGGCGGCGCCCTTGATCACCGTGCGGCGGGTGTGCAGGGACGGGTCGAGCAGGGCTTGCGTACGTTTCTCCGGTGGCTCGTGCGGGTCGAAGGTGGATCTGCTGCCGTGGTCGTTCATCGCGCTCCCTCCCCAGACATGTAAGCACTGAAAACGCTATTTCGTTATCGATGCTTACGTCAAGAGGTGCTAACGGCAGCGTGTTAGCAGCGATTCAATCCATGTGGGAGGCGAACCACTCCAGCATCGGCTGCGGCCGCCGCTGGAACTCCAAGTAGCCGTCGAAGCGGCGGTTCGTGCCGCGTACCCACTGGAGCCTCTTGTCGGCGACCGGGATGTTGTCGAACATCGCCTGCACGTCACTCGGCTCCGTCAGCGTGTCACCGTGCACCTGGTACAGGAACGTCGGAACCCGCACCCCCTTCGCCCACTCCCGGGGCTGCCGCGCCGCGAACGGGATGCCGGTGCGCAACACCACCAGCCGCTCCAGCTCATCGATGCGGTCGGCCGGCACCCCCGCCATGACCAGCCGCCGCGCCATGATGACCTCCATGGTGACCGGCTGCGGCCCCACCAGGCAGCGCACCCCCTCGAACGCGCGCGGGTCCCTGCTCATCGCGTGGAACGTCGAACTGCAGCCCAGGCAGCGGCTGAACAGCCCGACCCGCATGCCCCTGGTGTCGCGGCGCTCGCGCGCGTACCGGAGCGAGCCGAGGACGTCCCGTGACTCGAAGATCCCGCTGGAGGCGATACCGCCGTTGGCGGCGCCGCTGAGGCCCGAGTTGCGCAGGTCGTAGGCGAGCACGTTGTAGCCGGCGTCGTGCAGGATCTTGTAGTCGGGCACGAGATCCACCTCGAAGTCGTTGCCACTGGAGCTCCAGATCGACTTCCACGGCTCCAGATGGCCGGGCAGTCCCGACCGGTTGAACCCCATCGGATGGTTGGCGATGATCAGCCGGTCGGAGCCACGGGCGGGGATGAACCAGCCCTCGATGGGCACGCCGTCGAACGCCTGGAAAGTGACGTCCTCGTAGTCGAGGCCCTGCTCCGCCGGCGTGTGCGTGATCGGCGAGCGGAGCTGCTGGCCGAACGCGTCGGCCATCTGCCGCAGGATCTCGTCCTCGCCCGGCGCGGCGGCCGCCGCCGTCGTTCCCGCGAGGAGGGGGACGGCCGACAGCCCGGCCGCCGTCCTGAGCACGGCGCGGCGCGTCGTCGCGGACACGTGGTTCTCGCTTCTTCTCATGGCTCCCATGGTCGGGAGAGCCCGCCCGCGCGGTCCAAAGCCTGTGCGGCATCCTCATACGTCCGAGGCATCACCCGACGTCAGGCCCGGAGTTATGCTGCAGGCATGGCCGAGTCAGAGCCGGACCTCGACTTACGATCAGTGCGCTACTTCACCGTCGTCGCCGAGCACCGGCACTTCGGCCGGGCCGCGCAGGCCCTGCACATCACCCAGCCCTCGCTGAGCCGCCAGATCCGCGCGCTCGAACGCCGGCTCGGCACTCCCCTGCTCGACCGCACCCCGCACGGCACCCGGCTCACCGAGGCCGGCGAGGTGTTCCTGCCGCGCGCCAAGGCGCTGTTGCGGTCATCGGCGCAGGCGGTGTCCGCCACCCGCGCGGCGGCCCGTCCTCGCAGGATCGCGATCGGGCACACCCTGCACGTGCCCGTCCTGCCCGCCGTACGCGAGCTGCGCCACCGCCATCCCGACGCCGACGTCCGCGTGGTGCAGCTGGCCTGGAACGAACCGCGCGCCGCGCTGCTGGAACGCCGGGTGGACGCGGCGGTGTGCCGCCTCCCGCTCCGCGACGCCGGCCTCCAGGTGACGCTCCTGTACGACGAGCCGCGCGTCGTCCTCGTCGCCCGCGACCACCGCCTGGCCGGCAAGGACCACGTGACCCTCGACGACCTCGACGGCGAACCGATCCCCCGCCTGCCCGACCCGCTGTGGAACGCGTACTGGCGCCTCGTCCCCCGCTCGGACGGCCCGCTCGTGGAGTCGCCCGAGGAGAAGTTCGAGATCGTCGCCGCCGGCCAGGCCGTGGCCATCGTCTCCGCCGGCCTGCGCGCCGACCACCTGGGCGTCACCAGCGTCCCCCTGGACGGCGTCCCGCCGAGCCAGGTGGCACTCGCGACGCGAGCCGGCGACGACAATCCCCTGCTCACCCCGTTCCGCGAGTCCGCCCTGCTCCGCCTCACCGGCCAGCACGGTCGGTGACGAGGAGTACGACCTGCTGCTCGCCGGCCTCGACGCCCAGCCGTGACCGGTCACGGCCCCTCGCCGGCCGGCATCGTGAAGAGCCTGAGGAACACCGGCCGCGCGCCGGGCGGCGCGTCCTCCGCCGTGCGGCGGAACCGGGTCAGCAGCTCCATGTACGCCTCGAAGAACTCGTCGAGCTCTTCCTTGGTCAGGTGAGTGAGGCCGCGCGACGACTTGGCCCACTCGCCGTAGCGCCGATGGTCGGTGAAGAAGCGGCGGGCGAGCTCCAGCTCCTGCTCGACCTTTGCCTGGGTGATCTCGTCAAGGAGCTGCTGCGACTCCTCCGGCACCTCGTGCGCCGATGGCCACCGCAGGTCCGCGCCGACCTGCCGCCACCAGCGCTCGCGCCCGGCCGACCGCTCGGGGATCTCCTCGATGAACCCGTGCTGCTCCAGCTGGCGCAGGTGGTAGCTGAGCGTCCCCGTGTTCTCGCCGAGCGCCTTGGCGAGCGTGGTGGACGTGGCAGGGCCGTGGATGCCGAGATGCCGCAGGATCCGCTGGCGCAGCGGATGACCGAGCGCCTTGTGCGCACCGGGGTCGGTGAGGTGCCGGATGGCCGGTCTGTTCGCCACGTTTCGGATCCTACCGCCCGCATTCTTCTGCAGAGCTTTCTCTGCAGAATTTCTTCTGCAATACTCCGGTCGTGTGACCACCACCCCACACATGACCGCACGGACCATAGGACTCGTCGCCCTGGGCGTGCTCCTGCTGATCGGCATCGCCGCGATCAGGGACGTCACCCCCGCGGCCGTGAGCCCGGCCGACGCGCCTGAGCAGGCGTTCAGCGCGCAGCGCGCCTTCCGCCACGTCGAGGAGATCGCCGTCGCGCCGCACCCGGTCGGCACGGCCGAGCACGCCAGGGTCCGCGAGCACCTGGTCGGCGAGCTACGCCGGCTGGGCCTGCGTCCCGAGGTGCACGAGTCGGTGGGCGTCGCACCGCGCGGCGAACCGGGCCGACCCGTCACGGTCGGACGCGTCTTCAACATCGTCGCCGTGATCCCGGGCACCGCCCCCACCGGCCGGGTCTTCGTCACCGCCCACTACGACTCCGTCCCCGAGGGACCGGGCGCCAACGACGACGGCGCCGGTACGGCGAGCGCCATCGAGACCGCCAGAGCGCTGGTCGCGGACGGCGCCCGGCTGCGCAACGACGTCGTCATCCTCATCACCGACGCCGAGGAGACCGGGCTGCTCGGCTCGGAGGCGTTCGTCAGGGACCACCCCCTCGCCCGAGGCAGGAACGTGGTGCTCAACAACGAGGCGCGCGGCTCCGAGGGGCCGGTGCTGATGTTCCGCAGCACGGAGCCGAACGCCGGCCTGATCTCCACGTTCGGCTCGGCGGCGCCCATGCCGGTGGCCGACTCCGTCTACGCGGAACTGATGAAGCTGCTCAACAACGACACCGACTTCACCGCCTTCCAGCCCGGCGGGATGGCCGTACTCGACTCCGCCTACGCCGACGCGGGCACTCTCTACCACAGCGTCCTCGACGACCCCGCGCACGTCGATCTCGCGGCGTTGCAGCAGATGGGCGACAACACGCTGGCGCTCGTCCGCGCGTTCGGCGCCGCCGACCTCGCCCGGATCAACGCCGGTGGCGACCTGGTCTACTTCAACCTGCCGCCCGGCCTGCTGGTCCGCTACCCGGTCTGGGCCGCCACGGCGCTGTCCGTCCTCGCGCTGCTCGCCGCCCTGGCCCTGATCGTCCTGGCCCGCCGCCGTGGCGTGGTCACGTTGCGCCGTACGCTCCTCGGGACGGCGCTCGCCCTCATCCCGGTCGCCGTCGCAGTGGGCGTCGGCGTCTTCTTCTGGGACCTCCTCAAGGTCATCCGCCCCGAGCTCAACGGCACCGCGACCACGACGCCGTACCGCCCCGAGCTGTTGTGGCTCGCCGTCCTCACCATCGCGGTGACGATCCTGATCACCTGGTACGCCCTGCTCCGCCGCCGCCTCGGCGCCACCGCACCGGCACTCGGCATCCTGACGTGGGCGGCCCTGATCGCCTTCGCCCTCGGCGTCGTCTCCCCCGGAGCCGCCCACCTCGTGGCCTGGCCCGCCCTGGGGGCGGCACTGGGCGGCCTCATGGCGCTCCGTTGCCCACCGGGACGGCGCCTCCTCGCCCTGACCGCCGGCCTCGTCCCGAGTGCACTGATCCTGCTTCCCAGCGCATGGAACACCCTGCCGACGGGCCTCCAGTACGTCGGCTACGCCCCCATGCCGCTGATGGTCCTGTTCTGCGGCCTCGCACTCCCCCTGATCGAGACGGCATGGCCGCGCAGGCGTTCCCTCCTGATCCCCCTGACCGCCCTGGCCGTCTCGATCGCCCTGGTGGCAGCGGGCCTGCTGGTGGAGCCGTTCGACAAGGACCACCCCCGCCGCACCAGCCTCGCGTACGAGCTGGACGCGGACACCGGCCAGGCCGTCTGGCTGACCTCGAAGAACCCCGACCGGTGGGCCCGCCGCTACACCTGCGCCGCGAGCGTCGCCACCCTGCCCCCGCCCTCACTGCGGGTGCTGGCGGACACCACCACGGGAGGCGAGCGCACCGTGCGGGTCCGCCTCCGGTCGGAACGAGGAGTGAACATGCTCGCCCTGCGCGTCGACGACGACGCGGCCGTACGCTCGCTCACCGTCGAGGGCCGCGCCATCACCCCCGGCCCGGCCGGCTTCGTCTTCCACGCCCCCGGCGAGGCAGGCGTGGAGGCGACGCTGACCGTGGCGGCGAGCAGCGGCAAGCTCGTCCTACGCGTCACCGACACCAGCCCGAACCCCAGCGAGATGTCCGCACTCCCCGGCTTCGTCCCGCCGCCGGCCTGGCTGTTCCTCGGCAACGCCAAGATCTCCGTCACCAAGGCGTACCCGCTGTGAGCGCGGCGACCGCTCGGTCGCCGCGCTCAGGTGGGGTCAGCCGGCGGCCACGGCGGTCAGCTCGTCCAGGACCAGCGTGCCGGTGTAGCGGGCGTCGGGGTTGATCTCGTTGAAGAAGACGCGGCGCAGGCTCACCGGGTACGCCATGCCGTCCGGCACGTCGTAGGTGATCTGCTGCCACCCGGGTTCGGTGATGAAGGCGGGTTCGATCGTGTGCAGCGTGCCGTTGCGGTCGACGACCTCCAGGCGGGTCCGCTGGTCGTGGCCCTCCGACTTCACCCACAGCTTGAACGCCGTCGGCTGGCCGGCCACCGGGAGGAGGTTGGCGGACGGCCAGATGCCGACGCCGCGCGTCTCGGTGCTCTGGGTGAAGTCGTAGTCCAGCTTCAGCCCGTTCCCGGCGTGACCGTCAGGGGTGGAGGAGGCGGTGCCGGTGGCGCGCAGGCTCCAGAAGTCCCAGTTGGAGGTGTCGTCGAAGGTGTCCACGACGTCCTGGGAGGTTCCGATGCCGACGACCAGCTCGGCCCGCACGCCGCCGGCGGTCACCGTGACGACGTGCTCGCCCTCGGCGGCCCTGGCGGTGACGGTGAACGCGCCGTCGCCGGTCGGGGCCACGTCCAGCGCCGCCTTGTCGTAGGTGAGGCGGACGTCGGCGGGGTCGATGGGGGCGGCGTACCCGGCGGCGTCCGCGCCGTCGACCTCGAAGGTCCCCTGGGCGCCCTTGGCCAGGAGGTTGATCCGGCGGGTGCCGGTCTCCAGGCGGGCCAGCGGGCCCAGCACGGTGAGGTCGATGTCGCCGGCGGCCTTGCCGTGCTTGGCCGTCACGCTCGTCTCACCGGACGCCAGCGCGCGGAAGACGCCGTCGCGATCCACCCGGCCCACCCGGCCGTTCTCGGCCCGCCACTGCGGCTTGATGCTGCGGGGCTTGTCGGCGGGCCCGTACGTCTCGTCGTACGCGGCCGCCGTCAGCCGGCGGGTGAGCCCGGGGAAGACCCGCTCGGTACGCCACGACGCGGCGGTCTCGGGCCCGGGGAACCGGTCGCGCTCGGTCGCCGTGCTCACCCAGAAGCCCTTGGCCTTGCCGCTGCCCTTGGGCAGGAACATGGCCAGCCCGGTCGGCACGGGACGGGTGCCCGCCGCGTCCGACGGCCGGTTGACGAGGTCCACCTGCTTCTGGCCCGGTTCGCGGACGACGAGCGTGGTCGAGCCGCCGCCGTCGAGGTTGAGCGCGGTGTGCGCCCCCAGCTTCACCATCATCTCGGCCAGCTCGTCCAGCCCGATGCCGCGGGAGAACTCGGGCTGCCGGCCGTCCACCGCGACCAGCCACATCTTGGTCCCGTCGGCGGAGAACCCGACGGCGGTGCGGGGCTCCGGCGTGTTGTTCTCGGGCGGGAGCTGGAGCGGCTTGCCGTCGGCGACGATGAGCTGGCGTCCACTCACGGCCGCCTTGACCTTCATGTCGCCGGGAGCGCGGACGGCGTAGTCCACGGAGACCGGGTCGCCGACCCGCAGCGAGGACAGCGCGTCGGCGCCGGCCTCCCGTCCCACCAGCACGAACGCGCCTTCGGCGATCGCGCCCTCGCGGGGGACGTCCACCACCTCGGTCACGACGCCGTCGCGCACGACCACCTCGATGGTCCGCGCGACACCTCTGACCGGATGGCAGCGGCAGTAGGTGCCCCAGACCGGAGTGAACATCCCGATCTGGTCCTTGAGCAGCTCGGCCTTGTTGAGCGCGTCCAGGGGGACGGTCCCGCCGGGCAGCTTGACGGTGCCCTCGAAGACGATCTCGCCGATGGCGCCGATCTGGTCCTCGGAGAACATCACCGCGGTCTGGTTCGTCTGCGTCGCCTTGGTGTTGGGCAGCGGCGACTGCAGCAGCTCGCCGTCCTGGATGGCCACGCCCCACGGCGCGCCCGAGGCGGCGATGTCGAAGTAGTCGGCGTTGGTCGCCGCGATGGCGCCCGCTTCACGCGCCATGTCGAGCAGCGGCCGCCGCGCGGCGACCTGGCCGGGGAACAACCGCCCGATCTGCACGCCGGCCTTGAGGTCGACGGACATCTGGTACGTCTGCAGCCAGCCGGGCTCCCCGGTCGCGCCGTCGGGCCCGTACAGCTCGACCGTGCTCAGCTCGACGCCGGGAGCGACCGGCTGGGTCTCACGGTAGGTCTCGGTGCGGCCCTCGACGACGACCGCCGCGGCGGCGGGCGGAGGCGTCGCCACCGCGTACGCCGGGCCGGTCAGGACGAGAGCGAGAGCCGCAGGTAACAGGCTCCAGCGCCGCGAACCACGACGGGACATGACCATCCTCCTCAAACAGCGATACCGGCCGCGCGCCGGAGCATGTACGCGGTCACCGGCGCGAACTCGGCGGGCGTGAAGTTGTCCTCGATCGGCAGGACGGGCTCGTGCCGTCCCCTGGCGTGTGCCAGGAACAGGGCGATGTCGTTGGCGTCGGCGATCGACAGCGTGTGCAGGCCGGCCGCGATCGCCGCGCCCGCCATGCCGTGGTCGGCGATGACGAGATCGATCCGCGCGCCGCCGCCGGCCACCGCGGCGATCATGGCCTCCATGTAGTCGGGCCGGTGGGTGTGCAGGATCGCCTCGTCGTGGAAGGCGCACGCGGCCCCGCCGAAGAACCGGATCCCGGTCTCGCCGGCGGCGTGGGCCCCGACGGCGCGGTCGAGCCGGTGGTCGTCGAGGACGCGGACGATCCTATTGCCCGCGTTCCGCAGGGCGCGCGCCAGGTCGGCGTAGTGGTCGAGCAGCCCGGTCGGGTGCCCGGTCGCCAGCAGCACCGTGCCGCCGCCGTCCCGCAGGAAGGGGGCGAGGGCGTCGGCGTGCGCCCTGATGCCGGCCAGCGTGTGCTCGGGAGCGATGTACCCGAGCTCGGGGTCGCCGTCGGTGATGCGGTCGCCGATGCCGGCCTCGACGGCGGCCACGACCTCGTCGATGGCCGCGGTACGCCAGTCCTCCAGGCCGAAGGTGTTGTCCAGGTCTCCCTTGAGCATCTTGTGCGCGTACGCCAGTGACTGCCGGCGGACGGTCCTGATGCCGCCGGACAGTCGCCGCTCGACGAGCAGGCCGCGCAGGTCCGCCTCTTCGTGTGCGATGCCCATGCCGTCAGCTCGCCGCCGCCGCGACGACGGGCCGGGCGGCGGCTTCCGGTGGGCGCCACGCGCCCTCGACCCTGGGGAACGCCCGCGCCGCTCCCTCGCCGATGCGCAGCCGCACGTTCGCCCCCGGCGACCAGGCGCTCTGGGCCGAGTGCACAATCATGACCGAGCCGCCGACCTCGACGTAGGTGCGGACGACAGGGCCGAGGAACTGCACGTCGCGGACGACACCGCGCAGCGCCCCCGCGCCGGGGGCGTCCTCCTCGCTCAGCGACACGTCCTCGGGACGTACCGACACGTCCACGGGCGAGCCAGGAGAGAGGGAGGACGACGTGCTCGCGGGCGTCGCGGGGAGCACCGCTCCCGCGACCTTCACCTGCCACGACTCGTCCGAGCCGCCGGCGTACTCCCCCGCCAGCCAGTTCGTGATGCCGACGAAGTCGGCGACGAACCCGTTGGACGGGGCCAGGTAGATCTCGTGCCCGCTGCCGAGCTGTTCGAGCGAGCCGTCCTTCATGACGGCGATCCGGTCGCCCAGGGCCAGCGCCTCCTCCTGATCGTGGGTGACGTAGACGATCGTCGTCCCGGTGTCGCGCTGGATCTCGCGCAGCTGGGTGCGCAGCTGGATGCGGGTCTTCGCGTCGAGGTTGGACAGCGGCTCGTCCATGAGCAGCACCGACGGCCGGATCGCCAGCGACCGGGCGACGGCGACGCGCTGCTGCTGGCCGCCCGACAGCTCGTTCGGCCGCCGGCCGCCGAGACCCGTGAGGCCGACCAGCTCCAGCGCCTCCTCGGTGCGCCGGGCCCGCTCGTCCTTGGCCAGTTTCTGCGCCTTCAGCCCGAACTCGATGTTCTCCGCGACGGTGAGGTGCGGGAAGATCGCGTAGTCCTGGAACACCATGGACGTCGGCCGCGCGTCGGGGCCGTACCCTGACACGTCCACGCCGTCGATGAGCACGCTCCCGCTGTCCGGCTGGATGAACCCGGCGATCATCCGCAACGTGGTGCTCTTGCCACACCCGCTGGAGCCGAGGAGGCAGAGGAACTCGCCGCGGCCGACGACGAGGTCGAGGTCGCGAACGGCCGGCACCCCGTCGAACGACTTGCACAACGACTTCAGTTCGATCATGGAATCTCCATCAGCAGGTGTCACAGGTCGTAGAGCCGCAGCCGGGAGCCGAGGGCGAGCTTCGCGACGGCGAGCCCGGCGAAGCTGACCACCATCAGGCCGGCCGCGACACCGGTCGCGGCGCCCCACTGGCCGAACTCGGCGAGGTTGACGATGGTGGGCGCGCCCAGGCCGACGCCCGGCGAGGTCAGGAAGATCACGGCACTCAGCGTGTTGATGGCGTGAAGGAACCCGAACACGAGCGACGTGGTGAACGCGCCGCCCAGCAGGGGGAACATGATCTGGACGATGACCCGCGCGCGCGAGGCGCCGAGGTCGGTGGCGGCCTCGTCGATCGACGGGCTGATCTGGTTGATGGTGGTCACCGCGGTGCGGTAGCCGACCGGGATGGCCCGCACGACCATGACCAGCACCAGGATCAGCGCGGTGCCGGTCAGCGCGATCGGCGGCTCGTTGAACGTGAGCAGCCACGAGATGCCGATCATCGTCCCGGGGATCGCCGACGGCAGCACCGCGAGCCCGTCCATCACGCCCCGGCCGAAGACCCGCGTGCGGTGCACGACGTACGCGGCGACCAGCGTGCTGATCGTCGTGATGATCGCGGCCGTGGCGGAGAACAGCGCGGAGTTGCGGATGTCGTCGCCGCGCAGGAGGGCCGTCTGCCAGTGGTCCAGCGTCAGGCTCCAGTCCGCGCCCCACGCCCGGGTGAACGAGCCGACCAGGATGCTCCCGTAGATGAGGATCATCAGGACGCTCACCAGGCCGAGGACGGTGAGCAGGCCGCGCCGCACGGCCGCGGGCAGCGGCGCGGGCGGCAGGCTGCCCGTCTTCCCCGACACGGTGACGGCGGAGCGCCGCGCGAGCACACGCCGCTGGATCAGGAAGAGGATCAGCGTCGGTACGAACAGCAGCACGCACAGCACCGCCGCCATCCCGAAGTCCTGCCGGCCCACGGCCTGCACGTACGCCTCGACCGACAGCACCTGGTACCCGGCGCCGATGAGGACGGGGTTGCCGAAGTCGGTGATGACGAACATGCCGACGAGCAGCAGCGCGTTCAGAATCGTGGGGAACGCCAGCGGCAGCGTGACCCGGCGGAACGTCTGGAACCACGTCCAGCCGAGGTCCCGGCTGGCCCACTCCAGGGTGGAGCCGATGTTCTTCAGCGTCGGCAGCAGGGTCAGCGTGGCCATGGGGAAGAAGGCGAGCGTCTGCACGAGCCAGAGCCCGCCGAGCCCCAGGAGGCTGATGTCCAGGCCGAACAGCTCGTGCGTGATCAGGCCGCGCCGCCCGAACAGCAGCAGCACCGCCAGGCCGACGACGAACGGCGGCGAGATCAGCGGGAGCAGGGCCATCACCCGGAGCACGGCCCGGCCCCTGATGTCGGGCCTGCTGAGGGCGTAGGCGAACAGGAAGCCGACCACGGTGGCGCTCAGCGTCGAGGCCACGCCGATGACCACGGTGTTCTTCGCGGCCGTCGCCACGCGCGGCTCGGCCAGCCTGCTCCACGCCTCGCCATCGGGCTCGAACAGCATGGCGACCGTCGGCACGAGGACGAGGAGGAGGAGCAGGCCGGCGACGTAGGCGACGAGCGTGCCCACCGTGATCCGGTCGGCCAGCAGGCGCCGGCGACTGCGCCGCTGCCAGTCGGGCCGGGATCCGGGGGCCCGCCCGGTCCGCTCTTCCGGCCGCTCTTCCGGTACGACGGTCCGCTGGGTCGTCGAGGGCACGGGCATCAGACCCCGTACCGCTTGGCGAACTCCTTGGACACCGCGTCGCGCATCTCACCCGCGCGTACGGGGTCGTAGTCCACCAGGTCGAGCTCGGCGAGACCCTGCGCGCCGTCGGGCAGGTCCACGTCGCTGCGCACGGGGTAGGAGTGGACGAGGTCGACGATCATCTGGGACGCCTTCTTGCCCTGCAGCCACTGAACGAACTTCTCGCCGCCCTGGGGGTTCGGCGAGCCCTGGACGAGCGCGTTGCCGGAGATGACGACGCCGGTGGGCTTGGGGTAGACGAGTTCGATGGGGAACCCGGCTCCGCGCACGTTGAGCAGGTCGTGGGCGAAGGAGACGCCGGCGGCGTACTCGCCGGTGGCGACGAGTTGCGACGGCGCTCCGCCGCTGTCGGTGTACTGGCCGATCAGCTTGTGGAACTCGTCGAGGAACTTCCACGCGCCCGCCTCGTCGCCGTGGCGGAAGATCTGCGTCGCCACGAACGTGTACCCGGTGCCGGACAGCGTCGGGTTCGGCATGACGAGCTGGCCCTTCAGGTCGGGGCGCAGCAGTTCGTCCCACGTCGTCGGGAGCGGGGCGCCGCCGGTCTCCTCCTTCCACCGGTCGGCGTTGACGCCGACGGTCATCAGGATGAGCTCGTTGGCGTGCCAGTAGCCCTCGGGGTCGACGAACCGCTTGTCGATGCCCTCGGCGGCGGGCTTGAACGGCCGGATCAGCTTCTCCTTGGCGAGCGGTCCGGCGTCCCCGCTGGCCAGGCCGATCACGTCGGCCGCCGGACGGCCCGCCTCGGCCTTCAGCCGCGCCAGGAGCTCGCCGGCGCTCTGCCGCAGCACCTCGACCTCGGTGCCGGTCTCGGCCGTGAACGCCTCGGCCAGCCGCCGGGCGGGCTCTTCCGGCATCGGCGTGTACCAGGTCACGGTGCCGCCGCCGGACGCGGACGCGGCGTCGTCGCCGCCGGATCCGCAGGCCGACCCGAACATGAGGAGTGCGAGAGAGAGCGCGCCTGCGGCGACTCGTAACAGGGACTTGTGCATGAGTGACCGCCTTCGGATCGATGCGCCCGCAGGAAGGGGACGCAAGGTCACGATGCACGAAATGGTGTTATCTGTGACGCGAGGTGTCAATACCTCTTGTAGACCAATTGGCCGGTCGTCATCCCAGAGACGTCGCCTTGTGGGTCACTCCGCGGGGGTGTCCGAGGTCCTCCTCAGGGGTCGCCGTCAGGTCCAGCTCCGATGTGATCATGTAGCGGTCGCCGCGGAACAGCGTCTGGGTGAACTCGATGGGCACGCCGTCCGACGTGCGGGTCGCCGTCCTGAAGAGGAACGCGGGAGAGTACGGCGGCGCGTCCAGCACGCCCGACTCCTCCTGGCTGAGCACCGTCGGCTCGATGGTCTGCGTGCCGGCCGTCACCTTCAGGCCGTACTTCTCCGACAGCAACTGGTAGAGGGACTTCTCCTCCAGCTCATCGGCGGGCAGGCCGGGCACCAGCGCGTCGGGCAGCGTCGTGGTGGCCAGCGCGATCGGGTCGCCGTCGGCCAGCCGCAGCCGGCGGATCGTCACGATCGCGTCGGACGGCGCGATCTGCAGCCGCCAGCTCATGCGCACGCCCGCGTCGGAGCGCTCCACGCCGACGACGCGGGTCGAGGGCGTGATGCCCCGCCTGCGCAGCCCCATCGAGAACGACGACGCCGTCGGCGACTGCGTGATCGTGGGCCGCGCGACGTAGGTGCCGCTGCCCTGCTTGCGGATGAGGTGGCCGTCCCTGACCAGGTCGTCGACGGCGCGCCGCACCGTGAGCCGGGAGACGCCGCAATCCTCTTCGAGCACCCGCTCGGGCGGAATCGGATCTCCCACGTTGAGGTCTTCGAGCAGGCTCATGATCCGCTCGCGGACCATGTTGTGCTTGCGCCCGCGACGAGCGTCCGCGTCGCTCACGTCCACCCCCTCATGCCCTCTATGGCCCCTTTATGGCGACACCCACACTTCCCCCGCATTTTACGTCACGGCCACCGATTGGTATTGACGACTTGTATACCAACTCTTACAGTCACCGAAGAATCATGACCTTCCGGTGAACCGAGGCGGGGCGTGATGACGCCACCGCCACTCCTCCGTCCCATGGCTGGCCGCGACCGTCAGGCCGGGTCCGATCATCGTCGCATCAGGGCCGACGCATGACCACCCTGCCCCGACCCGCGCCTTCCCCCGACCGGCCTCAGCCCTGAGCAGCATCGTTCCGACAAGGGAGCACCGATGGGCAACCACATGGTCAATCGACGTCACCTCTTCGGGCTCGCGGGCGCCGGCGGCGCCGCCCTCGCGATCCCCGGCCTGTTACCGACGCCGGCGAACGCCGCCGTCCCGCACCCGCCCGCCGCGTGGCCTGCCCAGTTCGTCGAGGTGACGCCCAGCGTCGAGGGCGACATCGCCTGGTACGACGTCTCGCACTGGGGCGTCGAGGGCAAGGGCTGGTCCGACACGGTGGCCTACTACGACCGGCTGCCGGCCAAGGCGGAAGGCGTCGTGACCCCCGAGGTCTGGGTGCGCAGCCGCAACTCCTCGGGGCTCCTGACCCGGTTCGTCACCGACTCGACCATCTTCCGGGCCCGCTACCGGCTCAGCCTGGCCACCGTCGCGATGTACCACATGCCCGCCATCGGCCACAGCGGCGTGGACCTCTACGCCCGCACCCCTGAAGGCCATGACGCCTGGCTCGCCAACACGCACCCGGCGGCGCAGAACGTCGACCAGCAGATGGGCATCGCGGTCGACCCGGGTGAGCGCCTCTACACCGCGTACCTGCCGCTGTACAACAGCCCGCAGCGGCTGGAGATCGGCGTCCAGGCCGGCGCCAAGTTCCTCGGGGCCGCGCCGCGCACCACCCCGCCCGCCGTCTTCTACGGCAGCTCGATCATGCAGGGCGGCGTCGCGTCCAGGCCCGGCATGTCCATCACCGCGCTCCTGGGCCGCCGCTTCGACGTCCCCACCATCAACCTCGGCTTCTCCGGCAACGCGCGCATGGAGCCCGAGATCGCCCAGCTCCTCACCGAGCTCGACGCGTCCGTCTACGTGGTCGACAGCTCCCCCAACATGAACCCGCAGCAGATCTCCGAGCGCGCCGAACCCTTCATCCGCATCCTGCGCGCGGCCCGCCCCGACACGCCCATCGTGATGGTCGAGGACCGCCGGTACGGCGACGGCCAGTTCGTCGAGTTCCGCCGCACCCGCAACGCCCAGAACGCGGCCGCCCTGCGCACGGCCTACGAGAACCTGCGCGCCTCCGGCGTCAGAGGTCTGTCCTACCTCCCGGCCGACAAGCTCCCCGGGCCTGAGGAGCTGGTGGACGGCTCGCACCCGAGCGACCTCGGCATGGCGACGTACGCGAAGGCGTACGAGAAGGTCCTGCGCCCGATCCTGAAGAGACACGACCACTGACCTGCCGGATCTTCGAGCACGGCCGACGCCGTCACCGGCGTCGGCCGTCGATGCGGTGGACGTCGCCTGATGGCTCAGCTCGCCGGGATGAAGCTGGAGGCGCGGCACGCGGACTGGGCGGGAGCCGAGCTCACCGCCGGGTCACGCTCGCACGTGTCGGTCTGTCGCGCCCCCTGCCGCTTCCAAGCTATAGCGCGACCCGGGGCTTGCGGCAAGACCCCGGGCACGGCCCAGACTGGAGCGCATGTTCGACGTGATCATCGCAGGTGGCGGGCCGAGCGGCCTGATGCTGGCGGCCGAGCTGCGGCTGCACGGCGTACGGGTGCTGGTGCTGGAGAAGGAGACCGAGCCGGCCCCGTACGCCAAGGCGCAGGGCCTGCACGTACGCAGCATCGAGATCATGGACCAGCGCGGCCTGCTGGAACGCTTCCTCGAACACGGCCGCCGGCACCCGCTGCGCGTCTCACTCGGCGGGGCGGACCGGCCCGCGCCCGCCGATCTGGACACCGCGCACGGCTACCTCCTCGCCATCCCGCAGATCATCACCGAACGCCTGCTGGCCGAGCACGCCGCAGGGCTGGGCGCCGAGATCCGGCGCGGCGCCGCGCTGACCGGCCTCGACCAGGACGACGGCGGCGTGACCGCCGAGCTGAGCGACGGCACGCGCCTGCGCGCCCGCTACCTCGCGGGTTGCGACGGCGGCCGCAGCACCGTGCGCAAGCTGCTCGGCATCGGCTTCCCCGGCGAGCCGAGCAGGATGGACACGCTGCTCGGCGAGATGGAGGCGGACGAGGACCCGTCGGCGATCGCCGCCGCCGTCGCGCGGATCCGTGAGACGCAGCCGCGCTTCGGCCTGGCGCCGCTGGGCGGCGGGGTGTACCGGGTGGTCGTGCCCGCGCTGGACGTGGCAGAGGACCGTGCCGTCCCGCCGGCGCTTGAGGACGTCCGGCAGGCGCTCAAGGCGGTCGCGGGCACGGACTTCGGCGTACGGGCGCCACGCTGGCTGTCCCGCTTCGGCGACGCCACCCGCCTGGCCGACCGCTACCGCGCGGGCCGGGTGCTGCTGGCCGGGGACGCGGCCCACGTCCATCCGCCGGCCGGTGGGCAGGGGCTGAACCTCGGCATCCAGGACGCGTTCAACCTCGGCTGGAAGCTGGCCGCCGACGTCGCGGGCTGGGCGCCGGACGGGCTGCTGGACACCTACGAGGCCGAACGCCGCCCGGTGGCCGCCGACGTCCTGGACGACACGCGCGTCCGCATGCACCTGATGTCCGCCGAACCAGGCCCCCGGGCGGTGGGACGGCTGCTGGGGCGGCTCCTGCGGTTCGACGAGGTGAGCACGTACCTCGCCGGGCAACTCACCGCCATAGGCGTCCGCTACGACTTCGGCACCGGCTCCGGCCTGGTGGGACGCCGCCTGCGCGACATCGACCTGGGCGACGGCCGCCTCTACCCGCTCATGCGCTCCGGCCGCGCCCTGCTCCTCGACGGCACCGGCCGCCTCACGGCCGAGGGCTGGACGGACCGCGTGGACCACATCGCGGCCCGCACCGCCGACCTCCCCGCCCCCGCCCTCCTCCTCCGCCCGGACGGCCACGTGGCCTGGACCGGCGACACCCAGTCAGAGCTGACCACCGAACTGTCCCGCTGGTTCGGTACCTTCACTCCCTGACCTGACCGGAGGAGAAGACATGGGCCTGACGACGCCGCCGCCACGTACGACGTGACGGAGGTGGGTGCCCCTTGAGGAGCGACACCTCCTCAGCTCAGGCTTCGACCCTGAGCAGATGGGCCCCAGCGGCCTCATGATCGGCGACGCCGGCGACGCATATCTCTTCGCCTGCCTGGAGCGCCCCGATCGGCCCATAGGCAGCGCCGCCCAGTGGTCCTGATGGACCGTGATCGTCATGAGCAGCGTGACTGATCACGCGCTTCTGGCGGAGCTGCACGCGTCGCTCGATCAGCGGCGGCGCCCGGCTCGGCATTCCGGGTGGACGCCGGTTCGAGCCCGGCCGGCGAAGCCTCACCATCCTACGTACGCGTAAACGCTCACCAGTGCCGCGGCGCCGGTGCCCCGCCTTTCGATGGCCTTCTTCACTTCCGGCTCATCGTTTTCCTCGGAGACGCTCCACACGTGAATCGCGACAGTGGCACCCGGCCACCGCGCCGATTTCAGCCAGACGTCCCAGGCTTTTCGCTGAGAGTGGATCACGGTGGACCTCTCGATCGGCATCGTGATCTTCTCTTCTCGGCGTTTCTCACGAAACCACGGAGAGGAAATCCTATGGTCTCGGCGTCATTAGGGCCGGCGTACAACCGGCTGTGGCTGGCGACGTTGCTGTCCAATCTCGGCGACGGCATCCGGATGGCCGCTCTGCCTTTGCTGGCGGCCGCCTTGACGTCCGATCCCGTCGCGGTGGCCGGGGTCGCCATCGCCGGACAAAGCCCGTGGCTGTTGTTCGGGCTGCTCGCCGGGGCGATCGTCGACCGGTTCGACCAGCGCCGCCTGGCCGCGGCCGTCGATGTGGTCCGGGTGGCGATGCTGGCCGTGCTGGTCGGTTCCGTGCTGCTGGACGTCGCCGGGATCGTACTGCTCTACGTGGTGGCGTTCGTCTGCGGTGTCGGTGAGACGCTGCGCGACACCGCGACGGCCACGCTGCTGCCGCCGCTGGTGAAGGACGCCGACCTCGACCGGGCCAACGGCGGGCTGGTGAACGCCGAGGTCGCGGGCAACGAACTGGTGGGGCCGCCCATCGGCGGATATCTGTTCGGCGTGGCGCTGGTGCTCCCGTTCGCCGTGAACGGCGGCGCCCTGGCCCTGGCGGCCGCGCTGATCTTCAGCCTGCCCAACGTCTTCGCGCCGAAAGCCGGCTCGTACAGCACCAAAGGCCAGATCTGGAGCGACACCCGCGCCGGTCTGAAGTGGCTGGTCAAGAATCCTCGCCTGCGCGTGATCGTGGGCCTGGGCGCCGTGTTCGCCGCGATGGACAGCGCCTGGTTCGCCGTCCTCGTCCTGTACGTGCCCGAGGTCCTCGGCCTCCCGGCCTGGGGTTACGGCCTGCTGCTCGGGGTCGGCGCGATCGGCGGCCTCGCGGGAGGCGCCCTGGCGGCCCGCGTCACACGCCTGATCAGCCCGGCGGGGGCGCTGGCCGCGTGTCTCGGCTCCGCCGCGATCGGGCAGCTGATGATCGGCCTCACCTCGTCCCCCGTCGTGGTGGCCGGGGGCCTGATCATCACGAGCGGCGCGTTCGGCGTCTGGGCCGTCGTGGCGCGCACCACGCGCCAGCGACTCACCCCGGCCGACATGCTCGGCCGGGTGAGCAGCGCCGCGATGACCGCGGTGATGAGCGCCTCCCCGCTGGGAGCCCTCCTCGGCGGCCTGGTCGCGGCGGAGTGGGGCTTGAGAGCTCCGATCCTCGTGGGCGTCCCGGTCCTGACGGTGGCCGCCGCCGTCTGCTTCCTCACGATGCGCGATCGCGGCTGAGCCGCACTTCCGTCAGTCGGCGTACGTGAGCTCGGCCTTGACGATGGACGGGCCGTCCACGGTGAAGGTGCAGTAGACCTCGAACACACCCGTGCCGCCGGGGGCGAAGCGGACCAGGAGGCGCCGTCCGACGTCGATGACCTCGCTGTCCCCGGCGAACGACGCCACCAGCGCGTCGAGGCTCCCCACTCCGGCCCCGGGGCCCGGGGCCGGAGCTCGACCTACTCGGCGGCGGGTTCGACGATCATGAAGGGGGCGGTGCCGACCGCCATGTTCCCCGCCTTGTCGGTGGCCCTGTAGGACAGGACGTGCGCGCCTGGCTGGTCGACCTTCAGCGGCTTCGTGTAGACCGCGAACGGCTGGCCGTCCAGCGAGTACTCCACCTTGTCCAGCCCTGAGCCGACGTCGCTCGCCGTCAGCGTCACCGTCGCCGAGCCCACGTAGTTCCAGGCCCAGTCCTGGGTGCCGGTGAGCGCGGCCGCCACCTGCGGCAGCGTGGTGTCGTCCTCGGGAGAGACCACGGTGAACCGCAGCGTCGCCACCGGCGAGGTGTTGCCGGCCCTGTCGGTGGCCCGGTACGCGAAGGTGTGCGCGCCGGACTCGGTGACCGACACCGGGGACGGATATTCGATGTAGGGCTCGCCGTCGAGCGAGTACTCCAGCGTGGCGACCCCCGACTCGGTGTCGCTCACCGACAGCATCACGGTCGCCGAGCCGACGTAGTTGCCCGCCGAGTCCTGCTGGCCCGACAGCTGCGCGGAGACCTGCGGCGGGGTGGTGTCCCCGCCCTGCGAGGCCGCCACGGTGAACGTCACCGAGCCCACCTCCGAGGTGTTGCCCGCCTTGTCGGTGGCACGGTACGACACCGTGTGCTCGCCCGGCTGGTCCACCGGCAGCGGCTCGGTGTACGCCGCGAACGGCTGGCCGTCCAGCGAGTACTCCACGGTGTCCACGCCGGACCCGGCGTCGCTCGCCGTGAGCGTCACCGTCGCCGCGCCCACGTACTGGCCTTCCTCGTTCTTGTCACCGGTCACCTCCCCGGTGACCTCGGGCGGCGTGGTGTCCTCGCCCTGCAGAGCCGCCACGGTGAACGTCACCGAGCCCACCTCCGAGGTGTTGCCCGCCTTGTCGGTGGCACGGAAGGTCACCGTGTGCTCGCCGGGCTGGTCCACCGAGACCGGGGCCGTGTAGGCGGCGAACTCGCCGCCGTCGAGCGCGTACTCGACGGTGTCCACGCCGGACTCGGTGTCGCTTGCCGAGATCGTGACCGTCGCCGCGCCGACGTAGGCGCCTTCCTCGTTCTGGTCGCCCGCCACCTGCGCGGCGACCTGCGGCGGGGTCGTGTCCTCGCCCCCGCCGTCGGTGACGACGAACTCGCCGAACATCTGGCCGTGCCCGGGGATCACGCAGGAGTAGCGGTACTTGCCGGGGGTGAGGTTCACCTGGGCGACGTGCCGGCCGCCGTCGGCGTCGAAGGGGCTGGCGATGATGTTGAGGTTGACGTCGTGGTTGTAGCCGGGGGTGGAGACGTCGAAGGTCAGCGTGTGCGTCATGCCGGTCGTGTTGCCGGTGGCCGTGCTGTTCTCGAAGACGATGGTGGCGGGGCCCGCCGTCGCCGACTCCGGCGCCGTCTTGTACGCGGTCATGCTGTCGTCGGCGGTCCAGGTCAGCACCTGCTCCGCGGCCTTCACGGAGACGGCCTGCGTACGAGGCTGGACCTCGGCCTGGACGGAGGTGAGGAAGAGCGCGGGAAGCGCCACGGCGAGCAGCACCACCGCGAGCCGCGGCGCCGTCACCGCTGCGCGCACTCGACGTAAGAGGGAGACATGCATGGGTCGATGCACCTTTCCGAGCTGGTGGGGGTGCCGGGCGCAGGGGGACGGCGCCCGGCACCCGGCCTAGAGTTCGCGCACGCGGATGTTGCGGAAGTCGATCACGTCGCTGTTGCCGTGGTTCTGCAGCCCGATGAACCCGCTGATGAACTGGCGCAGGTCCGTGGGCGGGTCACCGGCGCGCGACGACGCCTTCCCCGGCGTGTTGTCGAACTCGCTGATCACCGTGCCGTTGCGGACGATCGTGTAGTGCTGGCCGACCACCCTGACCTCGTAGTCGTTCCACTGGCCCTTCGGGGTCGCCCCGGCCCTGCTCAGGCTGGTGGGCGAGAAGTTGTAGATCGAGCCGGTCTTCTGCGGCTCGCCCGTGTCGCCGTCGTAGATCTGGATCTCGTGGCCGCAGAAGATCGCGACCCACGCGGGTGACGTGCGCGCCGAGCCGACCGTGCCGCAGCTTCCCGCGGGACGCTGCTCCAGCGGGGTCCTGGGGTCGGGGAACCGGACGAGGACGCCGCTGTTGGCACGCGTCGTGCCGGGCGAGCTGTCGCGGAACTGCAGCCGGACCGAGAAGTCCGCGTACGCCTTGTCCGCGTACCACAGCATGCCCAGGCCGCCCGAGCTGCGGATCGTGCCGTCCGGCTGGAGGGTGAACCGCCCGGACGGCGCCTGGCTCCAGCCCAGCAGCGACGACGCCGTGCCGTCGAAGATGGGCTCGTACCCGCTCACCTTGCCGACCTCCGACTGGCGGCCGGCCTTGCGCAGGGCGTCCGCCTCCTGGGCGGTGACGACGCCGTCCGCCAGGAGCTGGTCCACGACGGCCTGCACGTGCTTGACGAACTGGTTGTGGTTCTTCCACTGGCGCTCGTCGTCGATCAGGTCGTTGATCGTGCAGCCGCCCGCGACGACCTTGTTGCGCACGCCGGTGAGCGTGTCCAGGAACTGCACCGTCGGCCTGGCGTCGGGCGCGCCGCAGCCGACCGTGACGACGATCTTCCCGGTGGCCTGCTCGCCGTCGGCGTAGGTGACCTTCAGCGTCGCCTGGTAGACGCCGAAGCCCGGGTAGGTGTGCGTCGGGGCGGCCTGCGTGGACGGCTCGCTGCCGTCGCCGAAGTTCCACTCCCACGCCACGCCGCCGGCCTGGGCGCTGGAGAACGTCATCGTCCTGGGGTCGGCGTTCTGCCGGGCCGGGCGCACCACGGCCGCGCTCGGGTCCGGCGTCGCGGGGCCGCCCTTGTAGGTGATGCGGATCAGCTTCTGGTTCGGGTGCAGGCTGAAGAAGCCGTTGCCGTAGTCGAGCATGTAGAGCGCGCCGTCGGGGCCGAACTTCGCGTCCATCCACGACTGGAGCTGGTTCGCGCCGGTGCCGCCCGGGATGATGTGCCGCAGGTCCTCGGCGAACGCCGGCCGGCCCGCGTCCTTCGCGGTCTTCGGGTCCACGGTCACGGCGATGCGGTTGTTGCTGTTGCCCTCGTCGCCGATGAACCACTTGCCGTCCCAGTACTCCGGCCACGCCACCCCGCTGGCGGTGTCGACCAGGGAGCGGTGATAGGTCGGACCGGACATGACCGCCTGGTTGCCGCCCTTGAGGTACGGCATGGTGAAGGTCTCCTCGCCCTGCTGGTACGACGGGAGCCCGCTGCCGTCCTGCCGCTCCGGGTAGACGGGGCCGCCGCCCTGCGGCGAGTACCAGATCATGTTCTTGCGCGCCGGCGGGATGTCCACGAGGCCGGTGTTGCGCGGCGAGGTGTTCTTGAGGTCGTCGCAGTCGTACCAGTCGGCCGGCTGCGTGGCGTCGCTGTTGCTGCGGTCGCGGTAGGGCTGCTTGTCGCCCATGCAGTACGGCCAGCCCTGGTTGCCGGCGGAGGTGAGCACGGTCGCGGTCTCGTACTTCGCCGGGCCCCACGTCTCGCTCGGGCCGAAGGCGTCGGGGCCGACCCAGCCGGCGGTGATCCAGTCGTTCACCTTGTCCCACTGGAGCCGCGCGATGTTGCGCACGCCCATCACCCAGATCTCGGGCCGGGTCTTGCCGCCGCCCTCCTCCTTGCCGGTGAACAGGTTGCCCTCGGGGATCGTGTAGGTGCCGTCGGGCTCGGGGTGGATGCGCAGGATCTTGCCGTTGAGGTCGTTGGTGTTCCCCGCGGTACGCCGGGCGTCCTGGAACGAGGTGCCCTTGTAGTCCTGGGTCCAGTTGTTGCCGGAGTAGCCGCTGGACCCGCCGGAGGAGTTGCTGTCACCCGTGCCGATGTAGAGGTTGCCGTCGTCGTCGAAGGCCATGCCGCCGCCCGCGTGGCAGCAGCTGTGAATCTGGGTGTCCCACGCCAGCAGGTCCTTGCGGCTGTCCAGGTCGATCGTCTGGGTCCGCGACTCGTAGGCGAACCGGGAGACCGTGCGCTTGCCGATGCGCCGGTCGCGGTCGATCGAGGCGTGCGGCATCCAGTAGACGTAGATGTAGCCGTTCTCCGCGAAGTCCGGGTCGAGCGTGATGCCGACCAGGCCCTCCTCGTTCTTGACCAGCTCGTCGCCGCTGCCGCGGTTGCCCATCACGGGCAGCGTGGCCAGCAGCTTGACCTGCTTGGCGCGCGGGTCCCACTGGTGGATGGTGCCGCAGCCGAGTCCCACCTTCGGGTCGTTCCAGTCGGGGATGGGGCCGGTGGCGCAGGCCGCCTTGCCGATGAAGAAGACCTTGCCGTTCGGCGCGACGGTCAGGCCGTGCGGCTCGCCGATCTGGTCCATCTGGCCCTGCGCGTTCTGCCCGGTCAGCCGTTCCACGGCGTAGTTGGAGGCGATGGTCGCCTGGCAGTCGCCCCTGACGATGCCGGTCGCCCACCGGATGGCGCCGGTGAGGTGGGTGCGGAAGTGCTTGTCGGCGTAGCTGTCCGCGGTGCCGCCCATGCCGGTGTAGAAGGACCGGCCGCCGTCGTAGTCACGGCACCAGGAGACCGGGTGGAACGCGCCGTTGCCGTCCATCTTCGGGTTGTACGTCCACTCCTCGACCTGCGCGATCGTGTGGACCTTGCCCACCGGGTTCGGGCTCCAGCTCAGCCACTTGTCGGTCCGCGAAAGGGTGAGCGGCAACCCTTCGTTCGCCGGATGCCGCCGGTCGACGATGTCCACGGTGGCCTTCTGCGCCTTCGGCTCGGGCGGAGGCGCGGCGTCGGGCCCGTACAGCCGCAGCTCGGCGAGCTGGGTCAGCGGTTCGCCGCTGTTCGCGGTGATGTCGAGCCGGTAGTACTGGTACGCCGTGTCGTTCTCGAACTCGTAGTCCTTGGTCTGGAACCGCTGGGGGAAGGTCTCCCCGCTGCGCTTGTCGAGATCCGTCCAGGTCGTCCCGTCCTGCGAGCCCTTGAGCGTCCAGTCCTTCGGGTCCCGGCCCGCGAAGTCGTTGGCCGAGGTCAGCGCGTAGTGCGCGATCGCGACCGGCTTCTCCAGCTTGCCCTGCACCCACGCGGCCGGCGTCCTGGCCAGCCACTTGGTGTCGTTGTCGCCGTCGAAAACCTTGTCCTTGGTCTCGTTCGGCGGGTTCTCCCCGCTCGCCGCGCTCTCCGTCACCTTCTCGGCGATGGGCAGGGCGCCGACGGGGCGGGTGCCGATCAGCTCGGTGAACCAGGCCGAGTCCACCTGCGCCTTGGCGGCGTCGCGGATGCCGACGAACCCGCCGCCGTTCCTGATGAACGTCTGGAAGGCGGCGAGCTGCGCTTCGTCCAGGGTCACGCCGTTGGCGGACAGGAACACCACGCCGCGGTAGCGGGCCAGGTTGTCGGCGGTGAAGACCGCGGGATCCTGGGCCTCCTCGACGGTGAACCCGTTCTTCTTGCTCAGTTCCCTGATCGCGGTCGCGGCCGTCCGCACCGGGTCGTCCTGCTGCGCGGCCAGGCCGCTGAAGACCAGCACGCGGACGGCGGCCTTCTTGGCGTCCGGGGCGGCGGGGGCCTGGGCCAGGGCCGGCGTGACGGCCGGTGGCGCCAGGCCGAGCACCAGGACGGCGATCGACAGCGTTGTCAACACGCGCCGCCAGAAAGATGATCGGGACGGTAAACGGTCTGTTCGACCCATCGTCGCTCCTCGGGATCGAGAGTGGCTCGGGACCTGTCGCGGATGTCGAGGGTTTTCTAGTGGCCTGTGTGACCGTCGCCGGGCTGACCTGGCACGTTCCCGTTCTCGTCGGTCACCTTGAAGATGCCGGCCATCCCCATGTCGGAGTGGCTCTGGACGTGGCAGTGGTACATCCACGCCCCAGGCCCGACCCGCTCGCCCGCGATCAGCTGGAAGCCGAACGACTCGGCGGGCCCGCAGATCTTGGTGTCGATGATCCGGCTCGGGTCGTCGGGGCTCTCCAGCATGCCGGTGCGGTTGTCGGCCCAGCGGTGCCCGTGGATGTGGAAGGTGTGGTAGAACTCACCGTGCGTGATCACGATCCACTCCACCCGCTCGCCGGCCTTGGCCACGAACTCGGGCGCGTCGTGCGCGGGGCGGTTGTTGATCATCATGTCGTTGAAGACGACGGTGAACGTCTTGTCCGGCCTGACGTCCTTCTTCCGCCGGACCACCAGCGGGCCGTAGAGCCCCTGCCGGATGCCGACCGTGCCGTGCGGGGTGCCCACCACGTGGTCGTGGTAGTGCCAGTAGCCGGCGCTGCCCGGCTCGATGCCGGCGCCGCCCCCGCGCTTGCCCTGCGCGTGGGTGCGCCAGATGTAGGTACGCCGGCCGCCCGGCTCGACGACGCCGTCGTTCAGCCGGGTGCCGTCGCTGGCCACGTCGTAGTCCACGCCGTGGACGTGCAGGCTGGCCGCGACGTCGAGGGTGTTGACCATCTCGATCTCCAGCGTGTCGCCTTCGACCATCTCGATGAGCGGCCCGGGGATCGTCGCCTTGCCGGGCTCCAGGCCGTAGCCGAGCTGGCCGTCCGCCAGGCGCTCGGCGTACAGGGTGATGCGGCGGACCGCGCCCGCGGCCGGGCCGGCCTGGGACGACGCCGCGGTGGGTTGCGTGGTGACCAGGGGTGCGAGGGCGGCGGCCGCCGCCGAGGTGGTGAAGGCACGCCGGGAGAGCAGGTTTTCGGCCATGCCGCTACGTACTTCGGTCACGGTTCCCCAATCGGTGACGCTTGCGAGGGTTTTGTGCGGGTGCTCGGGGCGGGGTAGTTAGACCGATCTTCGATCGAAGTACGCGCCATTTCCGGCGAAATGTCAAGAAGTAACACCGAAAGCGTCAGAGCTTCGGCTCATATCCGGCCAAGGACGGGCAGGTCATCGGCGTTAGGCCGACGCTCACTCCCCGTGTCCGTCGTACGAGCGAGCGACTCGTCCGACAAGTGGCCGGGTGCGGCCATTTTGGTGGGGTGTGACGCAGCGTATCGGCTGATGACGGCCTCTTCGATCGCCCTACGTGACGGAGGGCGACGAAACTGGTGACTGGACAACGAGTGAGTACGGGTGTTATCAATGGGCCCAACGCGATCACTTTATGCATCCTTTATAACCGGCCCCTCCCCCCTCGCTCCTCTTCCCCTCCCCCGGCGCAATGTCCTGAGCTTTGAGTGGTGATGGTGATCAATATGCGTTCGCGCGCCTTTGCGCGCTCACCGGTTCAGCCGTCGTCATCCCCGGGCCGGTCCTCAGGCAGCCGTACGGGAGTCACGCGAAGTCACCGCCGACGACATCGCCGAGGGCCGCGATAATGGGCTGGTGAAGGTACGCATCGGGATCGCGCCGCCGCCGGGAGACACCCCTCACCACCTCACCGGGCTGGCGGAGCGGGCCGAGGCTCTCGGGATCGACTCCCTGTGGCTGTCGGAGCTGGTCCAAGGGCCGGCCGTCGAGCCGCTGGTCGGCATGGCGTACACGCTGGCCGTCACCCGCAAACTCAAGGTCGGCACGGGTGTGATGATCCTGCCGGGCCGCCACCCGCTGCGGGTGGCCAAGCAACTGGCGTCCCTGGCCGCACTCGCCCCCAAGCGCGTCCTGCCGGCCTTCGGCCTGACCCCGGCCAGACCCGCCGACCGGGAGGCGTTCCCCGTCCCCGGGCCGCGCGGCGCGGTGTTCGACGAGTCGCTCGAACTGCTGAGACTCCTCCTGAGCCAGGAGAAGGTGACCTTCCACGGCGAGTACTTCACCGTGCAGGACGTCGGCATCGGCCCCCTCCCGCCGAAACCCCTCGACATCTGGGTCGGCGGCAGCGGCGAGCGCGCCCTGCGCCGCGCCGGCCGGCTCGCCGACGGCTGGCTCGCCAGCTTCCTCACCCCCGGCCAGGCCGCCGCGGGCCGTACGGCGATCGCCACGCATGCGGCCGAGGCCGGCCGCGAGATCGAAGCCGACCACTACGGCACCAGCCTCGCGGTCGCCACCACCGAGATCCCCGCCACCGCGCTCGACGCCATCGCGAGACGCAACCCAGGGGCCGACCCCGCCGAGATCGTCCCGGTCGGCTGGCCCGCCGCCCGCGCGATGATCGAACGCTTCGTCGACGCCGGCATCACCAAGTTCGTCGTCCGCCCCGCCACTCCCGTGCCCTCGGCCGAACGCTGGCTCGACGACTTCGCCACGCACCTCATGCCCCTGCAGAACTGACCGGCTTCCGCTGTAGCGGCATGCGCATCGAGTACCGCTACCAGTACCGGAGCTCCGACCAGCCCTACCCCCGCGGCGTCCCCGCCGGCGAAGTCGATCCCGGCTGGCACGTCCACGAGGGCCTGCGCGGCACGGACAACCAGGCCATCCTGTCCGTAGGCCCGGACGCCGAGGGCTGACCGCCTTCGGGTGGGCCGCCTCACCCGTGACGTCCCGGCGGCGGCTCGGTGTCGACGGTGCCGAACACGAGCCCGCCCCCGGCCGCGGCCTGGAAGCCGTACGCGTGCAGTCCGGGATCGTCGATCGCGGTGACCACGCGCAGAGCACCCTCCTCGGCCACCGTACGGACCACGGCATGCACCAGCGCGCCGCGTACCTCCGCCGGGACGCCGGGCCGGGTCTGGACGAGATCGAGACGCGCGGCGCCGCGCCGCGCGTCCTCCCAGGACGCGACCGCATGCCCGACGTAACGCTGCCTGCGCGCTTTGTCCGCATACGCCTGCACCCAGCAGGCGAGCCTGTCCTCGGCGATCAGCCGGTGGGAAAGGCTCACGTCCATGCCCGCCTTGGCCAGCCACGTGCCGGTCTCGGAGGCGGGCAGAGGCACCAGCTCCTCCGCAGAGGTCCCTCGCCGCCGCCTTGGGCGGGTCGGCAACCCGACGAGGGGCACCGAGCTGAGACAGAACCCAGCGGGAGAGACATCCGGCGCGTCATGCGCATCCAGCACAACGTACCCACCGCGCACTTTCCGGCGGCTACGGCTCACCAACCCGGTGGCGAGTTCCTCCGTGAGCTTGGCCAGCACCTCCACGGCCCACTCATCCACTGAGCTCACCGGCAGACCGGTCCATGGACTTCTGGGCGCGGTCGGAAACGCGACCTCAATGGCGTATACGTTCGGATCCCGCCGCCAACGGAAAATCACCAAGAGCTTCTCCGGCTCCGCAACGACCTCGACACCGGAGAACCCGTCCGCCATCGCCCCGGCCCGGAGCAGACAACTCCTGACCGCTTGAACGATTTCCTCTCGCCCCCATGAGACCACCACCCGCCCAGGCTGCCACACGCTACGGCGGGTACGGACGGCCAGCCGAAGCCGACAACCGATCCCACCTCTGGGCTTGGCCATGAAGCCTTGTTCTGCTGTTCCTTAACGGCCAGCCGACGTATGCCCATGACAGCGAGAATCGGAGTCAAAAACATAACAATGGAGATGCTTCCTCCTCCGCCGAACCACCTTCCCATGCCACGCCGACCGTCCGACTGAAAGCGTGAGAGGTATGACGATAGAAGACCCCATCCACTTGCTGGGACGCCTACGACTGGGACGAGAGGAGTACTGCCAGCGCCTTCTGACCATGTTGATCGTGGGCGGCCCGTATCCGCGATGGAACAGCCGTACCCCTCTGTCATCCCAGGGCGCCCGGTTCCTCCGATCGCTGGACGTCCTGTCGTTCGGACGGACCGAATGGAACGGGCAGCCGCTGTTCGTGGACGAGTTCGAGTTACGCCCGCGCCACGACGACGAGCAGGGCGGAGCCCCCGACTACGCGGTGCTGTGGGCGGAACGGCTGTGGATGATCGAATTGAAGACCGAGAGCTCCAGCCACCGACGAGGCCAGCTCTCCGGCTATTACACGCTCGCCCGCCACCACCACCCGCACAGCAAAGTGGACCTCACCTACCTGACACCCCCGCTCACCTTCACGCCGCCGCCCGAAGAGGACGACAGAAGGTTCGCTCATGTGACCTGGGCCCGCATCATCCCGTTGCTGGAGGACGTCTGGGGTCAGGGCACGGAAGAGCAACGGCAGGTCCTCACGGCACTGCTGGCGGCGTTGAACAGCATCGGATCGAACTGGTCCGACTGGAGGACACAGCAGGTCGCCACCAGAAGGGACGAGCCGCGGGCAGTCGAAGCCCAGGCGATGGCCCTGGCAGAAGCGACCGCAAGGGACGGCCGGCAGCGAGCAGTGGACCATCCGGCAGCAGACCTGGAAGAACTGCAACGTCTACGCCTGGCCCTGCGACAGGCCATCTGCGCCGACCCCGAAGGATCCCCGCTCCGCCACGTACGGCCCTGGCTATGGAGCCTCACGACCAGCGGCGGCCACGCACTCACGCCCTCCGGCCAGGCCACAGGGTTCGAACTCCGCCTTTCCCGCTACCACAAGCCAGTGTGCTGACGACCGCAGGTGCAAACACGAACGGCAGACTAGCCGTCGTCACCGTCCCCTGACGATGGACGCACCGACACTCCATCGCGACGCTGAAGGCCCGGGCAGCGGGCCTCGGGCGGCTCGTCAGGGGCGGTTGTTCTTGCCGTCCAGCCAGAGCGTGTCGGACTCGTCGCGGTGGGAGCCCGAGCTGCCGACGTGTTTGGCGTCGATCTTCGGCCCCTTCTTGATGACGTGCACCAACGCCATCGCATGTCCACGACCGAGCCCATAGTCCTGCTTCAGCCAGTCGACGATCACTCCGGCCTTCACCGACGGGTCGTCGAAGCCGCGTTCCTTCGCCAGAGCGATGAACTCACGTGGGGTCAGCCCGGTCTTGGTCTCGATGTTGTCGAGGTAGGCCTGGAACGACATGCGCTTCTCCACTCTGTACGGCCTGTCACGATCTCGCGCCAGGCAAAGCTTGTCTTTTACAAGTATGCTTTGTCAACTGAAGCATGGGCTAGGATCTGCATCATGGCGTCTCGGGAGTACGGACAGTTCTGCGGCCTGGCGCGCGCGATGGAGATGGTCGGCGAACGGTGGAGCATGCTGATCATCCGCAATCTGCTCATCGGGCCCCAGCGCTTCACAGACCTGCACAAGGGCCTGCCTGCCATCCCGACCAACATCCTTTCGGCCCGCCTCAAACAGCTGGAAGAGGCGGGCCTGGCCACCCGCCGCATCCTGCCGCACCCCGAGCGCGCCGTGGTCTACGAGCTCACCGACTACGGGCGCGGCCTCAAGCCCGCGCTCATCGCCCTGGGCCGCTGGGGCGCGCGGACGCTCACCGAGCCCCGCCCCGGCGAGATCGTCACCGCCGAATCGGTCGCCATGTCCTTCCACACCACCTATCGACCGGAAGCAGCCCAAGAACTCACCGCCGGCTACGAGATCCGCATGAGGGACATCACGCTCCGCCTGCAGATCACCCATGGAGAGCTCACCGTCGGCCTCGGCTCCCACCCCTCCCCCGACCTCGTCATCGAACGCCTCACCGGCTACCCCATCCGCGAACTGATGAGCGGCGCCAAGACTCCTGACGACGTACTCCGCGACGGCAGCGTACGAACAGAAGGCGACCCCGCCCTGCTCGACCGATTCGTCGAGATGTTCCGCCTCTGACGGAACAGGCCGCGGCCTTCAGCGCTTCAACGCGCACTCAACAGATCTTCAACGTCCCCTCGGCCATCCTTCGTTCATCGACGGACGCGAAGGAGCGAGAGATGATGCGACGCTGGATGGTCGCCGGAGTGTCGGCCGGGCTGCTGATGGGCGCCGTGCCCGCCCATGCGCAGGCCGCCGCCGCGGGTCCCATCAACTACACGTGCGGGCCGGGCATCAATGCGCACAAGGGCATCGAAATGGCCGCCACCCAACGCAGCAACGGGGCGTTCGCGGTCCTGGTCAAGTCAACGAACAGGCCGTACAAGGGCCAGAACGTCTTCTGGGTCCACGGCGGGCAGCTCCGCAAAGGCGACCGGATCTCTCTCGACTGGGGCGACGGTTACGGCCACGGCTACCACTCCTGCCACGCCAAGGCCAGGGGAGGAGGAGCCCACACCCGCGGCGTGAACCAGCCGAGCGGCCGCTGGTTCCGCGCCTGCCTGAAATCCAACAACCACTGGACGTGCACCAAGTGGTTCAACGTCGCCTAGATCGCTGATGTGAAATTCGCTGATCGGCTGCGGGCGTGACGAAGGGCGGCCATGGTCGGTGAAGACGCGAATCCCGCCACGCCTTCTACCAGGGCGCCAAGCTGATGCTGATCACCACCGCCGACGGCGCGGTGACCGGCTTCCGCCTGGCCTGCCCCAAGGCACTCGACGAACGCAAGCAGGCACTGCACCTGCGGCACGTCACCCCGACCGCACCCGGGCCGTGCCCGATCGTGTGCGACAAGGGATTCGCCGGCGCCGGCATCGAGAAGGCCGCCGCCGATCTAGGCCACCCCTTGGTCCGGCCGCCCGCGAAGACGAGCCCGGACCCGCCCTGCCCTTTCCCGGCTGGTTACGCCAGCGCATCGAAGCGATCATCTGGACGCTGAAGAACCAGCTCGGCCCTCGAACGCCACAACGCCCGCCACACAGACGGCATACTACGGAAGCATGTTCGACGAGAAGCAGAGGTCTGAAGCGCGAGAGTTCGTACGGCTTCTGCTCGCGCTGGGCGCGGACGACTTCGACGGCATCGTCGAACGGGGCACCGATGTCCTGGGAGGCACCCCGGAGGCCGAATCGCTGCTGCGAGAGCTGGCCGTCGAGGAGTTCTCACGCTACCTGTCCGACCAGCCGACCTGGCCGGAGGTGCTCGACAGCGATCGGCTGCTGCGCGCGTTCAAAGACCTGGAGCTCGCGGGCATCGTCGCCAGGGCCGACTTCGCGTGCTGCCAGAACTGCGGGATCGCCGAGATCGGCGGGGAGGTGCCGGACGACGAGCGGCACGCGTACCGCGGCTATGTCTTCTGCCACCGGCAGGACATGCGGGACGCTGTGGACGGCGGCCGCCTCAGCCTGGCCTACGGAAGGTTCAACGACGCCGTCGTCACCGCCGACCAGGCCGACATCGGCAGGGAGGTGGCCGAGACGATCCGCCGCCACGGCCTGGAGTCGCAGTGGAACGGCGACCCCGGCACGCGCATCGAGGTGCCCCTGACCTGGCGCCGCCGCCGGTTCGGCCGTCTCGCCACCTGGCCGGGCGGCCCACCGCCGGCCTCCCCCGACCCGCACCACATGACCGTCACCTACTGCGACTACCGGCTGGGCCGTTACGAGGACGAACCGGTACCGATGTCCCTGACGCAGGCCAGGAGCCTTCTGCTCGATCTCACGCCCAGGAAGGACAACTTCGCCGTCTTCATCGGGCGGTCGGGCGGTGTCATCCAGATGCGCTGGGAGAACGGGCGCCGGCTGTGGCTGGAAACCCCTGACCAAGAGGCCCGCCATTCCCGCGGCCGACACGTCACCCTTGACGAGGCCGACGACCTGGTGACGATCCTCGCCCGCGAAGACCGCGTCGCCATCGATCACCTGGGCAACCTGGAAACCCACCCCTGGGACACCTGAAGGGCCAGCCTCTCAGCAGCTCACGGAACTCCTCGTCGGTGACGATCGCGTCCCTTGAATGATCCATTTCACCGCTGGGAGGCGAAGCGCTCAGGCACGTCAGTCGGCAGGAATCCGCGCCCGACCTCGATGCCGCTGGACAGCTTCACGTTGACGCCGATGTTCGACGGCAACGGCTCGCGCAGCGGCGTCTCCTGCTCCGCGACCCCGCTCTCGTCCCCGACCACGATCACCCCGTTGCGCACCTCCACCTCCACCTGTGCGGGCCGGGCTGGCATGAATGCTCCGCCTGGAGATTCTCGTGGGCGCGTGACCGGACGGGAACTCGACGAGGCGTGGGTGGAGGACCACCACACCCGATACACCATCCGCTGACCTGCGAGGTGCAGGTGCCCACGCTCGTCCTGAAGCGGCGAGCGTGGGCACCTGCACCATCGCATGACTCGGTACTCGGTAGGAGCAAGAACCTGCTCGGGGCTCTAACGCCCCCCGCAGGACCCGGCGACGGTGACGTTCTCGAACGAGGTCTTCGTGGAGGCGTAAAGCCCGACGCCGCCGCTGCGTACAACGGTGTCGCGGCCCTTCAGGATCTCCTCGCCGTTCAACGTCATCGTGATGCGGTCGCCGTGGATCGTCGCGCCCAGCCGCACAGGACCTGTCAGCGGGTCGCTGATATCTGCCTTGGCCACGATGACGGGGCCCGACGCGTGGGCCTCGCGGATGATGCTCGCGTACCGGTCTCCGTCGCTCGTCTTGCCGACGTGGATCCGGTACCCGTACGCGTCCGTGCTGTCCCGCAGCGAGATGCCCGCGTTACCGGCGGCGGGTCCCTCGAGCGTGAGCGTGGTCTCCACGGCGTAGTCGCACGTGTCGGAGAAGCGCTTCGGCAGGGTCGGGCCGGCCAGGACGTGCGCCCGGCCGTCGGCCGGCGTGAGGCGCAGTTTGCCCGAGGCGACGGACACGGACCCGGCTATTCCTCGCCAGTGGGCCTGGTCGAGCCCTTCCCTGATCACGATGTCGTCGAAGGTCGCGGCCCGCCGATGCGTGTAGGCGGCGGCACCGCCCGTCGGGAACTGCGTGTCGTCCGCGGAGATCGACGTGTCGCCGACCTTGGCGCTCAGATGCTTCCCGATCGCGGACACGACCAGTGTGTGCGGGACGTTGGCGCCGCCGGGTAGTGCGGTCTCCGCGAGGACCTTGGTCTCCGAGTCGTCGATCTTCACGAGCTTGAGCGTCGCGCCCGACGTGGAGTTGAGCACTTCGGCCCGGTAGTAGTTGCGGGAATTCTGGTAGCGGAACGCGAGACCGGTACGGGACGTCGTCTGGCCGCGTGCCCCGGGAACGATGTCCGCGGACATGACCACGTCATCCGGTACGTCCTGCAGCGCCGCGAACGAGACGGTGTCCGCGGTGGAGGTCTGTGCCAGCTGTCCGCCGGTCACCGCCCAGGCCCCCTGGACCGGTGTCCAGCCGCCGAAGGAGCCGTCGAAGTCATGGACGGTGCGGTCCAGACCGGCGTCGTCGAACTCGTCGTCGAGCACGGGCGCCGGGGCGAACCGTTCCTGCAGTGACACGGTGATGAGGTCGCCCGTACGGGTGAACGCGGCCGGGGCGTCGTTCACCGTCACCGCGGTCGCGTTCGGCGCGTGGAGGGAGAGCGTGCCGGTGAACGGGTCCCCCATCGAGATCCGGGCGGTCGTGCCGCTCAGTTCCACGCTGACGTCGGACACCGGTGCGGACGCGCTGATGACGGTGCTGTTCGCGTCGGTCAGCGACGATCCTCTGGTCAGCGCGTACCGGGTGAGGCCGCCGGCCGGAGCACGCTCGAGGTACGCGGTCTCGGCGTTGGTGGTGGCGGCCCCGAACGTCCTCGACGAGGGATTCGCCTCGCGCGACAGGTAGAAGCGCCCGGTCGCGCCCGGCATGGCGATCTCCATCGCCGTCGCCGTGGAGTGGCTCACCCCGGACATGGCGATGCGCTTCGCCGTCACCGAGGGCGCCGCGCCGGCCGGGCCGGGAACCACGACCGTGTCCAGTCCCGTCGGCCCGGTGGAGGACCAGTCGTACGACAGGAAGTCGACGTCGGTGAGCACCCGCTCGCCGACACGTACGGCGCCGTATTCGTGGACCCTGGGGGTCACCGCGGCGCCGGACGTCGCCACCGGGATGAGCCGCACGCCGGCGACGGGCGCGGCTCCCGGCACGGTGTCGAACCCGACCGTGGCGACCTTCGTCGTCGAGTTGACGGTCACCGGATCGCCGGGGAAGTGCCAGAGCTGCCGGTATGCGTGCGCGGCGGTGTCACCGGTGAGGGCGTCGGAGACCACCCAGAAGCCGGGCTTGACGAAGTAGACCACGCGATCGTGCTCGACCGGCCGGTAGCCCATCGCCGCACCGCGGTAGATGTCGAGGCCGGCGTTCGAGCGCCACCGCGACGTCGTGCGGGGAACGCCTTTGGCCTGTGGCTCTCCGTCGACCTCGACGGTGTTGTGCGCCTCGGTTTCACGGCGCATCCAGTCGTTCGTCGGAGTCGAGCTGTAGTCCCCCACCCCGGAGTCGACGATCAGCGGACGCCCGTACGCCGCCATCACCAGGCTGAGGTCGTCCGGATGCCGATGCGAGGCGGTGTAACTGGTGTTCTGGTTGTTGATCAGCATGTATCGGGCGTCGGCGTCCCACCCGGAACGCTGCACCGCGAAGCTGATCGGGAACACCGTGGACGACAGCGTCGGGACGGTCCCCTGCGTCCGGCCGGAGGCGACCCAGGTGAAGTCGGACCAGGAGTTGCGGACGCCGCTCCTGCGGATGGCCGACGTACCCGCGGTGTCGTTCGGCGTGTCGCCGATCGCCGCGGGTTCGAGGTTCGGCTGACGGGTCGCGAACAGCGAATCAGCGATCCAGTCCGCCCCCTGGACGAGCGCGTCGGGAACGGTCCGCCCGTTGGCGTTCGCGACTGAGATGACGGAGTTGAGCATGTCCGCCACGTACGCCTGATAGTTGAACGCCGGCTCGCGGTACACACCGTCGCCCTTCGACCACGTGCGCAGGAACCGCTCGGCCGAGCGCATCGCGAACCACTCCCAGCCGGACGATGCCGAGAACTCGGGCAGGAACACGGCTGCCGCGTGGACGGAGCGGGCCATCGACATGTACCAGTTGTTGCCGAAATGTAGCTGCAGCACGCCGACGAGGTAGTTCGTCGTGGCGTGCACGCCGGACAGGTACGCCACGAGATCGCTCGCGTCGATGCCGGGATCGGCCCGGAACACGGAGAACGAGCTGACCAGCTGGGCGAGCCGCTTGGCCGCCGACAGGTTGCGGCCCTGCGGCCAGCTCTGGTTGTCGGCGAAGAAGTCCAGCGAGATGTCCATCCACGCCTTCGCGTACGCCACACGCTTGGCCGGGTCGCTCTCGGACAAGTACGCGGAGGCCAGTTTGGGCATGAACGTGAAGTCGCTCATCAACGTCTGCGCGCCGCCGGGGGCGGTCTGCGTCCCACCCCAGAGGTCCTGCCAGTCGACGTCGATCCGCTGCTCGGCGCTGTCATAGAAGTTGCGGGTCTGGGAGCCGAACCGGAAGGTCCCCGCCGCGAGCTCGTCGGGGCCCGAGTCGCCACCGCCCGAGCCCGCGGCCGGAGCCGGGTACTGGACGCCGGTGCGGCCCGCGTAATAGACCTTGAGCTCGCTCGCGGCGCCCGCTTCGTCACCGGCGGCCAGTTCGGCCGCCACCTCGCCGAGCCCCGGGCGCGTCAGGTCGAGCAGCCGGCCGAGGTCCGACATGTCGGCGACGGCGGCACTGGCCGGCGACAGGAACGCCGCCACCAGAGCCAGCACGACCGCCGCACGGGCCCGGCGGCGCGTGTGCCGACGTAACCTGCTCCGTCTCGCCACTGGTTTCTCCCTATCTTCGTGAGAGTCCACGTCAGCCACCCGTCTGCTCCTCGTACTCGGCCTTGATCTTGTCGCCCACCCGGTCCATGTACTTCTTGATCGCCGGCTGCCACGCCGAGACGGGCTCGTTGCCCAGCTGGATCTCCAGCAGCACCGAGTCCAGCTCCTGCTGCTCGCTGGCCGCCTTGCTGGCGGCGGTCTCCGAGTACAGCCCGAGCGTCGGGTCCTCGACGGCGAGCGGGACGCCGGCGACCTGGTGGTCGTGCTGGTCCTGGACGGCCTGGCGGTTGCCCGGCTCGTAGATGACCGGCGATGCCTCGGCGAGGTAGCGCACCGGCAGGAACAGCTGGCTGCGCCCGGCCTCGGTGAGCGCCGGGTCGGCGCCGTCGCGGGTGAACGTCTGGCCCTCGACGCCGTACCGGAGCGCCAGGTACTCGCTGCTGCCGAAGGGTGCGCACAACCAGTCGAGGACCTTGAGGATCTGCTTGATCCGGCTGGCGTCGTCGGTCCTGGCGACGGCGGTGAAGCTGGACAGGGTCGGGCCGGGCGTGCGTACCCGCGTCCCCTTGCCGTCACGGGTGGGCGAGAGCATGCCGGTCAGGCGGAAGCCGGGCACGTCCTTCGCCTGGCCGTAGAACTTGCCCCACCCGGCGTACCCGCCGATGGTGAACGAGGTCGTGCCGGCCAGCATCCACGCGTTGCGCTTCGTGTTGGGCGCGCCCGCGTGGTCGGGATGCACCACCCCCGACTTCACCAGCTCGACGGTGTCCTCAAGGGCCTGGATGAACTGCGGTGTCGTCCCTGAGTGGGTGAAGACGCCGCCTTGGGCCTGCCAGACGCCGACGCCGCCGGGCCAGTTGCCGGTGATCCCGTTCATCTCGAGGATCGTGTTGAACGGGATCTGCCCGAACGCCCACCGGCCGGCCCGCTCGTCGGTCAGCGCACGCGCCATCTCCTTGAACTCGGCCCACGAATCGGGCTGGAGGCCGAGTCCCGCCTTCTCCAGCAGGTCGGCCCGGGTGTACAGCACGGTGCCGATGCGGGCCCGCGGCACGGGGACGCCCCAGATCCGCTGGTCGTAGACGGTGCCACGCCAGGCGTCGGTGGGCAGGGCGGCGAGGTTCGGGTAGGCGAGGACCGCGTCCCCTGACAGGTGCTCGGTGAGGTCGGTGAACGTCGCCTGCAGCATGGCCGGCATCTGCTGGACGACGCCCTGGATGGCCACGACGTCGGGCACGTCGCCACCGGCGATGGTCGTGGCGACCTTGCTCTTGTAGTCGGTCGAGGCGACGTACGTGATCTTCAGCTCGGTGCCGAGCCTGCTGTTGAGGTTCTGCCAGTAGGGGTTCGAGCCGAGCGCGGGGGCGATCGGGTCGTAGGTGTACGTCAGTGCCGTGACGGCTTCGCCCCGCACCGGCTGTGCTGCGGCGCTGGAGGTGGCCGGGTAGGTGAAGTATCCCGGCGACACCCCGGCCGGCTCGGCGGCCAGGTCGGGCGTGGCCACGGTGACGGGCTTGTAGGTGGGCAGCTTGAGCGACCCGGCCGGGCTGTTCGAGCCGTTCGGCGAGCTCGGGCTGCCGTCGCCGCAGGCCCCGAGCAGCGGGGCCAGCCCCGTTGCCGCGCCGAGTGCCAGGACGCGGCGGCGGCTGAAGGTGGGTGCCATGACGTCTCCTTGCCACACTGCGCGGACGACCGGTCAGCCCTTGACGGCGCCGACCATGAGTCCCTTGGCGAAGTGCTTTTGGATGAAGGGGTAGATGAAGAGGATGGGCAGGACGGAGATGACGAGGATCGCCATCTGGACGGAGACCTGTGGGGGCAGGTTCTCCAGGTTCGAGCTGAGCTGGTCGGCCCCGATCGGGGTGTTGTTGACGACGTAGGTGCGCAGCACCAGCTGCAGCGGCCACTTCTCCGACGACTGGAGGTACAACATCGCGGAGAAGAAGGAGTTCCAGTACGCCACCGCGTAGAACAGCCCGATCACGGAGACGACCGCCTTCGACAGGGGCAGCACGATCCGCAGCAGGATGCGCAGCTCCCCGGCGCCGTCGATGTAGGCGCTCTCCCGCAGCTCGCCGGGGATGCCCTGGAAGAACGCGCGCATGACGATGACGTTGAAGGCGTTCACCAGCACCGGCAGGATCAGCGCCAGGTAGTTGTCCAGCAGGCCGAGCTGTTTGACCGTCAGGTACATCGGGATGATGCCCGGGTTGAACAGCAGGGTGAACAGCGTCATCAGCAGGATCGGCTTCTGCAGCAACGCAGCCGGCCGTGACAGCGCGTACGCCAGGGCGATCGTGGCGACGAGGCTGAGCGCCGTGCCGAGCAGGGTGATGCCGGCGCTCACCAGCAGCGCACGGGTGACGATCCCGCCGGACAGGACGGCCCGGTAGGCGTCCAGCGTCGGTTCGTTCGTCCACAGCACGAACCCGCCCGCGCTGTTGACCTCCTCCGGGGAGGCGATGCTGGTCATGAGCACCGCCCAGAACGGCACCAGGACCGCCAGGCAGCCCATGCCGAGCACGAGTCCCCGGGCGCCGACCCCCAGCTTGCTCGGCTCGCCCATCCAGACAGGACGCCGGCTGCGGCCCGGGCGTGACCTTGTGCGTGCGGCGTGGCGCGGCACGGACACCGCGGCCGGCGCAGGTCGGCTGGTCATTTGGCGTACACCCCCTGCTCGCCCAGGGCGTGGGCCAGCCGGTTGGCGCCGAGCACGAGCGCGACACCGACGATGCCCTTGAACAGCCCCACCGCGGCCGCGGTGCCCCAGTCGCCGCCGACGATCCCGTGGTTGTAGACGTAGGTGTCGAGCACTTCGCTCGCGCCGGCGCCGACCTGTGCCTGCTGCAGGATGATCTGCTCGAACCCGACGGACAGCGAGTCACCGAGCCGCAGGATCAGCAGCAGGACGATCACCGGGCGGATGGCGGGCAGGGTCACGTGCCACAGGCGGCGCACCGCGGAGGCGCCGTCCACCACCGCGGCCTCCATCTGCGCCGGATCGACCCTGGACAGCGCGGCCAGGAAGATGATCGTCGACCAGCCGGTGTCCTTCCAGATCACCTGTGAGGTGATCATGAGCTTGAACAGCTCGGGTACGCCGACGATGCTGAACGTGGACAGGTCGGCCGAGCGCAGCCAGGCGTTGAGCATGCCGCCGTTGCCGAACATCTGCTGGAACAGGGCGACCACGATCACCCACGACAGGAAGTGCGGCATGTAGAGGATCGACTGGGCGAGGCGTTTGAGCCGTTCGCTGACGGTCGCGTTCAGGATCAACGCCAGACAGATCGGCAGCGGGAACACGAAGATCACCTGGATCAGCGTGATGATCAGCGTGTTGACGAGTGCGTTGAGGAACACCGGGTTGCCGGTGAGCACCGGCTCGAAGTTGTCCAGCCCGACGTACGGGCTGTGCCAGATGCCGAGGAACGGCTGGAAGTCCTGGAACGCGATGATGTTCCCGCCGAGCGGCAGATAGTGGAACAGCAGCAGCACCGTGACCCCGGGCAGCGCCAGCAGCAGCAGGACCCGGTCGCGCCGCCAGCGCTCGCGCAGGCTACGCATGGCTGATCCCCGCCGATACGGGCCGGCCTGCCACGCAGGCTTCCACCGCCGCCCGCAGCCGGTCGTCGGCGTTGGCCGCGATCCTCCTGCTCCGGGCGATCGCGGGCGCCGGGTCGGTCGCGATGTCGGTGACCGCCGCGACGACCGTCGCCGCGGCACGATGGTCGAGCTCGATCACCAGGTCGGGGGCGCCGAGGTCGGCGAACATCTGGGACTTCGTGGTCTCGGTCGGCTGCCGAAGGTAGATGGTCGGGATCGCATGTCGTGCGGCCATGATCGGCGAATGACACTCCATGCTGACCACCAGCGACGAGACGGCGTAGACGCCGGTCGCCTCCTCCAGCGGCCAGTACCGGTCCAGGATCCTGACCTGACCCAGCGTCTGCGGGCTGAGCAGGCCGGGAAGCTGCTCGTGGGCGAGCTCGACGGCATAGCTCATCTCGGGCACCACGACGGCCGGCAGGCCGCTGACGCGTACCCAGGTCTCGATCGCCGCCGCCAGCACCGCCAGGTCCTGCGTCACGGTGGCCCGGTTGATCGCGTCGCGCCGCATCTGCTCGCGGGTCGGTTCGGTGCCGTAGATCTTCGCGTAGGGGGCGTAGCGCAGCCGCGGGACGAAGCAGGCGAACCGGCCGGGCCGCAGGCCGAGCTCCTCCAGCAGGCGAGCGGCGGCGACGTCGTCGGTGTGGTCGAACGCGAACGTGCCGTCCGGCCCGAAGGCGAGGTCGGGCCCGGTGATCTTCTGGCCGCGCAGGGTGGCCAGGGTCAGCGTCTCGCGGCAGTACACGAAGTCGGCGCCGTCGAAACGGTCCTTGACGTCGTCCTCGAGATAGGAGGGCGGGAGCCGATCGACCATCTGGGCCAGCTCCGGCAGCGTCGCCATGGTCGGCGGGCACAGCGGATCCACGGTGATCCCGAAGTACCCGTACGGGCGGCCCACGTGCTCGCGCCACCAATCGATCTCGGCGCCCTGGAAGGCGTCCGCGCCCGATCCGTGCATCAGGACGTCCGCGCCGTCGATGGCGGCGGCCAATTCCGGGGTGCTCGGCCCGTCCTCGCCGAGAGCGCCGTCGACGACACGCACGTCGGGAAACGCGTGCCGCAGCATGGATCGTTCGCGCTCCTCCAGCCGTATCGGCCAGAGGACGACCTCGACCTCGGGCGCGAACCGCTGAAACGCCCGCACCACGCCAGGGGAGTGGGCCACGTCGCCGATGTTCACCGTCGCCCAGGAGGACCGCAGGAGGACGGTGCGACGTGTCGATGTCATACAGACTCCTTCATGACGTAACGTTGCTTCAACATAGGGATGGTGAGACGTTACGTCAATAACCGAGTAGGCTTTCACCATGGCAACGCAACGTGACGTCGCACGGGCCGCCGGAGTGTCGCTCGCCGTGGTGTCGGCGGTGGTCAACGGCACGAGCCACACCCGGATGAAGGAATCCACCCGCGCCCGGGTGCTCGAGGCGATGCGGCAGCTGGGCTACCAGCCCAACCAGACGGCGCGCTCGCTACGGCTCAACCAGACCGACATGATCGCGATGATCCTCAACAAGATCGACAACCCGGTCTACGGACCGCTGCGGCGCGGGGTCTACGAGGCGGCTGCGGAGCACGGCGCGACGGTCCTGCTGGGCGACGCCGAGACGACGCGCTCCGGCAGCCGGTTCCTGACCCGGCTGCTCAGCCATGGCACGGTCGACGGCATCCTGATCCGCGGCGAAGGGCTGCTGGACGACGACGTGATGGCCGAGCTCCGCTCGCACCCCAAGCCGATCCTCATCCTGGAACACGACGTGGACCACCCCTGGATCGACGTGGACGACCTCCGCGCGGGCGAGATCGCGACGCGCTTCCTGGCCAACCTCGGCCACCGCCACATCGTCTTCGTCGGGGGCTCCGGATACCTCTCCCAGCAGCGCTACCTCGGCTACCGGCAGGCGATGTCCGCCGCCGGCCTGACCCCGGCTCCCCACCTGGCCACCGGCTTCGGCGAGCAGGCCGGCGCCGACGGCCTCCGTCAGGCCATGCAGGCGGCGACCGCGCCGACCGCCATCGTCGTCAACAACATCATGAGCGCGGTCGGCGTCCTGGCCGCCGCCCACGACCTCGGCATCACCATCCCCGACCAGCTGTCCGTGGTCGGCATCCACGACGTCGACCTGATGCAACACCTCCGCCCGGCCGTCACCGCCGTCCGGATGCCCATGTACGACCTCGGCCGGGCCGGCGTCGAGGCGCTCTACGATCTGATCGCGGGGCGCCCGATCACCGGCGGCGTCATCACCGACCCCGAGCCCGAGCTGGTGATCCGCGACTCAGCAACCGCCCTGACCCGGCTCCCCGATTAGCTGCACGCGGTACAAGGACTCGCTGAACCGAGATCTTGCGGGGATCGCCGAACTCGGTCCTCTGGGACTTATGAGCGACGGGATGCCTCGTCCGAGGACAGCAATCCTGAGCGGTAAGCATGGATTGCGGCTTGGACACGCGTGCGCACACCGATCTTCGACAGGACACGCGACACGTGGATCTTGACCGTTCCTGCGGCGATGCACAGCTCGGAGGCGATCTCGGCGTTGGACCGACCCAGCGCGACCAGGCGGAGGACCTCCGTTTCCCGGAACGTCAGCTCCGGGCCTTGATCCCGCACCGGTGGGGCGGCGAAGCGGCGCACCAGCCTACGGGTGACCTGCGGGTCGATCAGTCCCTGACCTCGGTGAGCCGCACGCACCGCCGCCAGGTAGAGGTCGGGGTCGCCGTCCTTGAGCAGGAAGCCCACGGCGCCCGCCTCGAGTGCCCCGAAGAGGTATTCGTCGGTGTCGAACGTGGTCAGCGCGATGATCGGCCTATCCGGCGCCTGCGCCGTCAGCCGCCGGATCGCCGTGATCCCGTCCGTGCCCGGCATTCGCAGGTCGGTGAGGATCACGTCCGGCTGGTGCTCGCGCGCCATCTCGATCAGCTCGGCTCCGTCGCGGGCGGCACCGACGAGGGTGACGTCGGGCTCATGCCCGAGCAACTGCCGCAGGCCCTCGCGGGCGAGCTGCTGGTCGTCGGCGATCAGTAGCCGTATCACGGGATCACCTGCCGGGCCGGAGGAACGTCCGCAGCGGACATCGTGGAGGGGCGGAGTTCTCCACCGCCGGCAGTCACCGCCGATCTGTGCTCGTCAAGCGCATGCGAGGGGAGAACGGGCAGGCTGGCGCGCACTCGCCAGCCGTTCCTGCCGTGCGGGCCGGAGCGGCAGTGCCCTCCGAGCGCCGCCACCCGCGCCTGCATGCCCGCCAGGCCCTGCCCACCACGGTGCCCACCACGGTGCCCACCGTTCAGGACATCGTCGTCGGCCGATTCGTCGTCGGCCGATTCGTCGTCGGCCGACGGCTGGGGTGGGCCGGGGTCGTCGATGGTGACGACGATCCGGTTGCCCACCGCACGGACCGTGACCGTGGCCAGCGGGGCCCTGGAATGTCGTGCCACGTTGGTCAGCGCCTCCTGCACGATCCGGTAGGCGCAGGCTTCCGTCTCGGGGTGGACGGTGCCGTCGAGACGGGGGTCGACCTCCAGGGCGACAGCCAATTCTGGCCCGCCACTGCGTTCCGCCAGCGCGGGCAGGTCGGCGAGACCACCGCTGTGAGCGTGGTCCCCACGGTCCGAGCGCACCAGGGTCGCGAGCAGCGTCCGGATCTCGGCCAGCGCCTCGGCCGACAGCCCGGCGATCCCGGCCAGCGCGCGGTCGGCCGTGCAGTCGTGACCGGCCAGCGCCCGCCGGGCGCCGACCGCCTGGAGCCTGATCGCGCTGAGGTGATGCCCGACGACGTCATGAATCTCCCGGGCGATCCGCGCGGCCTCCTGTGAGCGTGCCTGCTCCTCCCGGGCACGTTGCAGCCGCGCGGCCTGCACGGCGCGGTCGGCCCGGAGCCGCAGCGCGTATCCGATGGCGACCGGAGCCGCGCCGGCCGCCGCGTTGACGGATACGGTGACGAGATCCGGCACGGAGGTGCCGCCCAGGCCGGCCGCCACCGCCCAGGCGACCGAGCCGATCAGGAGTGCCGACCGCAGCCGATGACGGTGGTAGGCCGCCGAGGCGACGATCAGGCCCAGCACCCAGATCCCAGCGTCGCGCTCCAGCGCGAGCCCGAGCACGAGCACCGCCATCGCCGACACGACCACTGCCGTCAGCGGCAGCCGCCTGCGCAGCGCCAGCGGCGCGGAAACGGCCAGGATCGGCGCCGCCCACGCCGCCGCAGCGCCCACGCCGGTGATGTCGACAGGCTGACCACGCCACCATGCGTTCAGTGCCGAAACGGCCAAGGCGATGAGCGCCACGGCGCAGGCGAGCAGGGCGTCACGGCCGACGAGCGGCAGGCGTCGCCGGACACCGGTCAGAAAGGAGCGCAAACCCGCTGGTCGTCTCACGCGACCAGTATCACGCCGGCCGGACGGGGCACGTGGTGCCGGGCGCGGGCACCTTGCCGTCGATCAGATACCGGTCCACATGGCCGATCACGCAAGGGTCACCGGCGTTCAGGTACCGGCCGTGGCCGATGCCGTCGTACCTGATCGTGACCGAACCGGGAACCTGGTCGGTGACGGCGCGGACAGAGGGGTACTCGTAGACCGGTCCGACGCCGAGCAACGGCGGAAGGTCGCGGGCCGGCAGCGGCGCCGGCGGGTTGACCGCCTTGGCCGCCCACGGGGAGCAGGCGAGCCAGGCGTTCTCCCGCAGGCCGGAGAAGTTCGGCGACACCTTGACCGAGCGCCGCACCGCCGCACGGTAGGCCTGGTAGCCGTCGTAGCGGAAGCCGTCGGCGCAGTTCACCGCGAGCATGGCGGTCACCCGCGGCGGCAGGCCACGGCCTTGGGGGTCGAAACCGGACGCGTCGCCCTTGACGGCGCTCGCGATGGCCTTGGCCAACGCCGGCCACTCCGTTGTGCCGTCGACCAGGCCGTAGGCCAAGAACTTCAGGTCATCACCGTCGTAGCGGCGCCCACCGGCGGCCGGGATGCCGGGCAGGGGGCGGCGCTCGGCGCGTCGCACGACGGCCTGCCAGGTCTTCTCCACGTTCGTGCCGCGCAGCGCGCAGTCGGACGAACCAGCGCACCAGCGGATGAACCGCTGGAACCCGGCCTCCAGGCCCTCATATTGCAGCCGCTCCGACTTCTCGAACGGGTCCACGTGGTCGGGCACGCTGTCCACCGCCATCGCGCGCAGCCGCTGCGGGAACAACCGCGCGTAGGAGGCCCCGAGCACGCCGCCGTAGGAGTTGCCGAGGAAGGAGATCTTCTCCTCGCCCAGGGCGGCGCGGATGGCGTCCATGTCTCGCGCCTGGGTGGCGGAGTCCAGGTTGGCGAACAGTTCGGGCACGGCGTCCCGGCAGGCAGCGATCCCAGCGGCGTTCGCCTTGAGCGCCTGATCGTACTCGCGACGACTGTCCGGAGTGGCGAACGCAGGACCGGCCGCGCAAGAAGCCAGCGGAATGTGCTCACCGCTCACCCCGCCACGCGGGTTCCAGGTGACGACGTCCATCCGGGTACGCAGACCGGCGAAGTGGGACAGCGCCCGGGACAACTCCTGAACGCCGGCACCACCGGGACCGCCGGGGCTGAACAGGACGGTGCCGGCGGCCGCCGCACCGGTCGCCGGCGCCTTGCCCACGGTGAGGGTGATCCTCTTCCCGCCGGGCTTCGACCAGTCGACGGGAACGCTCACCTTGGCGCACCGCAACTCGGCCGAGATCTTCCCCCCGCAGGCCGACCAGGCCAGAGGTGGCGCGGGCGTTCCGCTGGACGACGCGGAGGCCGCCGGAGCGACTGCTCCCATCGTCACCATGAGGGGTACGGCAAGCAGAACTGATCGTGGCCAGGACATCGAACCTCCAACAGGACGGTGCGGCGAGCGCCGCAGACGACCTCACAGACTAGGCACGCCGACCTCCCGCCACATCTGCCACAAGACATACCTACGACCCGCCACGCACGCTGCGGGGAGACAGAATTGCTTGGGACCCCGACTTGGCTGTGTGGTACGTTGCAAGACTTTGCTCCGATCACGAAGGAACGCCATGGACGCCCCCACCTTGCACCGCCGATTCCTCAGCGATGTGGTCCCTCAGATCCGGCATGATGCCCGCGTGACCGGTGTGGCCCTCGCGGGGTCGATCGCGGGAGGTCATGCCGACGCCTATTCCGATGTGGATCTGATCGTGGTCATCGACGACGAGGCGTTCGACGCGGTCATGAAGGAACGGCTCGCGCTGATCGATGCATGGACTGAGCTGGTGGCCGGATTCACCGGAGAGCATGTCGGAGAGCCCCGTTTGATCATCACGCTCGTCGGACCGCCCCTGCTGCATGTGGACTTCAAGTTCGTGCGGGCCTCCGACTTCGCCAAGCGTGCCGACGATCCTGTCGTCTTGTGGGATCGGCAGGGCCACCTGGTTAGGACGCTCGCGGAGCATCCGCCGGTAAGCTCGCCCCTTGACCTGCAGTGGATCGAGGATCGGTTCTGGATCTGGGTGCACTACGGCGCGACGAAGCTGGCCCGCGGTGAGCTGTTCGAGGCCATCGGCTTTCTCAGCTACTTGCGCGAGACGGTGCTGGGTCCGCTGGCCGCTCGCCGAGTGGGTGCCATCCCCCGGGGCGTGCGTCACCTCGAGTCCATCGCGCCGGAAGAGGCACGCGACCTTCAGGCGACTCTCTGCGGTTACGACCCGTATGAGATCGGTCAGGCGTTCCTCGCCAATGTCGCGCTCTACCGGCGGTGGCTCGACGACACCGGAGTGGTGATCCAACGCCGTCATCACGCCGAAGAACTCGCCGTTCAATACCTCCGCGACGTTATCGCTGAGCTGACCTGACGCGTGCTGTGAAGATGACCTTCACCACGATGCCGGGGCCGGCTGCACGTCACACGGTTTCTCGGCGCGGCGGCTGCCCGACGGCGGGGCCACGAAGGTGCCCCGGCCCGGGCTCCGGATCGTGGGAGTTCGTCCAAGGAGCGCTGCCGGGACTGGCCACGGGCGATCCCGAAGCGGTGGCCCGGCAGGAGCTGCATGAGGAAACCGGCATCACGGCCGGGGCGATGGGGCATCTGGGACGGCGCAACTGCGCGACCGGCATGTCGTCACAGGGCTTCGATGTGTTCGTGGCCTCGCAGCCGACCCACGGATTCGGCGAGCACGGATGGGAAGCCGCAAGCTCGGCAGGCGTGGTCAGAGCCTCCACGGCGATCCTCTCCGAGGAGGCTCTGACCACTGCCGGCGGACTGGCCGGCTATCTCATAGGCGCGGGTCCTCCTGGACCTTCAGGGCGTTGAGGATCGGGTCGCGCTCGCCGATCTCGCGGAGAAACTCGACCTTCAGATCGCCACCGCCGTGCTCGACGGTGACCGTGTTCACGTCCGCGGTCAGCGCACCCACCTTCTTCTGCACGTCGTGGTCGTGGAGCACGGCTTTGCCGTCGACCAGGACGTCGAAGGCACGCTTGCCGACCTTGACCTTCTCGATCTCCGCGAAGTCGAGGCCGATTCGGTACATCCCGGCGGGCGCGTTCTTGAACACATAGGCGAACGTCTCGCCGGTCCGCTGGGTGCGGAACAGGTCGTCGTCCTCCGTGCCACCGATGCCGGCCTTGGTGGCACGGGCCTTGCCGCCGACGTAGCCCCACGGCCGCGAGCCGAGTTCCTGGTCCGGCGACCAGACGAAACCGTCGGCAGCGACGTGCCCGGACCCGCCCGCGTCGACGCCCTTCCAGTAGGCCGAGGTCGCCAGGCGGACCGGCCTGAGCTGGGCTTCGCCCTTGCCGGCGTTCGACGCCACGAGCACGTCCCCGGCGAGCACGCCGGGCACGACTGCGGCGTTGTCGGCCGTCGCCGTGACCGTGGTGGACTCGCCGGCCGCGAGCTTGACGGTGCCGGCCGCCGCCGCGCCCGTGAGGGTCAGCCACGGAAGGTCGGCGGCCTCGTGCCCGCCGTCACTGGTGCGTTTCTGCTCGCTGAGCCGCACCTCAAGCGGGGCTGAACCGGTGTTGGTCACGATCACGTCGGCGGTCGCCTTCTGGTCCGGGCCGAGGAGCCAGTCGAGGTCGCCTCCCGTGACGGTTGCGACGCCCGTGGTCAACGCCGTGTCGACCACCTCGGCCTGATCTTTCTTGGCAATGGTCACGGGGTGGCCGGCCGTGACGTAGTTCGGCGCCCAGACCTGCACGGTGTTCTCACCGACCAGTGCCTGGGCCTTCCACCGGCCCTTCTCGTCGGCGGTGATGACCCGCTCACCGTTCGGCCCGGTGAGCGTGACGACCGCGCCCGCGATCGGCTTGCCGTCGTTCGCGTCGGTGACCGTGCCCTCGATCGTGCCCGCAGCCGGGAGGGTGTACTCCAGCCCCAGACCGGCCGTCAGGATGGGCTGGTTGAAGGAGTACTGGCTCGCTGGGTTGCGCGCCAGGCTCTCCAGGCCGACCGTCGCCGACGACCCGCGGGTGACGGGGTTGTCGCCGCCGATGCCGTCGCCGTACCCGATCTGGATGCGGCCGTCCGCGATCAGGGTGACCGAGAAGCTCACCCGGGCCGTCCTGTCGCTGTCGAAGGTGGCGTTGCGCCACTCGATGACCTCAGCGGCCAGGCCGTCCACCTCGGTGGTGCCGAAGTAGATGCCGGCCTCGTTGTCGACGACCAGGTCGTCCCAGAACGGAAAGACCGCGTCGAACGCGTACGGCGACGGCAGCGCCGTGTTGTTCCCCAGGGCGCTGGCCCGGTCGAAGACCAGCGCGCCGTTCGTCGTCACACACACGCCGTCCCAGGCCGTGTCGTAGAACGGGAACAGGAAGCTGGAGTCGAACCACAGCACGCCGCAGACGTCATCGCCGTGCCACCCGGAGTCCTCCTTACCCTGGCGGTAGAGGCCGTCGGTCACCTTCATCGAGTACGAGCGACCGGCGGGGGACACGGGCACGGGGCCCGGCTCCGGCTCCTCGGGCTCGGGCTCCGGCTCCTCCTTGTCTCCGCGCGGATCGAGCGTCACGCGCAGCGCCGCGACGCTCGGAGCCCGCAGACCCTTGCTGCCCCTCAGCTCCACGGTCAGCGGACCGCCGTCGTGCCGCACGACGGCGGTGTGCCAGTCGGCGGTGTTCGGGCCGACGGCCTTCACGGGGTCGTAGGCGTACTGCGTCAGCTCGTCGTCGATGAGGACGTCGAACACCCGCTTGCCCTGCTTCACCTGCTCGATCTCGGCGAACCCGAGATCGACGGCGTAGGTGCCCTTCGGCGCGTCGGGGAACGTGTAGACCATGTCCTTGCCCGGCGTGGTGCGCTGGGCCTGGAACAGGGCGTCGTCCTCGGTGCCCGCGATCGGGGCCCTCGTGGAGATCGTCTTGCCCTTCCCGGCGTAGCCCCAGTCCTTGCCACGAGCCGCCTGGTCGCCGGACCAGGTGTAGCCGGAGGCGTCGGTGAACGAGGGGCCGCCGGCGTTGACGCCGACCTGGTACTTCGTGGTCGTGAGCGTCACCGGGACGTAGGTCTTGGGCTGCCGTCCGGAGTCGGACCGCACGATGATGTTCGCGCCGAGAGTGCCCGGGTCGGCGTCCTTCGAGGAGATCGAAACCTTGACCGTCGTCGACTCGCCGGGGGCGAGAGTGCCGCCGGTCGAGGAGAGCGACAGCCAGGGCAGGTCGGTGCGCAGGTCGTCCTCGACGTCGACCAGCACGACGTCATCGGCGATCTGGTCCGCCGCCCACAGCGCCCCGGTCGAGTCGGTCTCGAGGCCGCCACCCTGGCCCACCTTCTGGCCCGGGAACCACCACGCGTTGACGAGCGAGCAGTCGTCGGGGTCGACCTGCAGCAGGCGGGTGGGCCTGTCCGAGGTGAGGTCGGTGTACCAGATGGTGTCGGAGGCCTGGTTGTAGGCCAGGCCCATCACCTCGGGCAGCGGCGGGGCGCAGAAGGACAGCAGCGCACCCGCGTTGTCGTGCGACGTCCCGGCGACGGTTCCGATCAGGCCGTTCGCCCGGCCGCCGACGTAGAACACGTCCTCGGCGGGGTTGTAGGCGAGTCCGGTCAGCTGCAGCGTGGACCAGTCACCCTTGATCTGCCGGGTTTCCTTCCCGGTCTCCCGGTCGAAGCAGTGGATGTAGCTGGCCGGGCTGTCCTCCATCTGGCACATGTCGCCGGTCTTGGTGTCGAGCGCCATGTCGAACGCCCGGTACGTGGGATTCCACGAGGCGTCGAAGACCTTGCCGGTCGGCTTGCCCGTCACCGTGTAGGCGGTGTTGGTCCGCGCGTTGTAGTCGTGGACCCACACGTCGCCGTCGTACCCGATGCCGGAGGGTTCCTTCTCCGCGATCGTGCCCGGGATCTCGATGCGGGTGATGACGTCGCCGCCGGAGGTCGTGCCGACTCTGTCGGCCGCCTTCGCTTCCGCGGCGCTCACCTTCGCGGCCTTGCCGTCGACGTTCGACCGCTTCATGCCGCTCGCGCCGGCCTTCCACGCCTTGAGGTCGATCGTGCTGTCCGCACCCTTCCCGGTGCGCGTGGTGGCGCCGGCGGTGTCGAACTCGTGGTGGCGCGCGGCCTCGCCCAGGTCGTACGTGAGCGGGGCGGAACCGGTGTTGGTCAGCGTCAGCGAGCCCACACCGTTCTGGTCGGTTCCCATCACGGCGTCGAGGCCGCTCACCTGCAGGCCGGCGACGCCCGTGCTGAGCCGCGCGTCGATCGTCGCCTTCGCGAAGAGCTTGTCGAGGGTGAAGTCGTACGACCCCGTCACGTAGTTCGGAGCCTCGACGGTCATCGTGTAGCCGCCGACCGGCAGCTGGCGGTGCACGACGCCCGTCCCGTTGGTCGTGACGCTCTCGACGAGGCCGTTCTTGTCGGTGAACGAGACCTTGGCCCCGGACACCGGCAGCCCGTCGTTCTTGTCGACGACGGTCGCGTCGAGGTAGCCCCAGTCCGGAAGGTCGTAGGTGACGATCATCCCGTCGTGGAGCACCGGGACGTTCTCGGAGAACCGGATGCCGTCCACACCGGCCCAGCCCTGGATGCCGGTGATGGCGCGGGCGCCGCCGGTCACCGGGTCGTCGGTCCCGATGCCGTCGCCGTACCCGAAGATCACCTTGCCCGAGCGGGTGAGCGTGGCCGAGAAGCTGACCGGCTCCGTGTACTCGGACCGGATCGGGTAGGCCCAGATCTTGGCGTCGCGGAACTCGATGACGAACGCGTCCTCGCCGTCGACCTTGGTGGCCGCCGTGAACACTCCCCCGCCGGAGGCGAACTGGACGGGGGACGAGACGGTGAACGGGAAGAGGCCCGCACCGCCGAAACCGGGTCCGGTGGAGTTGTTCGGGGAGATCACGCCGCGCAGGCTGATGGCGAGGCTGTCATGGCTGCCGTTGTAGAGCGCGACCGGGAACGGCAGGTTCACCGTCGCCCACACGCCGCTCCCGTACGTGACCGGGTCGGTGCCGCGCAGGTACTCCCCCTCAGACACGGAGCAGCTGTAGCCGCCCTTGTCGACGACGAGCCCGACCGGGATCTCCAGCGGCTTGTTCTCGGCGCCGACGGTCAGCGGGACAGACGTCGGCGAGAAGCAGGCGTTGGGCGTGACGGCGAGCCCGTACTGGCCCTCCGGCACACCGGCGATCGTGAACGCGCCGTTGGCGTCCGTGCGCACGGCGTCCAGCGGCGTGTCCTTGACGGAGACGTCGGCGTTCGGGACGGGCTGCTTCTTGTCGTCGATGACCCTGCCGCTGATGTCGTGGCGCGCGGCGGCGGTGAGGGCGATCTCGACCGAGGTGTCCTGGCCGAGGGCGATCGTGGCGCTCGCGGTCGCGGGCAGGTACCCGAAGGCCTCGGTGCTGATCTGATAGTCGCCGACCGGGAGGCTGACCTTGAACCGGCCGTCCTTGTCGGTCCCGACGGACCGGCTGAACGGTCCGCTGATCATCACGTCGACGCCGGAGACCGGGGCGCCGTCGGCGGTGACGACACCGGCGAGGGTACCGCCCTGCCGGGGTGCGAGCTCGAGCAGGCGGACGAGGTCGAGCCGGCCTTCGCCGTACTTGTTGTTGAAGTCGGCGGTGCCGCCGCACTCGGTGTCGTCGACGTCGACGGCCGACTCGGCCAGCAGGCGGCGGGTCTCCTCGACCTGCCCGATGAGGGTCGGGTCGTAGCTCCACAGGGCGGCGACGGCGCCGGCGACGTGGGGAGCCGCCATCGATGTGCCGGACATCGCGATGTAACCGTCGTTCGGGTAGGACGAAGTGACGGCGACGCCCGGAGCGGAGATCTCGGGCTTGATCCGGCCACCTTCACCCTCGCCCTTGCGGGAGAACAACGCGAGCGTGCCGTCCGACGCGTAGGCGCCGACCGAGTAGGCACTCTCGGCGGAGCCGGGCGAGGAGACGGTGTCGCACGCCGCGTACGGCGAGGTGTTGCCCGATGACCAGACGCTGAAAATGCCTGCGGCGCTCCAGGCCTCGTCGATGGCCCGGAAGAAGTCGTCGAAGTTGTGCTCGACGGTCTGGCCCCACGAGTTGTTGATGACGTGGGGGCGCTTGGACGGGTCGGGGTTGTTCCCGTTGACGTCGGTCGGGGCGAGCAACCACCAGCCGGACTTGAGCAACGACTCGACACCGGTGCTGTCGCAGCAGCCGTTCGTCGCGATCCACTGCGCGTCCGGGGCGACGCCGACGTGGTTGGTGCCGTCGTCGCCGACCATGGTGCCCATGGTGTGCGTGCCGTGTCCGTCGTCGTCGCACGGTGCTCCGGCGCACGTACCCCGGGTGGCCATCCAGTTGTAGTTGTGGTCGACGGTGCCGTCGGGCTTCTTGCCGCGGTACTGCCGCATCAAGGCGGGGTGGTCGAATTGAACGCCCGAGTCGAGGTTGGACACGGTGATGCCCGAACCGGTGGCCCCCATGGCCCAGGCCTCGGGGGCGTGAATGGCGTCCAGGCCCCACGCGACGGTGCCGTCCTCGGCGGCGTCCGCGTCGGCGTCCTTGGGGGCGGCGGGACGGGCGGCCTGGTCGTCCGGCGTCTTCTCGTCCACGGGCTCGACCAGCGCGACCTGCGGCGACGCATGGATCTCGGCGACCTGCCCGACCGAGGCGACGTCGAGCGCGAGCTGCTGCGTGCCGCCCTTGACGAGCACAGCGTTGACGAGCGGGTAGGACGTGTACTTCACGCCCGCCGCGTCGAGTTCGGCTGAGACGGACGCCGCGGAGGCCTTGGCCGCGGCCTTCAGTGCGTCGTAGACGAATTGTCCGCGAGCGGTCCAGTCGGCGATCTTCATCGCCGGCGCGAGGTCGGCCTTGGTGTCGAACGTGATCCAGAAGTCGGAGACCGGCTCCGTACGGAAACGGCCCTTCAGGTCCGACGTGATCTTGTTGGCGGGTGCACCGGGATCCGGCTCAGCGGCCGACGCCGGTGGTGGCGCGATCATGCTCAGGCCGACCGCTAAGGCCAGCGAAGTGACGAGGGCTTGCAGTCTCACGTGGGGGGTCCTCCGGCCTACAGGGGTTGGTAGGGGTCGTGGCTCTCGTCATCGCCGTCATCGCCGTCATCCCGGGTATCGGGGGCGTCAGGGGCGTCGGGGGCGTCAGGGGTGCTGACGCCACCGCGCGACAGCTCAAGTGGTTGCTGGTGCTCGATGAGGGAGTCGTCAGGCGCGACAGGTCGCTCAGGCATGCAGTGCCCTAGGGGCATGGATCATGGAGTCATGCTCGGGGTGACGAGCGATCTTCGCTATCCGGCGGATACGTCAATTTTCATGACGGGTCGCCGAGGGAGTCCTCTTCCGCGAACACTCCGGCCTCTACTGCCTTGACCGCGAGCGCGGTTCGGGTACTCACCTTCAACTTACGCATCGCCGCACGCAGCTGTTGATCCACCGTGGCCGGTGACTTGGCCAGGATCCGGCTGATCTCCCGGTTCGTCTTGCCGGCGACGACCAGCCGGACCACGTCGAGCTCACGAGGTGAGAGCCGGTCGCCGTACCCCCGCCGGCCGCCACGCCACAAGCGCGGAACCTCGGCGCCGTGTTCGCGAAGCCGCTGCGCGACACGGTCCGCGTCGCCGCGGGCTCCGAGCCCGAACAGTTGCTCGTACTGTGCGGCCAGCAGCTCTCGGCCCTGTTCGATCTGGCCTTGCGCCATGAGCGCCTCGGCTTGACGCTCGCGGGCGAGCATGGCGTCGTAGGGGCGGGGCAACGCGTCCCAGGCGCGCGCCGCCCGCTCGTACGCCCTCGCCGCGCGGGCGTGGTCTCCGGCCGCGGCGGCCAGCAGAGCGCGGCACACGGCGAGGGCGGCGCGAGGCGCAGGCGCCGTACGGCCACGCAGTCCTCTGGCGAACTGGTCGCCCAGGCGAGTCGCGGCCCGCAGGTCGCCCGCGACGAGATGCGCCTCGATCCGGGCGGGGACGAGGTCCGTCGCCCAGACCCAGATGCCTTTTCTCCGGACCGTGTCCATCGGCTCGTTCGTGATCTGCAGCGCCCGGCCGCTGTTCCCATCCGTCAGCCACAGTCTGGCCAGCGCAGCGGCGGCCTCCATCGTGTCGTCGGCTGCGCCGAGACGGGCGGACTCCTCGAGGACCAGCCGGAACTGCTCCCTCGCGGCGCGCCGCCGTCCGGCGGCGGCCGCCAGCCGGGCCGCGAGGCGAACGCTGCCGAGGTAGAGCGCCGGCCGGTCCCGGTCGGCATCGGCGAGCGCCGCGCTCGTCTCCGCGAGACCCTCCCACCGGCCGGTGAACCACGCCAGGTTGCTCTGTTCGAGCCGGACGTTGTGTCGCAGCCGGGACGCCTGCTCGGCCTCGGCAAGGCGCATGGCCACGGCGAGGTGTTTCTCCGCGTCGGCGTACCGGCCCCAGATCAGCGCGCCGGTCCCGACATTGGTGTGGATGCGGGCCACGTCGAGACGCTCCGCCGAGGTCGCGCCGTCGACGGGCAGGTCAGCGACGACGTCCCAGGCCTCCTCCTCGCCGAGCATGAGCAACGCGGCGGCTCGGTTGCCGGCCAGGTTCAGCCGCTCTGCGGGAGAGTCGACTTCGGCGGCGAGCTCAGCGGCGCGATCCAGCCAGCGCCGATGGGTCGACGCCGGCCACGGTCCCGCGTAGGCCCATCCCAGATAGGTCATCGCCCGGGCCGCCTCGACCGGGTCATGATCGAGGTTGGTCACCGCCTGCTCGAGCTCGCTGAGCGCGGCCTGCGCCTCACCGCCGATGATCAGGAGCCGGCCCAAGGGGTTACGGATCTCGGCCTGCTGGCGGGCGGAGAGACCGGGGGTCTCCAGCACCGAGCGCAAGGTACGGATCACGCGGTGGTAGACCTCGTCGACCGGTTCACGACGGCCCAGCGCGGCTACTCCGGCGATGCGCGCGACCCGCGCCCGATCCGCCGGCGGCAGCTCGGACCACGAGAACAGATCGACCAGCAGGTCGACCGCCTTGGTGTGGTCACCCGAGGCCATGGCCAGCTCGGCACCCTGCTCGGCGTACCGCGCCCAGGACCGTGTCTCGCCCGCCTCACGGAAGTGGTGGGCAAGGCGTGCGACAGGCGGCGGATCGATGCCCTCCAAGGCCCGGCCGGCCAGCAGGTGCAAGTGTCTGCGGTCGGTCAACGGGATCGCTTCGTAGACAGCGGTGGCGGCCAGCACGTGCCGGAATCGCCACTGGCCGCGGTCGTCTCCGTCCAGGACGCCGACGTCGGCCGCCTCCGCGATGGCGCCTCGGCACGCAGCCGGTGACAGACCGGCGGTCATCGCGATCGTGGCCACCGATGACCGCTCGGCCAACGTGGCCGCGGCTCGCAACACCTGCTGCGCCGCCGGCGACAGACGGCCCACCCGCTCCCGGGTGGAGTCGCGCACCGTCGGCGGCACCTGTAGCTTGCGCAGCTTCAGCCGGACCCACTGTCCGTCGCGGAAGACGAGGTCGGCACGGTCGCACATGAGGCGGACCGACTCCTCCAGCACCAGAGGCACCCCACCGGTCCGCTCGTGCATGAACGTCGTGAACTCCTGCGAGATCGGGTTGCCGTCCAGCATCGAGGACACCAGCGCTGCCGTGTCGTCGGGTCGCAGCGGCGCCAGGGCGATCCTCAGCTGGGTCACGCCGGCGGGAAACCGGGACGTCAGCCGCAGCAACAGCGATCCGGCGTCCACCTCCTCCGGCCGATAGGAGATCACGAGGCTCGGCCCGTCCGATTGCTGTCGAGAGGCGACGAACAGCAGGAACTCCAAGGTCACCTCGTCTGCCCAGTGAGCGTCCTCCAGCACGAGGACGTCGACGTGCAGAGCCCGCAGCAGCTCGTCCAGGGCGCGGAACAGGCGATGCCGTGCCGCCTTCGCATCGTTCAAAGGCGGCAATGCGGGCGGCAGGTCCGAGGACCATTCGGGGAACAGGGGCCGTAACGCACCCGCGAGCTCGGTGAGCCGCAATCGCGACACCGGGCGGTCGATCCCACGGAACGCGTCGACGATCGGCCCCAACGTCAGCGACTCGCGAAGCGGTGGACACACCGAGACCAAGGCAGTGCGCTGGTCCGGCGCGGCCAACCACTCTCGCAGCAGCCGGCTCTTCCCGATCCCCGCCTCACCCTCTACCAGCACGATCGCCGGCGGCCGGGCCAAGGCGACCCGAAGCGCCGCCATCTCCCGATCACGACCCACGAAATGCGGTGTGGAAACCGTCGGTGAGGTCCCATCGTCCGCGGGCGGCAAGGGGTCGAGCATGCGTGATGATCTCGCTTTCCGATTTCCGGGCGCAACTACACAGGTTAATTCGTGGAGTCGGTCATGGCTTTGGCGGGGTATCGAGGGTGAGCCCGGTCTGGGTCATCCAGCCGGTGAGGAGGTGGGGCCGGTATTGGATGTTCTTCAGCTTGCGTTTGACGACCCGGACGAGCCCGGGCAGGCCGGTGACGGCAGAGTCGGCCAAGGCCCGGCGGAGCAGCGACCACACACCCTCGGCGGGGTTGAGCTCGGGAGCCGAGGGCGGAGTGCCGCCTGCGGGTGTTGTAGCGGGTGATCCACTTGCAGACGGCCAGGCGGGCCTCACGCGCAGAGGACCAGCGCTTGGCGCCCTGCAGCGTTTCACGTTTGAGGGTGGCGCCGAACGCCTCCGCGGCGGCGTTGTCGGCGCTGGTGCCGACGGCTCCCATGGACTGGCGCACCGACCTGGGCACAGACCTTGGCGAACTCGGCGGAGGTGTACTGGGCCCCGTGATCGGCGCGGAAAATCGCGCCGTGCAGGCTGCCCCGGAGCGCGGCGGCGTGCAGCGCGGCGCACCTCCGAGCTGCCCCGCCTGTTGAAGCCGCTGCGCGCCGCCGCGGCCGGCATCGCCGGGGCCTACGAGAGGTAGGCCCCGGCTCCCTGGGACGCTATCCCGCCGGCTCGACGACGGTGACCACGTGATTGGTGCTCGTTCCCTTGACGGTCGAGCTCCCGACCAGCGTGACGGTGTAGGTGTGCTTCCCGGCCGTGGCCGGCGTGTCGGTGAAGGCGAACGTCCCGTCGGTGGCGGCGGCCAGTTTCTGACCCTTGGTGGTGACGGTGCCGTCCGGCGCGACGGCCCTGCGGCTGACGGTGACCGTCGTGCGCGGGTAGACGACGCCCTCGGCGGCAAAGGTGCCGCTGAACTCCAGCACCTCGCCGACGACGCCTGTCGCGGGCCCGGTCACGGTGAGCGCCGGTTCGTACCTGGCCACCGTGACGGTCGCGGTCGCGTAGGCGCCGTAGTACCAGGAGTTGCCCGGCCAGGACAGTCGATACCTGAACACCCCGATGCCCGGTGGGATGTCGGTGAACTCGTAGGTCCCGTCCGCTGCTGTGGTGACCTCACGGAAGGGCCGGTCGGTGCCGTCGGGGAGCCAGCTGTACACTTCGAGCGTCTGCACGCCGGGGGTCGCCCCGGTACTGAGCGTGAGCCGTCCGCTGATGGTCAGCGGCTTGAGCGCGTTCGCCTCGGCGGGCGCCGTCAGGGTCAGGGCCGAGGAGTGGTAGGGCGCGGACGGCAGCCGCCAGAGGTGCATGCGCCCGGTGCCGGGCTCCTTCAACACTGCGAAGGTGTAGATGCCGTAGAAGCCGATGCTGCCCGGCACCAGCGCCTTTCCCTGGTGACCGGCCGTGTAGATCACCCCTCTCGTGGTCGCGTCGTAGACCACGAGCTCCGCCGCGTCACCCGCGGCGGAGTTCCAGCCGCCCACGACGTAGTAGCCGTTCTCGCTGGCCGCGACGGTGGCGGCCAGGTCGTGCCCGGCCGGCCCCTTCTCGTCGTAGGCGTGGACCCGGTCGAAGGTCGTGGTGTCCCAGGCGTCGAAGCGGTGGGCACCGGACGGCACCGGCAGCACCGCCGACCCTTGGTAGGCGAGGGCCAGGTCCTCGAGGGCCGGCAGCGCGTCCGCGTCGCCGACGATCTCGCCGAGCGGGTTGCCAGGGTCGCGGTTGACGTCGTACAGCCTGACGGTGGCGGGGCTGACTCCCGGCTCCGATACGGCGAGGAAGGCGCCGGCGACCGCGACCAGCGGAGGCCGGGTCGTGGGGGGCCCGACCTTGACGAGGATGGGGGTGGCCCGCACATCGAGCGCGACGACCCCTCCCTCACCCGCCCCGCCGCAGCCGTATCCGATCCACAACCGGTTGTGGGCCTGCGCCAGCGTGGACGGGCATGGATACGCGGACAGATCGATGCGCCGGGTGACGGCGACCGTGGCGGTGTCGATCTCGATCACCTCATGCGTGCCGCTCAGCGTCGCGTACACCTTCCTGGCGCCGTCCGGCGCGGACAGGGCGGTGACTCCGGACAGGCCGCCGATCGTGGTGACGGCCTCGCCGTCGAGGTGCGTGACCACGATCCGGTCGTCGGCGGCGACGAAGACCTTGCCGTGGCCGGCCACCAGGTCCCCGCCTTTGCCCGTGACCCCGAGGTCGACGACGAGATCGGCGGCCGCAGCGGCGGGGGCTGGGGCACCGAGCAGGCTCGCCGCCAGGAGCAGGGACCCGGCCGAGGCGAGTAATCGGCCGACGCGTTCAGAGGCTGATGGACGCACATGCACTCCGTTCCAAAAGATGATCTTTGTTCTTCGAACGTATATTCGCATGTTGCGGCATCGCTGTGAAGGGCTGGTCGCCGAGTTTCTGGATGCGGTCCTTGAACAGGGTGGTGGCGATGGCCGCCTTGTGCGGCTGGCCCTTGAGGAAAGCCTGCGCGAAGCTCTTGGCCGGGCTGTAGGAGACCTTGCCGGGCTTGGGCGGCTCGTTCGGCGCCGGTGAGGACGGCCGGCTCTTCCAACGCGCGCAGACGGCGTGATCTCGGGCTCGGCGTACGCGAAGGTCTGGGAGGAAGCCCGCATGTACGCCTTCGCGGCCCGACCAGGTCGCCTCTCCTATGGCGGGCCGACCGTAATATCTCCGGCATGCTGCCGTCTCGCTTCGGCTCAACGCGGGCGCGCATGCCCCGGAAGCGACCGAGACAGCGGGACACGGCGTGGACGTGATGCTCCGCGTCTACGCCACGTGCATCGACGGCCAACAGGAGATCGCCAACCAGCGCATCTTGGAAGCACTCGCGGCGTGACCCAGGAGCTACGGCAGGACCCCGGGACACCTCGGGATCCTGCCGCCGTTCCGGGCCGCGAAGCTCCGGGGCCGACCTGGGGAAACGCGGCTGTGAGCATTCCGCGCACGTTCCGTGAAGAGTGCCACAGGGCTGCTTCTGGCCGGGGGGCACTTTGGAGGTGAAGCGGTTGTGCCAGGTGATCGACCTCAACCGGGCCGGCTCCTACAAGTGGCGTGCCGGCGCCGGAGGCCGGGTGCCGGCGTACTGCTTGAAGTGCAGAGCCACGTACACGTGAACGTGCAGAGGTGCCGGCGGCGGGATTTCGTTGTTCAGCCGTCTGACGGGCACAAAGGGGGATGCCTTCAGCCAGAGATGGGGAAGTTGGCGCGGAAGGTGTCGTGCGGGTTGTAGTGGCGTGCGAGGTCGCGAAGGCGATGGAGCGCAGCGGGAGGGAATGCGTCGGCCGGTGTCTCACCGGGGCTGAGAAAGGTGAAGGGTTTGCGTCCGCTCACCGGGAGGGCGTCGGCGAGCGCGCGTTGTTTGGCGGTGATGGCCTCGGTTGTTGCCGGGTCGGCCGGCACGCCGAACAGGTAGAGCGCGTAGGGCTCGGCCAGTGGGCCGTGAGGGCCGTCGGACGGGCGGGTGAACGCGCCGCCCAGGTGGCGTATCTGCACGCTCATCAGCGGGGCGATCGGCTCGGCCAGCAGGGTCTTGACCGCTGTGTCGTCCAGTTCGGTGAGCAGTTCGGCGCGTGAGGAGCCCGCGCCGGGGTCGGTGGGTTCGGCGGTGATGGTGCCGAGTTCGGCAACCGTCATGGTCCGCCTGCTGTCGGCGAGGGGGCGAGGCAGGCGGTCCAGGGGGCTGAGCAGGTCGCGGGCCGCAGCGGCCTGGCCGAGGTAGGCGGCATCGACGGCGATCATGGGGTCGGAGCCGGGGAAGTGCAGCAGGTCCAGCCAGAGGGTCAGGTCGTCGGGGGCGGTGGCGGTGACCTGGCGGTAGGCGTCCATCACGTCCGGGGCGTGCTCGGTGGGCCACAGTATGCGGCCGCCGTACAGGTGCGGAGCGCGGTGGAGGGAGAGTTCCAGGGCGGTGACGATCGCGAAGGAGCCGCCACCGCCGCGCATGGCCCAGAAAAGGTCGGGGTCGGTGTCGGCGGTGAGGCGCCGCTGTCGTCCTTCGGCGTCCACGATGTCGAAGGCGGTGACGCTGTCGGCGACCCAGCCGTACTTGCGGCCGAACCAGCTGAGCCCGCCGCCGAGGACGACACCGGTGACGCTGACGACCGGGGAACTGCCGGGCAGGCCGGTCAGGCCGTGCGGCGCCGCGGCGGCCTGGAGGTCGCCCGAGGACACGCCCGCGCCGACGCGAGCGCGTCGGGCGACCGGATCGATCTGGAGGGAATTCAGACGGCGGGTACGCAGCAGAATGGCGCCGTCCAGGTTCGTGGTGGCGCCATGGCCGTTGGGCTGGGCCGAGACGGCCATTCCGCGAGCGCGGGCGAAGCGGACCACGGCCGCGACGTCGGCGGCGTCGGCCGCTTCGACCACGGCTGGAACAGCCTGTTCGACGGCGAGGTTCCAGGGGCGCCGGGCCTGGTCGAAACCGTCGTCTCCGGGGAGCAGGACCCGTCCGCGGACGAGGGTGCGCAGGTCGTTGACCTTGGTGATCATTTTTCTTCCGATCTTGGGTGGAGGGAGGGGATCGTCAGCTGCCGAAGATCGCGGTGGGGTCGCCGGTGTACCAGGCGTTGTCGATGCGCAGGCGGTGGATGACCCAGCGCCGGCCGTCGCGGACCAGTTCGGCGTCGTAGGGGTTCTTCAGCAGGGCGAAGGCGGTGTGGTCGGCGGTGAGCAGATGCTGGGCCTCTACCAGGGCGGTCAGCCGTGCGGTGTCGCCGTCCACGGTGATACGAGGGTTGGTGACCTGGTGGGTGGTGTCCACCCGATCGGTGAACATGGTCAGGATGGTGGTGACGATGGTGTCCCGCCCGGACATCACCGGTGGCCGGCCGTCCCACTTGGCGGCGGCGGGGCGGAAGTCCAGCTCGGCGTCGGCGGCGAAGGCCGAGGCGAACAGGGCCTTGTCCTTCAGGTCTTGGCCCAGGCCGAACCGGTACAGCGCGTCGAGGATCTCGGCGCGGTCCCGCAATTCCTCGACGACTGCGTCCGCGTCGGTGGCCGGAGCGGACAAGGCGTGCTCTGCGGTGACGTACATTGCTTGCTCCCGTGCAGGTCACAGTAACGATTGGTGCGATCCACTGTCGTCTGGGGGCGAGGGGGCGATCAATGCGGCCCTGTGCAAGGATCGTGAAGCGGAAGTTAACGATCTGAGGGGGTGCCATGCTGGAGCGCCACGAGCTGGAGGCGTTCTTGACTCTGGCCGAGGAGTTGCACTTCGGCCGCACCGCCGAGCGCCTGCGCGTGTCAACCGCCCGGATCAGCCAAACGATCGCCAAGCTGGAGCGCCGAATCGGGGTGCCGTTGTTCACCCGTACCAGCCGCCGGGTGGAGTTGACCGCAGTGGGCCGGCAACTGTACGAGGAGGTCCGGCCCGCCTGGGACCAGATCGCCGCGGCGTTCGCGCGGGCGATCGACACCGGCCGCGGCCTGACCGGCACCCTGCGGGTGGCCTTCGTCGGCGCGGCGGGCGGGCAGCTGCTCGCCGGGGTCGCCGAGTTGTTCCGCCGTCGCCTGCCGGACTGCGATGTTCGGCTCCGCGAAGCGCAGATGGTCGATCTGATGCCCTGGCTGCGCGATGGCCAGGTGGATCTTGCGTTGGGCACGTTCCCCATCGACGAGCCGGACATCGTCACCGGTCCAGTGCTGGTGTCCGAAATGCGCATGCTCGCCGTACCGTTCCAGCATCCGTTCGCCCGCCGTACGTCGGTCTCGCTCGACGATCTGTCCAGGGTGAAGCTCCTCCAGCTACCGGATACCCTGCCCGCCTCGCTGCGAGAGGATCGCACTCCGCGCGCCACTCCTGCGGGACGACCGATCGATCCCGGTCCCTCGGCCTCGACGTTCAACGAGATGCTCACCCTTATCGGCGCCGGACACGGCGCCTTCCCCGTCGGCGCCCAGGCCAGGCGCTACTACGCACGCCCCGACGTCGCCTACATCCCCATCAGCGACGCCCCGCCACTGCGATGGGGCCTGCTGTGGCGGACCGCCGGCGCCACCGCTCGGGTCCACGCCTTCGCCCGGGCCGCTCACGACCTGGTCAGCTCCTCCTGACGGCGGCGTCCACCGTTCGGCGGACTCTTCGGCGCCGGGACAGACCCGCCGATCATCTCTGCACGTCTACTTGTACGTGGCTCTGCGCGTGAGACCGGCCCCTTGGAGCGCAGCGCCTCGATGCCGTCCTCTCGCCAGGACTTGCGCCATCTGGCCACCGTCCGCTCGTGGACCCGCAGCTCACGAGCGATCTGCCTGGTGCCATGCGCGTCCTCGAACCATTCGGCCGCCTGTAACCGCAGCCGTTCCCGTCGTTCCTGCTCTGCGGGGTTTACCCGCCTCATTGCCCGTACCGCATACATCGGTCGTACACCAGCAACGGCAGACCGTCACGGCTCTATGACTCTACGAATTCAACCTGTGTAGCGGGGACGCGGTTCTAACCTCGGGCTTTCGCGGTGAATTTTGCGAGGGTTGATCAACTACATGAGAAAAGTGCTTCTGAGCTGGGAGGATGGGGCTTGTCTAGAGTCCTGTCCGCGCCAGATCAAGAAGCACTTTCCACGTGAAGACTATCGCCTCCCACCGCACGATCATCGCCTCCGCCGACGGCACCGGGCTGCTGTCCCATGCCGGGAGCCTGTTGCTGCTCAAGACCCTGCACGTCACCGGCCTGGACCGGGCGCTGTCCGCCCAGCTGGAGCGCTGGCGACCAGCCCGAGCGGTGCACGACCCCGGCAAAATCGTGGCCGATCTGGCCGTCGCCCTCGCCCTCGGCGGAGACTGCCTGGCCGACATCGCCCTGCTGCGTGCCCAGCCCGACCTGTTCGGCCCGGTGGCATCCGACCCGACCGTCTCTCGCCTGATCAACCACCTCGCCCGCGATGAGAGCAAGGCGCTCAAGGCCCTGCGTGCGGCCCGCGCCCTCGCCCGCGAACGCGCCTGGGACCTGGCCGGACCTGCGGCGCCGGGCAGCGACGGCGAGCTGATCCCCATCGACCTCGACGCCACCATCGTCATCGCCCACTCCGACAAACAGCACGCCGCCCCGACCTGGAAACACACCTTCGGCTTCCACCCGATGACCGTCTTCGCCGACCACGGCCCCGGTGCCTCCGGCGAACCGCTGGCCATCGTGCTGCGGCCGGGCAACGCCGGCTCCAACACCGCCGCCGACCACATCGAGGCCACACGGCTGGCCCTGGCCCAGCTGCCCCAGCACCGCCGCCGCCAGGTGCTGATCCGCACCGACTCCGGCGGCGGCACCCACGAGTTCCTGGCCTGGCTGACCAAGCCGGGCCGGCGGCTGTCGTACTCGATCGGATTCACCCTGACCGAGGAAATCCAGCAAGCGGTCCTGCGCCTGCCCACGTCCGCGTGGACGCCCGCCTACGACGCCGACCGGCAGGTACGGCCCGGCGCCTGGGTGGCCGAGCTGACCGGCCTGCTGAAGTTGCCGGGCTGGCCGAAGGGGATGCGGGTCATCGCCCGCAAGGAACGCCCCCACCCCGGCGCACAGCTGCGCTTCACCGACGTCGACGGCTGCCGCGTCACCTGCTTCCCCATTGGGGCCCTGGTCGCCAAGCGCGGAGTGGCGGCCCATCAATGCAGCCGTCGCTCATCGCCGGCCTACCGAGTCGACACGCGCGCGCTCGCTGCTCGACTCATGGAGACGGCTTCTCAGACATTCCCGATGCGTGACGATGGCATGGCTGCCAGGACCGTCCGCGCTCCTGACATCCATGGTCACACCGTCGCCTCCCGGACTGAGGACGGTGGGGGTGCCGCAGAAGTCGCACAGCCATTGAAAGCTGTGAAGGTCCTGAGATCGAATCGTCAGGCGTGCCCATGCCGGTGGACTCCATCGACGGATCTCTTGCACCACGGCATCCACCTCCGTCCCGACAGCCGGATACTCACCAAGCCACGCCCGGCCGACGCCGGAGGGACTGTCGATCGCCGCGCCATCGATCGATGCACCGATGCCCTCATGACCGAGGATCTCCACCATGACACCCCACGGGTGTTGCTGGGTCACTCGAACTCGGACCCGTTGGCCAGGGACCAGGTCGGCTCCTGCTGCATCGAATCGCTGCACGAGATCATTGTGTCGCAGGGGGGACTTGAACCGTTCACCTACCTCTTGAGCCACCTTGAGGAGCCTTGGCTCGGGCTCGACCCATCGGTCTAGCAGGCTACTACTGGCGAGGCTTGCGCATCCCACCCTGCTTACTTCGGGGATTGTTTAGAGTCACCGCATGCAGGTCGATCAGTATGTCTATTTCGCGCTCAAGAGTGAGCGTGTGTCCGCTGCGGAGATGGCGGCACGGCTCGGCCTCGAGCCTGACGTGGCCACGGTCCGAGGCAGTAGAAAGCTGGAACCGCCCCGCCCTGCCGTTCATATTTGGCAGGTCAATGGTCCACGATCCTCAGCGCTGCCAGTGGACGAAATGATCTTGACCCTGGTCGACCGGCTGGAACCCTATGCCAAGGTGATCGGCACGGTGGCCGAAGAGTTGGATCGGCATGAACCGGGACACACGGCGACCCTACAAGTGGTTCGATTCTTTGGCGATGAAGAGGACGAGGTCGCCGCCCATGAGGTGCCAGCGCTTCCTAGCATCCCGGCTCGGCATCGGCCACTGGGGTGGCATCTGGATCGACGTGTCCTGAAATTCTTGCAGATCACACATGCCGAGCTCGACGTCGACGAGTACGGAGACAATCTGTAGTAGAGCGTTGGGAAGCGAGCTCGCGCTGTCTGCTTGGGAATTGCAGGGATCTCGGCTCGTAGGGGCGTTGACCTGCGGCTGAGGTCGGTCATGAGTGACCGTGGTTGACCCCTCGTCACCCTGGCTAATGGCACGACGATCAAAGCTCTGAGCTGGGTTCGGTAGGGGACTCGGCGGCGATGGTGCGGAGTTGCTCGATCTCGGCGAAGATCTCTTGATCGGTGAGTACGGACCGGATGGTGAGCCCTTGCGGCCCCGGTTCGCTGTGGTGCTTGCGAAGAGAGAAACAGAGGCCGGCTCGGAGCTCTGCCAGTTCTTGGCGGAGCGCATCGCGTTCAGTGATCAGCTCTTCTACGTCGTCCAGAGTAAAGAGCGTCTTGGAGGGGCCGTCTATGGTCCAGCCGTGCTGGCCGGGTTCCCAGAAGATATTGATCTCGGTGCCTTCGAGAGGGTCGCCACCGGGTGTCGCATCTTGGGCGGTGGTCACGTTGAGTTCTTCTACGCGGAGATACCAACCTCCGGAGTTGACGTCGACCCCGACGGGCGTTTCGTCGGGTAAGCCGGTGAGGTAGTCGAGGAGCTGGCGAACGGTGAGCATAGGCGCAGGGTGACATGGATCGCGCACCTGCGCACACCCCGCCTGCTCGACACTGAGATCATCCCGTCTGCCCTCGCCCCGCCCGAAGGGGAAGCGGGCCAGGGCCACGGGGACAAGGTGGAGCCCCCAACTGGAGGAACGACCTTGGCCCCGTGGCCCTGGTCTGCTCGGCTTGTCCCGGGTCGATGGCGGACGGGATGATCAGCTTCCACCTCAGGCATCTACGGACCTCAGGTCCGCGCGGCGATCACCCCGGAGCCGGAGTCCCCCGCCGGAGGCGCGTTCTTGAGGGATGATGAGTGCTGTGCCTGACCTGCTTTGGGATGACGTGAAGGTCCTCTTCGACCCTGAGGTCAACGGAGCGTTGCCTGATGTGGTTGTAGAGGGGACGACTGTCGAGGACTGGCAGGTGCTGCTGGATCTCGTTCGTGCGCAGGGTTGGCAGCACGCCTACGCGGTGGGTGGCGAGCCGATGGAGCTTTCTTCGGCTGCTGACATGGTCGCGGCTGTGGATGGCGGCGGCGTGCCTGAGCTGAGCCTCTCGCCCGTGCTGAAGGTCTGGCCGATCCCTGAGATCCTGATTATTTTCCGGATGTATCAAGTGGAATCCATCGACTTCGACGTCGATCTCAGAGAGTTGCAGGGGCAAGAGCGGCTGAACGTCCTGGTGCGGTTCTTCTGCGTGATCGGACGGTGTCTCGGGAAGTCCGTGTTGATGAGTGCGGAGGGATCTCCTGGCCATCCGGATCTTGGGTTCGATATCGAGGCTGATCGAGTGGTGCTGATGGTAGCTCCGGCTGATCTGGGCGTGTAGCAACTGTTGATGGGGCTTGAGGGCCGGGGGTCGAGCTACCGATGCGGCCCGAGTGGCGGGCGCGCGCGAGAACGGCCCCCAGGCCGCACGCGCAGCGCGCGGCCCGCAAGCTCGGGCCGCGCGGCGGCGGGTGCGCCGCCGCCTTGATACCCGAAAGAACAACTCGGCAATTCGGCGGGCTTGCAAGTGGTCCCGTTTGTCACTCAATCGAGCAGGTCCGGACGGCGGTTAGTGAGGGCTCTGCGGGCTGTGACGAACCGTTCGTGGAACTCTTCGGCAAGCGCTTCGCGTCGATAGCGTTGCCGTAGCACGCGGTCGAGATCTCCAGCACGGTGCACGAGGTCGGTAAGGGACCGTCGATCGATGTCGAAGGCGGCCAGTCCCTCTTCAACGGCGGCGTCGAGATCGCCGCGCCGAGCGTGGACGATGCCAAGGTCTATGTGTGCGTCGGCGACTCTCATCGGTGCGTTGGAGCTGCCGTCAGGGCGAAGGTGCATCTGGATGGTCTCGCGGGCGTGTTCCTCGGCGCGGTCATCATCGCCCAGCCAGGTGTAGCAGGTGGCGGCGTAGAAGACCCACTTGGCGTGGTCGAAGACGAAGTGGTGGTCGGGGTGGTCAGGCATGGGCAGGGTGCTGAGGACCTCGGCTCCGCGGGTGAGGGTACGGTCGGCTTCGCGGCGGTCGCCGATGCGAGCAAGGCCGCGGGCTTCTTGGAGGGTGAGTTGGACCATGGCGCTGCTGGTGCCGGCGACGGCTTGGCCCATCCGGGCGGCGGTGACGACGTCTTCGTAGCGGCCTTCGACGAGGGCGAACCAGGCTGACATCTCGTGTGCCCACCCCATCAATTCTCCGTGCTCAACTTGGCGGCCCATCTCGAAGGCGGCGCGGCGGGCGGTCTCGGCTTCTTCCCTCTCGCCCAGGTCGTAGTGGACGCAGCCGAGTAGGGCGGTGAGCCAGCCGGTGATGACGAGGAGTTCGCGGTGCTGGGCCAGGGTGAGGCGTCCGGGAAGCAGGCGGTTGATTTGGGCCAGGCGCTTTTGGGTGCGGTCGCGTAGCGTGCCTGCGGGTACGACCGGGTAGGCGCGGCAGAGCAGATCGACGGCCTCGGCGAGGGCTTCCAGGGTGCCGGTGCCGACGTCGGATGCCTGGAGTTGCTGGGCGAGTTCCATGGTGCCGTACAACTCGGCCTCGGCACGAAGAGCGTCGGCGGGGATGACCTGGGCCTCGATGAGGCGGCTGCTGGTCTGTCTGGTCTGGGTGAAGCCGAGGGCTTCCGGCTCGTGCCCGGTGAGCTGGGTCAGGGCGAGCCCGTACGGCGTGCGGGGCCAGCGGACTTCGCCGGCCTCCCAGCGGCGGACCCGTTCCTCGTCGCATGCCAGGCGTTCGGCGACGCCTACCGGGGTGGCGTTGATGCGGTCGGCCATCTCCGCGCGGGTGAGGCGATGCTCGTTGCGCCAGGCGCGTAGTCGCACGTTAGGGACGTAGTCGGGCATCTTCGGGTCTTCCTCCCGGCTGGGGGCTCGAAAGGGGAAATGAGAACAACTCCGCTCTCATGGTGCACAAGCGGGAGCCCGGGTTGCCGGTGTGGGTGTTCGTCGGGTACGGCGGGGCCTACTACTCCTGGCAGAGCGCCGAGCAGCGGCACCCGACCTCCGATCCGGAGGGCGCGGCGAAGCTCCTGGCCGCATACGCCGCCAGGTGATGACCGGCGCGCCGAGGCATGCGCAGTCCCTGTCGGAGGGGGTAGGGATCGGGGCCGCCGTGCCTCGTCGCGTCACCACCGGCAGGCAGTCCCAGCGGTGGCTCCCGTGGCGTTCTTTCCCCGCCCGGCCGCTGGGCTGCCTGCCGGTTCTCCTGTACGGCTCCCCGCCTTGGCTCAACCGCGTGGACAGTGCGTGGTTCGCCGGTTACTCTCAAACTTGGTAAAACAACCTGTCGGCTGTTGGACGGTCATGATGTCGCTTGAGTCCGTGCCGCCTAAGTATGCGCAGCTTGTCCAGACTCTTCAGAGGCGCATCGAGGCAGGAGACTACCCACCGGGCACGCTCCTCCCCAGCGAGAACCAGCTCATCCAAGAGTTCGGCGTCTCCCGTCCCACCGTGGTCGCCGCCCTTCGCGTGCTGCGTGAGCAGGGCTGGATCGAGTCCCAGCAGGGCAAGGGCCGCTTCGTACGCGGCCGACCGGCCATGGCCTCCATCGAGCAGAAGCGGCCCGGACAGGCGTACCTGACCAACCCCGAAGCCGGCACCAGCGGCGAGGTCGTCGAAGTGGGCTCAGTGACCGCCCCTAATCGTGTCGCCGCGCTGCTCGATCTCCAGCCCAAGAGCAAGGTGTTCGTCCGGCGGCGGCTGATCGTGCGTGAGGGCGAATCTACCGAGTTGGTGTCGCTGTGGCTGCCGCTGGATCTCTCCTCAGGTACGGACCTGACCAGCGATGAGCCGTTGCGGCAGGGGTTCCGGGAGCATCTTCAGGCGCGCAAGGGTGTGCGGTTCGATCACATCGTGGAGCAGATCACCGCGCGTATGCCTTCGGCCGACGAGGTCAAGCAGCTCGGCATGCCGAAGAACATCCCGCTCCTGGCAGTGTTCGGTGCCGTCCGTGATGCCTCCGGCCGGCCTCTTGGTGTCATCGAGGTCTTGCTGCCTGCTGACCGGCACGAACTGGAAGACGCCTACCCGGTCGCCTGATTCAACTGTCCGGCTATGTGCAGCGCCAGTCCCAATCGCTGGGGCTGATGTCGATGACCTCCACGGTGATCTTCCGGCCGTCTCCCGTGTCTTCACCGAACCGCAGAGACACCTGCGCTTGTTCGTCGTTGTCGGCCCCGCGGATGCGAGCCTCGTTGTAGTAGGTGCGGATCTCGCCCTGAGACAGGCCGGTCTGCAGCACTCGCCGTACGCGGTACTCGCAGTAGTCGCCGTTCCCTCCCGAGATCTTGCCGAAGGTCGCTCGGGCACTGCCCTCGCTTTGCGTCTTGGGCGGAAGCGGATGAGCAAGGACGCGCTCGCGGAAGTCGTCGAAGCGGGCATCGTCGCGCCACATGGGGATCTGGTACAGCAGGAAAAGCCCGATCAGCGGGACGATCACCACCACGGATAAGCAGCCCCACAAGATTCGCACCAGATCCTCCTCATATGTCGGGCCATCGGCTTGGGTGCCTGTCTATCGCAGTGGTGACACGCACGTCACCTCTCACCTAGTCACTTGACCTAGCAAGCTACGGAGTTATCTTCTGACTACTTGATAGGTCGAGTGCCTGTCATCCAAGAGAGGAACCGTAGTTATGGCTCTGCAAGGCCCTATCCCCGTCACCTTCGCCATGGTCTTCCCGCACGGCTGCTACATCGTCGGCGAGGTCGAGCCCGTCAAGGACTTCGACGCCTCGACGAACGGCCGTTTCGTGCAGGCCCGCGACAAGCAGACCGCCGAACTGGTCTGGCAGGTCGCGGTCATGGACGGTGACCCGACCCTCAAGCCCGCCCAGAAGACCGTGGCGGTCAAGATCCTCACCCCGGTGCAGCCGACTCCGCCGCAGCCCATGCCGGGGCTGCCGTTCACGCCGGTCGAGTTCGACGGCATCACCGTCACCCCGTACGTCAACGCGGCCGGACGACTCGCGTACTCGATCAAAGTGCGGGAGATGCACGCACCTCGCCAGCTCAACCAGCCCGCCCAGAGCAAGGGTTCGGCCGGAAAGGAAGCCGCCTAAATGACCCGACGCCGTACACCACGCAACAGCGTGATCCGGCTGACCACCGGGCACGCCGCCCACACGCTCAACCACCCGTTCCCACGCCGTCAGCCCGTCCTGGCGCTCGACTTCGGCGCCACCTCCGTCCTGCTCACCACCCACAGGGCCGTCACGAAGGAAGACCTGGAATTCGCACGCCAGCTCGCCCGCGAAGCATCGCGCTTCGCCCGCTCCCTAGAACGCAGCTTCTACGGCCTCCCGGACGGACGCGGGGTGGCGGCATGAGCGAGCACCGGCCCTACACCTACGTCACCTTGTCCATGCAGCCCGACACTGAGCCGCACGTCAGCGTCTCCTTCCACACCGCGCGCCTCAAGGTGCGTGCCGGACTCCTGCTCAGCAACCCGCGCCCCTACCTGGACTTCACCTCGCACGAGGCGAACCTGCACATCTCCACCACCGAGGCCGGACCGGTCACCGACGACGACCTCAACACCGCCCGCGACATCTTCAGCGCGGCTGCTCGCTACCTGGCCGACTGCGAGCAGCTACACGCCGAACAGGCCAACAAGGACGCCGGCGACACGGCGGCCTGACAGATAAGGCGGGGCCGCTGGAAGCGGCAACTTCCGGCGGCCCCTCGGTTCTCCCCTGACTCCACATCACGAGAGGTACCCCAGCTTATGTTCAAGCGGCTGTCGACCCCGTACGCGGCCTGGTCGAGTGCGCCGAGTGCGGCCAGACCGCACTCATCGTCACCGACCCCGACGAAGGGAGGAACGCATGACGCATGCGCACGACCGCGCCCTCCCCCGAGCCGTCCGCCAAGCCATGCCGATGGCCCGCGACGTACTCGTAGAGGTCGCCAAGCAGCACGGCGTCTGCATCCGCCCGATCCCGCTCAAGCGCCTCGACACCCACACCGGTACCTGGGAGGTCATCGACGTCCCGTGCGGGGCCACCCTCGACAGCAAGTGCCCGCCGTGTGCCAAGCGCAACAAGCAGCTCCGCAAGGCTTAATGCCGCGAAGGCTGGCACCTCGACGAAGAACCCACCATCACACCCGACGAACCCAACGAGGAACAGCGCTGGCTGGTGGAGTTCCGCGCCGACTACCAAGCCCAGCGCGACGCCGCCGAGAAGGCCGGCGACGACACCACCGAACTCGACGCGATCATCGCGGGCTTGGACGAGGAGATCAACGCCGCCGGCATGCGCGGCAACGTCCTCGGCCGCACCACCGCCAAGCGCTCCCGCTCCACCCGGCGACGCCAGGATGCACCCGACCTGCCCAAGCGCAAGATGGCCCACACCACCCTGGGCCGCACCTTCCAAGCCAGCGACGGCAAGATCTACCGGCCGTCCCTGTTCGTCACGCTCACCCTGCCCTCGTACGGCAAGGTCCGCGACGGCGTACCCATCGACCCCGACACCTACGACTACCGGCGCGCCGCCCGAGACGCCCTGCACTTCTCCAAGCTCGTGGACCGCTTCGTACAGAACCTGCGCCGGGTCGCGGGCTATGACGTGCAGTACTTCTCCTCGGTAGAGCCACAGAAGCGGCTCGCCCCGCACCTGCACACGGCCATCCGTGGAACGCTCCCACGAGCAGAGATCAAGCAGATCGCCGCCGCGACCTACCACCAGGTCTGGTGGCCCGAGGCGAACGAAGTCCTCTTCGAAGGCGAGCACCTGCCTGTCTGGCAGGACGGCACCGGCTACCTCGACCCTGTGAGCGGCGAGGTCCTGCCCATTTGGGACGAAGCCCTCGACGCGATTGATGAGGACGCCGAACCGCTACACGTGATCCGCTTCGGCGAACAGGTCGATGTCCAAGGTGTCTTGGCCGGTACCCCGGATTCGGACCAGTGCATCCGCTACCTGTCCAAGTACCTCACCAAGTCCATCGGCGACGCCCTCGACTGCGGCCAGGCCCAGCGCGAGCATGCCGCCCGCATGCTCGACGCCCTCCGCTACGAACCCTGCTCACCCACCTGCCCGAACTGGCTCCGCTACGGCGTCCAGCCCAAGAACGCGAAAGCCGGTATGCAGCCCGGCCGCTGCCGTGGCAAGGCCCACAAACCCGACCACCTCGGCCACGCCGGACGCCGCATCCTCGTCAGCCGCAAGTGGTCCAACAAGACCCTCGCCGAACACGAGCAGGACCGCCGTACCTGGGTCCTCGAAGCCCTCGGTCAGGCCGACCAACCCACAGATCCGCACCGCTACATCTGGCGGCCCGTCCCGGCCGGAGACGCCAACGTGCCACCTCTCGCCGTACGCCTCCTGCGCAGCGTGGCCGTACGGCAGCGCTGGCGAGCCCATTTGCGAGAGCTGGAGGCCAGAGCAGCCGGTCGAGATCTTTCGGCAACCGAGGACATGGGGAGGGCGGCGTGACCAAGCGAGACGAACTGTTGACCGTTACTCAAGTCCTCGACGAACTCGGCGGCGTCTCCCGCCGCACCTTCTACCGCTGGCGAGAGATCGGCAAGGCACCGAACGGCATCCGCCTGCCCAACGGCGAACTCCGCATCTACCGCAGCGACCTCGACGCCTGGCTCGAATCCCTCAGGAGCGCCGCATGACCACCTCCTACAAGGTCAAGTTCTGGGATATCCGTACCAACACCCGAGCGGACAAGCCCGGCAAGAAGCCTCGGGTCGTCTCCCACACCGTGCGGTGGACGGTCGGCAACCGCGAGAAGTCACAAACCTTCAAGACCAAGGGCCTGGCCGAGGGCTTCCTGTCCGATCTGCGGCAGGCGGCCAAGAAGGGCGAAGCCTTCGACGTAGATAGCGGTCTTCCCGCTTCGATGGTCAAGGCTAAGGATGGCCCGGACCTGGTACGCCTTCGCCGTCACGTACGTTCGCACCTGGTGGCCTCAAGCGGCGGCCAAGTCCCGGGAAGGCATGACCGACACTCTCGCCACCGTCACCCGCGTTCTGGTCGGCGACGTACCCGGCCGACCGTCTGACGAGATCATCCGGCGGGCACTGCGCGAGCACTCCTTCCTGCCCGAGGATCGCCGGCGTGAGCCGACACCGGAGATCGCCCGCGCTGTCCGCTGGTTGGAAGGTGCTTCACTCCCGCTGACAGCTCTCGAAGAGACCAAGCACGCCCGTGCGGCGCTGGAAGCCCTGGCGCTGTGCCTGGACGGCAAGCCTGCGGCCACCTCGACGTACCGCCGCAAGCGGGCCGTCTTCCACCACGCGCTTGAGTACGCCGTGGAGTTGGAAGAGCTTTCGGCGAATCCGCTGCACAAGGTCAAGTTCCGCAAGGCCAAGGTGAGCGGCGAGATCGATCGGCGCTCAGTGGTCAGCCCAAGGCAGGCACGTGAACTGCTCACCGCGGTGACCTACGTGGGGCGATCACGAGGGCCGATGCTGGCCGCCATGTTCGCCTGCATGTACTTCGGCGGCCTGCGCCCGGCAGAAGCGGCGGGACTGCGGCAGAAGGACTGTCAGCTCCCGGAGAAGGGCTGGGGGCTGCTGACGCTGGAGAAGACCAGGCCGCAGAGCAACAGGCGGTTCACCGACTCGGGTCAGGCTCACGACGAGCGCGGGCTGAAGCATCGGGACGTGAAGCACACGCGCACCGTGCCCGTCCCGCCCGAACTCGTGGCCATTCTGCGGGATCACATCGCGGCGTTCGGCGTCGGCGAGGACGGCCGGCTCTTCCGTACGCGCACGGGCGGCGTGATCTCAGGCTCGGCGTACGCGAAGGTCTGGCAGGAAGCCTGGACACCGCCTTTACTCCCGACCAGGTCGCCTCTCCCCTGGCGGGCCGGCCGTACGACCTCCGGCACGCTGCCGTCTCGCTTTGGCTCAACGCGGGCGTGCACGCCCCGGAAGCGGCCGAGAGAGCGGGACACGGCGTGGACGTGATGCTCCGCGTGTACGCCAAGTGCATCGACGGCCAACAGGAGATCGCCAACCGGCGCATCTTGGAAGCGCTCGCGGCGTGACACAGGAACTACGGCAGGACCCCGGGACACCTCAGGGTCCTTTCGCCGTTCCGGGCCGCGAAACTCCCAGGTCGAGCTGGGGAAACCTGGCTGCGGGCATTCCGCGTATGTTCCGTGAAGAGTGGCACAGGGCTGCTTCGGGCCGCCTCTCGCTGCCTACGAGGCATCCGAAGCGATCATGCAAAAGACCAGGTCAACCCGTGAATTGCCTGGTCTCGAACGCGCGCCCTGCAGGATTCGAACCTGCGACCGTCGGATTAGAAGCAAGATCTTTCAGTGTCAGGCAGTGCTGTCTGGTGGCAGTTCGTGCCATCTCCACACCTTTCGCGTGTCCGGCAGTGCCAGGAACTGACGACACGTGACGGGGCGCACGAGCACGCACCGAGCACGGCGGACACCCCATTGGCCATTCCCCCGCGGCCGCCCGAATGATTGTCCCCTGAACGGTGGGCGTCATGTTCTTCAAGGCAGGTAGGACAGCGACCCGCGCATGGGTGCCGGAAGGATCGTTCGGGCGTGCGTGTGAGCACGTGCCGAGCACAGCGGCGATATCTCTACCTGTGGCCGGGATACCCACCACGAGCACTCCGAGCCCTTGCGACCACGGATACCTCCTTCCATGGTTGCCCAACCATGGAAGGAGGACGCGGACGATTGAGCCAGGCATGCAACATCGCGTACAGCCATGCCTTCGTCCAGGCACAACACAGCAGATACTGCACGACGTGCTGGCGCCGCTGCTCGCCCCTGCCACCTCTTTCCTGCTGGCTCCGTCCAAGCCCGCCCCCGCATGACGTCCCCGCCGAGCGTTCGACAGCGTCAGGGCCGACACCTCTCGTGATGAGATGGAGATCATCATCTGTGATGATCGACGCATGAAGCGCATGAGCGTCGCGCTGGTCGTGGCTGGCCTGTTGAGCGTAACGATTCCCGGCGGCGCCGTGCACGCGGTTCCCGCATCGGAGCCTCTCGGCTCCGTCGTCAAAGCGATCAAGAAGCAGTTCGCGAAGAAGAGCAGCGTGCGCTTCTCCGTCAGGCGACGTGGCGGCCCTCCGCCGTCGGAGGATCTCAAGATCTCCGGCGCCTACCGCTTCAACGCTTCAGGCATGTACGCCGCCGACCTCACGGTGATCTCCCGCGAGCGGGCCGCGACGGGCCGGTCCCGGGAGATCACCATAGGCCGGGACTACTACTCCCAGAGCTACGTGCGTTCCGATAAGGGCAAGTACATCTGGAAATCGCCACCTAAGCTGGGGGAATGGACCGCTGGACAGAACCTCGCCGGGGTCGTCTGGGGTAAGGATCTCGTCAACGGAATCAACCCAGGCTTTCTCGAACTGGTCGCCTCCTATGGTGCGACCAGCGCCGACGGCGAAACCTTCGAGGGCGTGAAGACAACGCTCCACAGCGGCACGGTGACGGTCACCAAGCTGATGGAGAGGCAGGCCGGAATCTCCTTCGATATCGAAGAGGAGGGGGTACACGGCGGCCAGATCACCTGGAAGCTCTGGGCAGGCCCGGACAACCTGCCGAGACGCTTCCAGGCCATCATGAAGTTCACCTGGCCGGAGGGCGGCGACGCCGAGACCATGACGATGAACATCATCTATCGAGACTGGGGAACCCCCGTCAAGATCACCGCCCCGCCCAAGCGCCTCCTCTCCGACGACTGGTGATAGACGAGCTGACGTACAACGCAGCACTTCGGAGCTCTAAGACCGTGACTCATTTGGGGTTTGGTCGTTGGATCTTTCGTGGATGCCTTCCTTCGGCGGCTGGTGCCTGATGAGTTGTGGGAGTTGTTCCAGCGGGTGGTCCCGCCGGCGCCGACGCGACCGCAAGGTGGCGGGCGACGGCGGGTGGACGATCGGACGATTCCGGCAGCGATCGTGTACGTGGCCACTACCGGGTGCGCCTGGCGGCAGTTGCCCCCGATGTTCGGCGCATCCTGGCAGACCATGCACCGTCGCTTCACCGAGTGGAGCACCGCGCGCGTGTGAGCCAAGTTGTACCGGATCTTGCTGGACGAGCTCGGCGCGCGCGGCGAGCTGGACTGGTCGCGGTGCGCGATCGACTCGGTCAGCGTCCGGGCGGTCAAAGGGGGAACTGACGGGCCCGAATCCTGTCGACCGCGGCTAGAAGGGGTCGAAGATCCACCTCGTCACCGAACGGACTGGTCTGCCCCTTTGCTGTCGCGATCAGCGCCGCCAACGTCCACGACAGCCTGGCGCTACATGTACTGGCCGACCACCTCCGAGTGAACCACTTCATACAGCTCGGGATCCATAGTCAACATGCCCCGCTCATCAACTCCGAAAGCGCCACGAAAGTAACATTCGCTGAAAACGGAAATCATGAGTTCGATATTTTGAAACTCTATTTCGGTAGGCTCTCCCGACAGAACTCCGGCTACCTGTGGCTGCTCGGATCCTCTCCACAATGCCGCATAGAAATCCCCACTTGCATTGCCGAGCAGGGGAATCCAGTCAGGGCCAAGTACCGGGTCATCAGGATACGACTCTCTGAGCACAACGGCCTCAGACAGGGAGAGCGGGGCATATCCAGGAATCAAGTTCGCGTCATCCTGCGTCTGTCCAGCAAAGTATGCAACGCCGTTGCACCAGCCGAACCAGATTGCCACGTCTTCCGGAACGGAGCAACCAAGCTCTGACTCAACCTGTTCAGACGAGAGGCCTGGCGAAAGTGCTGCAACGATCGGACGCTTCAACGCGGCCAGTTGAGTCACCAAACGCCGCAGCGCGATGAGCAACACCCACTACCCCTTATCTTTTCACCCGTACATGATGCCGCCAGTGCTCGGCCGGGTAGTCGTAGAAGGCCAGCAGCTCTTCGACGTCGTCGGTGATCTTGGCGACGGCCTTGGGGAACTTGGCGCCGTAGGCGGCCTCAAAGGCGGTGACCGCGGCCAGCGCGCGGTCCTTGCTCTCGGCGTTCCAGATCTCCGTAAGGGTCTTCTTCGCGCCGGGGTGGGCCGACTTCGGCAGCGACCCGAGCACATTGGCGATCTTGTTAAACCAGCAGCGTTGAGCTCTGGCCTGCGGGAACACCTCGGCCAGCGCTGACCAGAAGCCGAGCGCGCCGTCACCGATGGCCAGCACCGGGGCGCGCATGCAGCGCCGGGCGCAGTCGCGCAGCAGGTCCGCCCAGGACTCGGTCGATTCGCGGTAGTCGTCGGTCAGCGCGATGAGTTCCTTGCGGCCGTCGGCACGCACCCCGATCAGCACCAGCAGGCACAGCTTGTGCTCCTCCAGCCGGATGTTGACGTGGATGCCATCAGCCCACAGGTAGACGTAGTCTATGTCGGACAGGTCGCGTGCGGCGAACGCCCGTTGTTCGGCTTTCCATTGCTCGGTGAGCTTGGTGATGACCGGCGCCGACAGGCCGTGGCCGGTGCCGAGGAACTGGCCAGCGCGGGCACGAAGTCGCCGGTGGACAGGCCGTGCAGGTAGAGCAAAGGGAGCACCTCGGTGATCGCCGGGCTCTTACGGCACCACGGCGGCAGAATCGCCGAGGAGAACCGGCGCCGCTCGCCCGTGGTCTCGTCGATGCGCTTGTCATTGACCCGTGGAGCCTGGACCTCGATCGCGCCCGCGCTGGTCAGCACGGTCCGGGGCTGATGGTGGCCGTTGCGCACGACCAGGCGGCGGCCGGCCTCGTCGCGTTCGCCGGCGAAGGCGGCGATGTAGGCGTAGACCTCGGCCTTGAGCGCTTCGGCGAGCATCCGGCGGGCGCCTTCCCGCACCAGCTCGGCGATCAGCACGGGTGAGAGGCTGGAGGCGGACGCGTCACGGTCGCCGCCAGCGGGGTCAGGGACTACGGTGAGCACGGGTGTGCCTTCCCGACCGACGTTGACGCGTCGGTCATGTCTTGAGGACTCGCATGATCTTCGGGAAGGTACACCCCTTCCCGACCGATCCACAGGTCTCAAGCATTGCTCAGATGCGTAACCGGTCGGCGTTGGCCTCGGCGAAGCGGGCCAGTTCGGCGACCAGGTGCACGCTCAAGTTGTCCCAGCACCACACGAGCGGCGTGCCGAGCTGCTGGTGGACGGCCATGATGAGGTCGCGGTAGTCGCTCCAGGTGAAGCTCCTGGGCTCGTCCTTACGCCCGTGGTAGATGAGCAGCTTGAACATCAGATGCGGGCGGTGTCCGAGCCGGTAGCAGACCACGCTGGCGATGTTGACCCGGCCGCTGCCCCTGCCGCGTACCGTCACCACCGGGCGGGCGCCGCGCGGTGCCCACGTGCGTCCTTTCGGCGGCCTCAACCCCTGACCTGCTTCATCCTCGAAGCAGATGTAGGCGCCCAGGTCCGCCGCGGTGGCTTTACGGCCGGCCACACCTCCTGCTCCCAGGTGGCGATGGCCTGCTCGTCGCGTTCCAGCGCGCGCCGGGAGGGAACCTGTGCCGACCAGCCGTGCCGTCGTAGCAGCTTGCCGACGCCCTCGATGGTGTAGCCGATGTGGAACAGCCGGCCGATCAGCGTCTTGATCCGGCCCGGGGTCCAGCGTTGGTCATCGCCGAACCCGTGCGCCAAGGGGGCCCGGTTCAGCTCGGTCTCCAGCCGTTGCCACTGCGCCGATGTCAGCTTCTCGCGTGAGACCGGACCCTTGGAGCGCAGCGCCTCGATGCCGTCCTCTCGCCAGGACTTGCGCCATCTGGCCACCGTCCGCTCGTGGACCCGCAGCTCACGAGCGATCTGCCTGGTGCCATGCGCGTCCTCGAACCATTCGGCCGCCTGTAACCGCAGCTGTTCCCGTCGTTCCTGCTCTGCGGGGGTGTACCCGCCTCGTTGCCCGTACCGCATACATCGGTCGTACACCAGCAACGGCAGACCGTCACGGCTCTATGACTCTACGAATTCAACCTGTGTAGCGGGGACGCGGTTCTAACGATGGCACCGAGTTCCACTTGCAGGCTGCGGGCCACGACGGGATGACCGTACGAATTCAGCTTCTCGATCGCCTTCTCCACGAGCCTGGACCCGCATGGATAGAATTTCCGGCAGGCACAGCACTTATTCAAGGTCTACGTAGGAGGAAACTCCTCACCACGAGCAAGCCAGGCCTTCAAGTCTTCCCTCTCTGAAGCCGTTCGACGCCCTGCCAGATATCGTCGTGCTGCCTCCTGCAGCGTTGAGGAACAGTAAGGTTCCGGCAACACCGCAACGCCGATTTCTTCTTGCCAAACCGTTCCGACAACGAATACCGAGCCGCTCATAGAAGACATCACAAATCCGGGATAGCCGTGCCCGGAGCCGACGACACCGGACGCTGCTCCTTGCCCAGCCAAATCCCATCCAGCTTGGAGCTCCACCGCTCCCCACTCGCATTCCCACCAGGCCGGGTCCGTTGAGTCATCGGACGCCTCCCGAACTCGGTCAAAATCCGGCTCGATACCTGGATTCAGCGATACGAGGAATTGGTGCTCGCCTGAAAACAGCCCTGCCTCGGACGAGAGCGCATACCAGTCACGGTTGAATATTTCGACTGAATGGGGGTTGCTGCGGCTGACCGTGCGATCATAGCGTCCCTCGCTCGGGCCGACACTTGTCACCAGCGACGCCACCCAGGTAGGAATTCCCGTTCGCCTTCTGGGCCCAAGGAATTTCATGCCGAAGCTCGACATGAGTTCGGAGATCAACTGCTCGTTCATTGGATGACTCACTCGCAATGCAGGCTAGTCGCAGAACGATCTAAGGTTTTTAAAGTTGTGGTTTGGATCCACATATATTTGCCATCCTTTTCGAGAATTATATAGCTATTATTTCCTTCAACTCCGTAGATCTCCGCCCCGTCCCACCACTTATTTCTACGCGGATCACCCCCTAGCCCAGTGCGCCGATTCGGCTCCCTATATTTATAGATGTCTGAACTGCCATCTGCTTTTAGACGCGGCCCAAGGCTGCCGTCTTTAATCCTTCTGAGCATCTCAGTGACAAACGGAGGAATGCGCTCGGCATTGTGAACCAGAACGCTAACGCCACCTACCCCAACATAGTAGGTATGCACGTCGGCGACGGTCAGATTATACACCTGCTGCGCTGCCGTCCATCGCTTTACGCCGGTGACCTTGACCCAGGTTCCGGCAGAGGTGCGAAGCCGGCCCGACCGGTACCTTCCGCCAGCGCGCCGAGCTGACCAAACCCCAGCGCGACATCCTGGCCAAACTCGACATCCCGACCCCGACGAAAATCGTCGAGGCCATCCCCGCCGCAGACACCTGACCAGGCGCAACGCTTACGCCTAGTGACACGCCGCATCGGCACGCTCGCAAGCGTTCCCGGAGCCCAGAGCACATATCCGGGTGCTTTTCCTGCTACACATCTGCGGAACGCGGCATTGGGCGTGGGATTTGCCACAGATCTGCGCGCGCCTTCAACCAGTCAGCTTCATGAGCCTGCGCGCGTTCCACCTACTGAGAACACTTCATCCCTACGTAGCCGCGCCCTCACGGTTCGCTTATATAGCAGTTCTGTAGATGCTCGCTTACATATGCACTAACGATTCAAGGCTTGTCAAGCCTCGCAACCACAAGATAAACAATCTATCGTAAGGTCATTCCGTTGGGGCTACCGTCTCACGGCCATGAGGCATGCCCCGGCGGGCATGGAAGGGAGAATACTGGTTTGCGATTCCGAGCAGCACTAACAGCGATGATCGGCCCACTCTTAGCCCTCGCCGTTCTCGCGCCATCGCCAGCCTTAGCCAATCCTCCGATGACCGACCCCGGAAACCCTCTCATCGCAAAACTCGAAAAGTATCGGCAAGGCCCATCCGAAGAACCTGGCCGAGTCAACCCAAAAGCAAAGCGCAAAGCGGCAGTTCAGGATACCTGCCAGAGCACGCAACCCTCGCAGACAGAAGGCAAGCCCTACACTATCTGTTTCGAGCCAGCAGAACCCGCCGCTCGCAATGCGGTCCAAGCTCTCACTCGGCCCGCCGAAGTACCTGAATGGTGCGCGCAAGTTCGAACTCGATCTGTGGAGCCTCATCACCGCGAACCCGGCAAAGAACGAGATCACCTTTGATCAATGGGTCGGAGCGGAAGACCTGGACGGACAAGGCTATGCCATCATATTCACGGCAATCCCAGGCTGCGGCGGCCCCTGTAGCGTCATGACAAATCCCTACCCTCCGACCGAGCTCGTGGAAGGAGAATACAAGAGAGTTCACCATGAACTCTCAGGCCAGCTCTCCGGCACTCAGGTCGAAGTCTCAAATGGAATTTCCCCCGAGGCCGAACTTGTCTTTATCCATCCCCGCTGGCAGTGGACGCGGTAACTGTCGTGTCGGAAATCTTCGAGCCGCTCCGCTGTGACTACATGGCCGCAGGCGGCGATATCGCCTACTACGGATGCGTCTTCCCCCTCTTCTGGGGGACTCACAAGGTCCCTCGGTCGATCCTTCTAGGCTACGCCAACCACATCGCCGATGCCCAGACTGAGGGCCTTCCTGGCGCACCGCCCACGCCAGGCAACAACTATCCGCTGCATCGGATCAGGAACCAGTCAGACATCACCGAAAATCGCAACACCGCATGCCAGGATGCACCCAGCCCTCGTCCAGCCGGCTGGGAATGTGATGAGTATCCTCCAGCCTCGACCCTGGAGGGTGCGGCTACGAGCGGCGGCGACTATAGCTGGCGCCTTATCCCCATAGAACAAAACCAGGCTGGCGGTGCCCATTTGAAGGGGTTCTATCGGGACTACAGGCTCATTGCCAGGGATGCCTTCTACATTCAAGTCGTCAATTAACCGGGGCTTACCACGGTAGCCTTGTGTCATGAGCTCTGACATTCCTCCAACAGCGAGAGCGGTCGTCCACGTCTCCTACCACCAATTGCTCATCAAGGCGGCAGACGAGGAGACCTATACGGAGCCTCCGATGGGCGACTCCGCGCGGCTAGTGGTGGCGCGAAAGGACGCAGCAACCATCTGGGCTGACGTGCACACCGGTCCCGTTCAAGTGAGCGTTCAGATATGGGACCATCCACCGGAGCGGCAGTCGTCCGGCTGGGACAAGGTTGCAGAGATCGAACTTGTGACCTCCACGGGGCTCATGCGGGTGATGGGCTTCATGGACTTCCCGCCAGATGAACTACCGGTCCTGACTCCGCGAGGGCCCGGAAGCTACGGGGTACGCGTCCATACCCGCCGCCCGAACTCGGCAAGAGCAACAGGTGGAACCCCAAGCGCGATGGAGGAGTTCCTGATCGTGACCTGGCCTGTCAGCGCTGATGAGGGGTTCTCCTCAGCGGAGACGCAGCATGGGGAGGCTAGCTTGTCTGACCAGATCAGAGCCTGGTCGAGCGCCAATACTGATCCCTTCGGCGACAGAGGGCGACTCTGAGCGCGCCATCGAACGTCGCAGCACGAGGGCCCATCCCAGCAGGAGTGGGCCCTCGAAGCTGTCCGCGTCCGCCTCACTTGCAGGGATCGGAGGAGCAACCGCCCTCTTGTAGCCTCAATCCCGCAAGACATCGACCCTGATGACAGCGCTCGAGTGAGCCCTTCCCACTCCAAGAAATTCCGATCGCCAGCCAGTAGCCACACCCGCAGCAGCAGCAGCGTATATCCGTTGCGGTCATGTAGCGCCGCCACATGCTCCAGGACCGGGGCTCCCGGTACTACATCCGTAGATCGCGTGGTAACGGGTCGCCTCGTCGGCGGTAGTGGCTGATCAGAGCACGGGTTTGGTGCGTTTGCCGGAATCTG